>JBNFNA010000005.1:0-319723 GCA_049941595.1 Bisgaard Taxon 46
CCTCAATGCATCATAACCATCATAACCATCATAACCATCATAACCATCATAACCATCATAACCATCATAACCCCTTTGTTACTGATGATGGATGATAAAGAGAGAAAAAAAGACCGCACTTTACGTTGAAGTGCGGTCTTTTATTGAAAGTTTTTATAGTTTTACTCGTCAAAGGATTATTCTATGTTACATATTTTATGTAGAATAACTGAAATTGTTGAAATTGGATATAAATAAATGAAAACGAAATATATTTTAATCACTGGTGCAAGCTCAGGAATAGGTTATGAGCTTGCTAAAAGTTATGCACAACAAGGGAAAAGTTTGATTCTTGTAGCGCGTAATTTAGATTCATTGTTAGCTTTGCAGCAAAAACATCAAAATATAGAGCTTATTAGCCTTGATCTGTCTATTCTTGACAATGCACATAAACTTTATCAAATGACACAAGCAAAAAATTATTTTATTCATACATTGATTAATAATGCAGGTGTTGGTTTGTTAGGTGATTTTCATTCTACGGATTTAGAAACAGAAATCTCAATGGTTAATTTAAACGTGCAAACGTTGATGATCCTAACAAAATATTATTTACAAGATATGGTCAAGCAGAATAGTGGATATATTCTGAATGTTTCTTCGGTTGCTGGAGAAATGCCAGCTGGGCCTCTGATGTCGGTTTATTATGCTACGAAAGCATTTGTGACATCACTTAGTGATGGGCTACGATACGAGTTAAGAAAGACTAATATCAAAGTTTCTATTTTAGCACCAGGACCAACGCTGACTAATTTTGTAAAAACAGCCACAAAAGAAAATAATGCAAATTTATTTGCAAATTTGAAATTCCAACGAGCAGAAACGGTTGCGCAATATGCTGTCAAGCATCTAGGGAAGCCATTAATTATTCCTGGGCTTTTGAATAAGCTACTTGTGTATTTAAGTTATTTTATGCCAAAGTCGGTTGTTCTGTTTATCGTCAATCGGATTCAAAGCCTAAAATAGGTTTAACCTTCTGCAATAGACCAAGAGTCCTCTTTTAATAGACGTCCGAAGTGGCTTTCGACTAAACGTTTAGTGACTTCTGTTTTGGGCTGAGTAAATAGGCTCTTGGTTGTTCCGTATTCAATCATTGCCCCCTCATCCATTACCAAAGCATTATCTGCAATGTGTTTTATGATTCCTAAGTGTTGCCCTACATAGATATAGGAAATGCCCAATTTTTCTTGTAATTCAAGCATTAGGTTAGTTAGTTGGGTTTTAACAGTAGCATCTAGCGCACTTAAAGCATCATCAGCAATAATGATTTCAGGTTTCAAAATTAAAGCACGGGCCAAAGCAACACGTTGTTTTTGGCTTGCAGACATTGTATTAATTTTAATATTTGCGTGATCAGGATAGAAGCCGACAAGTTTTAAGGTTTCAAATATTATTTTATTACGCTCGTGGATATCTAAATGTGTCACTAATCGTAGAGGTGCATCTAAGATCTGACCAACATTTAAGCCAGGGTTAAATGCGCTATTCGGATCTTGGAAAACCATTCTTATATGCTGGGCACGATAGTGATAATCGCCAAATTCTAAGGCTTTTCCCTGAAATAAAATTTCCCCAGAAGTAGGAGGAATAATGCCTACAATCATTTTTGCCAGTGTTGATTTGCCAGAACCGTTTTTCCCAATAATGGCGAGTGTTTTTTTGGGTTCAAGTGAAAAACTTATAGTATGGACGGCTTTAAATTGTTGAGCACCAAAAAAACTAATTTTGTCTGTAAAGGATTTCGAGAGATCTTTCACTTGTAATAATGTCATATAAGGTTCCTTTACTCTGATTTATTTTGTAATGTGAGTGGTGCTGTATCTGTTTTTTCTTTAAAGTTCTTTTCTCTTAAATTCAGAGGGTAATGGCAAGAAAACTCGTGTTGCTTAATACGATAGCGACTTGGTTTCACAATACATTTTTTCTGTGCAAAGGGGCAACGAGGACCAAGACGGCATCCGATTGGCATTTGCTCTAATACTGGGACTGTGCCTTTTAATGTATTCAAACGACTTTTAAGTGGTAAAGGTTGGCTAAAGTCTGGTATTGAATGTAGCAGTGCTTGCGTATAAGGGTGGTGTGGCGTTTCTAAAATACTTTCTTTGGGGCCAGATTCTGCATTTTGACCACAATAAAGCACAGAAAAAGAATCACACCATTCACTAATACTGTTAATGTCATTACTGGTAATCAAGATTGAAGTACCCAAGTTCTGATTCATACTTGAAAGCAAGCGGAAAATTTGCATTTTGGTAATCGATTCTACTGAGTTTGTAGGCTCATCTGCTACTAAAAGACGTGGTTGATTAGCCACAGCAATTGCGATCATTACTTTTTGCCCTTCGCCTTCGGTAAGCTCATTCGGATAACTTTGCATAATATCTTTATGCTCTTTAATTCCCACTTTATGCAATAATTCAATAGCACGGCGCTTTTTCCAGCCAAACCATTGCCACCAGTGGCCTTTGAATATCCAAGAGGGAATATTTTGAATAATCTGTTTTCCCACTTTTTTACTTGGGTCAAGACAAGTCAATGGATCTTGGAAAATCATTGATATTCCTCGTCCAAGTAATTTACGGCGTTGTGATGGGCTCAATTTTAATAATTCGACGTTATCAAAACGGAAACGGTCAGCTGTAATAATCCAAGAATCTTTAAAAACGTTGCAAATAACTTTGGCAATTAAACTTTTTCCAGAGCCTGACTCGCCCACAAGCCCACAAATTTCGCCTTCGTTTAGCGTTAAGTTAACATTATCAACAATTTTAATACGCCCGCTTGGTGTATTAATTTCAATTGAAAGATTACGAATATCCAATAAAGCCATATTTTCACCTATTCATAATGCTTTTCAATTGCTTTGCATAGCCCTTTGCTAAAAATCAACACAACTAGAATGGTGATAGTGATAGCAATGCCTGGCAAAATGACTGTCCAGGGGGCGAGATAAATGAGTTCTAGCGAATCTTTGATCATTGCTCCCCATTCAGGTGCAGGGCGTTGAGCGCCAAGAGAGATAAAACTCAATGAACTAATGTCTAAAATCGCAATGGCAAATGCTCTAGCGATTTCTTGAATGTAGAGCACGGAAATATTTGGAAATATAGTTTCTTTCAATAGCACCCAATTTGATACGCCATCTAGTTTCAACATTAAAACGTATTCTTTTTTCAGTTCTTTCTGTGTGATTTTATACATTTCGTGGATGAAATAAGGCACTAATGCCAGAGTTGTTGCTAAAATGGCATTAATCAAGCTCGGTTGCATTAGGGTGGCAATAATAATCGCAATTAATAAGCTCGGTATGGATAAGAATGTATCCAAAAAGTGGCTTAAAATTTTGGATTTTACGCTGCGAGAAACACCCGTCCAAAGTCCTAACACACTGCCGATAAGCACGGTGAAAAAGAGAACCACAAGGGATGCACCAATAGTATAACTGGAGCCAATAATAATTCGGCTAAATACATCGCGCCCAATATCATCTGTGCCAAAGAAAAAGGATATTTGCCCTTCATTGGTCCAAGAAGGTGGAGTTAATTCCTTACCAATAAATTGCATATCGCTTGGGTAGGGTGCGATCCATTGGCTAAAAAGTGCGGTCAAAATAAATGCAATAAATAAATAAAAACTAAATAATGCGATTTTATCTTGAGTAAAATAATGCCAAATTTGTTTTAGCCCTTCTGTTTCACGAAAGTCTTCTGGTTCTCTATCTTGCATACCAACCCTTCTTATTAAACGGATCTAAAACAAATGATAAACTCTCGGAGAGTACATTGACGATAATGATACAAAGCCCAATAACCACCACCCCAATCGAAATACTATTATAATCTTGATAGGTCACTGCTTCGATCAGCCAACGCCCAATGCCTGGCCAACCTAATGTGCTTTCAACTAACATACATTGTGTTAACACTAGCGTAAATAATTGAGTCGTTTGTGGCACTAATAATGGTAATGTATTACGTAACACATAATGATGTAAAATCTGAATTTGTGATTTACCTCGGGTACTTGCCGTTTTTACATAATTTTGTGAGAAAACATATTCTGCACGTTGCTGAATAATACGCGTAATTTCCATTGTTGGCAGGATGGTAAGCACGAGAGTTGGCAAGACTAAATGTTGTAAAACATTTTGTACCACTTTTGTTCGATAATGTTCTTCAATAAACCACACATCGATAATAGCAAAGCCCGTAATTGGTTTAATTTCATAAAGTAAATTGTGTTGGCCGATCGCTGAAATTTCCCAACCTTCAATTGCTGAAAAATATAACAGTAGTGGTGCAATCCAAAATACGGGAATTGATAGCCCTAATGCGGATATTCCACGAATACTTAGCCCAATGGCATTATCTCGATTAATAGCACCAAATAAACCAAGTGGAATACCAAAAATAACTGCAAGTAAGATTGCTGTAAAACAGAGCTCTAAGGTAGGCGGTAATACTGTCAGGATAATATCATTTAAGGGATCGCCACCATTATAAGTAATGCCGAAATCTCCTTGTAAAAGGTTATAAACATACTGTACATAACCGTGATAAATACTTGGCGTGGCAAGCACTCCATTAAGTGGATCTTGAATTAGAATACTGTAACTTACGCCAGACAGAATAAGTAAAGTCAGTAGTAAAAAACCTAAGTGACGGAAGAAAGCAAATAGCATTATTTACCTCCTTCTTTTAAGGATAGAGTTTCAAAATTAATGCTACCAAAAGGGTTCATATCGACACCTTTTACTTTGGCATTCACAATTAGCATTCGTTTTGCATTTGCTATTGGAACAATTGGAAGCTGGTCTAAAATCAGCTCTTGTGCCAGATGGTATTCGTTTGCTCTTAAACGTAAAAAATCACTGCTTAAGGCACTATTCATTAGCTGATCGAATGTTGGCTCACACCAATTTGATAGATTAGTAATTTCATTGACTGAACCACAGCTTAAAATCGGGCGCATAAAACTGTCAGGATCTAAGTTTCCTGCTAACCAGCCAGTAAGAATAATATCATAGTCCTCAGTGTTATTCGTTAATTGTTCGATTAAATAAGTGCGAGTAACAGAATTAATGCTGACTTCTACTCCCACTTTTGCTAAATCGTCTTTGATGAGTGCTGCCGTTTTTAATGGTGACGGGTTATAAACTTGTTCCTCATTCAGTACCCACATATTGAGCGTCAGTTTTTTATCTTGTAACACCGCTCTTGCTTGCTCTGGGTTGTAGTCATAAGCAAAGTCAGGTGTATTGACACGCGAAGCCCAAGAAATATTTGGAATGATATTATTCGCGACTGTTGCCGTATTATGGTAGATCGTTCTAACAATACGTTGACGATCAATAGCTTGTGAAATGGCACGACGAATCTTGATGTCTTGCATCATTGGTTTTTGAAAATTGAATGCAAGATAAGATAAGTTCATTCCATCAGTGGATTGCATATAAAAACGTTCGTTATTTTCTTTCAATAGTCCCAATTGGCTGACATCAGGGTGTGACGTAATTTGACATTCATTGTTGAGAAATTTAACTAAACGCCCAGTGCGATCCGTGGAAAGATCAATAATGATATTTTTAACTTTAGGTGAAGCTTTCCAATAATTTTCATTACGCTCTAGGCGAACATATTGGTTACGGAAATAATTTTTAACTTTATATGGTCCTGTACCAACAGGTAAAAGGTCTAACTGAACTAAATTATCATCCGCATTAAGTTGCAATGCATATTCTTGTGAAAAAATGATCGCATATTGACTGGCTAAATGAGACAAAATTGATGAATCTGGCTCAAACAAAGTGATTTCAACCAAATAAGGATTTATTGCTTTAACTGATTTGATTTTTTGGTTGAGCTTGATGCTTTCAAAATAAGGAAAACGGATTTTTTTCGCTTCTTCGTGGAAAATTTTATATTGTGGGTTGTCATAATTAACAACGTGCGCATCTAAGTTTGGTAAATAGGCGTTATAGCCCAAAACACGGTTTAATGAAAATACCACATCATCTGCATTAAAGTGGCGTGAAGGAGTAAACCAAGACGTATGGTGAAACTGAATGCCTTTACGTAAATGAATCGTAATGACTTTTCCGTCTTCCGAAATGTTATAAGATTTTGCTAAAACGGGTGTAACAGAAGCACTGTTATTTTTGATTTCAAATAATTTATTATAAATCTGCTCGGTGATGACATTCATGCTGGTGCCAGCATCGGCAGTTTGTGGATTAAAAGAAAACCCTGTTGCGTGCGTACAATAAATCAAGCCATTCTGTGTTAGCTCATTTGGAATTTTAGGGGCGGCTACTACAGAATGTGCGAGTAAAAACAGAAAACTAGCAAGGATAATTTTTCTAATCAACATAAATAGGGTATTTGTGATAAATTAACTCAAGATTGTAAAATATATTGCTTGGATAAGCTATCCTTTTTGGCATTCAGCCACCGCAATTGCATAAGGATTAAGAAAAAATTCAGATTGTTACGGTATCCTGAATAATAGTGAACTTCACTGGATGAAAGAAATTTAATATGTTTAATTACCTACAAAAAGAAGTAAATGAAATAATTAATCGTGGTTTAGACCGCTCTTTACGTATTGCAGTTACAGGCTTAAGCCGTAGCGGGAAAACCGCATTTATTACCAGTTTGATTAATCAATTATTACACATCAACCGTGTGGATAATGCTCACTTGCCTCTATTTGAAGCTGCACGCAACCAGTCTATTATTGCAGTAAAACGAATGCCACAGCTAAACCTGAGTATTCCACGTTTCGACTATGAAAATAACCTAAAAGCATTAACCCAACAGCCACCCACTTGGCCACAATCAACTCGTGGTGTCAGTGAAACTCGTCTGGCTATTCGCTATCAACGTCAAGACGGTTTAATGCGTTATTTGAAAGACACGGGCACATTATATCTGGATATTTTTGATTACCCGGGTGAATGGTTATTGGATTTGCCGTTGTTGGATCTTAATTTTCAAGAATGGTCGCAAGAGTTATCTCGTTTAAATCAAGGGCAACGAGCGAGTTTATCTTCGGCTTGGCTAGAGAAAGTAAAAAGTTTGGATCTTAGTACGGCCGCCGATGAAGATATTTTGGCGCAACTGTCGCAAGACTACACTAATTATCTTTTGGAATGTAAACAGAAAGGTTTGCATTTTATTCAACCGGGACGATTTGTATTACCAGGGGACTTGGAAGGCGCGCCAGCATTACAATTCTTCCCATTGATGCATTTGACAGAAGAACAATGGCGTACTCTGAAAAATGGAAGACAATCAAATAGTTATTTTTCATTGTTAAATCAACGTTATGAATATTATCGTCAGAATGTTGTGAAGAGTTTCTATAAAGATTATTTTTCGACCTTTGATCGCCAAGTGATTTTAGCGGATTGTTTAACTCCTCTAAATCATAGTCAGCAAGCGTTTTTGGATATGCAAGAAGGGCTACAACAGCTTTTTAAAAACTTCCATTATGGTAAGCGTAATTTATTGCACCGTTTGTTTTCCCCGCAAATTGATAAATTGATGTTTATTGCGACAAAAGCGGATCACATTACCAGTGATCAATTGCCTAACTTGGTGAGTTTAATGCGCCAATTAGTGCAGGAAGGTGGTCGTTATGTGGAATATGAAGGCATTGAAACGGAATATACCGCAATTGCTGCAATTCGTGCGACACAACAAGTCGTAGTCAATCAAAATGGACAAAGTTTCAGAGCATTGCAAGGTGTGCGTTCACGTGATAAGCAAAAAGTGACCATTTATCCAGGGACTGTGCCGAGCCGATTACCGCCAGCAGATTTTTGGCAAAAACAGCAGTTTGATTTTGACCAATTTGAACCACAACCTTTGACAAGCGGGGAGAGTATTCCTCATCTTAGAATGGATGCAGTATTGCAATTTTTATTAGGCGATAAGTTTTAGCGGAGTGAATGAAAATGAATGATAAACGTGTTTTTTCACAAGAAAATGAAGAAAAAGAGTTTACGGATTTTCAGCCTAAACGTGAGTTTGTTGAGCCAAATCTTGACAT
Source organism: Bisgaard Taxon 46 (assembly GCA_049941595.1). Classification (GTDB taxonomy): domain Bacteria; phylum Pseudomonadota; class Gammaproteobacteria; order Enterobacterales; family Pasteurellaceae; genus Pasteurella. Next base: position 8,092 of record JBNFNA010000005.1, read on the forward strand.
TGAGATTGAACAAATTGAACCTCAATTAGTGGAAGGCGAATTGTTAGATGAAAAATTTGAGCAATCAGTGATGCCGAAATCACGTTGGTGGAAAACTGGATTTATTTTGACCGCACTTTTATTTATGGTTGCCACCATTGCACAATCTGTGCAATGGCTGATTGATGCTTGGCAACAAAATCAATGGATCTATTTTTCGTTTTCATTAGTGGCGTGCTTTGCGGTGCTATTGGGTGTATCAGCGATTGGCAAAGAGTGGTTTCGTTTAGCAAAATTAAAACGCCGCACGAAGTTACAACAAAAAGGCGAACAGCTTTTGCTGGAAAGTGCGGTCAGTTTTGACAATAGTTTGTCAGCTGAGAAGTCGGAACAAGCTAAACAATTGTGTTTAGAAATGGCGAATATGTTGCAATTACCAGACTCCGATCCGAAACTAACCCAATGGAAGAAACAAATTGGCGAAGGGTATTCTGCTCAAGAAGTGACACAGCTCTTTAGTCAAACGGTACTTAGCCCGATTGATAAACAAGTCAAAAGATTAATCAGCAAAAGTGCGGTGGAATCTGCGATGATTGTGGCGGTTAGCCCGTTAGCGATTGTTGATATGTTTTTACTTTCTTGGAGAAATATTCGCTTGGTAAATCGTATCGCCCAAATTTATGGCATTGAATTAGGTTATTGGAGCCGTATTCGCCTATTGAAAATGGTCTTGCTTAATCTGGCTTTTGCTGGTGCAACAGAAGTTGTACAAGACGTAGGACTGGATTGGCTATCACAAGATATCACAGCAAAATTATCTAGCCGTGCTGCTCAAGGTATTGGTGTGGGGTTATTAACAGCAAGACTCGGGATTAAAGCGATGGCGTTTTGCCGTCCACTAGCCTTTACACAAAAAGAAAGACCACGTTTACAACACATTCAGCAAGAATTATTAAGTACAGTAAAAGAAACTATTTTTCGTACAAATAAGACAAAAGAAAAGCAAACAGTGTAAATGTAAATTAAACTTTCCACACTTTATTCATTCTTTACAAGTTTAATGCTATCATAATGATAAGAATGGTGACTTGAGGAAAGTTTATGTCCCTAAACGAAAGTAATAGTGAGCATTTTGCGCACATCGTTGCCAAAAGCCCAAAGATGAAAAGCGTGATAGAACGAGCGCTGAAATTTGCAATCAGTGATGCACCATTATTAATCCAAGGTGAAACCGGAACGGGTAAAGATCTGATTGCCAAGGCTTGCCATCTACAAAGTCCACGTGGATCAAACAAGTTTATCGCAGTCAATTGTGCTGGATTGCCACATCAAGATGCAGAAAGTGAAATGTTTGGTCGTGGTGGTTCGGAAAACGAATCTCTCGGTTTTTTTGAATATGCCAATGGTGGTACTGTACTATTAGACAGCGTTGCTGAGCTATCTCTAGAATTACAAGCCAAATTATTGCGTTTTCTTAATGATGGTACATTTCGTCGCGTAGGTGAAGAGCAAGAGCATTATGCTGATGTACGTGTGATCTGCACCTCGCAAGTACCGTTGCAGCATTATGTAGACGAAGGCAAAATGCGTAGCGATTTATTTCATCGCTTGAATGTATTAACCCTGAACATTCCCCCTTTACGTGAGCGTAAAGAAGACTTGCCTGATTTAGTTCAGATTTTTGTTCAGCAAATCAGCAAAGAATTAGGCATTTCTCAACCGCACTTTGATACACAGTTCCTTCAATATTTGCAAGATCACTTGTGGAAAGGGAATGTGCGAGAGCTTTATAATGCGCTGTATCGTGCTTGCTCATTGGCCGAAAATAACCAGCTTACGATTGCTGGATTAAATTTGAATACGCAAGAAAATATGCCAATGACATTAGAGCAATTTGGTGATGAAACGCTCGAAGAAATTATGCAGAAATTTGAATCCGCAGTGTTACGAAAATTTTACGAGCAATACCCAAGCACAAGAAAATTGGCTGCGCGTTTAGGTGTTTCGCATACTGCGATTGCAAATAAATTGCGTCAATACGGTATCAGTAAATAAAAAGCGAAAAGAAAGGCAACGGTATAAAGTTGCCTTTTTTGTTAATTTATTGAGGCCAGTTCTGGAAATTGTTTGACCAATTTTAACCATTCCACTTTATCAATTTGAATTTGTAATAAAAACTCGCCTTGTTCGCTGATATCTTCCTGACGAATACAATCTAGTTTGTATAAATGATGGCGGAGTTTACCGGCATAAGAGGGGAGTGTGAGCGATAAACTGAGAATCTCATTTTTTAAACGTTGACGAATTGCATCAAGCAAAAGATCAATTCCTTTGCCAGAATGTGCTGAAATATAGACCGCACTTGGTTTATTTTCTTCGTCATATTCAATATGTGGCTCAACGTCTTCTAATTGATCGATTTTGTTATAAACCAACAAAGTCGGAATTTCATTTGCTTTGATTTCGGTTAAGACTTCATCAACAGCGGCAATATTTTCTAATTTACGTGGAGCTGCACAATCAATGACGTGTAGCAGTAAAGATGCCTCAGTGGTTTCTTGTAATGTTGATTTGAATGCAGAAACTAAGTCGTGAGGTAAATGACGAATAAAGCCAACGGTATCGGCTAAAATTGTGGTGCCTACATCTTGTAATTGCAAACGACGTAGCGTTGGATCAAGGGTTGCAAAGAGTTGATCCGCGGCATAAACATTTGCTTGCGTGATTGCATTGAATAGTGTGGATTTGCCCGCATTGGTATAGCCCACTAATGAAGTCGTTGGAATATCGGCTTTTTGGCGAGTTTGGCGGTTTTGATTACGTTGTTTTTCAACTTTTGCTAAACGATTTTGTAACTGTGCGATACGTACTTTAATTAAGCGACGATCTGTTTCTAATTGAGTTTCACCCGGACCACGTAAGCCCACAGCGCCTTTTTGTTGGTCTAAACCTGTTTTTCGGCGGACTAAACGTGTCGATAAATGCTTTAATTGGGCTAGCTCAACTTGCAATTTACCCTCGTGAGAACGAGCACGTTGAGCAAAAATATCCAAAATCACGCCCGTTCTGTCAACAACACGACATTGGCAAAGGCTTTCTAAGTTCCTTGTTTGCGCAGGGCTTAAACTATGATTCACAAGCACCACATTGGCATCGTGCAGTTTAACAGCCTCGGCAATTTCATCTGCTTTACCTTGCCCAACAAAATATTTTGCTTGTGGCGTGGCACGTGAAGTGGTGATGATAGAGATAATTTCAACTTGAGCGGATTCTGCAAGCAATTTGAATTCTGCCAGATCATCGTCATTCCGATTTTGTGAAAGGAAACAATGGACGATAATGGCTTTATCAGCAGATGTTGAATCAGGGGAAGATGAAGTTTCAGATAAAAGTGCGGTGGATTCTTCATCAAAATCCACCGCACTTGGAATTGCGTTATTTAACATTCATTCAACTGCAATTATTCAGCTTGTTCTTTCACGTCAGCTTGTTGCTCTTGCTGGCTGTGGTGTTGGTTTGAATTGTTATTATGGTGAGACACAGAACGCGCTGGAACAACTGTTGAAATAGCGTGTTTATATACCATTTGGTTTACTGTGTTTTTCAGTAAAATTACGAACTGATCGAACGACTCAATTTGACCTTGTAATTTAATACCGTTCACTAAATAAATTGATACAGGAATGCGTTCACGACGTAATGCGTTTAAATAAGGATCTTGTAAAGATTGTCCTTTTGCCATTTTTTTGTTCCTTCTTCTAAATAAAAACGAATACAAATAAATTCAATACAGAAACTCTGTATTTCCTCCAATCGACAATATAACAATAAATTAATTTAATGTCATTAGCCAAGTCAAATTATTTTTAAGGTTGTGAATTTTCTCGTTCTTTTACCGCAACAAGGACTTTTTGTTTTGCATTTTCAGGGGCTAAGCTGTCTAACCATTCAATTGGATATTTCCAACCTCGTAACCACGTAATTTGGCGCTTGGCAAGCTGTCTTGTTGCGCAAATTCCTCGAAAAATCATTTCTTCGTGATCATAATCTCCACGTAAATATTCCCACATTTGACGATAGCCTACACAGCGAATGGAGGGTAAATCTGGGTGAAGATCAGGGCGTTGATATAACTTTTCAACTTCTTGTTGAAAGCCTAATTCGATCATTTTATGGAAGCGCAAAGCAATGCGATCGTGTAAGACGGAGCGATCTTTTGGAGCGATTGCGAACTGAAGAATGTCATAAGGTAAGCTTTCGCCTTTTTGTTCGGTCAGCTCGGTTAATGACTTGCCAGTTAAATAAAATACCTCTAATGCGCGGTTAATTCGTTGCGAATCATTTGGATTGATTCGCTGTGCTGAAACGGGGTCAATTGTGGCTAATTCTTGATGTAATGCTGCCCAGCCTAGTTTTACCGCTTTTTCTTCAATTTCTGACCGCACTTTTTCATCGGCAGAGGGTAAGGGAGAAAGCCCTTCAAGTAAGGCTTTGTAATAAAGCATTGTGCCACCCACAAGCAGAGGAATTTTGCCTTGTGCGGTGATGTCTTGCATTTCACGCAGTGCGTCGGTGCGGAAGTTAGCCGCAGAGTAGCTTTCAGCTGGATCACAAATATCAATTAAACGATGGGGTGCTAACGCCAGTTCTTCAGCACTTGGCTTTGCTGTGCCAATATCCATTCCTTTGTAAATCAAAGCGGAATCGACGCTAATCACTTCCACGGGAAGTTCTTGGCGTAATTGAATTGCTAAATCTGTTTTTCCAGAGGCAGTAGGCCCCATTAAAAAAATAGCCAATGGTTTTTTTGACATAAAATTCTCTTATATTTGAGCTAAATAATGCTGCCAATCAATAGGCATTAATAGCGATTGCAAGCGTTCTGCTTGTTTTGAGCTTAATCGTTGTTCAGTTGAAGTGAGCAACGTTACTGCATCGGCAAAAATATTGATTTCAGGTAGATGAAGTGACTGACAAAGTGCGGTTAAAAAATGAGAAAATTCTTCACTTGGCGCTGTAAGTAGCGAAAGCACACATTGTTGTAAGTTTTGATGACGTAAACAGCTAGGCACTTTGTTGAGTGTAAGGCGTTTTTGTTGTGCATTTTCAACAAACTCAAATCCCGTTTGGGTGAAGAAATCCTGTTGTTGTTTCCAACTCGCAAACTGTTCGTCATTTAAGCGAAAAATAACGGGAATTAATAACGGTTGCTGTAATACAGGTTGCTGTTGTAATGTGAGTTCAATATTTAAGTGTTGTAATTTTTGAACTGATAACAAATAGAATTGTTGCTGTTGTTGCAATAATAACGCTTTGTTTTCAACCAATGCTAATGCACGTAAAAAGCTATTTTGATTAAATAAAATTGGTGATATTTGTGCCGTTGTGTTGCTTGCTGTTACATTGGAAACTGCGGTTTGGTTGGTCAAAACTAAACTCGATTTTTCGCTCTCTGTTTTGGCATACGATGGGACTGAGTAAGTATAAGCTAGCTTTTCAGTTTTTTCTGTACGCAATAATTCACTATAAACTTGGCGCTCTTGTTTTGTCGGCTGATCAGCGTGCCATTGATTCGCAAAGTGCGGTCGATTTTCTGTCAATTTTGATGATGTATTATTTTTGTAACTGTCACTGCTTGAGGGTGCGAACACATTTTGCCCCGCAGATGCACGATTAGGTTTAACCGAACTCGCGACTTGCCAACTTGGTATTGGTTCTTGAATATGGTTTGTGTCGTGGAAATCGAGATTAGCCTGTTCAGAAGCTAACGCATTGCTAATGCCCTGACAAATAAAATCGTGGATCAAACGTTGCTGGTGGAAACGTACTTCGTGTTTGGTTGGGTGGACGTTCACATCCACATCGTTTGGATCCAAATCCAAAAACAATACGAAGGCTGGGTATTGATCGCTATGTAGATGCTCTGCGTAGGCTTGGCGAATAGCGTGGTTAATCACTTTATCACGCACCATTCGACCGTTAATATAGCAATAACTTAAATCATTTTGTGAGCGAGAAAACTGTGGCAATGCCACCCAACCAGATAAATGTAAATCGTCGTGCTTCCAGTCAATTTGTAGCGCATTTTGCACAAAATCTTCACCACAAATGGCGGCGACACGTTTTAATTTTTGAGCATCATTGACCGCACTTTTATATTGGCGAATGATTTTGCCGTTATGCGTCAAGGTAAATTGAATATGGCTTTTGGCAAGTGCAATGCGACGAATCACTTCATCAATATGCGCAAATTCAGTCTTATCGGTGCGTAAAAATTTACGGCGGGCGGGGGTATTAAAAAAGAGATTAGCCACTTCAACTGTGGTACCAACAGGGTGTGAAGCTGGCACAATAGTAGTGTCCATATCACGCCCTTGGGCATAAACTTGCCACGCCTCATTTTGCTCGGCGGTGCGAGAGGTGAGTGTTAAACGGGAAACCGAACTAATACTTGCCAACGCTTCACCGCGAAAACCTAAACTCAAAATACAATCTAAATCATCTAAGCAGGTGATTTTGCTGGTGGCGTGGCGAGCTAATGCTAAACTCAATTCTGATTTTGGAATACCAATCCCATTATCACGAATACGAATTAAACCACTTCCCCCTTGCTCAATATCAATTTGAATGCGCGTTGCACCTGCATCAAGGCTGTTTTCAACCAGTTCTTTAACCACGGATGCTGGGCGTTCAACTACCTCGCCTGCGGCAATTTGGTTTGCAAGTTGTGGTGGCAAGACTTGAATTGGCATAGATTGTTATTCTCTCAATTTAATATTTTGTCCTGTGAGGACTTTCCCATTTTTTAATTTTGGATTTAACGCTAATAATTTTGCTGGCGGAATTTGATAATCTCTTGCGATCGAATAGAGTGTTTGTCCCGCTTTTACACGATGATATTTTGGAATATCGGTTTTCTTCTCGCTCGCTTTATCGTTCTTTTTATTATTGCTTTTACTTTCTTTTGTTTTATCCGTTTGTGTTTTGGTTGATTGTTCTGTTTTTGATGTATTTTTTTCAGCTTTATCCGTAGTCTTTTCGGTTTTAGCTTCACCTGGGATTTTTAAGGTTTCACCAATCCAAAGCTCGCGACGTTTTAATTTGTTCAAATGCAGAATATCACTTGCTTTCACACCATATTTTTTCGCAACACCATTGAGTGTTTCGCCTGATTTCACTTTATGGCGAATGCCACTGTCTTGAGCAGTTGGTTTATCTTGATGTGTAACTTCCTTCTCTTTTGATGTATTTTTAACAGGTTGTGGCGCATTTTTACGGCGATATTCCACTAAACTCTCATAAATCATATACGCCACTTTTTTGCGATAAGCGATTGTACTGAGTTTTTTCTCTTCTTCTGGATTGGAAAGAAAGCCAGTTTCTACCAAAATGGAAGGAATATCAGGCGAACGTAATACGCCTAAGCTAGCGTGTTGTGGTGTGCTACGGTTAAGTGTTGTGATTTTTGCGAAATGTTTTAACACGATAGAACCTAACTCATAGCCAACACGCTGGCTGTGCCCGAATTGAAGATCTAATACGGTTTGGTCTAAGTATTTGTCATTGTGTGTGGACAATACTGTGCCCGCACCGCCTAGTAATTCGGATCGCTTTTCGTGATCTTCTAGCCATTGCCCCATTTCACTGTTGGCACGACGATTTGATAACACCCAAACGGATGCACCACGTAAAGTGGCGGATAAGTTTGAGTCTGCGTGAATTGACACTAAAAAGTTGGCTTTTTGTTTACGTGCAATTTCTGAACGCTTTGGCACAGAAATAAAGTAATCGCCTTTACGCGTTAACACGCCCTTGAAGTTAGGATCTTTGTCTAATAGCAGTTTTAATTCTCTTGCAATGGAAAGGGTGACATTTTTTTCATACATTTTGAGATTGCGACTGACGGCGCCAGGGTCTGTACCACCGTGACCAGGGTCAATAGCGATCGTCCAAACCGTATTGGCAGAAGCAAAATTGACGAAGCAAAGTAAAAATGCAAAACAAAGAGAAATAAAATTAGGCTTTTTCATCGTATTACAAAGTATCTTGAAGTCTGTGTTGCTGTAATGTTATTGATAATCTGTTCGCCTTGTGCGCTTTGTGCGATAAGTGAGATATTGCGTGCGTTGTCCGCATAGGCAATATTGATAATAATATCAGGTTCCGCAAGCAAGCCCTCGCCTTTTTCAGACCACTCGATCAAACATAGACAATTCTGATTGAAATAGTCACGAATGCCCATAAATTCAAGTTCTTCAGGATCGCTTAAACGGTATAAATCAAAGTGATAAATTGTTTTTTGTGGTAAGTGATATTCTTCAACGAGAGTATAAGTTGGGCTTTTCACATTCCCTTGATGACCTAACGCCTGAATAATGCCACGACTTAATGTCGTTTTCCCAGCCCCCAAATCCCCATTGAGATAAAAAGTGATTGCATCAGAAGAAGGGAGTTTACAGATAGCGTTTACTAAATCTGCACCAAAAGCACACATTGCAGTTTCATCGGGAATATATTGTGTATAGTGAGATAAGTCAGTCATTCGTTTACCAATTTTATGCTTAAAGAGAACAGTTAAAATAGTCGAAAATTGTACCGCACTTTTATGGGATTATATAGTAGATAGCACAAGTTTATTCATTGAATAATACAATAAATTGATAATTTTTAATTAAGATGAATATAAAAGAAAATTTGGAGCGGGAAACGAGGCTCGAACTCGCGACCCCAACCTTGGCAAGGTTGTGCTCTACCAACTGAGCTATTCCCGCATTGAAGGTGCTATTGAGATTATGTGTGATTGGAGCGGGAAACGAGGCTCGAACTCGCGACCCCAACCTTGGCAAGGTTGTGCTCTACCAACTGAGCTATTCCCGCATTCACATAATCGGCGCTGACTAACAGCGACAGGGCGGTATTATACGAAAAAATTTATTGTGTGCAAGCCCAAAATGCGAAAAAAATTGAGCTTGCTGAGATATTCGACAATTTGAATATTTATTGATCTTTCAAGTTGATAAAATGTTCACGATAGTAGGCAAGCTCTGCGATAGACTCACGAATATCGTCTAATGCAAGGTGCGTATTTTTCTTTTGAAAGCCTTTTAACACTTCTGGTTTCCAGCGGCTGGCTAGCTCTTTTAAGGTGCTCACATCTAAATGACGATAGTGGAAATAGTCGGCTAACTCTGGCATATATTTGAATAAAAAGCGTTTATCTTGCGACACGCTATTACCACAGATTGGTGATGCGCCTTTAGGCACCCATTTTTTTAAAAAGTCGATAGTTTGTAATTCTGCGGCACGTTCTGTTAATTTGCTACTTTTTACTCGTTCAACCAAGCCGTTTTCAGTATGCGTTTTGATACACCACTCACTCATCTTACTTAATAGTTCATCAGATTGATGCACGGCAAGCACAGGGCCTTCCGCTAAAATATTTAAGTTTTTGTCCGTCACGATTGTGGCAATTTCAATAATGCGTTCTTTTTCAGGATCTAATCCTGTCATTTCAAGGTCGATCCAAATGAGATTTTGTTTATCTAATTGCATAATGGTATCCTATATAAATCATTTTTCGACATTTTAGCGGAAAATCTTGTAAAAAACGACCGCACTTTTGAAGGATAAACCATTGAGCAAACGTAAATTAACGCAAAATCAAAAACGCCGTATTCAATCTAATAATGAAAAAGCATTGCATCGTCATCAACGTCGTGAAAAGAAAGAAATTGAATGGCAAGATGATATGTTGGGCGAATCGCAAGATGGCATTGTTGTCACACGCTATTCGGTTCACGCGGATGTTGAAAATGCTCAAGGTGAGATTTTCCGTTGTAATTTACGTCGTACCTTATCGAGTTTAGTCGTTGGCGATCGTGTCGTTTGGCGACAGGGCAATCAACAATTACAAGGCGTAAGTGGTGTTATTGAGGCGATTAAACCACGCCAAAATGAAATCGCTCGACCTGATTATTACGATGGTTTAAAAGTGATTGCTGCCAATATTGACCGCATTATTATTGTTTCTGCGGTTTTACCTACCTTATCTTTAAATATTATTGACCGCTATTTGGTCATTTGTGAAACTGCAAATATTCCAGCCGTAATCGTGGTAAATAAAGTCGATTTATTAACGGACGAAGCACGTAAAGAAGTCGAGGAACAACTCAAAATTTATGAAAATATTGGTTATCAGACAATGATGATCTCGGCAATGAGCGGTGAAAATATGGAAAAATTGACCGCACTTTTCAATGATGGCACCTCAATTTTTGTAGGGCAATCAGGCGTAGGGAAGTCGAGCTTGATTAACCATATTTTGCCAGAAGTTAATGCACAAGTGGGTGATGTCAGCGAGAACTCTGGACTTGGACAACATACTACAACGTCTTCTCGTTTATACCATCTTAATCAAGGCGGAAATCTGATTGACTCACCGGGCATTCGTGAGTTCGGATTATGGCATTTGGAGCAAGATCAAATCACCAAAGGCTATCGTGAATTTCAGTATTTTTTAGGCATTTGTAAGTTCCGTGACTGTAAACATCTTAATGATCCGGGTTGTGCATTGAGAGAGGCCGTTGAGCAAGGGAAAATTCATTCGGTGCGTTTTGATAATTATCATCGTTTAATTGCAAGCTTAAACGAAACAAAATCACAGCGCCATTTTTCAACAGAATAAGTTCGTTAATGTAATGTTAACGGGGGATTAAAAAACACTCTTTTTGAGTATTTTTTTGTGATCTATCTCAAACTTTTATTTGTTTAAACTTGATTATTTATGTGCTTGCTTAGATACTACAACAGGATTTATTTTTTATTGAAAAATAAATATAAGATAAATATATAACAGTTTAAATTATTCCAAATTTATACTGCATAAATATTCTGATTAATATGAGGAGAAAATCATGTACTCAAAAGACGTTGAAATTATTGCACCAAGTGGATTACATACTCGTCCAGCAGCGCAATTTGTTAAAGAAGCAAAAGCATTCGCTTCTGATATTACTGTGACTTCAGCGGGTAAAAGTGCAAGCGCTAAAAGTTTATTCAAATTACAAACATTAGCGTTAACACAAGGTACTGTGATTACAATTTCTGCGGAAGGTGAAGACGAGCAAAAAGCGGTTGATCATTTAGTAGCTCTTATCCCAACTTTAGAATAATTCCTATCTAGCCATTGACGGGTAGGGTTGAGTTAAGTTAAACACTTAATTCTCTTTTCAATGGCTACGATGTTTCACTGTTAGATTATTATTTTCATTATTTCAGAAGGTTATCTATGATTTCAGGAATTCCAGCTTCACCAGGCATCGTTTTTGGTAAAGCATTAGTGCTCAAAGAAGAAAAAATTGTGCTTGATATGCAAAAAATCAGTGAAGATCAGATTGACGCTGAGATTGCACGTTTTTATCAAGGACGTGAGGCCGCTGTTGAACAATTGAACTCAATTCGTGATCGTGCGTTTGCATCATTAGGCGAAGATAAGGCGGCGATTTTTGAAGGTCATTTAATGATCTTAGAAGACGAAGAACTAGAGGAAGAAATCCTAGATTATATACGTTCACATCAAGTGAACGCAGGTGTTGCAGCAAGTAAGATTATCGATCAACAAGTGGAAATGCTTTCTGAAATTGATGATGAATATTTAAGAGAACGTGCTGGTGATATTCGTGATATCGGTAACCGTTTGATTAAAAATATTTTAGGTATGCATATTGTCGATTTAGGCGATATTAATGAAGAAGCAATTTTAGTTGCTTATGATTTAACACCGTCTGAAACAGCACAATTAAACCTAGATAAAGTATTAGGTTTTATCACTGATATTGGTGGTAGAACCTCACATACTTCAATTATGGCTCGCTCATTAGAATTGCCTGCGATTGTGGGTACAAATAATGTGACAGAGCAAGTGAATACTGGCGATTACTTAATTCTTGATGCTGTGAATAATGTGGTTTATGTCAACCCAACGCAAGAAGAAATCGATCGCTTAAAAGCACAAGGACAAAAATTAGCTGAAGAAAAAGCGGAATTAGCAAAATTAAAAGATTTACCAGCGTTGACATTAGATGGTCATCGTGTTGATGTTGTAGCTAATATTGGTACGATTCGTGATGTTGAAGGTGCAGATCGTAATGGTGCGGAAGGTGTGGGTTTATACCGTACCGAATTCCTTTTTATGGATCGCGAGCAACTTCCAACAGAAGAAGAGCAGTTTGTTGCGTATAAAGAAGTTGTAGAAGCAATGAATGGTCGCTTAGTTGTATTGCGTACAATGGATATTGGTGGTGACAAAGATTTACCATATTTAGATTTACCAAAAGAAATGAATCCGTTCTTAGGCTGGCGTGCAATTCGTATTGCGTTAGACCGTCGCGAAATTTTAAATACTCAGTTAAGAGCGGTATTGCGCGCTTCAGCATTTGGTAAATTAGCGGTGATGTTCCCGATGATTATTTCAGTAGAAGAAATTCGTGAATTAAAAGCCGTGATGGAAACCTTAAAACAAGAATTACGTGATGAAGGCAAAGCCTTTGATGAAAACATTCAAGTGGGTGTGATGGTGGAAACGCCGTCTGCGGCAGTAAATGCGAAATTCTTAGCCAAAGAGGTGGATTTCTTTAGTATCGGAACAAACGATTTAACACAATATACTTTAGCGGTGGATCGTGGTAATGAATTGATTTCTCATCTTTATAACCCAATATCACCTTCTGTATTAGGTTTGATCAAACAAGTGATTGATGCTTCACACGCAGAAGGCAAATGGACGGGAATGTGTGGTGAGTTAGCTGGTGATGAAAAAGCAACAATCCTACTATTAGGTATGGGCTTAGATGAGTTTAGTATGAGTGCAATTTCTGTGCCACGTATCAAAAAATTGATTCGTAATGTGAATTATGAAGATGCGAAAGATCTTGCTACAAAAGCATTAGAGAAGCCAACAGCAGCAGAAATTGAACAACTAGTTGAAGATTTTTTATCTGAAAAAGCATTAAATTAGATACAAGTTTAAAATTTTACGCTAGAATATGCCCGAATTTACTTAGTAGGAGACTAAAATGGGTTTATTTGACAAATTATTTGGTTCAAAAGACAAAAAAGCTGTTGAAGTGGAAATTTGTGCTCCGCTTGCAGGTGAAATTGTAAATATTGAAGATGTGCCAGATGTGGTATTTTCAGAAAAAATTGTAGGTGATGGCATTGCTATCCGCCCAACTGGCAACAAAATGGTTGCTCCTGTTGATGGTGTTATCGGTAAAATTTTTGAAACTAATCACGCATTTTCAATGGAATCAAAAGATGGCGTAGAATTATTTGTTCACTTTGGCATCGATACTGTTGAATTAAAAGGTGAAGGCTTTACTCGTGTTGCTCAAGAAGGTCAAACAGTTAAACGCGGTGATACTGTGATTGAATTTGACTTAGCAGTACTTGAAACTAAAGCGAAATCAGTCCTTACACCAGTTGTAATTTCAAATATGGATGAAATTAGCAGCATTGAAAAGAAAACAGGCGAAGTTGTTGCTGGTGAATCTGTAGTTTTAGTATTGAAAAAATAATATTTGAAATTTTTACTAGAAAAGTCTGTCTTAGAAATAAGGCAGGCTTTTTTATTGTCTAAATTTTGTAAAGTCATACCAGACTTTCATTCGATTTTGTGATCCAAGTGCGGTCTTGTTTCTATAAATTTTCTTCTTCAGGTTGTATAATGAAGCGCAAATTTTGGTAGTGTATAATCATTATCAATAAGTTTTAGAGGCATAAAAAGCCATTAATTTAAAAAGTGATTTTTACCTTGAAATAGCTTGTTTAAAATATGAGCTTTTTTGTGTTTGATGAGAAAAATCACTATCTTTCTCTCAAAAAATCTAATAATATTTACAAAATTTGTTAAAAATTTGTAAAGCAATTTTGTTGATATCAATTTTGCTCAAATTATATTCAATTTAATAATTTTAGTTATTAATTCATCGTTTAATCCGCTTTGATATGATTAAACTTAACTTTTAACTTAACAAAATAAGGAAAAGACTATGTCAGAAATGCTAAAGAATGACGTAGATCCAGTCGAAACTAATGATTGGTTATTAGCTATTGATGCTGTCATTCGCGAAGAAGGTGTTGAAAGAGCACAATATATTATTGAGCAACTGATGCAACACGCTCGTGCAAACAATGTTTCTTTACCTACTGGTATCACAACTGACTACATCAATACCATTCCAGCTTCAGAAGAACCTAACTATCCAGGCAACTTAGATTTAGAAAGACGTATTCGTGGTGCGATTCGTTGGAACGCAATTATGATGGTTTTACGTGCATCTAAAAAAGACTTGGAATTAGGTGGACATATGTCTTCTTTCCAATCTTCTGCGACTGTTTATGAAGTATGTTTCAATCACTTCTTCAAAGCTCGTTCAGAGAAAAACGGTGGCGACTTAGTTTTCTTCCAAGGCCATATTTCACCAGGAATTTATGCACGTGCATTCTTAGAAGGTCGTTTAACTGAAGAACAAATGGATAATTTCCGTCAAGAAGTTCACGGTAAAGGTCTTTCTTCTTATCCTCACCCGAAATTAATGCCTGAATTCTGGCAATTCCCAACTGTATCAATGGGGCTTGGACCATTGAATGCGATTTACCAAGCTCGTTTCTTAAAATACTTACACAACCGTGGCTTAAAAGATACTGCAGATCAAACTGTATATGCGTTCTTAGGTGATGGTGAGATGGACGAAGTTGAATCACGTGGTGCAATTTCAGTTGCTGCTCGTGAGAAATTAGACAACTTAGTATTCGTCATCAACTGTAACTTACAACGTTTAGACGGTCCTGTAACTGGTAACGGTAAAATCATTCAAGAATTAGAAGGTCTATTCAACGGTGCTGGTTGGGAAGTGATTAAAGTTATCTGGGGTCGTCGTTGGGATCGTCTATTACAACGTGATACTTCAGGTAAATTATTACAATTAATGATGGAAGTTGTTGATGGTGACTACCAAACAATGAAATCAAAAGATGGTGCTTACGTTCGTAAACACTTCTTCGGTCGTTACCCAGAAACTGAAGCGTTAGTAGCTGAAATGACAGATGATGAAATTTGGGCACTAAACCGTGGTGGTCACGATCCATTAAAAGTATTTGCTGCATTTAACAAAGCAAAACAAGTTAAAGGTAAGCCAGTTGTTTTACTTGTTAAAACAATTAAAGGTTACGGTATGGGTAATGCAGCTGAAGGTAAAAACATTGCTCACCAAGTTAAGAAAATGGATATGTCAGGTGTTAGACACGTTCGCGATCGTTTCAACGTGGATGTATCTGATGCAGATATTGAAAACTTACCATATATCAAGTTTGCAGAAGGTTCTGAAGAGTACAAATACCTTCACGAACGTCGTCAAGCATTACAAGGTTACTTACCAACCCGTTTACCACGCTTTACTGAACAATTAGAAGTGCCAGAATTAGAAGAGTTTGCACAATTATTTGAAGCGCAAGCACGTCCAATTTCGACCACAATGGCATTCGTTCGTTCATTAAACGTATTATTGAAAAACAAATCTGTGGGTAAACGTATCGTTCCAATTCTTGCGGACGAAGCTCGTACATTCGGTATGGAAGGTTTATTCCGTCAAATCGGTATTTACAACCCATACGGTCAAAACTATATTCCACAAGACCGTGAACAAGTGTCTTACTACCGTGAAGCGATCGATGGTCAAGTATTACAAGAAGGCATCAATGAGCAAGGTGCAACGGCGTCTTGGTTAGCAGCGGCGACTTCATACTCAACGAATGATTTCCCAATGATCCCATTCTATGTGTACTATTCAATGTTTGGTTTCCAACGTATTGGTGACTTAATGTGGGCAGCGGGTGACCAACAAGCACGTGGCTTTATGATCGGTGGTACATCAGGTCGTACAACGTTGAATGGTGAAGGTTTACAACACGAAGATGGTCACAGCCATATTCAATCATTAACAATTCCTAACTGTATCTCTTATGACCCAGCATTTGCATTTGAAGTTGCGGTAATTATGCAAGATGGTGTACGTCGTATGTACGGTCCAGAGCAAGAGAACGTTTACTACTACATCACAACCTTGAACGAAACTTACGATCAACCGGCAATGCCAAAAGGTGCTGAAGAAGGTATCCGTAAAGGTATCTATAAGTTTGAAACAGTAACTGGTCAAGGTAAAGGTAAAGTTCAGTTATTAGGTTCAGGTGCGATCTTACGTCACGTTCGTGAAGCCGCTCAATTATTAGCAAATGACTTCGGCGTAACTTCAGATGTGTACAGCGTACCATCATTCACTGAAGTAGCTCGTGAAGGTGCTGATGCAGATCGTTGGAACTTATTACACCCAGAAGCAGAAGCGCGTGTACCTTACATTGCACAAGTAATGAACGATGCACCAGCAGTTGCTGCAACTGACTATATGAAATTATTTGCAGAACAAGTTCGTGCGTTCGTACCAGCTACAAGCTATCGTGTATTAGGTACTGACGGTTTCGGTCGTTCAGATAGCCGTGAGAACTTACGTGAACACTTTGAAGTAGATGCTCGTTATGTTGCAATCGCTGCATTATCTGAGTTAGCAAAACAAGGTACTATTGATAAGAAAGTTGTTGCAGAAGCAATTGCTAAATACGGTATTGATGCAGATAAAGTGAACCCACTTTACGCCTAATTTACGATTAACATTCCTCGCTCCCTGAATTTAGGGAGCGTTTTTAGGAATGACTGGAGGATGAAATAAATGTCAAAACAAATTCAAGTGCCAGATATTGGTGGTGATGAGGTTACCGTTACAGAAGTAATGGTAAAAGTTGGTGATACAGTTGCTGTTGATCAAAGCGTAATTAATGTAGAAGGTGATAAAGCGTCAATGGAAGTGCCTTCTCCAGAAGCTGGTGTAATCAAAGAAGTTTTAGTTAAAGTTGGTGATAAAGTGTCTACTGGCTCGCCAATGTTTGTATTAGAAGCTGGCGATGCAAAACCAGCAGAAGCAACAAAAACAGAAGCTGCTCCAGCACCTGCTGCAGCGCCAGTAGCAAGCGCAGTAGTTGAAGTTCACGTACCAGATATCGGCGGTGATGAAGTAAACGTCACTGAAATTATGGTGAAAGTGGGCGATAAAGTTGAAGTTGAACAATCTATCATCAATGTAGAAGGTGATAAAGCGTCAATGGAAGTTCCAGCACCAATCGCAGGTGTTGTAAAAGAAATCTTAATCAATGTAGGTGACAAGGTTTCAACTGGTTCATTAATTATGAAATTTGAAACTGGCGCAGCACCTGCAGCATCAGCTCCAGCACAACCAGCGGCAGCTGCTCCAGCAGCACCTGCACAAAGTGCGGTTAAAGACGTAAATGTTCCTGATATCGGTGGCGACGAAGTAAACGTAACTGAAATTATGGTGAAAGTAGGTGATACCATCACTGAAGAACAATCATTAATTACCGTTGAAGGCGATAAAGCATCAATGGAAGTACCAGCGCCATTCGCTGGTGTGGTGAAAGAAATTTTAGTGAAATCAGGTGATAAAGTATCAACTGGCTCATTAATTATGCGCTTTGAAGTTGCCGGTGCAGCACCTGCAGTAGCAGCTGCTCCAGCACAAGCTGCACCAACGCCACAAGCGACTGCGCCAGCAGCACCAGTTGCAGCAACTGCGCCGGCGGGTGATGCGGAAGTAACAGGTAGCTCAGTATTTGCTTATGCAACACCAGTTGTTCGTCGTTTAGCACGCGAATTTGGTGTTAACTTAGATAAAGTAAAAGGTACTGGTCGTAAAGGTCGTATCTTAAAAGAAGACGTTCAAGCGTATGTGAAAGCGGCAATTAAAGCTGTTGAGTCTGGTTCAGTATCTGCAACACCAGCATCAAGCGGTGTTGCAAATGGTGCGGGTTTAGGCTTATTACCTTGGCCGAAAGTAGACTTCAGCAAATTTGGTGAAGTTGAAGAAGTTGAATTAACACGTATCAACAAGATTTCAGGTGCGAACTTACACCGTAACTGGGTAATGATTCCACACGTAACTCACTTCGATCGTGCTGATATCACTGATTTAGAACAATTCCGTAAAGAACAAAACGTACTTGCAGAGAAACAAAAACTTGGTGTGAAAATCACTCCAGTGGTATTCATTATGAAAGCCGCTGCAAAAGCATTAGAAGCGTATCCACGTTTCAACAGCTCAATCTCTGAAGACGGTCAACGTTTAACCTTGAAAAAATATGTGAACATCGGTGTGGCAGTAGATACACCAAACGGCTTAGTTGTGCCTGTATTTAAAGATGTAAACAAAAAAGGTATTATCGAACTTTCTCGTGAATTAATGGAAGTATCGAAAAAAGCGCGTGATGGTAAATTAACTGCAGCAGATATGCAAGGTGGTTGTTTCACTATTTCAAGTTTAGGTGGCCTAGGTACAACACACTTCGCACCAATCGTAAACGCGCCAGAAGTGGCTATCTTAGGTGTATCTAAGTCTGAAATGGCACCAGTTTGGAATGGTAAAGAATTCACTCCACGCTTAATGTTGCCATTATCATTATCTTTCGATCACCGTGTAATTGACGGTGCTGATGGTGCACGTTTCATTAGCTATATCAATGGCGTGTTGTCAGATCTTCGTCGTTTAGTTATGTAATCACCTTATCCGTTCGGTGAAATGCCGAACGGATATTATTTATCAGCCAAATGTGATGTAAAGTGCGGTCAAAAATCGCAAAATTTCAACGTATATCGCATTGTTTAACGAGGTTAAAATGAATAAAGAAATTAAAACTCAGGTTGTGGTATTAGGTGCGGGTCCAGCAGGTTATTCAGCAGCATTCCGTTGTGCAGACTTAGGTTTAGAAACTGTTATTGTTGAGCGTTATTCAACTTTAGGTGGTGTGTGTTTAAACGTAGGTTGTATCCCATCAAAAGCGTTATTGCACGTTGCTAAAGTGATTGAAGAAGCAAAAGCACTTGCTGAACACGGTATCGTTTTCGGTGAGCCAAGCACAGATGTAAATAAAATCCGTGGCTGGAAAGAAAAAGTTATTGGCCAATTAACTGGCGGTTTAGCGGGTATGGCTAAACAGCGTAAAGTACAAGTAGTAAATGGTTACGGTAAATTCTCAGGTCCTAACACAATTATCGTTGCGGGTGAAGAAGGTGAAACTACAATCAAATTTGATAACGCAATTATTGCGGCTGGTTCACGTCCAATCCAATTACCATTTATTCCACACGAAGATCCACGGATTTGGGATTCAACAGATGCACTTAAATTAAAAGAAGTGCCAGAAAACCTATTAATTATGGGTGGTGGTATTATCGGTCTTGAAATGGGTACTGTTTACCACGCATTAGGTTCAAAAATTGATGTAGTTGAAATGTTTGATCAAGTTATCCCAGCTGCGGATAAAGATATTGTTCAAATTTACACCAAACGTGTATCTAAGAAATTCAATTTATTATTAGAAACCAAAGTGACTGCAGTTGAAGCGAAAGAAGATGGTATCTACGTTTCAATGGAAGGCAAAGCGGCGACAGAAACTCGCCGTTATGATGCAGTGCTTGTAGCTATCGGTCGTGTACCAAACGGTAAATTAATCGATGCTGGCGTAGCGGGTGTTGAAGTTGACGATCGTGGTTTCATCCGTACAGATAAACAAATGCGTACAAACGTGCCACACATCTTCGCTATCGGTGATATTGTTGGTCAACCAATGTTAGCACACAAAGGTGTTCACGAAGGCCACGTTGCAGCAGAAGTTATCGCTGGAATGAAACACTACTTCGATCCAAAAGTTATTCCTTCAATTGCTTACACTGAGCCAGAAGTTGCTTGGGTGGGTAAAACTGAGAAAGAATGTAAAGCTGAAGGTATTAACTACGAAGTGGCTAAGTTCCCTTGGGCTGCTTCAGGTCGTGCAATCGCATCTGACTGTGCAGATGGTATGACGAAATTAATCTTCGATAAAGATACTCACCGCGTAATTGGTGGTGCAATCGTTGGTACTAACGGTGGTGAATTGTTAGGTGAAATCGGTCTTGCGATTGAAATGGGTTGCGATGCAGAAGATTTAGCATTAACTATCCACGCTCACCCAACATTACACGAATCAGTTGGTTTAGCAGCAGAAGTATTTGAAGGTTCAATTACTGACTTGCCAAATCCAAAAGCGAAGAAAAAATAATCGCTTTGATTAAATAATTAGCCACCTTTGCTATTTCAATATTGAGATGCAAAGGTGGCTTTTTTATTGGTTTATTTTGTAAGGTTGAGGAATAGATTAAATTGCGTAAAGCACTAAACCTGAATATATATCAGCGACACTTATCCTAATTTATATCACAAAATTTTAAAAATTTTGACCGCACTTTTATAAGCACACCATTAGGCAGCAAAACGCATTTTGTGTTTCGGTTTAATTTGATGAATGGTATTGGTTACTGTGCCAACGATAGGCAAGTTTAACCAATTATCTGTTTTAATATTTTCTTGCGTTGAATCCAAAGCAAAGAAAATAAATTCATTATTCTGATGAATCATAAACTCGTAGACTTGGAATTGTGAGTTGATTTCAAGTACGATCAAATCGCCAACAGATAAGCTGTCACTTTTTTCTACCACGAGCATATCATCCACTTCAATTCCCCAAGCTAATAAATTGGGGTTGGTTACTCGAATAAAACAGGTTTGTTGTGGGCGCTTCACGCAATAGAGGTTAAGATCTAATTTTTTACTAAAATTCAAACGAGAGTTTTGCACATCATCATAATAAGGCAAGTGGCGACAAGGCAATGCATTATCATTCATCGTTAAGTTATGTGTCATTGTATTCATCATTATCCTCACTATAAAATAAACTGGTTATTTATACAGTTAAATGATACTGTTGTTATATACAGTAAGTCAATAGTAATTTGTTAAAAAATGTACTTTTTTAGCTTATTTAATATTCTTGATATTAAGCGATGAGAGGGGATGTAAAATGAGATTGATTTTATTCAAAAAAATCATCGAAAAAATGAAAAAGTTTTAATCATAGAAAGAAAATTTGTCATATCAGATTAAAAATATCGTTAAAAAGTAAAAATTAATATTTTCTTTAATTAAAATTTAAGCTATCTTTAATCTCGTTTGGGGGATCAAGCACTTGATCTGAATATTTACTGCAAATTTTGCATAACACTTCGTGATAAAAATTATGAATCTATCTCGTTTATTTGCTTTTTTTTTCCAAGGCAATTTAGTTAAGCGTATCTTTATTGGTCTTGTTCTCGGTTTAGTTGTTGCGTTAATTACACCAACTTTACAACCGATTCTAGGTTTTAATCTTGCCCAAAAAGCCGGCGTTTTAGGAACGATTTTCGTACGTTCTTTACGTGCTGTTGCACCTATCCTGATTTTCGTGTTAGTAATGGCTGCCATTGCGAATAAGAAAATTGGTGCGAAAAGCAATATGAAGTCTATTGTTGTTTTATATCTTTTAGGTACATTCTTAGCTGCGGCTACCGCAGTTGTGGCTGGTTTCTTATTCCCAAGCCAAGTGGCTTTAGCAAATCAAGAAGATATCACTGCTGCACCACAAGGCGTTGCTGAAGTTCTTCTTACTTTAGTATTTAACCTTGTTGATAACCCATTAAATGCGTTATTTAAAGCAAACTTTATCGGTGTGTTAGCGTGGTCTATCGGGTTAGGTTTAGCGTTGCGTCACGCTGCTGATACCACAAAAACAATGATTGCTGATTTAGCAGAAGCGGTTTCAAAAATCGTTTATGTCATTATTTCATTTGCGCCGATTGGTGTATTTGGTTTAGTGAGTGAAACACTTGCAGATAAAGGTTTAGCGGCATTAGGTGGCTATATCCAATTATTATTCGTGTTAATTGGTACAATGCTATTTGTTGCATTCGTGGTTAACCCAATTTTAGTGTTCTGGAAAATCCGTCATAACCCATATCCATTAGTGTGGACTTGTGTGCGTGAAAGTGGTGTAACTGCGTTCTTTACACGTAGTTCAGCAGCAAATATTCCTGTGAATATCAACCTTGCAAGACGCTTAAATTTAGATGAAGAAACCTATTCTGTGTCTATTCCACTTGGTGCAACTATTAATATGGCGGGCGCAGCAATCACAGTAACAATTTTAACCTTAGCCGCTGTGCATACTTTAGGAATTGAAGTGTCTTTCTTTAGCGCATTATTATTGAGCGTAGTTGCAAGTGTGTGTGCTTGTGGTGCTTCTGGTGTTGCAGGTGGTTCATTACTTTTAATTCCATTAGCGTGTAGCTTATTTGGTGTTCCAGACAGTATTGCAGCACAAATGATCGGTGTGGGTTTCGTGATTGGTATTTTACAAGACTCAACTGAAACGGCATTAAACTCATCAACTGACGTATTATTTACTGCAGCAGCTTCAATTGCGGAACAAAATAAAAATGCATAAGCATTAATTAGTGCTAAATATAAAAGCGGATTTCGGTCCGCTTTTTTTATGCCTGTCTTCTTGAAAATAATCCTCAATATTCTTATATACAAAGTGCGGTCTAATTTGCTAGACTTTTCTCAATATTATACCTAATAAGGAGAACAACAATGGATTTCATCAATGGCTTACCTATCGCCACAATTTTCTTTATTGTGCTTGTGATTTTTGTGCTGTATTCCACGCTAAAAACAGTCCCTCAAGGCTACCACTGGACAATTGAGCGTTTTGGTCGCTACACGCGAACGTTAACTCCAGGTTTGAACTTTGTCGTTCCTTTTATTGATCGTGTTGGCCGTCGTATCAATATGATGGAACAAGTATTGGATATCCCATCACAAGAAGTCATCTCAAAAGATAACGCGAATGTATCAATTGATGCGGTATGTTTTGTACAAGTGATTGATGCTCGCAATGCTGCTTATGAAGTCAATCACTTAGAGCAAGCAATCATCAATTTAACGATGACTAATATCCGTACTGTGCTTGGTTCTATGGAATTAGATGAAATGTTATCGCAACGTGATTCTATCAACAGTCGTTTGTTATCTATTGTAGATGAAGCGACTAACCCTTGGGGAATTAAGGTTACACGTATTGAAATTCGTGATGTGCGCCCGCCACAAGAATTGATAGCAGCGATGAATGCACAAATGAAAGCAGAGCGTAATAAACGTGCTGATATTTTAGAAGCAGAAGGTGTGCGTCAGGCTGAAATTTTACGTGCAGAAGGGGATAAACAAGCACGTATCTTAAAAGCAGAAGGGGAACGTCAAGAAGCCTTCTTACAAGCAGAAGCTCGTGAGCGTGCGGCAGAAGCGGAAGCTCGTGCAACGCAAATGGTATCTGATGCCATTGCAAGCGGTGATACCAAAGCAATTAACTACTTTATTGCTCAAAAATATACTGAAGCATTAAAAGAAATTGGTGGTTCAGAAAACAGCAAAGTGGTGTTAATGCCGTTAGAAGCTGGCAATTTAATTGGCTCAATCGCAGGTATTTCTGAATTATTAAAAGGTGATAAAAAAGCCTAGTAATAGGTAAGTGAGGTTAAATATGGAATGGTTTTCCACTTGGAGCCTTTGGCATTGGCTCATTCTGGGTTTTGTGCTGTTAATTGCAGAACTGTTACTACCTGGCGTGTTTTTACTTTGGTGGGGATTGGCAGCCATTGTGATTGCGGGTGTAATGGCCATATTTCCAAGTTTATCTTTAACCACACTATCGATTAGTTATGCAGTATTAGCGTTGATTTTGAGTGTGGTGTGGTGGAAATATCAGCACAGTAAAGATAAAGTGGAACAATCACATTCAGCGTTAAATCAACGAGATCACGCAATGCTCGGTACCAAAGGCACAGTGCAAGAAATTTCGGCTAATGGTATCGGGCGAGGTCATTTTGGTGATACTACTTGGCGCATTCACGGCAACGATCTTTCTGTCGGCGATTTAATCGAGGTTGAACGCGTTGAAGGGATTACATTACACGTTAAAAAAGTGAATTAAAAGGTTATGAATCATCTTATTATTTTTGCCCATCCAAATAGCCAAACCAGTTTTAACCGCGCAATGTTGGATGCTGTTGTGCAAGCTAGTCAAACGCAAGATGTACACACGGTTGTACGCGATCTTTATACACTTAATTTTAATCCTGTTTTATCTTGGGAAGAAATGCAGGCGGTCTATCAAGAAATTATTCCTGCAGAAGTGAAATTTGAGCATCAGCTCATTCAAAATGCAGATTTAATTACTTTGATTTATCCGCTATGGTGGATGGGATTTCCTGCAATTTTAAAAGGCTATTTAGATCGTGTATTAAGTTATGGATTTGCTTATAAAATGGGCGATGAAGGGCAGTCAATAGGCTTACTTGGCGATAAAAAAATGCAACAATTTATCACGATTGGCAATAATGTAGAGAATTATCAAGGATTGGGCTTTACTCAATCCTTGAAAGATTGTTTAGTGGACGGCTTATTTAATTATTGTGGAATTACCGATATTCAACACGAATTTTTCGGTGATATTCACATTATTGATGATGCGGTTCGCCAAGCAATGTTACAAACGGTAGCTGAAAAAACACAGCAAAATTTGACCCCACTTTTAGAGAAAAAGAATGACAACTGAAAATCAATTAAATCACTTTTCAATGATTAGTCGCCTTTTCGGCAATTTATTTTATCGTTCACCTTGTGATTCTATTTTAGCCAACGTCTTTGCGTGGTTGCAGCAGAAAGGCTTAACCTCACTTTGGGCATTAGATACAGATGCACAAAGCCAACAAGCGATTGATAGCTTACAAATGCCGTTAGATTTAACCGCACTTGATAAAGAATACCAAAAATTATTTGGTGGTGAGAATCCACAGATTAGTCCAAAAATTAGCGCATACGGTGTTGATGTTGACGCATTTGTGAATTTCAGAAAAACACGTGGAATGTCAGAAGTGGAAAGTGCGGATCATTTTGCGTTACTTTTATTAACCGCTTCTTGGATCGAAGATAATTTAGATTCAGTTGCGGCGCAGCACGCGTTTTTTGAGCAATTCTTATTGCCTTGTGCAAGCAAATTTCTTACGCAAGTTGAAAGCAAAGCTACTTTACCTTTCTATCGTTCATTAGCGTTATTGTCAAAAGAGATTTTGGCAGCAATGGCAGATGAGTTAGAAGAGGAAACTGAAGCAACCACGGAATACTCTGACTGAATTGAGAAAAGAAAAAGCAGATATTAAGATCTGCTTTTTTTATCGCTATTTTTACCGCACTTTTCAGTATTTTGCCTGTTTAAAATTATTCATCGTACAAGCTTGGTTGATTTTCATCAGGGCGTGTTTTGAAACGACGATGTAGCCACATATATTGTTCAGCGCCTTGCATAATCTCAGTTTCAACCACTTTATTCATCCGAATTGCGATACTGGTTTCATCGGTAATATCTGAAAAATCCACTGGTGGTGAAATTTTCACGGTATAACCTGAACCGTCGGCATTGCGTAATGGTGAAAAGGGAATCACTTTGCTTGCTGGTGATGATTTTAATAAGTAATAACTTCCAGTTGTTGTTGCTGCATCCGGTACTGCAAAAAAGGGCACAAATACCGCATTTTTACGACCGTAGTCGTGATCTGGTGCATACCAAATAATTTCCCCTTGGCGCAATGCGCGAATCATTCCGCGTAGGTCTTTACGATCCAACATATCTTTATTAGAACGTAAACGCCCTTGCACTTGTAGCCAATCCATTACTGGGTTATCGTTTGGACGATAAACGCCAATGCCGGGTTGATGTAAGCCGACAATGCGTGCACCCAGTTCTAGCGTTAAGAAATGCACGCCAACAAGAATGATCCCGTCTTGTTTATATTGTTTAAGATATTCTAGTCCTTCAATTTTTGACCATTTTCTGATTCGTTTATCAGACCAAAACCACGCCATACCTGTTTCGATAATTGCCATACCGGTTGCTTTTAGGTTTGCCTGCAATAAGTCTTCGATTTGTTGCTCTGAATAATGAGGGAAACAGAGTTGTAAGTTTCGTCTTGCGATTTTGGCTCGACGTTTGCCTACACTTAACTTCGTGAGTAGCCAGCCAAGCCCGTTGCCGATTTTAAGCAATACAGGATAGGGTAAACAGAGGATTAAACGCCATAAACCAACGCCTAACCAAAATCCCCAATGTTTTGGCTTTAAGAATGCTTTTTGAAATGTAGGTAATTTATAATTTGCCATAAAATCGTTTTAGTATCTTGAGTGATCAGCCGAACACAATAAAAATAGGTTGAATATGAATATTGCAGATTATCGCATAAATAGGGCGTGAATATTACTAGTTATCTAATAATAAGCAAAGCGATCTTGTAAAAAGTCGGGGTATTTCATTGAATTTGAGGGGAAATAGCGTTTTTCCTATGTTAAAATTAGCAAAATTTTTTACAAAGAGAGAAATCAAATGTTTCAATATTCAGCAGAATTTCAAAAAGCAAAAGTCTTAGTATTGGGTGATGTGATGCTCGATCGCTATTGGTTTGGTGCAACCAATCGTATTTCACCAGAAGCACCGGTACCAGTAGTTCGAGTTCAAGATAATGAAGAGCGTGCTGGTGGTGCGGCTAACGTGGCAATGAATATTGCTTCACTTAATGTGCCAGTGAAATTATTGGGCTTAACAGGTCAAGATGAAGCGGGCTCTGCATTAGCAGGCTTGCTTGCAAAAAATCGTATAGATTGTGATTTCGTTAAATTACATACTCACCCAACTATCACTAAACTTCGTATTTTATCCCGTCATCAACAATTACTGCGTTTAGATTTCGAAGAAGATTTTCAAAATGTTACTAGCGATGAATTATTAGAAAAACTAGAAAGTGCGGTGCAAAATTACGGTGCTTTAGTGCTTTCAGATTACGGCAAAGGCACATTAAATCAAGTGCAAGCAATGATCCAAGTGGCACGTAAAGCGAATATTCCAGTATTAATTGATCCAAAAGGCACGGATTTTGAACGTTATCGTGGTGCAACATTATTGACCCCAAATATGTCAGAATTTGAAGCGGTTGTCGGTAAATGTAATTCCGAAGAAGAAATTATCGAAAAAGGCTTGAAGTTAATTGAACGCATTGATTTAACCGCTTTATTAGTCACACGCTCAGAAAAAGGAATGACCTTACTACGTCCAAATCAACCCGCATTCCATTTAGCGACAGAAGCGAAAGAGGTGTTCGACGTAACAGGTGCTGGCGATACAGTGATCAGCGTGTTAGCAACTGCATTGGCAGATGGTCGAACGTTTGAAGAGGCTTGTTATTTAGCTAATGTCGCAGCGGGTATTGTAGTAGGTAAATTAGGTACCTCAACAGTGTCTACAGTGGAATTAGAAAATGCTATCCACGGCCGATCAAATACCGGTTTTGGTATTATGAGTGAAGATGAATTAAAAGCGGTCGTCGCTCAAGCCAAAGCGCGTGGTGAGAAAATTGTGATGACGAATGGTTGCTTTGATATTCTTCACCCTGGTCACGTTTCTTATTTAGAAAATGCACGCAAACTTGGCGATCGTTTGATCGTAGCTGTGAATAGCGATGATTCTGTAAAACGTTTAAAAGGCAAAACTCGCCCAATCAATAATCTACAAGCACGTATGGCCGTTTTAGCAGGGCTTTCTTCAGTGGATTGGTTAGTGGAATTTACTGAAGACACACCGCAACGTTTAATCGGTGAAATTTTACCAGATTTACTTGTAAAAGGCGGTGATTATAGACCGGAAGATATCGCTGGCAGTCAAGAAGTTTGGGCAAACGGCGGCGATGTGCGTGTGTTGAATTTTGAAAATGGTTGTTCAACCAGTAATGTGATTAGTAAAATTCAGCAGTTAAAAGATTAAGCTTTTTTTGATCGTATATTAATTTAAGGGCAGACTTTTATGTTTGCCCTTTTGTATTTAGAACTCGATAAGAAAATTGTACTGAAAAGAGGCTAGTTGCTTTAGTTGCCATATTTGCTCAGCCAATCACATTTTTATGATTGATATATATCGGTTTTCGCCCGATGGGCGACCTACTTTTTTCTTTGCTTGTGCAAAAGAAAACGTAGACAAAAAGAAAGCACACCCTGATTTTTCTTTTTCCTACGCTTATTGCTAACTTTTGGGCACCCACTTTCCAAACTCGCCTGGCGTGCCAAGCTCAAACAAAGAAAGTATTGCTCAAAAGTTGACGCAACCGCTACGGCGAAAAATAAGGGGAAAAGGGAGCATTAGTCTGGTTTTGTTTAGAGTGAAACTTTTTCAAAAAACACCGCACTTATTTTAAGCGATGCAATAAATTCTCAATCTGTTTCAAACCATTTAAGCGAGTCGAGCTTAAACGTTGTGCAATGCCTAATTCAGAAAAATAAGCGGTTAAATCAAAGGATTTCAGTTGTTCTGCGGTTTTGCCGTTAATTTCTTGCAATAAGATCCACAATAATCCGTTGATAATTCGAGCTTCACTGAATGCGTCAAAAGCAAAAGTGCGGTCATTTTTTTCATTAATTTTAAACCACACTTTGGCTTCACAGCCTGTAATAGGTTGCATTTGAGCGAGAGTTTGTTCATCAGGTTGAGTGAGATTTTTACCTAACTGAATAATCAAGCGGTAACGTTCTTCCCAACCTTTTGCACTAAGAAATTGTTGTTTCATTGTCTAATCTAATAAATTTAACGCATTGTCGAGCGCATTAAAAAATGCATCGACATCCGCTTGTTGATTGTAAGGGGCAAAGGATAATCGCAGAGTATTGGCTTGGCCTAAACGGGCTAAATAAGGCTGTGCGCAATGTTCCCCTGAACGTAATGCAATATTTTGTTCTGCCAGAAGTGTGGCGATATCTGAGGTTGCAATGCCCGAAAAAATAAAACTCACAACCGTGCTTGGTTGTGGTGATTCAAACAGTTGGCAATTTTTGTAGTTTTTTAACCGCACTTTGCATTGCTCCGCTAACGCAATAGCGTGTTGCTCTGCAAGATCAAAATCCCATTTTTCTAACCATTCTAATACTGCATTAAAGCCAATCACGCTAGCAATATTGGGCGTGCCAGCTTCAAGACGATAAGGCAAATCTGCAAATGTGATCTGCGATTTTGATACCCGATCAACCATTTTACCACCGTAATTAGATGGTGTGAGTTGTTCAAGTGCGGTCAGTTTTCCGCTT
This sequence comes from Bisgaard Taxon 46, assembly GCA_049941595.1. GTDB lineage: Bacteria > Pseudomonadota > Gammaproteobacteria > Enterobacterales > Pasteurellaceae > Pasteurella. The sequence continues at coordinate 37,275 of JBNFNA010000005.1, forward strand.
AAAACACCCAATCCATTTGGTCCATACAATTTATGTGCTGAAAAGGCGATGAAATCGGCATCTAAAGCCTGTAAATCAATACGTAAATGGCTAATCGCTTGGGCAGAATCCACTAATACAAGTGCATTTGAATATTGGCGGATAAGCTCGATCAATCTTGCAATAGGCTGTTCTGTTCCGGTTACATTTGACACAAAATTTAATGCAACAAGGGCTGTTTTTTCATTGAGAGTGTGGATTAAAGCTTGTTCATCAATCAAGCATTCATCATTAATCGGTAAAATATGGATTTTTGCACCGCACTTTTGGGTGATTTCATTCCAAGTGACAAAGTTGGCGTGATGATCTGCTTCGCTAATAATAATTTCAGAATTTGCTGTGATATGTGTGTGCGTCAACCCATTCGCCACCATATTAATGGCTTGTGTCGTGCCTGACGTCCAAACCACAGCTTGAGTAGATTCTGCATTGATCCAATTTTTTACACGTTCACGAGCCTGTTCGAAAAGTGCGGTCTGTTTTTCATCATATTGGCTACGATGTACAGACCCTGCTGATTGATAAAAATCCACAGTCGCCTCGACTAAGGCTTGTGGTTTTAAGGCAGTAGCAGCGCTATCTAAATAAACGACAGCATCTTTTTGTTGAAAATAAGGAAAATCTGCTCGAAATACGTTTGGATCAAATTCCATTAGTTGTTTCTCTTTTGTTTACGCCATTCTTCAGGCGGAATAGGGTGGCGATCTTGCCAAAGTCCTACTTTTTCTTTTTGCGCTTGTTTTTGCGCGCGTAAATAAGCGGGGTCTTGGCTATATTTTTCATATGCCCAAGCCATCCCTAATTTTACCATTGTTAAGTTAATATTTTTACCTTGTTGATCATAAACAGTAGCAATCGTGCGTTGATAGCGATCGTGACCATTAATAACCAATTTCACATTGCTTTTGTGCACGAGTTGTCCTAATGTCATTCGCGATTTTGTGCCGAAGGGTTGCCCCTTTTCAGGGGCATCAATTTCAGCTAAGCGAACTCGTAACTGTTTATTATTTTGTAATAAGCAAGTGAGTGTATCACCATCTGCAATACTTACAACTCTACAATGTAAAGTGCGGTCGGCTTGTGCACAGAATGTTAGAAATAGGCAACATACTGCAATAATTGTTGATTTCTTAAACATATTAATTTTTATCCTTATAAAATTTGCGTATTTTATCGAAAAACTCACAAAAATTGAAAAAATGGGAGTAAAATATTCACTCATTTTTATCTAAATGACGATTTCTTGTCAAAAAGTGGGAGTAAAAATGGCTTGGAAAATAGTTGATATCATCCGTTCTTTATTTATTTTATATGCAATGTTGTGGATTGGCGGGCAAATTGCACATTTTATACCTATCGGAATTCCTGCCAGTATTTGGGGTTTATTACTTTTATTCTTATGCTTAACTTTCCGAATTATTAAATTAAATTGGGTGCTTGCCTCTTCAAATTTATTAATTCGTTATATGGCATTACTCTTCGTTCCTGTGAGTGTTGGCATTGTCAAATATGCTGATCTTTTGTTTGAACAAATGAAAGTGTTGTTATTGCCTAATATTATTAGCACCTTTCTTACCCTTATTGTGATTGGGTTTCTGTCTGATTATATATTCTCTTTAAAATCATTTTCTTATTTACGGAAAAAAGCCATAAAAAGACAAGCAAGGAAGTAACAATGAGCCATTATCTTATTTATCTTTATTCGTTATTAACCATTGCGGTTTTTGTTTTCGCCCTTGAAATTAATAAGCGCTGGAAATCAATTTTCTTCAATTCTTTTGTACTGACTGTATTAGTTGTCGTCGCTGTGTTACTGGGTTTTCATATTCCTTATGAAACTTATATGGCAGGCAATACGCCGTTAAATGAACTGTTAGGAGTGAGTATTGTCGCTTTAGCTGTGCCTTTATATGAGCAATTACGCCAAATCAGCCAACGTTGGAAAGGCATTTTATTTATTACCATTTCAGCTTCTTTGCTTTCAATGTTTTCAGGTGCAGTGTTAGCCTTATTACTGGGCGCTAATCCACAAATTGTCGCCACAGTCTTGCCTAAATCAGTGACTACCCCTATCGCAATGGCAATTTCTGAAAGTTTAGATGGTATCCCTTCGGTTGCTGCTGTTGGTGTATTAATTGCAGGTTTACAAGGCTCTGTGTTGGGCTTGTTAGTGTTACGAAAATTAAAAATTAAGCACGCAGAAGCCTTAGGATTAGCAATCGGATCAATTTCTCACGCATTGGGAACGGTGGCTTGTATGGAAATGGATCAAAAAGCGGGTAGTTATAGTTCCATCGCCTTGGTATTATGTGGCATTATTACATCCATTCTTGCACCCGTGATGTTTAAGTTAATCTATTTAGTGGCCACATAATATGAAAAATTTGATAAATCCCCGTTGGCAATCTCGTTTTCTTTCTGATAAACCACGTGAAAAAGATCATCGCCCGCCATTTCGTCGAGATCGTGGGCGAATTTTACATTCAGCTGCTTTTCGTTGTTTACAAGCAAAAACACAGATTCACGCAGTGGGCGAAAATGATTTTTATCGTACACGTTTAACCCATTCTTTAGAAGTCGCACAGATTGGCAGTAGCCTCGTAGCACAAATGGGATTTATCGAAGCTTTTTCCTCATTAAGCACACAACAAAATGAACGATCAGAGCTGCAAAAACAGCTAAAATCTTTGTTACCGACTAACGATCTGATCGAAAGTTTGTGCTTTGCACACGACATTGGACATCCGCCATTTGGTCACGGTGGAGAGGTCGCATTGAATTATATGATGCGTTCTAATGGTGGATTTGAAGGCAATGCGCAAACCTTCCGATTACTGACAAAATTAGAGCCTTATACGCAAAATGCGGGAATGAATCTGACCCGCAGAACCTTGCTTGGGATCGTAAAATATCCCGCGATTTTAGATCAATCGTCTGCTCAATATGATGAACTACCGCACACGCAAAATGCCGACCCTCGTTATGTTAAAATTACCGATTGGCGACCGGGAAAAGGCATTTTCCGAGATGATCTCAAAATGTTCGAGTGGTTGTTAGCGCCATTGAGTGAGAAAGATCGTAACTTGTTTGGACAATTCCATAAAGTGCGGTCAAATCCAGCCGAGATTTTAAAAACACGTTTTAAATCATTGGATTGCAGCTTAATGGAACTAGCTGATGACATTGCATACGGCGTACACGATTTAGAAGATGCGATTGTGGTTGGGGTGGTGAATCTACATCAATGGCAAGAAGCGCTAGTGGAATTGAAAAGTTGCCCTTCGGAGTGGATTCAACAACATATTGACAGTTTGACGGAAAAGCTTTTTTCAGACCAACATTATTTACGCAAAAATGCGATTGGTGCATTAGTCAATTATTTCATCACCAGTGTGCGTTGGAAACTTACTGCTGAGTTTAATGACCCATTATTACGTTATAATGCAGAGTTACCAGATGAAGTGGTGGCTGTGTTAAATATTTTCAAAAAATTTGTGTGGAAATACGTGATTAGAAATGTGGAAACACAACGCATTGAATACAAAGGACAGCGTATTTTAACGGAAATGTTTCAAATTTTTGAATCTGATCCAGAGCGTTTACTGCCACGCAATACCGCAATGCGTTGGAAAAATGCAGAAGAAAATGGCAAAAAACGTATTATTTGTGATTATATCGCCGGTATGTCCGATGCGTATGCATTGAGAGTTTATCAGCAGTTGTAAAAATAATTATTTAAAAAAGAGGCATTATGGCATTAATATCCTTAACCAATGGATACCTTTCTTTTAGTGATCACCCTTTATTAGATCACACCGATTTACATATTGAAGCTGGCGAACGTGTTTGTTTAGTAGGTCGCAATGGTGCGGGCAAATCGACGCTAATGAAGATTTTATCGGGCGAAGTTATTATGGACGACGGTCGCTTGCAGTTCGAAAAAGATATCGTTGTTTCCCGTTTAGAACAAGACCCACCTCGTCACGCAGAAGGCAATGTGTTTGATTATGTTGCTGAAGGGATTGAACATCTTGCGGAATTATTGAAAGACTATCACCGCATTTCATTGCAATTAGAAAAAGAATATAGCGAAAATGCCCTCAATCAATTAGCCCAAGTCCAAGCAAAATTAGATCACGCTAATGGCTGGCGTTTTGAAAGCAAGATCAAAGAAGTTTTAGCCAAATTGGCTCTTAATCCAGACACTTTATTATCTGAATTATCAGGTGGTTGGTTGCGTAAAGCCGCATTAGCACGTGCCTTAGTTTGCCAACCTGATGTGTTATTGCTAGACGAACCAACAAACCATTTAGATGTTGATGCAATTGAATGGCTGGAGGAATTTTTATTAGGCTTTGAAGGCAGTATTGTATTTATTTCTCACGACCGTTCGTTTATTCGCAAAATGGCAACCCGAATTGTGGACTTAGATCGTGGTCAGCTTGCATCTTATCCGGGCAATTACGATCTGTATCTCACCACAAAAGAAGAAAACTTACGTGTTGAAGCCTTACAAAACGAACTCTTTGATAAAAAATTGGCGCAAGAAGAAGTGTGGATTCGTCAAGGGATTAAAGCACGTAGAACTCGTAATGAAGGGCGTGTACGTGCGTTAAAAGCGTTACGTGAAGAACGCCGTCAGCGTCGTGAAGTGTTGGGCACAGCAAAATTACAAATCGATAATTCAAGCCGTTCTGGCAAGATTGTGTTTGAAATGGATAACGTTAGCTATGAGGTTGCAGGTAAAAAACTTCTGCAAAACTTCAGCACGACTATTTTACGTGGCGATAAAATTGCGCTTGTGGGGCCAAATGGTTGTGGTAAAACAACTTTCATTAAATTATTGCTGGGCGAAATCAAACCAACATCAGGTACGGTGCGTTGCGGTACTAAATTAGATATCGCTTATTTCGATCAATACCGTGCCGATCTTGACCCTGAAAAAACAGTGATGGACAATGTCGCCGATGGCAAGCAAGATATTGAAGTAAATGGTATTAAACGCCACGTATTAGGCTATTTGCAAGACTTCTTATTCCCACCAAAACGAGCAATGGTGCCAGTTAAGGCATTATCTGGCGGTGAACGCAACCGCTTATTACTTGCGAAATTGTTACTTAAACCAAATAACTTATTAATTCTGGATGAGCCAACCAACGATCTTGATGTTGAAACCTTAGAATTATTAGAGGAAATTTTGGCGGATTATCAAGGCACGTTATTAATCGTCAGCCACGATCGTCAATTTATTGATAATACGGCAACAGAATGTTTTATGTTTGAAGGCGATGGCGTGCTGAATGAATATGTGGGCGGTTTCCACGATGCAAAACAACAGCAAGCTAACTATTTTGCGCATAAAGCCGAACAAGAAGCCTTAAAACAGAAGAAAGCAGCACAAGCAGAGACAGTGAAAAGTGCGGTCGATTCTGAACAAGTTTCGCAAACAGGTAAGAACCAACAACGTTCAGTAAAACTTTCTTATAAAGAACAAAGAGAGTTGGAACAATTACCACAACTTTTGGAAGAATTGGAAGAAAAAGTGACCGCACTTCAGGCTGAAATTGGCAGTGCTGAGTTTTTCCAACAAGCCCACGATTATACTTCTGCAAAATTGCAGGCATTAGCCGATGCTGAACAAGCGCTTGAAGAAGCATTTTTACGTTGGGAAGAGCTCGAAGAAAAGAAAAACACAAGTAAATAGAGATCGAAATGGGGTAAGTGGATTTACCCCATTTTTATAGGTAATCAAAGTGCGGTCGATTTTGAAAAAGTTTTAACTTTGAAGAGTTGAATTTAGAGTAGATATTTAGAATAGCAAAGTATAGTTTTTGTGAAATCATTTGTTATAAATGAGTGCTAGATTGGGAAAGGATTAATGAAACTTATTTTTTCATATACTCACGATCCATTTGATAATAATGATGTATTTCCTATTTGTATACCACATCAAATGAGTGAAGATAGAGAACGTGATGAATATATATGCACATATGTAAGTTATTTTTGTTCTAGGTATCATTCACAGTATACAAAGAATTATATGTTGGAAGACTTATATAATAATTCACTCACGAATTGTTATATTGGTGTAGATGCGATAGATGCGCTAATAGACTATGATAATGTCAAAATTGGATATGGGCTTTATGAAGATGATTGTGAGCCAGAAGATTATGATCCCGAAGATACGGTATATATTGTGATTAGTCGAGAAGAACTTATCTATTTATTAGAAAAATGGGATGAGTTTCTCGCTAAACCTATAATCGATCTGAATTATGAGGAAATTATTGATACTCAGGATATGTATCAATACGATTTATCATTAAATCATTTAATGAGAAATCTTAAGAGGGTTTTCAATAAGTGCGGTCGATTTTGGAAAAGTTTTCTTTCCTAATAGGTTCATCTTATTTGAGAGAATACGTTGATGATGCTTAATAGAAAGTAGAAGTTATTTTTGAGGAAAATGATGCGAAATAATATTGTTGTAAGAAAAGCAATTAATATTAAAGAGAAAAATAATATAGCAAATTTTGCAGAAATGTATTTTTCCCCATTTTCTAGTGCATCAGCTATAAGCTTTGAACTGCTAAATATGGAGTCTTCAACAGGGAAATATTGTTTACTCAAGAAATTTTTATCCTGTAATTATCCAAGTGAGACTAGATTAGAATTTGTAATTCAAATATCAAATCAACCAAATAAAGAAAGCCTTAAATATAAAGGTCTTTGGAAGATATTAGAGCATTCAGGTGTTAATATTGATATTTTCGAAAATAAGGATAGCATTTTTAAGATAACGGATTCAGGTATTGATCTATTAGGGTATGCAGAATTAAATGTTAAAAATATAGATGCTATGATTGGCTTAATAAATAAAGTAGATTACTTATATTTTTCTTTAGGTAAACGTGATAAAAACTGTTTTGATAACTACCAAGATTGGATTGATTTTAAATTAAGTAAATGTAATTTAGTGTTGTTTTTTGCCTCTGACTTATGGGAAGAGTTAAATGAGCTTATTATCATTAAAAACGATATTGATGTTTTTGAGTTAAATGTTGATTCACTTTGATAATTTTTACGTTTAGGAAAATCAAAGCAGAATAGATAATAAAAGCTCAGTAAAGTAAGATGAACAGGTGTTTAGAATTAAATATTAATTCTTTGATAAAGATATTATTAAATGATTAATAAACTTTTTAAGGTGAAAAATTTTATATCTTAGTCCATCTATGAAGAATGAAATTAATAAAATAAAAAGGACATTAGAAAAAGATAATGTTTCAATCAACCTATTGGAGTTGTTGGAGTTTTCTAATGTTGATAATTGTATATTTTTTAAATTTCAACAAATAGATAATTCTATTGATGTAATTGATGTAATTGATGTAATTGATGTAAATTCTATTTCACCACAGTTTATTGATTTATCAGGCTATGAAGCAAGTATAAATAGGTTTCATATAGATGATTATGTTGACAATAATATTTTATCTCAATCTCTTTTATTTTTAGAGGAGTTTAAAAGGAAGTGGAGGAAAATATATCCTAGTACTAGTTGTACAGTATTAATAAATTTTCAGAATGATAAAGTAGGTACATTTTCCACGTTTACTTTTCATAAAAATAGAAGCAATGAGACTGTATTTGATATAAGTGATATTAATACTATTTCTCAATCTATTCTCATCGATATTTTTTGAATGATGTATTGTGTTATAGGTGAATCAGGACAATCAGATAACATATATGTTCTAGTGATAAAAAAGATAAAATGAAAAAAGCAACTTTTATGAAATATATAAGGTTATTTATATATTATTTTTTATTTTCTATTTTGTGAGTGTTATTTTTAATAATATTGAAAAGCATATATCTTATCATTTATGGTCTTGTTTTAGGTGGAAGAATAAGCGAGGTTTTACCTTTCATCATAGATCGATATGATTTTTTAGCGGCTATTATTATATCTTTTTTATCAGGAGTTATTTTCCTGTTTTTACATATAAAAAAGGGTAGATAGTATAGAGTATTAGTGAAAATCAAGACTGATTTGGATGATTACAGAAGATAAAATTAAGGTGGGCTAAACCCACCTTATTTTTAGATTAAGTTGCTGACGAAAATCACTAAAATAATGAAAGGTACAACGAATTTCACATAGTTAAACCAAATTTTAGTGAAGGTTGAATCTGGATTTGGTGAAAGTTCGCGTTTTGCATCGTCTTTGAGTACGAAACCAACGAAGATTGCACAGCCCAATGCCGTTAACATAAAGAGAATGTTACCGCTGACATAATCAAAGGCATCAAAAATACTTTTACCGAAAATAGTCACATCTTTCAATACATTGTCGCCTAAAATCGATGGGATGTTACCCAAAATAAAGATTCCACCGAGTGTGAGGATAATCGCTTTGCTACGACGCATTCTGAGTTTTTCTTGTAGTGCGGTAATAATTACTTCATAAATGGTTAATGAGGTTGTTAGTGCCGCGATCAACAATAAGCTAAAGAAGATGATTGCAAAAACTTTACCTAACCACAAATGCGAGAATACGATTGGTAAACTTTGGAATACTAGTGTTGGCCCTGAATTTGGTGCGATCCCAAAAGTGAATAAGGATGGGAAAATCATAAAGCCTGCTAATACAGCAATAATGGTATTTGTAAAGCCGGTGATAACCGCCGTTTGGATAAGATTTTCTTCTTTGTTTAAGTAGCTTGATAACGTAATCAATACGCCGAAACCTAAACTTAAAGCGAAGAATACTTGACCTAAGACGAAGATAAATAATTGTGGTGTGATTTTAGAAAAATCAGGTTTTAGATAGAACGTAATTCCTTCCATTGCGCCAGGTAGTGTCACGTTGCGAATGACCATACCAATGAGGAAAACAAATAATAATGGCATTAAATATTTCACTGAACGTTCAATACCGCCGATAATACCTTTTGCTAAAATAAAGTAGTTTACGGCAACGAAAAGCAGGGTATAGAGAGAAATTTCAAGTGGGCTGTTGCCAATGTGTAAGTCGTAGAATTCTTTTGCTACATCTTTAGTAATTGGTGCGGAAATATCCAATGTACCAGTCACAAGGTTGATGATATAGGTGATTACCCAGCCACCAAGCACCATATAATAAGCCATAATCCCGAAAGCACCGAGCAAGCCCATATAGCCGATGATTTTCCAATATTTAGAATGACCTAGTCCCAATTTGTCGTCAAATGCGTCGATTGAATTCACTCGTAAACGGCGTCCAATCACATTTTCCACGAGGATCATTGGAATACCGATCAAAATCATAGCTAAACAAAATAAAAATACGTAAGCACCGCCACCGTTTTCACCTACTAAGTAAGGAAAACGCCAAGTTGCGCCAAAACCAACAGTTGCACCAGCCACTGTCATAATATAAGTCAAACGACTTGACCAAGTTTGTCTTTCTTGTTTTTTTGTTGTCATAAATTTACATCCAAATTTAAAATTATTCTGTTTTTTCCTTAAACTCGCATAAATCTTCGATAATACAAGACCCACAACGTGGTTTACGAGCAATACAAGTGTAACGTCCGTGTAAAATCAACCAATGATGCACATCGACTTTAAATTCATCGGGCACAACTTTGAGTAATTTTTCTTCTACTTTCACAACATCTTTTCCCGGTGCAAAACCAGTACGATTTGAAACACGGAAAATATGTGTGTCAACGGCAATAGTGGGGTGTCCAAATGCGGTATTTAAAACCACGTTGGCCGTTTTACGCCCAACACCCGCCAGGGCTTCAAGTGCGGCGCGATCTTGTGGAATTTCGCCATTATGTTTTTCAATTAAATCACGGCACGTTTTAATAATATTTTCAGCTTTACTATTAAATAAACCGATAGTTTTAATATATTCTTTTAAGCCATCTACACCTAAGGCTAAGATTGCTTCAGGCGTGTTTGCCACAGGAAAGAGTTTGTCTGTGGCTTTGTTGACGCCTTTATCTGTGGCTTGTGCGGATAAAATTACGGCAATTAATAGCTCAAAAGGTGAGCTATAATTTAATTCTGTCGTAGGGTGAGGATTTCCATCACGTAGGCGTGTCAAAATCTCAATACGTTTTTGTTTATTCATTATTTTTTACGTTGATCAATAAAATTTTTCATTGCAAGCAGTAACGCTAAGCCAATAAATGCACCTGGTGGTAAAATCGCAAGCAAGAAATGACTGTCTAAATGGAATAGCTCAATGCGTAAGCCTTTTGCCCAATCACCGAGTAAATGTTCAATACCATCCAATAAAGTGCCGTTGCCTAAAATTTCACGAATTGCACCTAGTGCTACAAGGCTTAAGCACATTCCTAATCCCATCGCAAATCCATCAAAAATGGAATGAGAAAGTGGATTCTTTGAGGCAAACGCTTCTGCACGCCCAATCACAATACAGTTAGTCACAATCAATGGAATGAAAATCCCTAAAGATTGATACAAAGAATAGGTATAGGCATTCATCACAAGCTGTACGATCGTTACTGTTGTGGCGATGATCATTACATAAATGGGAATGCGAATTTCCGTTGGAATATGGCGACGGAAGACGGATACCACGGTGTTACTGCAAATGAGGACCAACATTGTGGCAAGCCCTAAACCTAAGGCGTTAGTCACCGAGTTGGAAACGGCTAATAATGGACAAAGCCCCAATAATTGCACAAGTGCACCATTGTTTTTCCACAAACCTTGCTGTAAAAGCTCTTTCCAAATTGCATTGGTAGGTTTTGCGGTTACAGCCGATGAGTTATCAAGAAGATTATCGTTTTCATCGGAAAGTGCGGTCGTTTTTTCTACTGTTTCGCTCATTCTGCTTTCTCTTTGTTGATTTCATCTAACATTGCCAAAGTAGCCGTTTTCACTTGATTGACAATCGCGCGCGGGGTAATTGTAGCACCTGAAAATTGGTCGAATTTTCCACCGTCTTTTTTCACTGCCCATTCTGATAAATTATCAGACGTGATCTGTTGATTATTGAAACTCAAAATCCAGTTAGAAAAACGGGTTTCAATTTTATCGCCTAGCCCCGGAGTTTCGTGATGTTCTAACACGCGAACGCCTAAAATTTCCCCCTCTGGTGTCATTCCAATAAGTAGACGAATATTGCCCGAATAGCCATCGGGCGCAATAGTTTCAATTGCGTAGGCGGTTTTTTTGCCCGATTGGGTGGCAATACAAATTTCTTGAATACGGTTGTCTTTTAATATGCTGCTCTCAGGTTCGTAACAATACTCAATGAGCGCATTATCAAAATAAGTTTGTGGCACAACTTGCAAAAGCAAATCTTGTTTCTGTTTATTAATTTCTGCTTCAATTTTATCTTTCGTCAGAAAATAGATACCAGTAGATAACGCTGCACAAATAAAAGCGACTAATGCTAAAAGCAAACCGTAACGAATAGAGACTTTGACTGTTTTCATTTTATGCCCCTTTCCTTTGGTGGCCTGCCACACGTGGACGTGTGTAGTGGTCAATTAATGGCACACAGATATTGCTTAATAACACGGCAAATGCAACACCGTCAGGGTAGCTACCGTAGAAACGGATAATGTATACAAGGAAGCCCACTAATCCGCCAAAAGCCAATTTTCCTCTTGGTGTGATTGAAGCTGTGACAGGATCAGTTGCAATAAAAAATGCACCAAACATCATTGCACCGCTGAATAAGTGCGGTAAGGTTTGATAATGTTGCATTGGGGCGATGAGTTCAGTAAGTCCTGCAAATACAGTAAAGCTAGCTAACATTGCTACTGGAATTTGCCAATGGATAATGCGTTTCCAAATTAAAAATAATCCACCACATAAAAAGGCTAAATTTACTTGCCACCAACCCATTGCAAAGCTACCTGTAAAGATTGGGGAGGTTAATAAAGTGCGGTATTTTATTTCAGCATTTTCTACTGCCGCATTGCCTAAAACGACTTTTGCACTATCGAGTGGGGTAGCTTGTGTAATGGCATCTACGGATTGTGTTAATTGGTGTAAACTAAAGCCGTCAGTACTAAATCCCGTAAATATTAGGTGATAAGCATCAGCAAATGTTGGTGGCTCATTTAACAAGGTGAGCGGTGGTAACCAAGTTGTCATTTGTAATGGAAATGAAATCAGTAGCACTACATAACCAATCATTGCCGGGTTAAATAGATTTTGCCCGAGCCCGCCATAAACGTGTTTGCCTAAAATGACAGCACTGAATATCCCAATTAAAATGACCCAATAAGGTGCATAAGGGGGAATCGCCACAGCAAGGATAAGGGCGGTCAACACAACACTAAAATCTGAAATATAAAACAGTGCTGGTTTTTTACGTAATAGCGTGACGAGCCATTCTAAAAACAGCGCAAAGCTAATAGCAAGTGCAGATTGAATCAATACACCGTAGCCAAAATAATAGAGTTGAACACAGACAGCAGGCAACATTGCTGCAATAACCCACAACATAATGCGCATTGTGAGCTTGCCTGAATGAGTGTGTGGGGAACTTACCATTTTAAACATATTGCTATTTTTATCCTTTATTCATTGTTTTTGGCTTGTTGAGCAGCAGCCTTTTTTGCTTTCGCACGGGCGATAGCCGCCGCGACTGCAGCTTTACGAGGATCATTTTCTTCCACAGCTGGTGGCGCGGTGAGAATTTCTGAATTTTCCACCGCACTTTCATTTGAGTTTTCACTGACACCTGAAATCACTTCACTTGCACGTTGCGCTTTCTTCGCTTTCGCACGGGCGATAGCGGCTGCAATTGCCGCCTTGCGTGGGTCGTTTTCTTCCGTTGGTTGGGCAGTTGAAATTTCTGTATTTTCTACCGCACTTTGTGTTGCTGATTTGTCTGTGACTGGTTCAGCTGTTGTGCCAGTTTGCTGTGCTTTCTTCGCTTTCGCACGGGCGATAGCCGCTGCAATTGCAGCCTTGCGCGGGTTGTTTTCTTCTGTTGGTTGAGCCACCGAAACTTCAGTATTTTCTACCGCACTTTGTGTTGCTGATTTGTCCGTGACTGGTTCAGCTGTTGTGCCAGCTTGCTGTGCTTTCTTCGCTTTAGCACGGGCGATAGCTGCTGCAATTGCAGCCTTGCGTGGGTCGTTTTCTTCTGTTGGTTGAGCCGCCGAAACTTCAGTATTTTCTACCGCACTTTGTGTTGCTGATTTGTCTGTGATTGGTTCAGCTGTTGTGCCAGTTTGCTGTGCTTTCTTCGCTTTCGCACGGGCGATAGCTGCTGCAATTGCAGCCTTGCGTGGGTCGTTTTCTTCTGTTGGTTGAGCCGCCGAAACTTCAGTATTTTCTACCGCACTTTGTGTTGCTGATTTGTCTGTGACTGGTTCAGCTGTTGTGCCAGCTTGCTGTGCCTTCTTCGCTTTAGCACGGGCAAGCGCAGCAGCCACTGCGGCTTTTTTAGGATCTACATCACTTTGCGTTCCGTTATTTTCTACTGGTATCGTAGTTTCAGCCTGTTCTTTTTGGCGTGCTAAACGGCGAGCTTTACGTTGCGCCATAATATCGCTGTTGTCTGGCAATATTTTCCCTTTTTCGCCAACAATCGTTTTGACTGGTGCAGAGGTTTCCGTTTCTGTTTTCTTGGCTTTTAAACGTTCCAAGGCTGCTTGAACTGGATCGACACCATCTTGCGTTGTCATTTCTTGACGGCGAGCCGCCATTGCTTTTTGCGCACGGGCTTTGCGTTCTTGTTCTTCTTTTTCTAAGCGAGCTTGTCGTGCTTCAAAGCGTTGTTTCGCTTCTTCAGCTTGTTTGGCTTTTTGTTTGATATCCCAAATTTTCGCTTTTTCTTGGCGGAAATATTGGATCAATGGAATATGGCTTGGGCAGACATAGGCACACAAACCACACTCTATACAATCGTGTAAGGCGTATTCTTCCGATTTTTCGTGATCTTCACTGCGCGCAAACCAATACAATTGCTGTGGCATTAAATTGACAGGGCAAGCATCCGAGCAAGCAGAGCAACGAATACAAGATTGTTCTGGTGCGGGCGGTGCGTACTCAAAATGGTCTGGGGCGAGTAGGCAGTTGGTAATTTTGGTTACTGGTGCGTGTAAGTCTGGCAAAATGAAACCCATCATAGGCCCGCCCATAAACACAGGGAAGCGGGAATCATATTGATAGCCATATTGCTGTAAAAGTTGATAAATTGGTGTGCCAATACGCACCCATTGGTTGCCTTTGTTAGCTACTTTATCGCCCGTGAGTGTGACAACTCGTTCAATTAGTGGTTCATCATTCATTACTGCACGTTTAATCGCAAATGCTGTGCCCACGTTCTGCATTAGTACACCAATGCTTGAAGAACGTTGCCCACTTGGTACTTCCATACCCGTTAAAATATGAATGAGCTGTTTTGCTGCACCAGACGGATATTTGGTTGGGATCACACGAATTTCGATATCATTTGCACCTTGTAAGGCTTTTTGTAGTGCTGCGACCGCTTCTGGTTTGTTGTCTTCAATGGCGATCACTACTTTTTCCGGGCGTAAAATATAGCGAAGAATTCGAGTTCCCTCGATAATTTCCTCGGGATAATCACGCATTAAACGGTCATCACAAGTGATATAAGGCTCACATTCTGCACCGTTGATGATTAATAATTTGACTTGTTTGTCAGCTGAATGAATTTTTGCCGCAGTTGGGAACGCCGCGCCACCAAGCCCAGCGACACCTGCTTTATAAATTTTATCGACAAGTTGTTCTGGTGTTTGAGTTAAGAAATCATCAATAGGGTGGCGTTCTACCCATTGCTCTGTGCCATCAGATTCGAGATAAATACAAAGCTCTGGTAAGCCTGATGGGTGGGCAGCAACATAAGGGGCAATATTGACGATATAACCCGAAGTTGGAGCGTGAACAGGTAATACACGTAGGCCATCGCCTTGTGTGAGAGGTTGCCCTTTTAATACGTGGTCGCCGATATTAACTAAAATATCACCCGCACTTCCAGCGTGTTGTTTAACGGGAATGTAGTATTTTTCGACTAATTTAGTGTGACGAACAGGCACGTGGTTTGATTGAGATTTGCGTTCAGGTGGATGAACTCCTCCTTTGAAATCCCATAATTTGCCTAAATTAAATTGCGTTAATACATCCATCTTTATTCCCCTTTGATAATTCTTTTTTGTGTTGTTGTCGTATCAACAATGGGAATAACGAGCTTTGGATCAAATTTCCAATTCCAGTTATTAATATTCTGTTCAACTTTAATCATCGAAATACAGTCAGTTGGACAAGGTGGCACACATAATTCACATCCAGTGCATAAATCAGGAATAATAGTATGCATTGCTTTGTTTGTGCCAATAATCGCATCCACAGGGCAGGCTTGAATACATTTAGTGCAACCAATGCACATTTCTTCATCAATAAAGGCAACCATTGGCACAGGATCGCCTTCAATATCAGTTGCGGGAGGCTCAACGCCCATTAATTCAGCAATATTCACTATGACGGTTTGTCCGCCAGGAATACATTTGGTAATGTCATCACCATTTGCGATAGCTTCGGCATAAGGCTTACAGCCAGGATAGCCACATTGACCACATTGGCTTTGTGGTAATAATGCATCGATTTTTTCGACAATAGGATCGGCTTCCACTTTGAGTTTTATTGAAGCGAAACCCAAGATAGCACCAAAAATGAGGGCTAAAATGACAATGGAAATCAGAATTAAAGATACAGTTGAAGTCATTAGAGTCTCACTAATCCAGTAAAGCCCATAAATGCTAATGACATCAAGCCCGCTGTAATCAATGCAATAGAGGCACCTCTAAATACATTTGGCACATCTGCAGCAGCTAAACGTTCACGTAAAGCAGCAAATAAGACTAACACAATGCCAAATCCTAAAGATGCACCAAATCCATAGACAACAGATTGGGTTAAATTATGTGCTAAATTAATATTGAGTAGCGCAACACCAAGCACTGCACAGTTTGTTGTGATCAGTGGTAAGAAAATGCCTAATAAACGGTAAAGTGTCGGGCTTGTTTTGTGAATGACCATTTCAGTGAACTGAACAACAACAGCAATCACAAGAATAAAGACGAGTGTGCGTAAGAAAGTTGCGCTTAATGGAGCAAGAATATAAGTGTCAATTAAATAAGCTGAAATCGAAGCAACGGTGAGAACGAACATTGTTGCTAAGCTCATACCTATTGCAGTTTCAATTTTCTTTGAAACACCCATAAACGGACAAAGCCCTAGAAATTTCACTAGGACAAAGTTATTTATTAAGGCCGTGCTAATAATAAGTAGGATATATTCAGTCATAATTTCTATTGCTTAGAGGAAAATCTTGTTTCTCTTTCTTCAAGTCAGTCGCATATTATCGCTGTTTCTTGCAGTGAGAACAATACAAAATTCGATGTAAATTATCACTTAAATTGAAAGGTATTGTTTATGTTTATCAAATAACTAGTGATTTTTTTCATCCGATTTTATTTTCATCCGTATTCTGCCCGTTTTTTATCTAACATCAGTCATTTTTAATGACCGAAAATGCCGATTTTTATGTTGTTTTAGCTTGTATTTTGGACAAAAAAGGACATTCTTTTTCTTAAAAGTGTGATCTATATCACAAAAATGAAATGAACTTTTAAAAAAATGCTTTTATTCTTGTATTTCAAAGTATTGTGTTTCCAATTGTTATTTAAATCATATTAAAAATCAATGTGTTATATTTTGTTGGGGCTATTTTTACGCAGAATAAATATCATAAATTGTGATCTTGTTAACACTTTTTCTATTATTTTTTTATTTATAATTATATTTAAGTTATTGTTTTTTAAGGTTGTTTTTTGTTTTGATGCAACTACTGGAGTGATGTTTTAGGTTTTGACAAGAAAAAAGAGCTTTGCTATCTTGCATTTGCAAAAAGTAAGAAGCCAGTCAATGGCTTTGTTATTGATTTTTAGGTTGATTGAGTAAGTAATTATTCAATTAAATATAAAACTCCAAAAACAAGGTAGTGATTTTATGAAAAAGACAATCGTAGCATTAGCAGTAGCAGCTTTAGCAGCAACTTCAGCAAACGCAGCAACAGTATTCAACCAAGACGGTACTAAAGTAGATTTAAACGGTTCTGTTCGTTTACTTTTAGAAAAATCTAAAGATAAACGCACTGACTTAAAAGATAACGGTTCACGTATCTCTCTTAAAGGATCACACGACTTAGGTGGTGGTTTAAGCGCATTAGCTTACAGTGAATTACGTTTCAGTTCTAAAACTGGTTTCGGTGATAAAGTACAACTTAAACGTTTATATGCTGGTTTCGGATATGAAGGTGTTGGTACTTTAACATTCGGTAAACAATTAACTATCGGTGATAAAATTGGTTACTCTGACTACTCATACTTATACGGTGGTGTAGGTAAACCATTACCGGACGGTGAGCGTGCAATTAACTTCACATCAGCTTCATTCAACGGTTTCTCATTTGGTGCAGCTTATGTATTTGAAGATAATACAGCGAAAATTGCAGAGCGTACTGGTAGAGGTGTAGTAGTTGCTGGTTTATATGAGCGTCAAATGGGTGATTTAGGTTTCAAACTTGCGACTGCATATTCTGAACAAAAAGTTGATATTAATGCAGACTTAAATCCTCGTCCAATAGACGTAGATTTAAGAAAAGAAAAAACATTTAAAGTGGCTACTGAATTAGCTTATGGCCCAGTATCTGTTGGTGTTGACTATATTCACGCAAGAACAACTGGTGTTGATAGTAAAGAACGTGCAATTGAGTTAGGTGCACAATATCAAGTAACTGAAATGGCTAAACTTTATGCTGTAGCATCACAAGGTAAAACTGGTACTAAAGCAGATTACGTTAAAAAGCGTGGTTTAGTTTTAGGTGCTGGTTATAAACTTCACAAAAATGTTGAAACCTTCTTAGAAGCAGGCTGGACTAAAGAAAAAGACGAGACTGGTACAGTATCAGCGAGAGGTCGTAACGTAGGTTTAGGTTTACGCGTACACTTCTAATTAGAGTTCTCTAATTAATCAAAAAAGACCGATGAAAATCGGTCTTTTTTATTGCCTAAAATTTAATAAAAAATAACCGCACTTTGTGTGACACAGAAATGCGGCTTGTTTTTGAATAATTTGATTAAGCAAATAAGTGGCGATATTTGATTAAATCCGCTTTTTTCAGTGCAAATACACCGACGCCACCATTTTTAAGTTCAACCCAGTTGAATGGTACATCTGGATACTGCTCAATTAAATGCACCATACTGTTGCCAACTTCACACACAAGAATACCTTGTTCGCTGAGATAATCAGGTGCTGCGTATAAAATACGTCTGGTGATTTCTAAACCATCAACACCAGAGCCTAATGCCATTTCTGGCTCATAATGAAATTCTTCAGGCATATCTGCTAAATCTTCTTCGTCCACATAAGGCGGGTTACTCACGATTAAATCGTATTCCACTTTGGCCAAATCATTGAATAAATCCGATTGCATTGGAAATACGCGGTGGAGTAATTGATGGCGTTCAATATTGATTTCAGCAACTTCTAACGCTTCTGGGGAAAGATCAACTGCATCGACTTCAGCATCAGGGAATTGCACCGCGCAAGCAATAGCAATACAGCCACTACCCGTACACATATCTAAAATACGTTTAGGTTGCTCACTGAGTAAACTAGAGAACCCGTCTTGAATCAGCGCATTAATTGGTGAGCGTGGCACGATAACTCGTTCATCGATATAGAATGGTAATCCACAGAACCAAGATTGGTTGGTGAGGTAAGCTATTGGAATACGTTTTTCAATGCGTTGAATCACTGAACGAATGAGAACTTCTTTTTCTGAACGGGTTAAGCGAGCAGAATATAATTCATTAGGGAAATCCAATGGCAAATCGAGCGTTGATAACACTAATTGCATTGCTTCATCCCAAGCATTATCGTAACCGTGTCCATAATAAATATCGGAGCGGTTGAAGCTACTATAAGTCCAGCGGAGAAAATCTTGAATGGAATGAAGTTCGTTATAAACTTGATCGGCAAGAATGGTTTCAATAAGTTCTTGGTTATGCGTCATAAAATACCTATTGGGGTAAGAACGAAAATAAGCTCAGTTTATATCATATAAATGCAAATTTGGGAAATAACCTAACAAGAATATGGTATGATTGCACGCAATTTGTAAATGGAAAGAAGAAGATGTTAAAACAAGACGATATTGATTTATTCCGTGAAGCAACAAAAGGCGTAAAAGCATTCAAACAAGATACTTTTGTGAGCGCACGTCCGAAAATACATAAGCAAAAATCACCGTTGCGTGATATTCGAGAAAAAGAAGATACATTATTTTATTTTTCGGACGAATATGAGCCGTTGTTAAATGAAGAAAGTGCGGTCAAATATTTGAGAGAAGGGGAAGATTCACATTTGTTAAAGCAATTAAGACGAGGCGATTTCTCCCCAGAGTTGTTTTTAGATCTGCACGGTTTAACTAGAGAGCAAGCGAAATTGGAACTTGCGAGCTTAATTCAAGCTTGTGAAAACGAACACGTTTATTGTGCAAGTGTGATGACGGGGTATGGTTCTTATGTGTTAAAGCGCCAAATTCCTCGTTGGTTGGTGCAGCATCCTAAAGTGCGTGCATTACACCAAGCCCCAAAAGAATGGGGCGGTGATGCGGCAATTTTAATCTTGCTTGATGTGTAAATCCGCTTTGTGAAAGGTGTTATAAAGAGAGGGCAGAACTTGGGAAATCATATTAAGTTGTTGAATCGGCACACTAAATTGTGGCTGTAATAAATTTTCTGCTTGTTCTGCACTTGCTTGTTTCAAATCGGATTCAATTCTTTTCTGTAACTTTTCAAAAACGGTTGGCGTTAATTTCTCAATATGCTCAAGCACATAAATGATTTTTTTCGCAATCGGATAAAAACCTGCCAGAAAACGCGTGCTTTGTTGTAGTTTTTTCATATTGCTACGATATGCGCCCAACGCTGAAATATAACTTAACAATGAATAATTAATTTTGAGCAACTCAAAGCCTTGTTGCAAATGCGCTTGGTATTTTTGTGGCTCATTATTCATATTCGAAATCGTGGCACTTAGTGCGGTCGCATTTTCGTGGGCATTACGGCGCATAATGCGATATTTCAAGTTGTCTCCTTTACCAAATTGCAGCTGGCTGATGATATAAAGCAGATATTTTGCATTGCTTTTAATGGCTTGGCGACTGACTTTATCCAATTGCAAATATTTCCAATCCGGCCAGAAATACGACACAGCAACCCAAGAAATAGCAGCCCCAATAAGAGTATCAATGACACGAGAGTACATCGCATCGTGCAGGTCAAATCCCATCACGTTAAAGCTAATTAGCACTTGTATTGTGATGAAAAAAGTTGAGAAACTGTAATTATTGCTTCTGAAGAAGAAAAACATTGTGCTTGTTGCCACAATTAAACCTAATTGAAGCTCTAAAGTCGGGTTGATATAAGGCAGAAGAGAGCCAATAATCACACCCAAAATGGTACCAAGAATACGCTGACGTAAACGCAGTTTAGTTGCAGAATAGTTTGGTTGGCAAACGAATACGGCAGTGAGTAAGATCCAATAACCCCGATCAAGTTGGAAAAATTCGACGATAGCACAAGACGTGAATACAACAATGGATAAACGCACCGCGTGGCGGAAAAGCTGAGAGTTAAAATTGCAGTGGCTTTTAATCGTATAAAAAATATTACGCAAACCACGAATTTGATGTGTGTGAATTTTTGCGGTTTCTGTACGTTCGATGTGGTTAGTATCTTGATCTAAGTGGCGAAGCTGCCAATCAACCGCTTGAATGTTTTCAATTAAGGTCTTCAAGTTTAAATGAGCACTATCATCTTTATTGTGTTGTTGGATATAGAGTTCGAAAGATTGTGTTAATCCTAAGACCGCTTTTTCCATACGGTTATCATATTTATAATCTTTACCTTGTTGCAAACTCAAACCGATTTGTTTGCAGGCTTGTGCTTGTAGCTCAAATAAGCGCTGAATACGGAAAATTAAATCGGTATTCTTGAGTTGTTCTGCAAGGGCTTGATAATTAAATAAACTTGAATTGGCTTTTTCGTGAATATCTTGTGCCGAGAAGTAATAGCGGATCATTTTTTGCGTACGGCTGTGGCGATATTGTCCACGAATGCGATAGAACAATGAAATACGGCAACCATTGAATGCTTCAATCAGTTGGCTGTCTTTCATTGCAAGATTGACTTCTTTATTGCTTAAATTTTCGACATCATCAGGGTCGAAGAACAGTGATTTAGCATCTAAATAAGCACCTAATGCCAAGAAAGATTTAGCAATATTTTCTTGTACAGGGCGATTAGGAAAGAATAAATGAACAATTAGGGCGATCACGCTATACAGCAAGGTGCCACAAAGGATCATAATTGGGTTGATAAACCAGAGCGTGTCGGGCAGATAAGAAAGCGTTGTGTAAAGTGCAATTACTAACGTCCCAAATGCAATTGTACTGTAACGCTGCCCAATTGCGCCAACCATTGTGAAAATAAAGGTAATGGCAGTCATTAAAAGGGTAAATTGATAGCAATTACCAATGCTCATTTGCACAATCAGTGACGAAATAGAAAACGCAATTAAGGTGTAAAAAACGTTTTTTAATCGTCCTGTGAGGCGGTTGTCTAAGTCCACTAAACCGCCAGCGATGATTCCGAGAATCAACGGCATACTTTGCGCAGAAATATCAAGCAGCCAAATTGCGATTGCGGCAAGGTTTACCGCAATAAAAATAGGAATTGTGGCAATTACTTTTGCGTTAAGCCAGTTGTTCATTGAGATCCTTGTGATTATTTATATTGACTGAATTGCTGTTCTGTCGCTTGTTTGCGTGCTAGCTCTGCAATTTCTTTTGGCACAACACGTTGACCAACTGGGAATAGGGCAATCCCTGCTAGTTTAAAGTTAGCTAATCCCACTGGAATGCCAATAATGGTCAAGCATTGTGCAATACCTGCAAAGATATGTGATAAACATAACCACCAACCAAATAGAATGAACCAAACCACATTTAAAACAGTACCAATTGAGTTACTAATTGGATTTTGGGGCTCAAGGTATTTAACGTGAATAATATCGTTACCGAATGGCACAAGTGACATTTTGCTGATTTCCCAACAGCTACGAGTATAAGGTATGGTAATGATCAGTACAGCACTGACTAGCGTTGCCAATAACCAACCTAAAGTTGTTGCAAAACCACCTAATACAAAATTCAAAATATTTAAAATCAAGCCCATTTTTGTTCTCCTCCGGTTGTGAGTTTGTCAGAATGCTTATTTCGATAATAAATATCGCTCAACATAAAGATGATGAGCGATATTATAATGAGATTTGAAAAATTCACAAAAATAGACCGCACTTTTTCTATTTTAGGCGATCTTTTAAGTAAGCATCATAATCAGGAATACGAATTTGCACTTCTTGATTAAAACTTTGTGAGTTGATTAAAAAGTTAGCGGTTGCAATATTCATTGCCACTGGAATGTTCCAAACGGTTGCGATACGCATTAGGGCTTTGACATCGGGGTCGTGTGGCACTGCATTCATTGGATCCCAAAAGAATACGAGCATATCAATTTTCTTTTCTGCAATTAATGCACCAAGTTGCTGGTCACCACCCATCGGGCCACTCAACAATGGGTTAATCGTCAATTCTGTCATTTGCTGAATCATATTGCCCGTTGTACCGGTGCCATAAAGATGATGTTGAGCGAGCAAAGTGCGGTGAGTTTTACACCAATTTATTAATTCTTGTTTACAATGATCGTGTGCAACTAAAGCAATGTGCTTTTGTGTTGGCAATGTGCGTTGGGTATTATTCATTCATTTCCTCGAATACATAAAATAAAAGTGAGCCATTTGCTCACTTTTAATTTATTCATTATTTTTGAGTTTTTGCCCAGTTTAAGAAACGGCTTTGAGTTTCTTTATCTGCTTGCTGATACCAATATTGTAACATTTGCTCTGCAACGTTTTCGCCTTGCACAGTAATCTTGCCTTTTTGCGCTTTACTAAAGCCTGGAATTGCTGCAGGCATTGCTGTGCTTGCGAAGCTTTTCACTGCAGCTGGTGCATCTGAAGAATTATATTCAGAAAGGTTATCAATCAGGTTCACTCCCGGTAAGAAACCTTCTTGTTTGAGATATTCTTGTTTAGTAGGCACTTCGCTACCAGAAACAGTCTTCACGTGAATAACAGGTGATTTTTGGAACGCATTTGCATCTCTTTCTGTTTCTAAGCGTGGTGCAGAAATCACAACATCATCTGCTGAACCTTGGAAAGTAACAACGATTGGATCAGATTCAAATAAAGTGCGGTCAGAACCAGAGCGAACAATTTCAGATACGCGAACAACCACTTGGTGAGTTTGTGTATCATTGATATTGAAAGAACGGGTTTCTTTTAGAAGTGACTTGCTTGCTTTTTGTCCATCGATTGCGAGAAAATCGATATTAGATGAGCTTGTTATGACACCTGCAAAGCTCGCAGTGCTAGTTAATAGAGCTGCGGTTGCTAATGCAGCGAAACGGAATTTCATATTTACTCCTATTTTTGTAAGGAACATAAGTTTAAAGCCAAAGCACTTTATTCAGTAAAGTGTTAGGCTATATGCTAGTCGAATTTTAAACAAATGAAAATAGAAAGACTGAATTTAATATTAAAAACTGTGATGTAATGAACATTATTTAACACAATAAGCGAGGATTTTATGATTAAGAAACAATTTCTTATCTTTGGCATCGTACAAGGCGTAGGTTTTCGATACTTTACTTGGCGTGAGGCAACAAAAATTGGCGTGCAAGGTTTTGTGCGTAATCGGAAAGATGGTAGCGTAGAGGTGGTGGCAAGTGGTTCTGAAGAACAAATAATGACATTACATAATTGGTTACAGCAAGGGCCAAAAACCGCCACAGTTGAGCAGGTAATTGCTCAAGACTATGACGGCTCTTATATTTTTGATGGGTTTAATGTATTACATTAATGTTTGGGACGTAATTTGATTTTTTGGTAAATCAATGCAATCAGGAAAAAGAATGCTTGTAATAAAATAATACAAGGCCCTGTGGCTGCATCGATATGATAGCTAATAATTGTTCCCAATAAGCTGGTGATAACAGACATTGTGATCGCGATTAAAAGCATATAATCAAAGCGTTTACTCAAAGTAAATGCAGTAATGCCAGGTGAAATCAACATTGCCACGACCAAAATCACCCCAACAACTTGCATTGCGGTAATAATAGTTAATGCAAGCAGGACCAGTAGCCCATAATGTAAGATTTTTGGCGATAAACCTGCAACTCGAGTATGGCTTGGATCAAAGCAATATAAGAGGAAATCTTTCCGCTTAAAGGCAATAATTGTAAAAATAATGGCTGAGATAATCAGGGTTTCGATTAATTCGCTATCACTTACGCCAAGCAAGTTACCAAACAAAATGTGCGATAAGTGTTGATCTGTTTCGACTTTCGTGAAAAGCACGATACCGAAAGCAAACATACCAGAAAAGACTATCCCCATTACCGTATCTTCTTTTATTCGGCTGTTTTCTTTCAAATAACCCACACTTAATGCACAAAATAATCCCGCACCAAATGCCCCAATAGAAAGTGGAAGCCCTAATAAGAATGCAATCACAACGCCGGGTAAAACCGCGTGGGAAATTGCATCGCCCATTAATGACCAACCTTTCAATACTAAATAGCAAGAAAGCACCGCACAGATGATTGCGACAATTAATGCCGTAAATAAGGCATTTTGCATAAATGGATAGCTAAATGGTTCAGTGATCCAATCATAGATTGCCATTATTTGCCTCCATTTCTGCTTTATCTCTCGCTATGGGATGACGGCGTAGTACGCCATATTTAGGTGAGAAGAAAAAGGCAAGTAGGAAAAGTGCGGTCTGAAAACACACAATTAATCCGCCTGTTGCACCATCTAAATAATAACTGACATAAACACCGACGGTGCTAGTAATGACGCCTAATGTAACAGCAATAATCGCAAGAGAACGGAATTTATCTGTTAATAAATAAGCCGTTGCACCTGGAGTGATCACCATTGCAATCACTAAGATCGCTCCCACAGTTTGCAAGGCTGCAACCACACAGGCGCTTAACAATGTGAAGAACAGCATTTTGTAACGTAACGGTGAAAGCCCAACAGAGGTTGCGTGAGTTTCATCGAAAAAGACTAAAAGTAAATCTTTCCAGAAGATAAGCAGTAAACCTAATGTAATACCAATAATAATGGCAACTTGCGTGACATCTTCGTCTGCAATTCCCAGAATATTTCCCAGAATAATATCTTGCACATTAATCGATGTTGGATTTAACGAAATAATGAGCAAACCGAGGGCAAAAAATGTGGTGAAAATAAAGCCAATAACAGCATCTTCACGTAGTTTTGTGATGGATTTAATCCAAAGGATGGAAAGTGCGGCTAAAATTCCTGAAAAAAATGCACCCAGTGCATAAGGCAAACTTAATGCATAAGCAATAGCTACACCCGGCACAACAGAGTGTGATAGCGCATCACCAATTAGTGACCAACCTTTTAACATCAGATAAGAAGACAAAAAAGCACAGATTCCACCGACGGCAGCAGAGAGCAGAATCGCTTTTGTCATATAGTCATATTGAAAAGGTTCAAGTAAGAGATCCCACATTATTAATCTCCCTTATGTTCAGGGTGTTTTATGATTGGTGCAGGAGGATCATTTTTAGTTTCACCATAGAAAACGGCAGGCAATTCATCATCACTCAATACGGTCACAGAACGTGAATCTTCATCATCGTGGATATCTTTACCCAATAATTTGATATGACGTAATACGCCACCAAATACCAGCTCCAAGTTCTTTTGCGTGAAAGTAGTTTCGGTTTTACCGACTGCGAGAACAGTGCGATTAATCATCACCACTTGATCACAGAAATCCGGTACTGTCCCTAAGTTATGGGTCGAAATAAGAATTAAATGTCCCTCACTACGCAATTGATCTAACAGAGCCATAATGGCATTTTCTGTTTTCACATCAACACCAGTGAAAGGTTCATCTAATAAAATAATTAAACTTTGTTGAGCAAGCGCACGTGCTAAGAATACACGTTTTTTTTGCCCACCTGAAAGTTCGCCAATTTGTCTGTCAGCTAAATGTTCGATATTGACGCGGTGCATAGCTTCTTGCACTTTCTGTTTATCAAGTGCGGTCGGAATTCGTAAAAAATTCATATAGCCATAACGCCCCATCATCACAACGTCATAGACAGAAACAGGGAATTGCCAGTCAACATCTTCTGATTGAGGCACGTAGGAGACGAGATTTTTTTTCAATGCCACAGATATAGGTAAACCACAAAGAGAGATAGATCCCTCTTGTGGTTTAACGAGTCCCATTAGGCTTTTGAAAAGTGTGGATTTTCCACTCCCGTTAACTCCTACCAGTGCACAAGTCGTACCGCCTTCTAAATGAAAGGTCATATCGTGAATAGCGATGTGTCCATTGTTATAGCGTACAGTAACATCATTGACCGAAATAGATGCAATGGTAGGCTCGGTCATTATTTCTCAAAGCCCTTCACGATAGTAGAAACAGTTACGTTTAATAAATCGATGTAAGTTGGAACTGGACCTTTTGCAGCAGATAATGAGTCTACGTATAAAACGCCACCATATTTAGCACCAGTTTCTTTTGCAACTTGTTTCGCAGGTTTTGGTGAAATTGTACTTTCACTGAATACAACTGGAATGTTGTTTTTGCGAACAGTTTCGATCACATTACGTACTTGTTGTGGAGTACCTTGCTCTTCAGCATTGATAGGCCATAAGTAAGCTTCTTGTAAACCGTAGTCTTTTGCTAAGTAGCTGAATGCCCCTTCACTGGTAACTAACCAACGTTGACCTTCAGGGATTTTCGCTAATTTTTCGCGTAAAGGTTGGTCTAATTTTTTGATTTTATTTGCGTAGTTTTCCGCGTTTTTCACATAAACATCAGCATTTTTGGGATCGTATTTCACTAATGCATTTTTAATATTTTCGATGTAGATCAATGCGTTTGATGTTGACATCCAAGCGTGTGGATTCGGTGCATCTTTGTAAGGACCTTCATAGATTGAAATTGGTGTAATACCTTCAGTTACAACAACAGCTGGTTTATCTTTCACGTTTTGGAAGAATTGCTCAAACCAACGCTCAAGATTTAAACCATTCCATAAAACAAGATCTGCATTCTGCGCTTTCACGATATCTTTTGGTGTTGGTTCATAATCATGAATTTCAGCACCAGGTTTAGTGATTGACTCAACAACTGCAGCATCGCCAGCTACGTTTTGAGCGATATCTTGAATAACGGTAAATGTAGTTACCACTTTAAATTTTGCAAAAGCAGGTGAGGTAGAAATACCAAGCACAATTGCACTTAAAATAACGGCTAAGCGACGCATATCATTTTCTCCTTATGTTGTTAATTAATAAAGTCGCACGGGTATTCTATGCTCAAAAAATAGCTTTGTAAATAGGAATGGTTCTCAAAAATTAAAAATTAAAATTTTGATTTATAAACACTTAGCTGGCTTTGGTAAACCCGCTAATTTTGTCGCTTGTTTTGCTGGTCCATCAGGGAAAAGACGTTGTAAATAACGGCTATTTCCTTTCTCTTCTCCTAACTTTTGTGCCATTGCTTTGACTAGCATTCGGATTGCTGGAGAAGTTTTATATTCTTGGTAAAAATTACGTACAAAATAAATGACTTCCCAATGTGCATCGGTGAGTTCAATGTTTTCTAATTGAGCGATTGCTTTTGCAACATCTTCGCTCCATTGGTTTAAATCCAGTAAATAGCCGTGGGCATCTGTTTCAATTTGAATATTGTTTACTTCTATCATTTTTCTTAAATTTTCTAAAAATTGACTGCACTTTGAGGGCATTTATTATAGCAAAACGCCCCAAAAATGGGGCGTTAAATTTGTTGCAAGCATTAAAGCTTATTCATCATTCGATAAAATCGAGAAAATATTTAATAAGCTGATGAATAAGTTATAAAGTGAAACGAAAATGCTTACTGTCGCAAGGATATAGTTGGTTTCGCCACCGTGAATAATATCACTGGTTTTGTATAAGATTCCCATTGTAGAAAACACAACAAACAAGCCACTGATTGCAATATAAAGCATTGGTGATTGGAAGAAGAAACTTGCAACCATACCCAAAATCAACACGATGAATAACGCAAACAATGTGCCTGAAAGGAATGACATATCTTTTTTCGTTGTTAAGACATAAGCAGAACACGCAAAAAATACTGCTGCTGTGCCAGCTAACGCAAATACAACGATATCACTTGCACCGTTGCTCACATAGACATTTAAAATCGGCCCAAGGGTATAGCCTAAGAAACCAGTAAAGGCAAAACTTGCTAGGATACCTAATCCACTATTTGATAGCTTATAGGTTAAAAATAATAAACCATAGAAACCCGCTAGCATTAAGATGATGCCTGGACGAGGTAAATTTAAGCTCATTGAAATATAAGCAACTACTGCTGAAAAGGCGAGAGTTAAGCCGAGTAAGAAATAAGTGTTACGTAGCACTTTGTGCGTGCTAAGTAGCGATGCTTCTCTGCTATCAACAACAATACGAGATTCCATAGATTAAGCTCCTTGTGCAAATGGAATAAAAAATATTGCATTAAAGTACTGGTTAGGTCAGTAAAAGTCAATCTTGGAAATTAACAATTTTGCAATATCTTGTCTAATTCAGAAACAAAGTGAGCAAAATAACAACGCTCGAACATTGTAATTCTATTTTTTAGTTTACACTGTTGCATAACTATATTATATTGCACGCCATTCAAACCACGGAGGAATGGTCGAGTGGTTGAAGGCACCGGTCTTGAAAACCGGCGAGGGTTTACGCCCTCCGTGAGTTCGAATCTCACTTCCTCCGCCATTAAGATTTTAGAAAGGCCGTAAGTGTTAAACTTACGGCTTTTTACTTTTATGCGTTTATAAAAAAACGGCTTGTTACGCCGTTTCTTTCTTAAATAAGGAAAGTAAAAATAATAAACTCGAACATATCACCACAGACGGGCCAGCTGCTGTATCGTAATAGGCAGATAAGAGTAATCCAAGGCTGACTGATACCATACTAATCAACACAGCAATGATCACCATTTGTTCTGGTGTTTTTGCAAATCGACGTGCCGTTGCAGAAGGGATAATGAGTAATGAGGTGATGATAAGCGCACCCACAAATTTCATACTTAATGCGATCGTAAGTGCGGTCAACATCATCAAAATAAAACGCATTTTATTCACGTTAATTCCTTCAACTTGTGCTAATTCAGC
The DNA here is from genome assembly GCA_049941595.1 of Bisgaard Taxon 46. GTDB lineage: Bacteria > Pseudomonadota > Gammaproteobacteria > Enterobacterales > Pasteurellaceae > Pasteurella. The sequence goes on from JBNFNA010000005.1 coordinate 66,746, forward strand.
ACTTACGGTGGTCGAGATTAATGGCTTCCAGTAATACACTAATGTGCCCAATACAATCACCACACCTGAAATAATAAAAATGAGATCGTCGTAAGTAATTGCGAGCAAATCACCGAATAAATACGCCATTAAATCCACTCTGACATTTTCTAATAATCCAACAGTTACAACCCCGAGTGACAAGCAGCTGTGCGCGATAATCCCGAGTAAAGTATCGACGGAAAATTGTGTTTTGCCTTCTAGCCACACCATAATCACGGCTAATACCAAAGTTAGAATTAAAATGGATAAATAAGGATTGATTTCCAAAAAGAAACCCAGTGCAACACCTAAAAGAGCAGAGTGAGCTAAGGTATCGCCGAAATACGCCATTTTTCGCCATACCACAAAGGCACCAAGCGGTGCAGTGATCATAGAAAGTAAAATGCCTGTTAACCAAGCAGGGAAAAGAATATCAAACATAAGTGATCTCGTTAGTTTTTGTGCTCACATTGTCCAGATTGAAAGTCGGAAATACAGCATACATCGCCGTGCATATTGTGTTTATGATTATGTTTATGGGTATAAAGTGCCACATTTTTCGCAAATTGATCTCCAAAAAAGTGAATGAAAGTGGGATCGTTAGACACAATTTCAGGTGTACCCGCACAGCAAATATGCTGGTTAACACAGAGCACTTCATTGGTGTCCGCCATTACGATATTTAAGTCGTGTGACACCATCAGGATCGCACAATTTAATTTTTGTTGTGTTTGGTGAATCAGTTGATACAGTTCTGCTTGCCCATTGATATCAACGCCTTGAGTTGGTTCATCTAATACCAATAAGTTTGGTTTATTGAGAATAGCACGAGCGAGTAAGATGCGTTGCATTTCACCACCAGAAAGTTTCTGCATACTATTTTTGCGTAAATGGCTGACAGACAATAATGCGAGGGTTTCATCAATCTCTTGTTTACGAATGCCTTTTTTGAGCGACAAGAATTTTTCGACAGTCATCGGCAAGCTGTGATCAAGGTGGATTTTTTGTGGTACATAACCGATGCGCACATTATTACTATAAATCACTTGACCAGATGAAGGTTTGATGAGTTTTAGCAAGACTTTCAATAAAGTGGATTTACCCCCACCATTAGGGCCGACAATCGTGATAATTGAGTTTTGATAGACAGTTAAATTGATATTTTGAAGTGCATTTTTATGTTCAAAAGCAACATAAATATTTTTTAGCTCAATTAGGGGTATTTTGATAGAATGAATTTGCATTATTTGCTAGACTTGAATCTTAAAATTTCGATAAAAATAGCGTATTTTTAGGGTTTTCACAAGTTTGTACTGACAAAAATCCAATAATGAGCAGGATTTCAGCACATATTTAGTTTTTTTTAATTCAGTAATGAATTTTTTAACATTTACTAAGTCATAAGAAAATAAAGATCAATTTGAAGGGAATAGCATAGTGCGACACGTTAAGTTAGCAAGAGACAGACGAAAAAGGAAATTTCAGATTAAATTAGCGATTTTCTTTATTGCTATTCTATTTATTGGCTTAGGCTTATTTTTAAGTCCTAACAAAGATAATGTATCCACAGAATCAGTAGACACAAGTGTTGCTACAACAAATTCTCAAACCACTGTTTCGGAAGAGTCTACCGTCGTAGATAAAGTCGATCCTTCTTCTGCTGATAATCCTGAACAACAGCCAACTGAACAGCAAGAGCTATCTTCTGTTTCAGAGGCTTCGGACAAAACTGAGCCATCTTCCCCAAATGAAGACAGCTTAGCAAGTGCAAAGCAAGATAATGCGCTCGATGCAACGTCTTTCTATGATGAACTTGATGCAAAAGATGACGAAGTTGATGAAGTGAAAACAGTTGATGATGATATTTTTGCAGATTTACCGGAAGATGCCAAAAATGCATTAGCTGATTTATTCGACGTAATGGATCAAGCGTTGCGTATCAAAAACCAATTTAGTCACACAGTTGTAGCAGGCGACTCATTACAAGATGTATTGGAATTATCCGGTTTGGAAGATGAAACCAGTGCCAACTTATTGAAAAATTATTCAGAATTTAAAAACTTAAAACCCGGTCAGCAATTTTATTGGATTTTAAATGCCAAAGGTGAACTGGAGTATCTAAACTGGTTAGTATCAGAACGTGAAGAGCGTATTTATGAGCGCCAAGAGGACGGCTCATTCAAGCGTGAAGTGTTACAGAAAAAAAGTGTTTGGAAAAAAGAAGTGTTGAAAGGAAAAGTCAATGGTTCTTTCAATAGCAGCCTTAAAGCCTTGGGATTACAAGGCAGACAAATTAACCAGCTTACAACCACCTTACAATGGCAGACTAATTTAAAACGCCTTAAAAATGGAGATCAATTCTCGTTATTGATTTCACGTGAATATATCGGAGATAAGTTAACAGGTCAGGGGAATGTAGAAGCAATTCATATTGTGGCTGCGGGTAAGAGTTATTATGCGATCCAAGCAACTAACGGTCGATATTATAACTCGAAAGGGGAAACATTAGGCAAAGGTTTTGCTCGCTATCCGTTACAACGCCAGGCCCGTATTTCTTCACACTTTAACCCAACTCGTCGCCACCCTGTAACGGGACGTATTGCTCCACATAAAGGCGTGGATTTTGCAATGCCAATTGGGACACCAATTATTGCACCTGCAGATGGTGTGGTAGAAAAAGTCGCCTATCAAGCAAATGGAGCAGGGCGTTATATTGTAATTCGCCACGGTCGTGAATATCAGACCGTTTATATGCATTTAAGTCGTCCATTAGTGAAAGCTGGGCAGAGCATTAAACGTGGCCAACGTATTGCCTTATCGGGTAACACTGGGCGTTCGACTGGTCCGCATCTACATTATGAATTCCATATTAATGGACGTGCAGTCAACCCATTAAAAGTGAAGTTGCCGGGTACAAGTAATACAATGGGAACAGCTGAGCGTAAGAAATTCTTAGCGAGAGCGAAAGAAATTGAAAGATTATTAAAACTGTAATCTGATTAAACTGATCTAAAATTTATTATGAAGTAAAAAAAGAGCGGTTGAAAAATTAAAAATTTCAACCGCTCTTTTTTATGAGTAAATCTGTTCTAGATTAGCTGAACATTGCAGAGATTGACTCTTCGTTGCTAATACGACGAATTGCTTCAGCTAACATTCCCGAAAGAGTTAAAACACGTACTTTGTTTAATGCTTTGATTTCTGGTGAAAGTGGAATAGTGTCAGTAACAACAACTTCATCTAATGCATCGCTTGCAAGGTTTTTCGCTGCTGAACCAGAGAATACGGCGTGAGTTGCGTAAGCAAATACACGTTTAGCACCACGTTCTTTTAATGCTTCTGCTGCTTTACATAATGTGCCACCAGTGTCGATCATATCGTCAACTAAGATACAGTCACGACCAGAAACATCACCAATGATGTGCATTACTTGAGCAACGTTTGCACGTGGACGACGTTTGTCAATGATCGCCATATCTGTATCATTTAATAATTTCGCGATTGCACGTGCACGTACTACACCACCGATATCTGGAGAAACCACAATTGGGTTTTCCATATCTACTTTTTTCAACATATCGTGAACAAGTACGGGTGAACCGAATACGTTATCTACTGGAACATCAAAGAAACCTTGAATTTGTTCTGCGTGTAAGTCACAAGTTAAAACACGGTCAACACCAACACTTGATAAGAAGTCTGCAACCACTTTTGCAGTGATTGGTACACGAGCCGAACGTACACGGCGGTCTTGACGAGCATAACCAAAGTAAGGAATTACAGCAGTAATACGACCAGCTGAAGCACGACGAAGCGCATCAACCATTACAATCAATTCCATAAGGTTATCATTAGTCGGTGCACAGGTAGATTGAATAATAAATACATCACTACCACGTACATTTTCGTTGATCTGAACTTGGATCTCGCCATCGCTGAAACGGCCAACAGTGGCATCACCTAATGAAATGTATAAACGTTCAGAAATTCGTTTTGCTAATTCTGGTGTTGCGTTACCAGCGAAGAGTTTTATGTCAGGCATTTTTAATTTAACCTCAGGTTTTTTAGATTGTCAGAAATAAAATTATCAGTTTAGTCATTACATAATTGAGCAATCATCTTATGTAATGGAGAAAGATTTAAGCCTTGTGCAACAAAGCCAAAATATTGAGCAGGCTTTGCTTGAAATGCGAATTGTGCGGTTTGCTCATCATCGAATTCGGCAAAAACGCAGGCTCCTGTGCCGGTGAGTCTTGCCGGCGCATATTGTAACAACCACTGGAGTGTTTCTTCAACCTCTGGATAGTGATTTATTACAACTTTTTCGCAATCGTTTTCATATTTTTGCTGTAACAATTCAACTAACGGTTTTTTGGGTGTATCTCTGGTTAAATTTGGATCAGAAAATACGACTGCAGTTGAAATAGATACATTCGGTTTTAGGACTAAATACCATTTTTCTTTAGGTTCACAATAATGGATCTTTTCGCCCACACCTTCTGCAAAAGCGGCTTTTCCGTGTACAAAAATAGGCACATCAGCACCGATCGTGAGCCCAAGTTGAGCCAGTTGCTCGGTATTTAAGTTGGTTTTCCAAAGATAATTCAAGGCAACTAGGGCCGTTGCTGCATTTGATGAACCGCCACCAACACCCCCACCCATCGGTAGAATTTTATCTAAATGAATATTGGCGCCAAGTTTACAGCCAGTATGTTGTTGTAATAAACGTGCGGCGCGATAAATTAAGTTATCTTCGGTTTTTAAATTTGGAATTTCGGGTGTTAGGCAAATTTTGCCGTCATGGTGAATATCAATTTCTAGCCAATCGCCAAAATCAACGAATTGAAAGAGGGTTTGTAACTCGTGATAGCCATCATCACGTCTACCATTGATATATAAAAATAAATTCAGTTTTGCAGGAGAGGGAAAACGCAGTGGTTTTCCCTGTTGTGTTTGTTGAAGTGCGGTAGAAAATTGATAATTTTTCATTAATATTTCCAGTTATCTACACGAATTTTCAACGTTTGCCCTTCCGTTTTTAGCAAGATATCTTTCGGTAATGGCAATGTGTTAGAGTGGTAGCTTAGATAATCTGCTGTCCAAGTTTGCCCATTGATTGGGTAATCGAAACTTGCAAGTAAATGATTTTCACCTACTTTATAAGCTGTGTTTTGATCAGGCTGTCCTTTTAACCAGAAAGCAAATTTATCTAGTGGTAATTCTGCCCCCATCATTTTGATTAGCAAGATTTTTGCTTCTTCAGCACTGCGTTCATTCCCCTTGTTATCAAAAATTCGCAACACATTATTACGCATTTCAATGGTTAGCGTAGAACTACTTACGCTAGAAGACAAGGCTAAAACATAGTTGGCGGCGGTTTGATATTTCCAGTCAAAACGAGTTGAAAAACGCTCCTTGTCATTAATATAACCTAATTGTCCTTGGTTACTGTATGCTTTGATCTGTTGGATTTTAGATAAGTGTTGTTGCCAAGTAGGATCATCTTGGCTGATATATTTGACATCAGTAGGACGAGCGACATCTAAAGTACAAGCGCTTAAGAAGAGGCTAGTCAAACAAATTGAAAAGAGAGCATATTTTAATTTCATAACACGATTCTATGTTAAAAAAGTGAGTCTATTCTACGAGCTTAATTCGGATTAGTAAAGTGCGGTAAAATTTCCGCTTTTTTTCTTTTAACCGCAAATGTACGACGTTTGGTTAATTCATCTCTAATGCCTTGTTTTTCAAAGCCATCGATGATCACTTGTTTCACATCGACTGCTAATGCAGTTTCATATAATTGCCATAAATAGTCTTTTTGTGGGTATTCCACCTGCTCAAAACCTGTTCGACCACGACTATCAGCAAGGCAAACTAACAACAACTCTTCAAAACGTTGTGGCTTGCGCCACACATCAAGACGATTAAATAATCTCATTATGGTTTCAGGGCGAAGCTCAAAGGCTTTATGGACGAGTGTGTGATATTCACAGCAAAGCTCGGCAAATTCTTGAATTGTGCTCGGCAGTTTAAAGCGTTTGCATAATTGGCGAGTGGGTTCTATACCGGCTTTTTCGTGTCCGTAGTGATGTGGCAGAATATCTTTAGGTGTACGAGCTTTACCCAGATCGTGACAAATTGCCGCAAAACGCACCGCACTTTTATGATAATGCGTGTTTTCTGTTAGTAGAACAGCTTGTTGTAACACCAACATTGTGTGTATAAAACTGTCTATTTCAGGGTGATATTTCGCGGGATTCGGCACCCCAATTAGGGCTTCTAGTTCAGGAAATAAAACGTCTAATGCACCTACTCGACGTAGCGTGTGGAAATAAATTTCAGGATTTTTTTCTAATAAGGCTTTTTCAGTTTCTAACCATACTCGTTCTGCAGTTAAATGAGCAAGTTCCCCTTGTCTAGTGAGTTGCTTCATTAATCTTAAAGTTTCAGGTGCAATGGTAAAACCGAGAGAATGATAACGAGCAGCGAAGCGTGCTACACGTAAAACACGTAGTGGATCTTCAACAAATGCAGGTGATACGTGGCGTAAAATACGTTGATTAAGATCTTCAACGCCTCTGTAAAAATCATACAAATTGCCTTCTAGATCTTGAGCAATTGCATTGATGGTTAAATCTCGACGGAGCAAATCTTCTTGTAAAGTGATGTTGGGGGAAAATTCACAGATAAAGCCTGTATAACCAGTGCCAGCTTTGCGTTCAGTACGAGCTAAGGCATATTCCTCTTTGGTTTTGGGGTTAAGAAATACAGGAAATTCTCTGCCAACTTGCTGATAACCTTGCGCGAGTAAATCTTCAGGCGTTGCACCCACAACCACCCAATCTCTATCTTTTACAGGCAAATGGAGGAGCTGATCTCGCACAGCTCCTCCAACAAGGTAAATCTGCATCGCTTTTGATGAGGTCATAATGTGTTATGCCCAACCACTGTTACGACGACGTTTTGGAATAATAAGTGGAATAAGTAAGCCAAGTAATAAGCCTACACCTAACACCGAACCACCATAAATAAACCATTGAATTGCAATTTCACGTTTGCCTGCATCAAGCATTGCTTCTAAATCACGATTTTTATTTTTGGTAATTTCAAGTTCACGTTTAAGCTGCGAGTTTTGCTCTAATAATTGGCTACTTTGTTGTTCAGCTTGGCTCGCACGACGTTGCATTTCGCTAGTACGTTGTTGCCAATCTGTATCTAAACGGTTGAGCTTCATTGTGAGCTCTTGAATTTGATTTTTTAATTTTGGATTTTCTTCTTTGCTACTTGGCGTAGATGTTAATTCACTTGTCAAAATCCAAGCATCACGATTTTTACTATCACGAATGAGTGTGTAACGCTCTTTTTGGTCTAAGACGGTGACTTGTTCCCCTGCTTTAATTGCTCCCGCAATTTTATATTGATCGCCAGCACCCTTGCGTAAGAATGTACTTAAGTTTTCCGTAACATATTTAGTTTCAGCTTGTGCTGCTTGTAGAGAAACCCCGAGGAAAAGGCAAGAAAGTAAAATTTTGGTTAGTTTATGCATAAAAACAACACCTTATCAATAGAATAAAAGTGCGGTAGATTTTACCGCACTTTTGCAAAAATGATTAGTGAAATATAGCACTTAATACATAGTAAATGATGATTGCGAACAACGCACCTGCCGGAAGTGTGACGATCCAAGAGGCGATAATGTTACGAATTACATTCAAGTTAAGTGCTGCGATACCACGTGCAAAACCTACGCCCAATACCGCGCCCACAAGAGTTTGTGTTGTTGAAATCGGCAAGCCTGTACCTGATGCCACAACTACGGTTAATGCTGTTGCAAATTGTGCAGCGAAGCCACGACTTGGGGTTAAGTCAGTGATACCTGTACCGATGGTAGCCATTACTTTGTAACCCATCACGATTAAGCCAACCATAATACCGGCAGCACCTAATGGTAAAATCCACCACGCTAATTGTGTTTTAGGTAAAATTTGACCACCGTGTTCAACGATAGAAACAACCGCAGATAATGGACCGATTGCATTCGCAACATCGTTAGAACCGTGAGCGAAAGCCATTGCACAAGCGGTTAAAAGCATCAAAATACTAAATACTTTTTCTACGCCACCGAAAGTACCGCTACGCACTTTTTGAATGAAGGTTGAGCTACGGAAATAAATGTAGCAACCAGCGATAGAAACGATACTAATCACGAGGGAAATTAAGAACACTTCAAAGCCGTTTAAATGCAGACCAACGTGTTTAAGTCCTTTGGTGAAAGTAACGATACACAGAATGAATGCGGTAATCCCCATATAGTAAGGGCCGTATTTTTGTGCATTTTTTAATGGTTCATCTGTGTCGAAAATCAGTTTTTGTGTACTTGCGAAAATACCGTAAGCGATGATACCTGCAATCACAGGTGTGATGAACCAGCTACCTACGATATTTTTGATCATTCCCCATTCAACGGCTTCTTTACCCACAGTGACACAAGCAAAACCAACAACAGCACCGATAATTGAGTGCGTAGTTGAAACAGGCCAGCCCATACGAGAGGCAATTAATAACCATACACCAGAAGCAAATAATGCCGCCATCATACCTAGCACTAACACATCAGGAGATGATGCAAACTGCATTGGGTCAATAATCCCACTTTTAATTGTTTCGGTTACTTCTCCACCTGCCAAATACGCACCAGCAGACTCAAAGATCATTGCAATGATAATGGCTTGCTTTGCCGTAATCGTGCCAGAACCTACCGAAGTTCCCATTGCGTTTGATACGTCATTTGCACCAATACCAAACGCCATAAAAAAACCAAACAGCGCAGTAATGATAACCAGCAGAGTACCATATTGATTAAGTAGTTCCATTTTCTTTTTTCCTATAACAGATCAATGAATTATGATCGTGCTAACATCAGTTCAATACGAGATCCAACGCGTTGCGCTTGGTCTGCTAATACGCCCACCCATTCAAGTGTTTTATATAAAAACATTACATCAACAGGGTTAAAGCGAGATTCAATATTTAATAACATCTTGCGCAATTTAATTTGCATTTGATCGGTATCGTCTTCAATGGTATCTAACTCATTGATCATACGATTGACAAGATCTAACTCACGACCTTTAAAGCCTGTTTCAAGCAATTGTTCCATTTCATCGATCACTTTATGTGCTTGAATTGTTGCATCTAAGTTACGTTTTAAATAGGCTTCAAAATCAGGTTGCATATCTTCTGGAATCGCAAAATGGCGGCCCACCATACGGCCTGCAATATCTTTAGCAAAGTTTGCTAATTTGTCTTGTTGTGTCACAAGTTCTAACAAATCGGTGCGATCAATTGGCATAAATAAGCCACGAGGTAATTTCAAGCGGATTTCACGTTTTAATGTGTCAGCTTGACGCTCACACTCAGAGATTTTCGCTCTTAATTCTTCGGCTTTTTCCCACTCGCCTTTAAACGTATATTCAAAGAAAGGAATGAGTAAGTTACAGCATTCTGTGACTTTTTCAGAATGTTTCTGTAACGGTTTTAACGGCGAATGTGCAAATAATCCAAGGATATTATTAATTGCCATAGTGACTCCCATAGAGATTAATGTGATTTTTCACGCGAATATTACATTATGTGAATTAAAAATTCACGATTTTAATCGAAAAACTTTGGTATTTATTGGATAATGTGTACATAATTCCACACAAAATTTGTTTTTAATCAAATTATTTTATTGAAATAAAAGGACTTTTATTATGACTAACGAGATTGAATTAAAATTATCAGTCAGTCCTGATTTTGTCGGTTTTTTAAGCCAAGAAATGACGAATTTTTCTGTCCTTTCTCATCAAAAGCAGTTCTTAGGTAACACTTATTACGATACGAAAGATCAATTCTTCGCCAACAAAAAAATGGGGCTTCGTGTTCGTAAAGAAAATGACCTGTACACATTAACTTTAAAAACAGATGGCAAAGTGCAAGGTGGCTTGCATATTCGTCCTGAATATAATGTGGAGTTAACGGATGCCAAACCAGATCTAAACTTATTAGTAGAAAAATTCGGTCTGGATTTAGGTGATATTTCAGCGTTGGCACTTGAGCCGATTTTTAGCACCGATTTTGAACGCCAATCTTGGTTGGTGGAATGTGGAAATGGCACAGTGATTGAAGTCGCATTTGATTTAGGTGACATTCTTGCAGGTGAAAAAACAGAGAAAATCTGTGAAGTAGAATTTGAATTAAAAACAGGTTCAACAGAAGATCTATTACGCTTCGTACACGGTTTTACATTAGAACAGAGTGTACGTTTAAGTTCTGCTTCCAAAGCAAAACGAGGTTATATCTTAGCGAATCCCAAAGCACTTAAACCAGTAAATTGGATCGAAAAATGGCGTGATTTTTTACATCAAGAACACCAAGATATTCACACAAAATTGACCGCACTTTTTGCTTTGGAACAAGGTTTAATCGAAGAAACCTTTGCGCTCGGCCAACCTTATTTTGAGCTGGATTTTTTACGCACTGTTGAGCGCATTGGTGCGTTCTTCAATCTTTATCATTATTATACCGATAATGCTAAATTGCTTCAGGATGCTTTCCAACAATCAAATCAACATTTATTAGATGAGCAAGATCTACTTGGTTTAATCGAACAGCATCACATTTTATTCAGTGAAATTCGAGATATTATTCGTTTACACAGCGAAACAAAAAATAATGCATTAGCCTTGGCAAAACTGTTCCAACTTTTACAAACTGGGCAGTGTGTCAGACGTATGTTAAACCTTGTTTCTTTAACAATGAGTAATTAATTATGGCGAAAGCACCGAAAACGGCTTATGTATGTAACGACTGTGGCGCAGAATTTTCACGTTGGCAAGGGCAATGTGCTGCGTGTAAAGCGTGGAATACCATCAGCGAAGTGCGGTTAGTTTCTGCGAGTAATACGTCAAAAGGTGATCGTTTTAGTGGTTATGCCGGTGAAACTCGTGCGAAAATCCAAACACTGTCTGAAATCAGCTTACAAGAAACCCCTCGTTTTTCTAGTGGCTTTAATGAACTTGATCGTGTATTAGGTGGTGGGGTTGTGCCGGGCAGTGCGATCTTAATTGGGGGGCATCCGGGGGCGGGTAAAAGTACCTTATTATTACAAGTGATGTGTGGTTTAGCACAAAATATGACCGCACTTTATGTGACAGGGGAAGAGTCTTTGCAACAAGTGGCAATGCGTGCCAACCGTTTAGGCTTGCCAGCGGATAAACTCAATATGTTGTCTGAAACGTCAGTTGAGCAGATTTGTAACCTTGCGGATCAACTTAAACCACAAATTATTGTCATCGACTCTATTCAAGTTATGCATTTGGCGGACATTCAATCTTCACCGGGGAGCGTGGCGCAAGTACGTGAATGTGCTTCCTTTTTAACCCGTTATGCCAAAACTCGCCAAGTAGCGATCATTATGGTGGGGCACGTAACAAAAGACGGCACGCTTGCAGGCCCGAAAGTGTTGGAGCATTGTATTGACTGTTCGATCTTATTAGAAGGCGAGTCTGATTCACGTTATCGCACTTTGCGTAGCCATAAAAACCGTTTTGGTGCAGTGAATGAGTTAGGCGTGTTTGCGATGACCGAACAAGGTTTGCGTGAAGTGAAAAATCCATCTGCTATTTTCTTAAGTCGTGGCGAAGAACAAACGTCAGGCAGTTCGGTAATGGTGATTTGGGAAGGCACCCGCCCGCTGTTAGTGGAAATCCAAGCCTTAGTCGATCACTCAATGCTGGCTAACCCTCGCCGTGTTGCAGTGGGTTTAGAGCAAAATCGCTTGGCGTTATTATTAGCGGTTTTACATCGTCACGGTGGATTGCAAATGTCTGACCAAGATGTGTTTGTGAATGTTGTCGGTGGGGTTAAAGTCACAGAAACCAGTGCGGATCTTGCGCTATTGCTTGCTTTGATTTCCAGTTTTCGTAACCGACCGCTACCACAAGATTTAGTGGTGTTTGGAGAGGTTGGACTTGCGGGGGAAATTCGCCCAGTGCCGAGCGGCCAAGAGCGTATTAGTGAAGCAGCTAAACACGGGTTTAAACGTGCAATCGTGCCTTATGCCAATCGACCAAAAAGTGCGGTACAAAATATGGAAGTTTTCACTGTGAAGAAGTTAGCAGATGCCTTGGTGATCTTAGATAATTTCTAGTTTTTCACCTCTAATTTAGCCGCAAAAAGAGAAAAAACAGGTAAATATGGTGTTTACCTGTTATTTTTTTATCAAAATAAAGCAGATAAACGGGATTTTTGCCAATTAAAACAAATTAAATTTTGAAAAATGGTGTAGAATTGGTTAATCTCACTACTATTTTATGGCATTCATCATAGCGAGGAACTATGGAAAAAAAATTAATGAAAGCGCTCGATAGCATTGATATCAAAATTTTAAATGAATTGCAGCGTAACGGAAAAATTTCCAATATTGATTTGTCAAAGAAAGTAGGTTTGTCACCGACCCCTTGTTTAGAACGTGTGAAACGTTTAGAAAAGCAAGGTGTAATTATGGGCTATCGAGCATTACTCAACCCAGAATTACTTGACTCACCGTTATTAGTGATTGTTGAAATTACGCTGATCCGTGGTAAACCAGACGTGTTTGAAGAATTTAATTTAGCGGTTCAACAGCTAGATGAAATTCAAGAATGTCATTTAGTTTCTGGTGATTTTGACTATTTGCTCAAAACCCGTGTGGCGGATATGGCAGCATATCGCAAACTATTGGGAACTACTTTGTTACGTTTGCCAGGTGTGAACGACACACGCACTTATGTCGTAATGGAAGAAGTCAAACAAACGAATTTTTTACAATTGAAGTAAGCTAATGATTAAACGCATTTCTGAAAAATTTACGCCTAAGCAGTATATTTTCAAATTTTTCGCAATTTTGACCGCACTTTTAGGTTTATATCTATTAGTTGCGTGGTCAAGCTATTCGCCTTTGGATAATTCTTGGGCATCCTCAGCTTCTCATCAACAAACTATAAACAAAGCAGGTGCATTTGGTGCTTGGGTCATCGACCTTTTCTTTGTTTTGTTTGGTTATGTGGGGCATTTATTCCCTTTTATGATTTTTATTTTGCCACTGGCTTGGCTGCGTAAAAAATCAGAAACAGAATTCAGTTGGGCAAAATTTGCCTTACGTTTTTTAGGGCTAGCAATATTTTTATCTGGCACCTGTGTGTTGTTCACCTTACTTTTCTCGCACAATCCTTATTATCTGTCTGGCGGTGTGTTAGGTGGAAGTATCGTCACAGCATTATTTTCATTGCTTGATTTTGTGGGATTAATGCTATCAGGCTTTGTCTTTGCTGTGGTTGGTTTTGTATTGTGTTCAGGTTCCTCGTTAATCCAATGGTTTGTGAAAGCCTATTATTGGTTAACAATGCAAAACGAAGAAAAAGCACAGCGAGATGAGAGCGAAGAAAATCAAGAAGAAAGCGTAACAGAACAAATTGAATTTGAACTTGAGCCAGAAATTGTTGCTGTAAACAGTGAAACACAAAAAGTCGTGGCAAATGTAGAAACACAAACTCAGACAGTAATCTCTGAACCAGTTGCAAGCGCAGTGAAGTCCGAACCATTAATTAATATTGAAGGTTTAGATCGCTTAGCGTCACAAACTCGTGTAGAAAGTTCAGCGAGCCAGTTTGATGATGTAAATGCGGTGCAATTAGGTGGCTATGTCGCAGGTCAAGAAGAGCCACTACCAACAGTGAGTATGGTGACCCCACCGAGTTTACATAATGAGCCGGAACCTCATCCAGAGTGGAAAAATACCCGTTTATCTGCCCTTGAAGAATTGCCAACAGAAACACAAACAGGCAATTTACAAGATGACTTTGCGTCAATCCCAACCGTTTCGCTTTCACCGTTAGCCGAAAAAACGCAGTCAGAAATGACCGCACTTGAGGTGGAATATAATGAAATGGAAAGCGATCTTGCTCGCCAGTTTGCATTACAAGAACAACAACGTCTTGATGAAATGGCAATGCGTGCTAAAGAGTTAGATGCGGAAGAAGTGTTGGATCATATTTTAGATAAAAATGATGAAAAAACTGCACAATCACTAATTTATAAACCTTATGGCGATTCGCTGATTCACCCAGCTTTACAACCGCAAGTGACAACAAAAGCTAAACCAACAACGCCAATGCCAAGTTTGGATTTATTAGAGCATCGTCCTGCGCAAGCACATCGTGTGACACAAGAAGAAATTCGTGAAACTTCACAGCGTATTGAACACCAATTGCGCAATTTTAATGTAAAAGCCACAGTCAAAGGCGTACTTGTTGGCCCTGTGGTGACACGCTATGAACTTGAATTACAACCTGGTGTCAAAGCAGCAAGAGTAACGGGGATTGATACGGATTTAGCGCGTGCATTAATGTTCCGTTCTATTCGTGTGGCAGAGGTGATCCCAGGTAAGCCTTACATTGGGATTGAAACGCCAAATGATCATCGTCAAATGGTGACCTTGCGTGAAGTATTGGACAGCGATGAATTCCGTCAGTCTAAATCCTTGCTTTCGATGGCATTAGGTAAAGATATTAGTGGTCAGCCAGTGGTGGTGGACTTAGCCAAAATGCCACACTTATTAGTGGCAGGTGCGACAGGTTCAGGAAAATCTGTTGGGGTTAACACAATGATTTTAAGTTTACTGTTCAGAGTTAAACCTGAAGAAGTGAAATTTATTATGATTGACCCTAAAGTCGTTGAGCTGTCTATTTATGATGGTATTCCACATTTATTGACAGAAGTTGTCACCGATATGAAAAAAGCGGCGAATGCACTGCGCTGGTGTGTAGATGAAATGGAACGTCGTTATCAACTGTTATCTGTGTTACGTATGCGTAATATTGAAGGTTATAACGAAAAAATCGACGAGTACGAAGCACGTAATATGCCGATCCCAAATCCGTTATGGCGACCGGGTGACACAATGGATACGTTACCGCCACCATTGGAAAAACTCAGTTATATTGTTGTCGTTGTCGATGAGTTTGCGGATTTAATGATGGTTGCGGGTAAACAAGTAGAAGAGTTGATTGCTCGTTTAGCGCAAAAAGCCCGTGCGATTGGTATTCACTTAATTTTAGCAACACAACGCCCATCAGTGGACGTTATCACCGGCTTAATTAAAGCGAATATTCCAAGCCGTATTGCGTTTACCGTAGCGAGTAAAATCGATTCTCGCACGATCTTAGATCAGGTGGGGGCAGAGGCGTTACTGGGCCGTGGTGATATGCTGTATTCTGGTGCAGGTAGTTCTGATTTAGTGCGTGTACACGGCGCCTTTATGAGCGATGATGAAGTAGCTCGTGTTGTTGATGATTGGAAAGCACGTGGTAAACCAAATTATATTGAAGGCATTTTGGATGGCGGTGAAGAAGATGACAGTGATAATTCACGTTCTGCTAACGATTCAGATGATCTTGATGATCTATTTGATGAAGTGTCAGCGTTTGTGATTGACACCGGAATTACTTCAATTTCAAATATTCAACGCAAATTCAAAGTCGGCTTTAACCGTGCAGCGCGCATTATGGAACAATTAGAAGAGCAAGGTATTGTTTCTTCTATGCAAAATGGTAAACGAGATGTCTTAGCAAGACGTTCTTCAGATTTTTAGGAAAAGCAAATATGAAAAAAACGTTAGTAAAAACCACCGCACTTTTTGTCGCAACATTCAGCACATTCGCTTGGGCAGATGCGGCAAGTGAATTGCAATTACGTTTAAGCAAAGTGGATGAGCTAAGTGCAAGCTATACACAAGCCGTGAGTAGCGTGGACGGTAAAAAAGTGCAAGATGGCAAAGGCACGTTAAAAATTAAACGTCCAAATTTATTCCGTATGGACAACCAAGCACCACAAGAAACCCAAATTATTTCAGATGGTAAAACCTTGTGGTTCTACGATCCTTTTGTGGCACAAGTGACTGCAAGTTGGGTAAAAGATGCTGTAAATAACACGCCATTTGTTCTGTTGACTTCAAGTGATAAAAGCCATTGGGCACAATACGATGTTGAGCAAAAAGCAGATACGTTTGTGTTAAAACCAAAAGCGAAAAACAGCAATTTGCGTCAGTTTGATATCCGTATTGACAGCGAAGGTGTGCTACGTCATTTCAGTACTATTGAAAAAGACGGTCAGTCGAATTTATATGTGTTACGCAATATCACCAATCAACCAATTGCGAACAGCTTGTTTAAATTTAACTTGCCGAAAGGTGTTGAGCTAGACGATCAGCGTAAAAAATAGTGAGCTTTGAATATGTCTAACTTACATTTTGACTTTGCGGAACAAGATTTTCGCCCGTTAGCAGCGAGAATGCGCCCAACGACATTAACTCAATATTGCGGTCAGTCACATTTAATTGGTGAGGGCAAACCGCTACGCAAAGCGATTGAAGCGGGACATATTCACTCGATGATCTTTTGGGGACCACCGGGAACGGGGAAAACCACGCTTGCAGAAATTATCGCTCAACGGATTAATGCCGAAGTAGAGCGTATTTCTGCGGTGACCAGTGGTGTAAAAGAAATTCGAGAGGCGATTGAGCGAGCCAAACAAAATCGTTTGTCTGATCGCCGAACTATTCTTTTTGTTGACGAAGTGCATCGTTTTAATAAAAGTCAGCAAGATGCTTTTTTACCGCATATTGAAGATGGCACTATTATTTTTATTGGTGCCACCACAGAAAATCCTTCTTTTGAATTAAACAGTGCTTTGCTTTCGCGAGCGAGAGTTTATGTGCTGAAATCATTAACAACTGCTGAAATCACCCAAGTGTTACAACAAGCCTTACAAGATGAAGAACGAGGGCTTGGCAAAGAGCTGTTTGTTTTAGAAGAAAATTTGCTCGAAATGTTAGCGGAATATGTGAATGGTGATGCACGTTTAGCGTTAAACTGCTTAGAGCTAATGAGTGATATGGCAGAAGAAAGTGAAAACGGTAAAATTTTGAACAGCACTTTATTGAAAGAAGTGTTAGGTGAAAGACAAGCCCGTTTTGATAAACAGGGCGATCGTTTTTATGATTTGATTTCTGCGTTGCATAAATCGGTGCGAGGTTCTGCACCAGATGCGGCTTTGTATTGGTATGCAAGAATTATCACAGCAGGGGGCGATCCGCTTTATGTAGCAAGACGTTTATTGGCGATTGCTTCTGAAGATGTTGGAAATGCCGATCCTCGAGCAATGCAAGTAGCATTAGCGGCGTGGGATTGTTTTACGCGAGTAGGTGCTGCGGAAGGTGAAAGAGCTATTGCCCAAGCGATTGTTTATCTTGCTGTTGCGCCAAAAAGTAACGCTGTTTACACTGCCTTTAAACAGGCGAAAAAACACGCTCAAGAAGCACCAGATTATGATGTGCCAGAGCATCTTCGTAATGCACCAACCAAATTAATGAAAACCTTAGGGTATGGTGCGGAATATCGCTATGCACACGATGAAGAAAATGCTTATGCTGCTGGTGAGAGTTATTTCCCTGAGCCATTAAAAGAGACACAATATTATTTTCCAAGCGCACGAGGGATGGAAATTAAGATCAAAGAAAAATTGGATTGGTTAAGAAATTTAGATGCACAAAGTAAGACTAAACGTTATACAAAATAAAAAATGAAATTTTTGACTGCACTTTGTGCGTAAAAGAATGGGAGGAATATGAATTTCCTCCCATTTTTGTTATTTGCCATTTGATTAAAAGGCATTTTATTTTAAGCCTTTTCTTATACAATTTCAGCCAGTCAGTGGGTGGCTTACCAACAATACATAAAAAGGCTCGGATCTGTGTTGCATTATGGCTATAACCCACATCTTCAGTGACTTGAGCAAGATATTTCACTTTTAATAGCAAAGTTTGTGCTAAGGTGATTCGCCAATGGGTTAAATATTCCATTGGTGAACTCCCTAAAATATCTTTGAAATAAACCGCAAATTTAGAACGCAACATTGCCGCCTTAGCCACTAATTCATCTAATTGCCAGTTATATTCTAGTCGCTGGTGCATATCAAGTAACACCGGGGCAAGATATTTACCAGTCAGCCCTTTCAATAAACCCGCCTTAAAATGTTTTTGTTTCAAACAACAGCGGATAACTTGTACGGTGAGATAAGCCGATAAGTGATGAATAACCGCTTGAAAACCACATTCTTGTAATTCACTTTGTTGAAAAATCTGGGAGGCAATGACCGCTAAATATGGTTGCTCACTAATATCTAAATCACGGTATCTTTAATCACTTAGTGACTTAATTTATTGAAAGATATAACGATTAACATTTAACTCATTGTGCTTTCCCTTAGTATGTTAAGAATAGCGACGTTATTAAGCGAAGTAACAATGCGTTTTGGCTTCTTCAAAAGGACTTTGAAATCTTGCCACCATTATCGGTGGCTTTTTTATTGCCCAAAAAATAGGCTCATATATTTCTATATAAGCCTATTCATTTTCAACGGAACATTAACCAATCACAGCGGGTAAATAACCAGCTTTAATTAAGAACGGTACATTCATAATCAATAAACCAAGAATTAACGCACCTAATAATGTGATGTTGCCACCAATGACACGATACGGTAAATCCGGATAAATTTTTCTTGCACGCCACGCCATACCAACAGGTAAAACTAGACCGTAGAATGTGAACATTTGACCCGCATATCCTAATGCCATTACGAAGCCTTCAGGATAGAACAACGCAAAAATGAGCGGTGGTAAGAAGGTTAAGAAACCTAAAGACACACGATTTGTTTTAATTTTTACGCGTTTTAATAAGTCATATAAGCAATCAAATAATGATAATGCTACACCTAAGAATGAGGTAATTAATGCAAGTGTAAAGAATAAACGCATTGCAATACTGATGACCGAACTGTCAGTTGCTTGGTATGTTGCAGTAATTAATCCATTAAGTGTTGGATCAGAATTAATGATTTCAACAAATTGCGTTTGTGGGAACACGCCGTGTGTCGCCATCTGCCAAATGATATAAGCGACTAAAGGAATTGCTGTACCTGTAATAATTGCAATACGTAAACGGCGAATATCACCATCTAAATAGCTATTAATACTTGGAATGATTACGTGGAAACCAAATGAAGTAAAAAACACAGGGCTTGCTGAAATAATTAAGAAGTCTTTTAACGGCATTGCCATTAAGTTCTCACTTTTTACCAAAGGCAGCATCATCAATAATACGAATACAAACGCAATTAGTTTGATAACGAATAGGAATCTCGTCAATAAATCCACCGCACCTGTACTAATCACAATGAATACACCTAATACAATAGTGAAAAGCACAATAGAAATTTGCGTTGAATATTCCCCTAAGAACGGCAGAACGCTAGATAGTAACGAACCACCGCCGGTTACGTACGCTGAAAGGATTGCATACATAAAAATTACAAGAGAAAATGTCGCTAAAATACGCCCTGGCAGACCAAAATATTGTTCAGCAAGGGTAGCGATTCCCGCATTTTTAGTTTCTGCTTTTTGATAGACTTCAACAAATAGTAATGCACTATAAGAAAGGAGTCCCCAAAGAATAAAGAGAAGAATTAGGGTATAAGTGAAGCCCATTTCTGCAGAAGTAAGAGGCATTGCTAACATACCGGCACCAATGGTGGTACCTGCAACTAATAATGCACTACCGAAGGTTTTATTTTTCATAGATATCTCTCGAGTAAAAAACAACAAGTAAGGTCAGCATTTTAACTGAAAAAAAATAAAATGTAATCATTTTATTACAGTTGTTATGTTTTTTTTACACCCTGTATTGTTATGTTCACAATCGATCACAAACATAACTACTGATTGAATGAAAAAATTGTGTTAAAATTCGCAACCGATTTTGTCCATTACTATTTAGATTAGGAAATAATATGAACGTATTAGAAGGTGCTGTTGCAGCTCCAAATGCAAAAATTGCAGTAGTAATCGCTCGTTTCAATAGCTTTATCAATGAAAGTTTATTAGAAGGTGCATTAGATGCGTTAAAACGCATCGGCCAAGTAAAAGATGAAAATATTACTTTAGTGCGTGCGCCAGGTGCTTATGAATTACCATTAGTTGCACGTCGTTTAGCAGAAACTAAAAAATATGATGCAATCGTGGCATTAGGTACTGTAATTCGTGGTGGTACTGCGCATTTTGAATATGTTGCCGGTGAAGCGAGCAGCGGTTTAGGTCAAGTTGCAATGAACGCTGAAATTCCAGTAGCATTTGGTGTATTAACAACTGAAAACATCGAACAAGCGATCGAACGTGCTGGTACTAAAGCGGGTAATAAAGGTGCGGAAGCAGCTTTAGTGGCTTTAGAAATGGTAAATTTATTAGCTCAAATTGACGCGGCGTAATTAAGATGACAGAAGAAAAAGTAGAGAAAAAAGTATCGCCACGTCGTCGTGCGAGAGAATGTGCAGTTCAAGCTTTATATTCTTGGTATGTATCGCAAAATTCGCCTGCAGAAATTGAACTTGAGTTTGTTGCTGAACAAGATTTAAAAGGTGTTGATGTTGCTTATTTCCGTAAGTTATTCCGTCAAACAGCTGAAAATGTAGAAGCAGTTGATGACATTATAGCACCTTATTTAGATCGTGATGTTAATGAAGTGGATCCAATTGAAAAAGCGATCTTACGCCTTGCGGTTTATGAATTAAAATTTGAGCTTGATGTTCCATACAAAGTTGTAATTAACGAAGCAATCGAAGTTGCAAAAGTATTTGGCGCAGACGACAGCCACAAATATGTGAATGGTGTGTTAGACAAAGTCGCACCAGCATTATCTCGTAAATAATTGATTTAGAGGTACTTAATGAGTAATGGCGAATTTGACATAATTCAACGTTATTTTACAGCCTCAAAGCGAACTCCGCGTAAAGACGTCATTGTATCGATTGGTGATGATTGTGCGATAACAGAATTAAAGCAAAATCAACGCCTTGTGATTACTACTGATACAATGGTGGAAAATACGCACTTCCTGCCAACTATTCGTCCAGCGGATTTAGCGTATAAATCCGTTGCGACCAACCTAAGCGATCTTGCAGCGATGGGCGCAGAGCCTGCTTGGGTTTCTCTTGCATTGACCCTACCTGAAATTAATGAGCAATGGCTAAGTGAATTTAGCGAAAGTTTCTTTGATATTTTGGATCATTATAATGTGGATTTGATTGGTGGGGATACTACAAAAGGCCCTCTTTCGATCACAATTACTGCACAAGGTATTATTCCAAAAGACAAAGCGCTTTGTCGCCATAGTGCTAAAGTCGGGGATTGGGTGTATGTGTCAGGCACATTAGGCGATAGCGCCGCAGGTCTTGCTTTGGTGCTAAATGGCAAAAGTGCGGTCAATTCTACACAAGAATATTTGATACAACGCCATTTGCGTCCAACACCCCGTGTTTTACTCGGTTTGGAGCTTTCTGTTTCGTCTTTAGCCAATTCTGCGATTGATATTTCAGATGGTTTTATGGCTGATTTAGGGCATATCTTATCGCGTAGTCAATGTGGTGCGTTAATTGATATCAGTAAATTGCCATTGTCTGAACAGTTAATTGAAGTGGTTGGGCGAGAAAAAGCGGAAATTTTGGCATTAACAGGTGGTGAGGATTACGAGCTTTGCTTTACGGTGCCAGATAATAACAAAGCCAAGTTGGAACGTGCATTGGCGTATATCGGCGTGCAGTACACTTGTGTCGGGCAGATTCGCGCAATTAGCCCAAACAATAAAAAACGGATTAAATTTGAACGAAATGGAGAACCCATTGAGCTTGATATTAAGCCAGGTTTTGATCATTTCAAATAAAAATTAAATAGGATTTACGCAATGAAAGATTCCCCAGTTCAACGAGTTCGGTTAACAAACCCTGTTCACTTTTTAGCACTTGGCTTTGGTTCAGGGTTAATGCGATCAGCACCGGGTACGTGGGGAAGTTTGGTTGGGCTAGGTTTAGCTTGGTTATTACTCCAGTATTTAACGCCTACAATTTTCTTTATTTTGACCGCACTTTGTTTTGCGATCGGCTGTTATCTCTGTCAAAAAACAGCAGATGATATGGGCGTGCACGATCACAGTGCGATTGTATGGGACGAAATTGTTGGCGTTTTTCTCGTGTTGCTTGCTGTGCCTGAATTATCCCTGTTCTGGTGTATCGGGGCGTTTTTAGCCTTCCGCTTCTTTGATATTTTAAAACCTTATCCTATTCGCTATTTTGATCATAAGATCGAAAGTGGCTTTGGCATTATGTTAGATGATGTCCTCGCTGCGATTTATGCGATCCTTGTTTTAGTTGCTCTTCAATATTTTCTTTAATGGGTGCAAATCATAATGCTGAATTTAATGATCGTGCATTTTTTTGGTTTGATTACACCAGGCCCTGATTTCTTTTATGTCAGCCGATTAGCTGCCAGTAATTCTCGTCGCAATGCAATTTGTGGTGTGATTGGCATTACGATTGGTGTGTTATTTTGGGCGTTAGCCTCCATTCTTGGCTTGGCGATCTTATTTACCACAATCCCAATGCTACACGGTGTGATTATGTGCTTAGGTGGTGGCTATTTGGCTTATTTGGGCCTACTTATGCTAAAAAGCCGTAACAATGTGGTTTTTGAGGATGCGACTGAACAAGAAATCAATAAAATGACTTCGATTAAAAAAGAGATCGCAAAAGGATTAATGGTGAATTTATCTAATGCTAAAGCAATCATTTATTTCGCCAGTGTAATGTCATTAGTGCTTGTCAATTTAACCGAAACTTGGCAAATTTTGACCGCACTTTTGGTGATTGTTGTCGAAACATTTTTGTATTTTTATGTGATTTCAGTGCTATTTTCACGCCCAATCGCAAAACATTTTTACAGCCAATATAGCCGATACATTGATAATCTTTCAGGTGTAATTTTTCTGCTGTTTGGTGGCTATTTGGTGTATAGTGGGATTATTGAAATGACACACATCATCTAATGTAGAGGAATAATATATGACATTAAGAATTGCAGTGGTTGGCGCTGGTGGCAGAATGGGACGTCAACTTATTCAAGCAGTAGCTGAAGCGGAAGGCGTAAGTTTAGGTGCGGCTTTTGAGCGCCAAGGTTCGAGCTTAGTCGGTGCTGATGCAGGGGAATTAGCCGGCATTGGCAAAATTGGCGTTAACGTCACAGAGGATTTAGCTAGTCAAAAAGATCAGTTTGATTTGTTAATCGATTTTACTCGCCCAGAAGGCACGCTTGCACATTTAGCATTTTGTGTTGCTCACAAAAAAGCAATGGTGATTGGTACAACAGGTTTTGATGATGAAGGTAAAACAAAAATTAAACAAGCTTCAGATAAAATCGGTATTGTATTTGCATCAAACTACAGTGTTGGCGTGAATTTAGTCTTCAAATTACTAGAAAAAGCAGCCAAAGTAATGGGCGATTATTGTGATATTGAAATCATTGAGGCTCACCATCGTCATAAAGTTGATGCACCATCTGGCACAGCATTATCAATGGGCGAACATATTGTAAAAACTTTAGGTCGTGATTTAAAAACACACGGCGTATTTGCACGTGAAGGAATTACGGGTGAGCGTAAACGTGATGAAATTGGTTTCTCAACTATTCGTGCGAGTGATGTAGTGGGTGAGCATAGCGTGTGGTTTGCGGATATTGGTGAGCGTGTGGAAATTGCACATAAAGCCACAAGCCGTATGACCTTTGCAAAAGGTGCGGTGCGTGCGGCAAAATGGGTTGCGGATAAGCAAAGCGGGCTATTTGATATGACAGATGTGCTGGATTTGAATAATCTCTAATGCGATAAATAAGGCAGTAAATACTGCCTTATTTTTTATATGTTTTTTTAGAGTTGAGTTGTTTTATAAATCAATTCTGCAATAGTTTGTGCTTGCATTTTCTCCATAATATGAGAGCGATGAACCTCAACAGTTCGCACTGAAATATTCAAAGCCTGCAAAAGAGTTTACCTCGCACGGACATCGTGCCTCCGCAATTACGCACGGTGGTACAATGCACGGCACCGGGTTTTATACCGCTTGGGCGATTCTATTACTTAACGCAATGGTGGGTAATATGAATAAAAAAGGCGGAATGAGTATGTCGGGCGGAAAATTTAAGGATTTTGGTGGTGGCCCACGTTATGACTTAGCCAATTTCCCGAATATGGTGAAACCAAAAGGCACCAATCTTGCACGCAGTAAAAAAAACTATGAGAAATCAAGTGAGTTTAAGCGCAAAGTGGAACAAGGCATTTCACCTTATCCAGCCAGAGCCTCGTGGTATCCATTTGTTGGTGGGCAAATGTCAGAAATGATCACCTCAGCTTTGCAAGGCTATCCTTACTCACTTAAAGCGTGGATTAGCCATATGAGCAACCCAATTTACGGAATGACGGGCATTCATCACATCACAGATACGAAGTTGCGTGATCCAAAAATTTTACCGTTATTTGTTGCAGTGGATGCCTTTATGAATGAAACCACGGCATTAGCCGATTACATTGTGCCAGATACCCATAACTTTGAAAGCTGGGGATTTAGTACCCCGTGGGCGGGTGTGCCGACTAAAACTAGCACTGCACGTTGGCCGGTGATCCAATCGAAAAATGCACGTACCGCCAATGGTGAGGTGGTTTGTATGGAAAGTTTTATTATTGCTGTTGCTAAAGCAATGAACTTACCAGGTTTTGGTGACAATGTCATTATGGATAAACAACAAAACAGCTATCCATTAAATTGTAGTGAAGATTACTTTTTACGTGCGGCAGCAAATATTGCTTATGATGGTAAAGAGCCAGTAAAAGATGCTTCCACAGAGGATCTTTTATTAACAGGTGTACAACGTTTAATGCCGAAGTTAGAACAAACGTTGAAACCAGAAGAAGTGTTGAAAGTGGCGAATGTGTATTGTAAAGGTGGTCGTTTTGCACCGCATAAAAGTGCGTGGCAAGAGGATAATATGCAAGCGCGATGGAAAAACTGTTTGCAAATCTGGAATGAAACCGTAGCGAAAGCAAAACACGCTCAATCCGGTAAACATTATCACGGTTGTCCGAAATATTTTGTCCCACAGTTTGCGGATAACTCAACACTTGAAAGCCATTACCCAACAAAAGAGTGGCCGTTTAAATTGATCTCGTTTAAATCAAATTTAATGAGCAGTATTACCGCCCCTTTATTACGTTTACACGCTATTAAACCAGATGGACTTGTGGCGATAAACCAGCAAGATGCTACAGAACAAGGGTTGAAACACGGTGATTTAGTTTCATTAATGACACCGGGCGGTCAACAAAATGTGCAAGTGGTTGTGATGGACGGCGTGATGAAAGGCACTATTGCTATTGAACACGGCTATGGACACAAACAACTGGGTGCAGTGAATTATGTGATTGACGGCAAAGAAATCCAAGGCAATCCACAAATTCAACGTGGCATTAATATTAATGATTTAGGTTTATTAGACACAACGAAAGAAATTGTATCACCTTGGGTGGATTGGGTGTGTGGCTCTGCTGTAAGGCAAGGTATTCCAGCTAAATTAAATAAAATTTCGTAATCCAATTTTAAATTAAATATCAAAGCAAATAAGTGTATTACCCAATGATCTTATTTGCTTTTTCTTTTCTTGCGTTGGATCACATTTTTATTTGTTGATATTTTCTTCTGCTGAAAATTAATTCTTTTTTATCCTCCCGTGTTATATACTGCCTAGCACTTTGCTAATCCAAAGTTTATTACTTAATCATTGTTAACGAAGGAAGATTTATGAAAAGAATTTTATTTACCACTTTATCTATTGCTGCCTTAGTATTATCAGGATGTGCAACAGAAGGTTCTCGTGTTATTGAAACACCAAAAGTGACAAGTTACGGCACAGCTTATCACGGTCAAAAATCACTTATTGCGGTAGGCAAATTTGATAATAAATCTAGCTATCAAAATGGCATTTTCTCTGATGGTGTGGATCGTTTAGGTAATCAATCTAAAACCATTTTAGTGGCACATTTACAGCAAACTGGTCGTTTTAGTGTATTAGAACGTACTAATATGGCTGAAATTGCAGCTGAAGCGAAAATCAAAGGTAAAAAACAAAACTTGAAAGGTGCGACTTATGTTGTGACGGGTGATGTGACTGAATTTGGTCGTAAAACAGTTGGCGATCACCAATTATTTGGTATTTTAGGTCGTGGCAAACAACAAGTGGCTTATGCAAAAGTGACATTAAACGTTGTGAATGTACATACTTCAGAAGTGGTTTACTCAGCACAAGGTGCGGGGGAATATAACTTATCTAACCGTGAAATTTTAGGTTTCGGTGGTACAGCGGGTTATGACGCAACGTTAAATGGTAAAGTCTTAGATCTTGCAATTAGAGAAGCAGTGAATCATCTAGTAAATGGCATTGAATCTGGGCAATGGAAGCCTTCTCACTAATTCTCGGAGTATAAAATGTTAGGTCATCTTAAAGTTGTTACATTATTGTCTGCAGCTTGCGTGCTAGCGGCTTGTAGTGGCCCGAAAGGCCTATATTACTGGGGTGATTATAATAATGTGGTTTATGATTATTATGAAGAACCCGGTGAATTTGGCGAGCAAGAAGCACGTTTGATGAAGATTATTGAAAAGGCAAATGAGATTAATCAACAAGTTGGTCCGGGTATTTATGGTCAACTTGGATTAGTACAGTTGAAACAAGGTAAAGGATCAGAAGCGCAGGCTTCTTTTGAGCAAGAACAAGCGCTTTATCCTGAATCAACAGCCTTTATTCAGTTTTTACAAGGTAAGAAGCCAGTAGCAAAATCAACAAAAGGAAGTAAATGATGAAAAAACTTTTTCTTCTTCCAATCCTGTTATTGAGCTTAGTAATGACAGGTTGTGCAGTACAGCAACACCAACAACCTTATGATTACACTGAGTTTAAAAAAGCCAATCCAAAATCAATTCTGCTTGTAATGCCAAGTAATAATTCTGTGGATGCAAAAGCGGATACTTCTGTTTTAGCACAAGCGAGTATTCCGTTAGCAGAAATGGGCTATTACGTTTATCCAGCCGCATTAGTGGATGATGTATTTAAACAAAATGGCGCACATACAGGTGATGATATTCAGGCATTAAGTCCACAAAAAATTCGTCAGATTTTTGGTGCAGATGCGATTATGTACTTATCTGTTGAAGAATACGGCTCAAGCTACCGTATTGTGTCAAGTGATACGATTGTCACCCTAACAGGAAAGCTGGTTGATTTGCGTACTGGCACGACACTTTGGCAGGGTAAAACTACTGCGGGCATATCGGATTCACCAAATAACTCATTAGTTGGGGTATTAATTGCTCAGGTGGTAAACTCGTTGACCGACAGAGGCTATGACGTTGCAGGCTTAGCAACACAACAATTATTTGTATTGGGTGAGAATGGTGGCTTATTGCCAGGCCCTAGAGCAACGGGGCATAAGACGAGAAGATAGTTACATCTCGATTTCCAAATCTTCTTCAACGTGACAACAACAGAGTAAAATCTCGTTAGGTTGAACAAAGGCAAGGGGCGGTTCTTTATAGGACACCTTGCCTTTTCTTATTCTGACGCGACAGGACCCACAATAACCAGAACGGCATTGGTATTCGTGAAAAATGTCATTGTTTTCTAAATGAGAAAGTAAGGACGTTTTATTGTCGTGTTCTAATGTAATTTGACTATGGATTAGATGAATTTTCATTCGTTTTTAAAGTAAGTTTTTATTTTTTCTAATACTAAGGGAAATTCGTGCCAACCTTCACGAGCCAGAAAATGTCCGCCTTGTTGTAAACGAATATAATCAGCTTGTAAATCCTTTGCTAGCGCATCAGTATATTGATGAGGAATAATGTGATCATTAAACGCTGAAATTGCACAAGGGACTTGATTAAATAACTCAGAAAGAGGCTTTTTACTTTCGGCAAGAAAAGTTTGATAAGTCGCTAAAAAGCTATTGAGCTCGGGCAAATGAGGTATTTGCTGGTTAAAACCAGAAACAAAAATACCGCTTAAAATTTTTTGTTGTTGTGTTAACAGAAAGTTGATCGTTACGATACAACCAAGACTGTGCCCGACCACAATCGTGTGTTCATTGAGCTGAATATGTTGTTTCAGATAATCGAGCCATTCACTTGCGGTCGGTGCCATTGAGTTAGGCATATTCAAACAAACACAGGCGATATTTTTTTGATTTAATTGGTTTTTTAAGTAAGGAAACCAATGATCTGATGCACTGGCTGTGTAGCCGTGAATGACGTAAACTTGTTTCATATTGCAATATCCACATAAACAAAGACCGCACTTTTAATTTTTAGATAAAAGTGCGGTCTATTTTTAGCAAATTTTAGAGATCAAAATCACCAAAATCTTTTGTATCTACTTTAGAGTCAATTTGACCAACAAGGTATGAGCTCACTTCAACTTCTTGTGGCGCAACTTGTACGTTGTCTGATACTAACCACGCGTTAATCCAAGGAATTGGGTTTGAACGTGCTTGGAAAGGTAATGGTAAGCCAACTGCTTGCATACGGATATTCGTGATGTATTCGACATATTGAACCAGAATATCACGGTTTAAGCCGATCATTGAGCCATCTTTAAATAAATAATCCGCCCATTCTTTTTCTTGTTCTGCTGCTGCAACGAATAAGTCATAAGCTTCTTGTTTACATTCTTCAACGATTTCTGCCATTTCAGGATCGTCTTGACCTGAAGCCATAATGTTAAGAATGTGCTGTGTACCAGTTAAGTGTAATGCTTCATCACGTGCGATAAATTTAATGATTTTCGCGTTACCTTCCATTAATTTACGCTCAGCGAATGCAAATGAACACGCAAACGAAACATAGAAACGAATAGCTTCAAGAGCATTTACACTCATTAAGCAAAGGTAAAGTTGGCGTTTTAAGTTGCGTAAAGTCACTTTGCATTCTTTGCCATCAACGGTGTAAGTGCCTTCACCATAAAGGGTATAAAGCTGTGTATCACGAATTAAATCATCGTAATAGCACGAAATATCTTTTGCACGTTTGATGATTTCTTCGTTTGTCACGATATCATCGAAAATCACAGAAGGATCATTCACGATGTTACGAATAATGTGCGTATATGAACGTGAGTGAATAGTTTCAGAGAACGTCCACGTCTCAATCCACGTTTCTAATTCAGGAATGGATACTAAAGGTAATAATGCCACATTTGGGCTACGACCTTGGATTGAGTCTAACAACGTTTGATATTTTAAGTTACTGATAAAAATATGTTTTTCGTGTTCTGGTAATGCTTGATAGTCAATGCGATCCTGCGATACATCTACTTCTTCAGGGCGCCAGAAAAATGACAATTGTTTTTCAATGAGTTTTTCAAATGTTTCATATTTCTGTTGGTCATAACGGGCTACGTTCACGTTTTGACCAAAGAACATAGGTTCTTTTAATTGATCATTTTTATTTTGTGAAAAAGTAGTATAAGCCATAGTATGCTCTCCATAAGTAGATTATGCTGAAAAATAAACCGCGCTTTGGGTAATATTAATAGATTTTGGCTATTCTACCGAAGTCTGAAATTATAAGCTAGAGAAATGACAATATTTCTCATTTGTTTGTTTATTGCACATATTTAACACATTGATTTTAAAAATAAATCCTAACATTGTCAGCAATGTAAAGTGAATAAAGCACATAAAAAATCAGCACCACAATAATGGGTGCTGATAAAAGTGCGGTGGATTTTTTTATTCTTTTGGTAATCTCAAGACAGAGAGGATTAACCCACCCCAGATGATCGTCAATGCGACGACCATCATAATAATTGCACCGTTACTCATTATTTATCTCCTGTTGATTCATTAATATGTTTCCAAGGTAAACGTGAAAGTAAGAATGCGATCACGCCTAAACCAATTGCCATTCCCCAACCAAAGCTATTAATAAACCAAGCTGGGTAGCCACCATAACCTTCATTTGCGACTTTGTTGATTTCAGTGAATAACATATACACTAAAACAGTCGAAGTTACAGTACCAATTAATACGCGCCAGATTACGCCCACTTTGAATGATGAGGTTTCGTTAATATGTGCCGCCAAGCCAGATAAAGACTCGTTAATTAATACCGCATAAATCACCATTAATCCTACTGCAACAATACCGAAGCTGTTCACGAATTTATCTAATACGTCTAATACTGGTAAGCCTGTTGTTGTACCGAATAATAAGATAGACACAATCGCCATTGGTACACAAACAATCGTGGTAGAAATTGAACGGCGCATTCTTAATTTATCTTGTACTGCTGAAACAATTACTTCAAGAATTGACATTAATGATGTAATCCCCGCGAATAATAATGAACCGAAGAATAACACACCAATCACACTGCCAAATGGCGCTTGGTCAATGATCGCTGGGAATGCAATAAATGCTAAACCAATTCCCGATGCTGCGACTTCACTCACTTCTTTACCACCCGCAGTTGCCATAAAACCAAGTGCGGCGAATACCCCGATACCTGCTAATAATTCAAAACTACTGTTTGCAAAACCAACGACTAAGCCAGAGCCTGTTAAATCACTTTGTTTTTTCAAATAAGAAGAATAAGTGATCATAATCCCGAAACAGATCGATAATGAGAAGAAAATCTGTCCGTATGCTGCGACCCATACTGTTGGTTCTAATAATTTAGACCAATCTGGTGTAAATAACGCGTTTAAACCTTTGCTTGCACCTGGTAAAAAGAGTGATGTTACAACCAAGATTCCAAACATTACGGTTAAAAGTGGCATAAAGAAACTGGCTGATTTACCGATCCCTTTTTGTACGCCTAAAGCTAAGATCACTAAAATAAATGCCCAAACACCAATTAACGGACCTGTAATACTTGCAACAAAGTCAAAATTGATTGCCACGCCTTCTGCCATTTGTAAGTAGTCTTTGAAGAAGAAACTTGCAGGATCATTGCCCCAAGCACTATTGAGTGAGAAATAAGTGTAAGAGGCTGCCCAACCGATAATCACGGCATAGTAAATCCCGATGATCACGTTGATCATCACTTGCCACCAACCAAAGGTTTCAAAATGGCGGTTTAAGCGACGAAAGGCGAGCGGTGGCGAAGCACGATATTTATGCCCGATCGCATAATCTAAAAATAAAAGTGGAATACCTGCGGTTAATAGGGCAACCAAATAAGGAATGATGAACGCACCGCCTCCATTTTCATAAGTTACATAAGGGAAACGCCAAATATTTCCCAACCCAACTGCCGAACCGATAGCGGCAAAAATAAACGCTTTACGTCCAGAGAACGTTTCGCGACTTTGAGATGATGTTGTCATAATTTACAACCTTTATTTTTCATTAGTTTTTGTTTGTTAAATAAATGTTAGGATTTAGATATTAATAAAATTTAAACACCAGTCAATAGCTTAAAATATTAATTAATATGTTATTTTTAGTTTTTAAATAGTGTAATAATCTGTTTTTGACTTTGGTTTTAGAGTTATATTTTTTATTCTTTGGGTTTACAAAATTTTACCGCTAAAAACAAACAGAAAATTTAGTGTAAAAAACTAGCAAAAAAATAATTAAAAAAATGAAAAAAAGTGCGATGGATTTGAAAACGTTATAAAACTTCTGAAAAATCAACCGCACTTTTATTCAAAGTTGAGTATGTTGAATACTTATTAATTATTGTAGATGTTCACTTTGGTGATAAATTTCACCGCCTTTTTGTCTGAATTTTTCTGACATTTCACGAAAGCCTTCAGCTTGAACATCATCAGCTACATTGATGACACCAATGCTTTCTAACTCTTTGGCATAATCACGCACTTCTTGTGAAATTTTCATTGAACAGAATTTCGGTCCGCACATTGAGCAAAAATGTGCCACTTTACCTGATTCTTGCGGGAGTGTTTCATCGTGGTAAGCACGTGCTGTTTCAGGATCAAGTGATAAGTTAAATTGATCTTCCCAACGGAACTCAAAGCGAGCTTTTGACATTGCATTATCACGAATTTGTGCAGCAGGGTGACCTTTCGCCAAGTCCGCCGCGTGAGCCGCGATTTTGTAAGTGATTAGCCCTTGCTTCACATCTTCTTTATCTGGCAAACCTAAATGTTCTTTTGGGGTCACATAACATAACATCGCACAACCGAACCAGCCAATCATCGCCGCGCCAATGCCAGAAGTGAAATGGTCATAACCTGGGGCAATATCGGTGGTTAAAGGCCCTAATGTATAGAACGGCGCTTCGTGACAGTGTTCTAACTCTTCAGTCACATTACGTTGAATCATATGCATTGGAATGTGCCCAGGCCCTTCAATCATTACTTGGACATCATATTCCCACGCAACTTTTGTTAGTTCACCTAAAGTATAAAGTTCAGAGAATTGGGCTTCATCATTCGCATCTTGAATTGAGCCAGGACGTAAACCGTCACCTAAAGATAACGCTACGTCATAGCTTGCACAGATTTCACAAATCTCACGGAAATGCTCATACAGGAAGTTTTCTTTATGATGCGCTAAACACCATTTCGCCATAATCGAACCACCACGAGACACAATACCTGTTAAGCGTTTTGCCGTCATTGGCACATAACGTAATAAAGTCCCGGCGTGAATGGTAAAGTAATCCACCCCTTGCTCAGCTTGTTCAATAATGGTGTCTTTGAAAATTTCCCAAGTTAAGTTTTCCGCAATTCCATTCACTTTTTCCAGCGCTTGATAAAGTGGCACTGTCCCAATTGGCACTGGGCTGTTACGAATAATCCATTCTCGGGTTTCGTGGATATTTCGTCCTGTTGAGAGATCCATTACTGTATCTGCGCCCCAGCGAGTTGCCCAGACTAATTTTTCTACTTCTTCTTCAATCGAAGATGTGACCGCCGAATTACCAATATTCGCATTTACTTTGACTAAAAAATTACGTCCAATAATCATTGGTTCTAATTCAGAGTGATTGATGTTACAAGGAATAATCGCACGCCCTGCAGCCACTTCTTGACGCACAAATTCAGGCGTAATTTTAGCGGGAATATTTGCCCCAAAAGCTTGCCCTAAATGTTGTTGCAAAAGCACCGCACTTTTTACACGATCACGCCCCATATTTTCACGGATAGCAATAAATTCCATCTCTGGGGTGATAATACCTTGGCGAGCATAATGTAATTGAGTCACACGTTTACCTGATTTGGCGCGCCTAACTTGATGTTTTAATTGGAAACGTAATTCATCTAAAGTGCGGTCATTTTGGCGTAAATTTGCATAATCAGAACTTAATGCAGAGAGCGGTTCGGTATCATCACGTTCTAAAATCCATTTTTCTCGACAAGTGGGAATGCCTTTTATTACATCAATCTCGGCATCCTCACTGCCATAAATACCTGAAGTGTCATAAATTGGAATGGCTTCATTTGGCTCATATTGCGGATTATTTTTATCTCCACCCACTAATGTTGGGCTCAAGTGAATTTCACGCATAGGCACCTGAATATCGTCTCGAGAGCCAGTTAAATAAATACGTGATGAATTTGGGTGTTGATGCCCTTTTAAGTTATGGATAAACGCCTGTGCTGATTCACGCTTTTCGCGGCGAGTTGTAATTTTTGACATAAGCAAATACCTTTTTTGAAAATGAGAAAGTAAATTGCTTGTTGAAGTGAGGGAGATAAATCATCGTTTTGTATGACAGCAACGCGCTAGTTAAACAAAAAGAGCGGTTTAATTTTGATGAATTTTAC
Organism: Bisgaard Taxon 46; assembly: GCA_049941595.1. Classification (GTDB taxonomy): domain Bacteria; phylum Pseudomonadota; class Gammaproteobacteria; order Enterobacterales; family Pasteurellaceae; genus Pasteurella. The sequence goes on from JBNFNA010000005.1 coordinate 100,569, forward strand.
TTGTTCCCTACGCAGGTATTAACCCAACAGGTTCGACGGATCCCAAAATGGTCTCAGCTCGAAAGCACTCCGACAAGTGCATAGGAGTATAAAGTAAATTTAAGTAAAAGCCAAAAGAACTTACCCTAACATAAAAATGTAAGCATTTTCACAAAAATTTACAAAGTAGTGTGTGATATCACACACTTTTTTGTAAAAATCTGTCATTAAATGACATATTGTTATGACTGAATTTTATTACATAAAAGAGCAATCTGAATTATCTAATTCACTGATTCTGTATTGAAATTCGTACAATGAATTTGTTATTCTTGCACATATTTCATACTTAACTAAGACTTTATATAACAATTTGGAATTTTGAATTGAGACTGATATCATTTTTTATAATATGGATACAGTGTAAAATAACAAATAGAAAAATAGGATAAAGCCTTGTGTATAAAGGGGTTTAAGTGTAAAAAAATGTAAATGCATTTGAGTGTAAGAATTTTTAAGAATACATTTTAACCAGTTGTTAAAATGCTCTATGGCTATCAGAACCAATAGACTAAACGGTTAATGGAATAACTGTGTATATATGATTTTTTGATCGTCTTTTATGAACAGATTTATTCCATAGAAAACGAATTGTAAAAAAATGTTGTTTTATTGACATTTTTTGTAACGAAGAAATTGTAAGATATAAAAGGATATTATATGAATAAGATCTATAAAGTGATTTGGAATCATACCTTAAATACTTTTGTTGTTGTTTCTGAATTAGCAAAAGGTTGCGTCAAATCCTCTTCATCAAATAACTCATCTCCTTCAAAATTTTCTCAAGCATTCAAATTAACTTTATTGAGTTTATTACTCGGTGTGTCTTTGCCTAGTCCTGCATATATTGCTATCGGTAGTGTAGAAAATAATACTCTAAAGTCTAGTGGTGCAGACGCAGCAGATTCTAACCAAGGCACATATCCGTTGGATTATAAAAACCCAGGGAATAAATCGTATAATGATAAGGGTGCATCTATTAGTGGTGGTGACTATAGCAACAATACATCATTTGGTATTGCTATTGGTAACCATTCATCGGCAATAGTTTCTAGTGGTAGTAGACGCTCTAATGGTATTGCTATTGGCGATTATAGTAAAGCTACAGGTGGGCTATCGATGGCTTTAGGTAGTTTTTCCGTTTCGGAGAATGTAGGTTCGATAGCCGTAGGGGCAGCTTCAAGAGCCAGTGGTTTTAACTCTTTATCGATGATGCGTCAATCCGCCGCAATAGGTGATTATTCTACGGCAATAGGTTCAGTGTCTTGGGCTAATGGAACTGCGAGCTTTGCATTAGGCGCTTCAGCAACAGCTTTTGGTAATCAATCTATTGCTATTGGTAGTGTTTCTCCAAGAACTTTATCTGTCCCTGATGGAAGTGTAAGTAAGAAAATTACAAAATATGATGGGGCAAATCGTACTCAAACTAATGGGAATAATTCCATTGCAATGGGGACCGGAGCTAAAACAAATGGGCATAATTCTTTTGCGATTGGTTCTGGAGCGGAAACTGGTGAATTTAAAAGTGAATATGATCGTGATTTAGAAGAAAATGTGACTAAAGCTGATAATACAAAATCAGCTCAGGGAGCTATGGCATTTGGTGTAAATGCGAAAGCTAAAGATGCAAAAGCGATAGCATTTGGTGAGGAAGCTAAAGCATTAAAACAAAACGCTATGGCATTTGGTGCAAGTGCTCAAGCTTCTCAACAAAACGCGATGGCATTTGGTGCAAGTGCTCAAGCCTCACAGCAAAATGCGATGGCATTTGGTGCAAGTGCTCAAGCTTCCCAACAAAATGCAATGGCATTTGGTACAAATGCACAGGCAACAGTTACAAAAGCAATTGCTATTGGCTCTTATGCTAATGCAACTTCAGGTAGTGCAGTTGCGATTGGTTCAGAAGCCAATGCAATTCAATCGAATGCAACTGCTATTGGTACAACCTCGAATGCATCTCAAGCAAATTCAACCGCATTAGGTTTTGGAGCACAAGCAACAGATGCAGATAGTGTGGCATTAGGTGCAAATTCTAAAACTGCCACTAAGGTTGCTACTAGTAGTCAAAACATTAATGGTATTTCTCATAATTTTGCAGGTGGGAATCCAATAGGAACGGTGAGTGTTGGTGATACTAATAAACACAGAACAATTACAAATGTCGCAGCAGGACGTATTTCTGATAGTTCAACAGATGCTATTAACGGAAGTCAATTATACTCAGTGATTACTGAAGTGAATAAAGGTTGGAATATTACTACAGCAGCTGATGGTGGCGAGGTTATCGGTAATAAATCTGAAAAAGTTAAATTAGGTGATACTCTTACAGTTAAAGCAGGAACAAATATCAAAATTACTCAAGCTGGTAAAAATCTTACAGTTGCTACGAAAGATAATGTGACTTTTAATAAAGTAGATGCCGAAACATTAAATGTTTCTGGAGATACAACAGTTAAGAACTTAACTACAACTGGTGACACAAAAGTTAAAAATTTCACAGTAGATCCAAACAGTAATATTAATATGGGTAATAACCGTATTACAAATGTTGGTACACCTACATCAGATACAGATGCAGCAAATAAAAAATATGTTGATCAAGGAAGAACTGTTGTTACTTCACAGGATAATTCAGTTACCATCAATACATCTACTCTTAATGGTGGAGGTAAAGCATATGATCTGAAGGTAAATGCTGAATTCAAATATACTGGAGATAATAATTCTAACGGGAGTAATAAACTTTCAACAGAAACTGCATTCAAAGGAACTTCCAATGAAATCGTAACTTCCGCCTCTAATGGACAAATTACTTTTGGTTTACATCAAGAAGCAAAAAATGCTTTAAACCTAGCAAAAACGGCTATTCAAAACTTTACTGTAGGGGCTGGGGCTACAACCTCAAAAATTTCTGTCAATAATACTGAAAAACATTTTGATATCGTTGGTTCAGAGAATTATGTAACAACGCAAGTTGAAGGAAGAAATATTAAAATTGGTTTAGGTGATAAAGCTAAAAATGCAATAGATAATGTCACTACTAAAAAAATTACTATAACAGGTGGCAATACCAAAGCTCATACTTTTACAGTTGCAGAAGGTGGTGATATTAAAGTGATTGCGAAACCAGGTAATGAACCTAATATTATTGAAGTTGCCGCAGATACAGTTAATAAAGCAATAACAGTTGGTGTTAATAAAGCTAATTTTGATACTGCCGTTACAAATAATACACAAGTTCAAGCAAATAAAAATAAACTTACCGAATTAGAGCCTAAAGTTAATGAGAATAAGCAAAATATTGCCTCACTTGATACTAAAGTGACTGAAAACAAAAATGAAATTAACAATTTAAAACCACAAGTTACAGCAAATAAAACAGAAATTGATAAACTAAAACCTAAAGTTGAAAAAAACACCAATGATTTAAATATATTAAATACAACAGTACAAGCTGGTTGGGAATTAACGATTAACGACAATGAAAAAGTTAAAGATGTTACACCAACAGATCGAAAAGCCAATTTCAAATCAGGTGATAATATTGTTATTACTAAAGAAAATAACTCTGTAAAAATTGCAACATCTTTAACACCAAAATTTACTAATGCGACATTTGGTGATAATGGTGATAAGACTGTCATTAATAAAGATGGAATAACGATCAGTAATACTAATCCAGATAAGAGTGTGAGTCTTACTGATAGTGGTTTGGATAATGGTGGGAATAAGATACAAAACATTGCTAATGGAACATCACCAAATGACGCAGTTAATATGTCTCAATTAAATGCAGTCAATGCAACAGCAAATGCCGGCTGGAAATTACAAGTTAATAAAAAATCTGATTCAGAAAGTGTTGTAACACCAAATGCAACAGTCAGTTTGAATAATGAAGATAATAATATTCAAATTACCAAAACTAAAAATGATAATAATGTTAATTTTGCTTTAAATACTAAACTTACTTTAGGTAAAGGTGATCCTAATGGAGAAGATGGCTCATTAACCGTTAAAGGTAAAAATGGCTCATCTGTGGCATTAAATGGTAAAGATGGTTCTATCGGATTAACAGGTCCAGCAGGAGCAGATGGAAAACCAGAAATATTACTAAAAGTAGCTAAAGATAAAGGTGGTGTCAGTGATGCTGATGGAGTTAAAAATAACCGGATTACTTATACTAATGGCAATAATGCTACTCCAGAAATCGTTGCTACTTTAAACGATGGTTTGAAATTTAAAGGTGATGATGCAGATATCATTAAGAAAAAACTTAATGAGCAATTAGAGATTATTGGTGGGGCAGATAAAAATAAATTAACCAATAAGAATATTGGAGTAAATTCTAATGGTGGCAAATTAGAAATTAAGTTATCAAAAGAACTTTCTGATTTAACGAGTGCTGAATTTGGTACCGGCAATGATAAAACTGGCATCAATAAAGATGGCATCACTATTACTAATAATGGCAATACAATAGCATTAACTGAGAATGGTTTGAATAATGGCGATAAGCAAATCACCAATGTTGCAAGTGGTCTAGGTGACAATACTAAACTTGGTGATATTAATGCTGGTGATAATAAATTAAAAAATGCAGCTAATATAGGTGATTTAAAAAATGCTATTACTGATGTTGTTAGTGGTGGCTTTGGTTTAAAAGACGATAATGCTCAAGAAGTTAAACAGTCTCTAGGAACATCAATCAAAGTTCAAGGTGATGGTAGCATTACAACAAAAGTTGTTGATAAGAACGGTGATAAAGCGTTACAAGTAGGTTTAACTAATAATGTTACTGTTGGGGATACAACTCAACCCGGTACTGTGACTGTAAGAGGTGAGAACGGGGCTGACAGTATTACCTTGAATGGTAAAGATGGCACGATTGGCTTAAAAGGTAAAGATGGCGCAAGTGCTAATATTACAGTAACTAATGGACCTTCTACTTTAGATGGACCTAAGAATACAACTAACACACCTCGTATTAGCTATAACAATGGCAATACTAAAGAATATCTTGCAACAACTAATGATGGCTTAATTTTCGGTGCTAATGATGGAGCTGAACATAAAGCAAAATTAAACACAAAAGTCGATATTAAAGGTGATGCTGCTAATACAAATTGGAATGAATTTGATCGAGGTAAAAACTTGATGACTAAGGTTGATTCTAATCAGAAACTTATCACGATTGCGTTATCAAAAGCGTTGAAAGATTTAACAAGTGCAACATTTACTAATGGACAAAATCCAGCAACTACGAGTGTTTTAGATGGTAAAGGATTAAAAATTACTCCTAATGGAGATATTAATAAAGTTGTTAGCTTAACAGATGCTGGCTTAAATAATGGTGGCAATCAAATCTCTAATGTAGCAAGTGGATTAGGTACTCAAACATTAGAGACCGCAAGTGGCGATACATTAACAAATGCTGTCAATGTGCAAGACCTTAAAAATGCGATTACTAAAACAGTTGGGGAAAGTGGTTGGAATCTTCAAACTAATAACGATACACCAACAAAAGTTGGTCATAATGATACAGTCAAATTTATAAATGGCGAAAATATTGAAATTACACGTCCAGCAGGTAGTAGAGATATAACAATCTCTACATCAAAAGATCTTAATGTTAATACAGTGAAAGCAGGTAAGAAAGCAAGTGGTACAGATGTTGGAACTGACGGAGCAGTTACTGCTGAAGGTAAAGATGGATCTTCTGTTGCGTTAAACGGTAAAGATGGTTCTATTAGTGTATCCAATAAAGGTGCTGATGGATCCTCTGCAAATATTACTGTTAAACAAGGTAAACCAGATTTACAGAGTTCAAGTGGTGCTAATAAAACTCGTATAGTTTATACACCTGAAAATGGTCAGCCAGAGGAAGTCGCAACTTTAAAAGATGGTTTAAAATTTAAAGGTGATACAGGTGCTGTAATTGAAAAACACTTAAATGATACTTTAACTATTAAAGGAAATGTAGCAGAAGCAGATGCTGTAACAGATAAAAACCTTCGTGTTGATAGTGAGGACGGTAATCTAATCTTAAAAATGGCTAAGTCATTACAAGATTTAAATGATATTACTTTTGGTGATAAGAATAGTAATGATAAATCATTCATCAACAAAGATGGCTTAACAATTACCAACAATGGCAATACAGTCAAACTGACAGAAAATGGCTTAGATAATGGTGGACACCAAGTAACCAATGTTGGTAGTGGATTAACTAAAGATGGACAACTAGTTGATCTAACTAAAGCAGAAGGTAATACGCTAAAAAATGCTGCTAATATTGGTGATTTGAAAAATGCTATTACGGATTTGACAGATACAAATAAAGGTGGTTTTGGATTAAAAGATGATAAAGGGAATACTTTCAAACAAAAATTAGGAGAGACTGCTCAAATTAAAGGGGATGGAAGTGTAGTAACAAAAGTCATTCCTATTGGTAATAATGGTGAAAAAGCCTTACAAGTTGGTTTAAATAAAGATATTACAGTCGGTGATGCCACAAATCCTGGTTCTATCAAAATTAAGGGTTCTAATGACAAAGATACTATCTCATTAAATGGCCAAGATGGAACAATTAAACTAAAAGATGCTAACGGTGGTGATCGAGTATCTCTAAATGGTAATGATGGTTCTATTGGTTTAACTGGCAAGGATGGTGTAAATGGTACTTTAACTTTTGCAAAAGGTGATTCTCATATTGATGGCACAGTCGGTGCAAAAGAAACAACACGCATCAGCTATACATCTAATAATGGAACACCTGAATTCGTTGCAACATTAAATGATGGTCTAAAATTTGGTGCGAATACAGGTAACGTGCGTAATGCAAAATTAAATAGCCAAATTGACGTTAAAGGTGATGTAAATAATAAAGATTGGGCGAAATTTGATGCGGGTAAAAATATTATGACCAGCATTACAGATGGCACAATCACTGTAGGGTTAGCAAAAGCATTGACCGACTTAGAAAGCGTTACTTTTAATAAAAATACTAATGGAAATCCAACAGCCAGCACTAAAATTGATAGTAATGGTTTAACAATTACGCCTACTAACAATAATAATAAACCAAATAAAGCCGTTAGTTTGACAGATAACGGTTTAAATAACGGTGGTAACAAAATTACTAATGTTGATAAAGGTGAAGTGTCTGCAACGAGTACCGACGCTGTTAATGGGGCACAGCTTCACGAAGTTAAAGAAACTGCTAATGCAGGTTGGAATTTATCAGTTAATAACACAAATTCCAGCAATGTTAAACCGACTAATACTGTTGATTTAAGTAATAGTGATGGAAATCTTGTAATTTCAAAAGTTATTGAAAATGACAAACATAAAGTTGACTTCAAACTTGGTGATAAGCTTAGTGTGAAAGAGTCATTGATTGTTGGTCCTAAAGATAATGCTGGAAATCCAACCGAAGGTGCTGTGATTATCGGTAAAGATGGTCGTGATGGTAAAAATAATGAAAATACAATCGCACTTGTTGGAAAAGATGGTAAAGATGCTGTTGCTATCAAAGGTAAAGATGGTGTTGGTACAATCGGTTTAACTGGTAAAGCAGGTCAGGATGGTACAAGTACCTCCGCTGAACTTTCTATTGCAGAGGGTGCAAAAGGGTTAGATGGCAACGATAGACAAAATAGTGAAAATAAAACACGTATTGTTTATAAAAAACCAGATGATACAACTGAAGAAGTCGCAACACTTAACGATGGTTTAATTTTTGTTGGTAATGATGCAAAAAATGTAACCCGTAAACTAAATACTACTTTGAAGATTTTAGGCGGTATTGATAATGCAACAGAACTTGCAAAAGATTCAACATCAGTTTCATCAGATAATCTCGGTGTTCGTTGGAAAGATGCTGACAGTCTTGAAATTGTAATGAAAGAGCGGCCAACTTTCTCAGGTCTAGTATTAAATGGAAAAGATGGACAACCTGCTAAGATCGATTTTAAAGATGCAAATGGTACTCAAGGAATGTCAATTTCTGGTTCAAATGGTAATAATGGAGATCCTTCATTAGTCATTAAAAATAAAGACGGCCAAGACGGAGTTACCTTCACTAACGATGGCAGAATCACTAATGTTGCTGATGGTAAAGATACAAAAGATGCTGTTAATTTTGGCCAATTAAATAAAGTTAAAGACGAATTAGTTAATCAAGGTTTTGGTATTAAAGCTGAGACAGGTGGAATAGTTAATAAGGCACTTGGACAAGCAATTGAGGTTGTAGGTGCTGATTCTAATATTTCAACTAAAGTTGCAGATGGTAAAGTTAAGATCGAATTAGCGAAGACTATTAATCTAGGTGATGATGGTAGTGTAACGGCAGGTAAAACTGTTCTTAATAAAGACGGCGTTAAGGTAGGTGATAAAGTAGCATTAACCGAAGAAGGTTTGAAAGTTGGTGACAAAGTTAAGGTAACAGAGAGCGGCCTAAAAGTTGGTGATAAAGTAAATATTACCGAAGCTGGCATTACTGTAGGTGATGTTGTAATCAATAAAGATACGGGCATTAATGCTGGTAATAAGGCAATTACTAATGTAGCAGATGGTGATATTAGTGCTACAAGTAAAGAAGCTGTAAACGGTAGCCAATTATTCAAAGAAGCCGCTAAAGCAAAAACTGAAGTTGAAGCAGGTGAGAATATTGTTGTTACCCCTAGAGATGGTGCTAATGGTCAAAAAATTTACACAGTTGCAACCAAAAAAGATGTGTCATTTGATAATGTAAAAGTCGGCGATATTTCAATTAATAAAAATGATGGCATCAATGCTGGCAATAAGAAAATCAGTAATGTAGCTGATGGCAAGATTGGCGAAGGAAGCAAAGATGCTGTGAATGGCCACCAATTATTTACTGAAGCTGCTAAAGCGAAAAGTGAGGTTGTGAAAGGCACTAATATCGCTAGTGTAGATACGACTGTTGGCGACAAAGGTCAAACTATTTACACGGTGAACGCAGATGGTACGACTGTATCAGCTGGCTCTGATAAAGTGACTGTCACAAAAGGCACTAAAGATACAAATAATGTCACTGATTATAAAGTTGATCTTGCCCAAGCTACGAAAGATGATATCGCTAAGGGTGTTGATGCCAAGACACAAGTTGATAAAGGCATTAACTTTGCGGGTGGTGATGGTAAATCAACCAACTATAAACTGGGCGACACCATTACGATCGCAGGAGATAACAACGTAACCACTGAAACCACTGATAAAGGTGTGACAGTGAAATTGAATAAAGATGTTAATTTGAATTCTGTTTCGGCTAATACCTTTAAAGCAGGTGGCGTGACAATTTCAGCGGATAGTGGCATTAATGCGGGGGGTAAACAAATCACTCACGTAGCAAGTGGTTTAGTGGATAAAAATGGCAACAAAGTCCATATTCGCAATGCAAGTGGTGACACCTTAAATAACGCTGTGAATGTGGGTGACTTGAAATCTGTTGCGGGTGATATTTACAACAATATCGACACAACTAACAAACGTGTAGATAAACTTGATAAACGTGTTCGTGGTATCGGTGCAAACTCTGCGGCAGCTGCATCTCTTCCACAGGTTTATATTCCAGGTAAATCAATGGTGGCGGCCTCTGCTGGTGGTTATGGCGGCGAAGCTGCCGTTGCATTAGGTTACTCACGTGCAAGCGATAATGGTAAAGTGATCTTAAAACTCACTGGTACTGCAAACAGTGCAGGTCATTACTCTGGTGGTGTGGGTGTAGGTTACCAATGGTAATCCACTGAAATCAGGTAATAAATGGAAAAGTAGAAGGCGTAATCCTTCTACTTTTTTATGTTCAAAATTTTATAAAAAAGCATCGCACTTTAGAGCGTAGATTAAAGTGCGGTGCTTTTTTTACTTTTTATGATTGAATACATTTATTTCAGCTGAGCGCGTAATTTTTGGTATTCATCGTGGTGGAATAACATATTTTTGTTATCTTGCAAGTCCTGATAAACCGCACTTAATTTCTGATGTAGGTAAGTGGTGTTTTCAAATAAACTCGTGTTTTCAGGTTGTTCTTTCAATAGCATCTCTGAAAAAGACAGTGCTTGCTGATAATAATATAAGGCTTGGCTATAATTTTGTTGCACTTTTGCGACATCACCTAACAGCTCATAGGAACTCGCGATATCTTGTTGGCTTGTTCGGTTATTCACATTTTTGAGATACAGTTTATAGCGAATAGAAAAACCGGCTTGAAAATGCTCCAATGCCTTCGCATAATTTTTCTTACCTTGCTCAACTAAGCCTAATTTATTATGTGCAATACTAAAAATACGTTGTATTTGCCTATTTTTAGGGGATTGTTTTGCAAGTTTCTGGAAAATATGGAACGCCTGTTTATAGTATCTTTCCGCTTGTTTTAACTCATTTTTCTCTATGGCAATATTGCCTAACTTGTCATATGCAATACCTAAGCTACGTTGAGCTTGTCGACTACTTGGTTGATTGTTAGCCAGCTTTTGAAAAATATCTAGTGCAGAATGATAGTTTTCCAATGCTTGCTCAGAGTGTTTTTGCAATCGATTAATATTGCCAATTTTTTCATAAGAAAAGCCTAGATTACGTTGCAAGTTGGGATCATTAGGATCTTGCTCCGCCTGTTTCTTATCAATTTCAATCGCCTTTTGATAATAAAGAAGAGCATTTTCGTATTCATTTTGTGCGTATTTTACATCACCCAAACGTTCATAAGCGACGCTCAGATCTTGCATTGCTTTTTGATTGATTGGGTCACGTTTTGCCCATTCTTTACTTAAATTAAATGCCATTTGATAGTAGGAAAGTGCTTGCGAATATTTATGTTCCGAATACATCAAATTGCCTAAATTATGGTATGAAATACTCAACTCTCGTAAAGTGCCGTCATCTTCTGGCTGAAGTTTGATCAGCTTTTCGTCGATTTCAAGAGAAGCTCGATAATTATGCAATGCCGCTTTTGATTGATTACGTAAATAATAAATATTACCTAGCTTTTTATATGCAATACTTAAACTGCGTTGTGCGGTTCGATTTTCAGGAGAGAGATCTGACAATTGCTGACGAATATTAAAAGAAGACTGGTAGTTGCTTAATGCTTGGCGAAGATTTTGTTGCATTTCTGCGATATTGCCCAATTTTTCATAAGCTACGCTCAAGTCTTGTTGTGCTTTCGGATCTTCAGGCGCTTGTTCAGCAAGAATTTTGAACTTTTTAAATGCACGTTGATAATAACGCCCAGCCTTTTCTAAATCACCTAAATTCCAAGCGTGATTGCCTTGATTAATATAAGCAGTGGCAACCTGACGAGATTCTTTCTGATTAGAATAATGTTCTAAATTTTCTCTTAAGTGTTCGATTTGCTCATAGATTGCAGTTTGTTTAGTGGTTGGCACATATTGTTCCAACACATCACGTAGATCAAAATTCAAAAAACGTACCGCACTTCCAATCTCTTTTAAGAGTATTTTGGATTTCTCAAGTTCCATCTGATATTTGATCGTTTGTTGTTCCGCTTCTTGTTTTTTCTCAAAGGCAAACAAACCTGCAAAGATCGATAAACTAAGTAGCGCAGAAGAGAAAATCAAGCCCAGTTTTGTGTGCTTCAAGGCAGTTGCTCTCGCTTGAGCTAAGGCTTTGGTTTTATTCAATTCATCTTCTTGCTCTTGCACTTCTTGAAGATAGCAACTCTGCAAATAATTTTGTTGTTCTTTAGAAATATAATGTTTAAATTTGCCTTGTTGCAATTGAGTTGCTGCTTGTAAACGCCCACCACGTAAGCGTAGCCATTCAGGATGTTTCTTAGATTTAACCCAAGCGGTAGTTTCTACTTGTAACATCTCTAATAGCGATAAATCAGCAATATCTTCTTTTAGCCAATCAGATAATAGATGCCATTGGCGTAAAATACTTTCGTGAGTAATCGACTTTCTACCAAAGAATCAATTAAAGGGCGTGCATCTTCTGGAATATCACGATAATGTGCAATTTTTCGATGCGGGTTGTGCGTTTTTAGATCAATGCTCGCCAGATAAGGAATAAACGCGCGACGTAATAATTGCATACAAGCATTATGATCCTGTGGAATACGAGGATCTTGTCGTGCTTTGCGTAGTGCCTCATCAATTGCAATATTGACCGCACCTTGTAATCCACCTAAACCCGAGTGTTGCTGGGTAGAGTCATTTTGGAAGGTGAGATATTCTCTCAGTTCTAATTTGCCATCATAACCATAATCAAGATATAAGCGTTCCAAGGTAAACGCCAATAAAGGTAAGGCATCTTTCCCGCCATCTTGTTCAAGATCTTTGAGTAATTGATCTGTCAATTGCGGATCTATCCATAATGGTTTCTGTGTTTTAGCCAGTAACTTTGCCGGGCCTTCAATAATCTGCTGATAAGCACCTTTGGCAATACGAGGTAGCGAGAAGGGATATTGATGAATACCTTCTAATTTATTTGCTGCTTGCAGTAATGAATAAGCATCAGTTCTAATGGTTGAAACGATCATTAAATCAATTTCGTTACTACGGATAAGTTCTGCAATCAGTAGCAAAAATGGGTTCGCTTCTTTATTATTTTCAGTAAAGAGTTCTTCAGCCTGATCAAGCGGTAAAATTAAAGTCGCAGATTGTGGGGTTTCGCCATTATTGTTTAAAAAAGCAATAGAATTATTGGCGTTAATAATGTGTTTTAAAAACAGTTTAAAAGTGGATACAGCTTCAGGGTTTAAGCTGCTTTCCGAGATATCCTCATTGTTATAGAGGTTTTTAACTAGTGTAGTAATTTGCTGTTTGGAATAGCCGAGCTTATGTTGATAATTATATTGAACGAATGACTCTATCAGCCCTTTTTCACCAGTTAAAACAGCGTCATAAGGGCGGATTACGGGCAATACAATAAAATGTTGAGGATAACGCGCTAAACGAGGCAAAATACCGGCACGCAGAAAAGAGGATTTTCCTGCACCTGATGCACCTTGAATGGCAATAACACGGATCTTTATGCTACTACGCAGACGGTGAAGCTCCGACATTAACGCTTTAATTGCGCCATCTCGTCCAAATAAAATGCCTGCATCTTCTTGTTCTAAAGGTTTCAATCCTTTATAAGGGCTTGGCGGGTTGTGATAGAGTGAAAGTGGTGGCCATTGAAAACATTCTGGATGTAAATCGGCAAGAGTTAAGCCACTTTTTAGGCTGTTCAAACCTAGTTGACTAAAAGCCACAACTTGGCTTGTGCCATTTGGTAACGTGATAGAAATATCCAATTTAGGATAACCGAGAGTAAGATCGCCAATATTCCACTTATCTAATATTTCCTGTGGAATTATCTGTTCTTCCACTTTGCCAATGACTAACGGAAATATAGGCTTGTTTAAAAATACTGCGGTTTGATATTCAGAGAAGCAATGTAGAGAAGTAAGCCAATTATCTGAAATTAATAATAAAATTGCTTCGCACTCGTTAATCGAATAATGTAATTTTTTACGCCATTCTTCCCCAACCTGAATACCACTTTCAGGATCTAAATCTAAAAATAAAGACCAGCCTTGCTCCCGTAGCCAATCTCGTAAAGCGATTGCTTGTGCATTATCTAAACTGGAATGGCTAATAAATAATTGGCTCATTATGGTTTTCCTTTTCTGTAACTAACTTATCCTTGTTGAAATATTGGCTTAATGCATTGATTGACCGCATTCAGAGTGTGTTGCCACCTTAATCAGTTGGTAATAATTCTGTACCATTGGTTGCGCCAAAATAAAGGGAATAAGTCTCAGCAAACTTTCATTTTTATGCCGGTCTTGTGCTGAGAGTTGTTCAAAAGGTAAAAGGCTGCTGTGTAATTGGAGTTTTTCGTCAGTTTTGTTTGCGTAAATCCAACCGTCGGTAAGACGCTCTTGGCAAAAACGTTGATGTTCTAATTTCAGTAATGCATCAAGATGTTGTTGAATTGCACAATGTAATTCTGCGATCAGTAACGTATTTTTATTTGGGTTGTTCGGGCTATAAATCAGCTCAAAGCCCAGTTCTCGTAATTTGATAAAGAGGTGATCGGCAGCACAGCGATTTGAATGTCGAAAGCCCTCTTGTAATTCTTCTTGCCAATGTTGTTTTGCTAAAGGAATACACGCTAAGAAAGCGGAAGCAAAGTGTGGTGCAAATTCGACAGATTTTATTGGTGGCAATGTGCGGTCTTTCATTGCCAAATAGGCAGTATGAATAATCAACGGCAAAATATCGTAAATATGTTCATCTGAACAATGCATATTGTTAGTAATCATCGAAAAGTAATGGATATCTTGTTCCGCTGTCCGTGTTTGATCGGCTTCTTGATTAAGCTCTTCAATGCATTTCAAATCTCGCCAACAAAGGCAGCTTGTAATATGGTTACGAACGTTAAGTGCGGTCAATATTTGGCGAGTTTTATGTGACAATTCTAAAGTTGTGTATGCAGAATCATCGTGAATATAGATGTGCGCAAACTCTCCCTTTTCAGCAATAACATCGGACAATAATTTCGGTGAAATATTGGTCGGATGGCAAGGGTAGTGTTGCACCGAAATGGGGAAATCTTGCTGATTAAAAATGTTGAGCTTGCGGTTTTTTGCACATAAAATCGAGTTTTCTTGGAAGAAAACTTCATATTCTTCTGCACTTGAGCTGAATAGGCTAATCTCGATTTTGCGAATATTCAAATAGGCACAATTGCGCATAATTGTGAGAATTAGCTGTTGAATAAGGTTTGAGAAACCAATTAAGCCAATATGCAAGACATCTGTGTGAGTCAACGAACTTTCACGTAAAGGCGGACGTTGTTGTAAAACGGTTCGCGCTAATTGATGCATTGAATTTATCCACGTAATTTCACCTTTTTGTGCACGATAATTTTTGAAGATTTCTTCTTGGGTTGCCATTTTCAACATCAGTTGATTGCAAACACTAATGAATAAACGTGGCTTGTGTGATTTATCTTTTAATAAAGGAATAATCGATTTAGCAAGCGCGATATTAATATCCTCTTGTGTCGCGACAAGATAAATATTCTTTGCAGATTGTAGCGATAAGTTTTTGAGTTGATTAAAAGATAAATCGGGAAAGTGCCATAATTTATACCCTTTACTTGGCAGCTCATCACGGTAATTAATACTATTTGGATGGATATCTAAAAATAGTCTTTTGCCTAAATGTGGAGCCAAAATACTAATAACCACCGCTGGCAATGAATTGCCAAAAATAACGCTATCTACGGGAAAGATTTTTAGTGTTAAATAAGCATATTGCTCACCGATGGCTTGCCATAATAATTTTAGAATAGCCATTATGGTGAATAAAGGTAAAGCAAAGCGTGCAAATTCTAATTGCCAATTGTGAACGTGTTCTTCACCATTAAGCACGATGAGTTTAATACTGTTATAGAGTGCATCAGAAAATGGTACATTTTGTTCTACGTAGCCCCACGTGCCAATGCAGAAGAAAATACTAAAGAAAATATAGATCAGACAACCTTTTGTTCTGGATTTATTAGGTAATTTATACATATTTTTTGATTATCGTTGTAATTATAAATTGAATAACATTGCGTTATTGATCAAATAAAATGAATAAATGCTCTCGAGTGATTAAGATCACCAAAGATTAATCTTTTGAGAAAAGATTAAGTGAGTTTATTTCTCTACGTTATAAATATGAAAGTAAATTAAGACCGTTCGTGAAATATTAAGATACTTTTTTTATGGAATAGTTGATATTTAACTTTGAGATAATGACAAATATTATGAGGAATATATAAAAGATGAAATTTCATATTAATTAACATCTCATTCTCCCGTGTAAGTATTTGTAAAGAGGTCGCTCATTTTATGTTAATTTCGAGCAAATCTGGTCTGATGAGTGAATGAAAACAACCATTTTTAGACCAAAAAGCAATCAAATAAGACATTTTATATATAAAACCTGTTTATTTTTGTACAAATGATACTATCAATCTTCTTAATCTACCTATTAATGGGTATTAATTAATAAATGCAACTCTTTATTAAAAAAAGTTGAATTATTCATTGTTTTAACTTAATTCAGTTTAAAGTATTGCGCTTTTATTAAAGAATATTTATTTTGATAACATACATAAAATTTTGTAAAAATTCACCGCACTTTAAATAGGATAGAGATGACATTTCGTAAAATTATTCATATTGATATGGACTGCTTTTATGCCTCTATTGAGATGCGGGAAAATCCAGCGTTGAAAGATAAGCCTGTGGCCGTAGGCGGTTTAGCGACACAACGTGGCGTGCTTGCCACTTGTAACTATAAGGCGCGTGAGTTTGGTTTACACAGTGCAATGCCAACCGTTCAAGCGTTAAAACGCTGTCCAGATCTCGTGTTGTTGCCAGTGAATATGGCTTTGTATAAACAAGTTTCACAGCAAATTCATCAGATTTTTCGTCGTTACACAGAAATTATTGAGCCTTTATCACTGGATGAGGCTTATCTTGACGTGACCGATTGTTCGAAATGCTCTGGATCTGCTACGTGGATAGCACAGGAAATTCGCCAAGCGATTTGGAACGAACTCAACCTTACTGCATCAGCAGGCGTTGCCCCGTTGAAATTTTTAGCTAAAATCGCCTCGGATCAAAATAAACCTAACGGACAATTTGTGATTAAACCACAGGAAGTTACTGATTTTATTGTGAAATTGCCTTTGAAGAAAATCCCTGGTGTGGGTAAAGTCACTGCACAGCGTCTAGCTGATATTGGATTGAATACCTGTGCGGATATTCAACAAATGAACAAAATTCAACTCTTAGATAAATTTGGCAAAATAGGGGAGCGAATTTGGCAATTTAGCCACGGTATTGATGTACGTGAAGTACAACCGAATCGTGTGCGAAAGTCAGTTGGTGTAGAAACCACGTTATCTCGTAATATTGCCTCATTTGATGAGTCATTGCCGATATTGGAAAAACTCTATGCGGATTTAGTCCATCGAGTCAGTGTGAGTTGCCCAACTTTATCACTAGCTGATTTTCATAAAATTGGGGTAAAACTTAAGTTTGCAGACTTTCAAGTCACCACACTTGAGAAAAGTGCGGTGCAATTTAACCAAGAAAATTTTATGCGATTGTTACAGCAAATTTGGCAACGTGCAGAAGGCCGAGAAGTGCGTTTGATTGGTTTGCAAGTGCAGTTACCTGAGCTAAAACAAACAATGTCACAAGAGCAAATGAGTTTATGGTAAATTTTTTGTTATATCCTCTTGAATTTAACAACTTTGTAACCATATACTTCACCAGTTATTTACTCTAACGATTAAGGGCTTTTTAATTATGATGCGAATTTTACTTTTCTTGGCAACGAATATGGCAGTTTTAGTTGTCTTTAACATTATTTTAAGTTTAACGGGGATTCATTCACAGGATACAGCTGGTCTATTGATTATGGCTGCCTTATTCGGTTTCTCGGGTTCTTTAATTTCATTGTTTTTATCAAAAACAATGGCGTTGCGTTCAGTGGGCGCAGAAGTGATCACTCAACCTCGTAATGAAGTTGAAAGCTGGCTAGTGAATACCGTTCGTTCGCAAGCAGAACGTGCAAACTTACCAATGCCAGAAGTAGCGATTTACCATTCTGAAGACGTGAACGCCTTTGCAACAGGCCCAAGCAAAAATAATTCTTTAGTGGCAGTGAGTACAGGTTTATTACGCTCAATGACCCGTGATGAAGCAGAAGCAGTGCTTGCACACGAAGTGGCACACATCAAAAACGGTGATATGGTGACAATGACCTTATTGCAAGGTGTATTGAATACTTTTGTAATTTTCGTATCTCGTATGATTGCAAAAGTGGTTTCAAGTGGTCGTGATGGCGAAGAAAGCAATACAGGTATCTATTTCCTTGTGTCATTTGTGTTAGAAATCTTGTTCGGTTTCTTAGCAAGTATCATCGCAATGTGGTTCTCTCGTTACCGTGAATTCCGTGCAGATGCTGGTTCAGCTGAATTAGTTGGTAAACACAAAATGATCGCTGCATTACAACGTTTACAAAGCCTACACGAGCCACAAGAAATGGATGGTCAGTTAGCCGCATTTGCAATTAACGGTAAACGTGGTGGTTTAGCTGCATTATTTATGAGCCACCCACCACTTGAAAAACGTATTCAAGCATTACAACAATTAGATAGTTTTAAATAAAACTGGTAATTTTTCTAAGAAAGAGGCAAGATCTTGCCTCTTTTTTCTTTTTTAGAGTGCGGTCATTTTTTAGAAAATTTTATGTTCGGAGTTTTTATGGAACATCAACTCACCGATTTAATCCAGATTTTTAACCAATGTTTTGAACAAGAATATAATACGATTTTAGTCAAAGGCGGAGATGAACCGCTTTATGTGCCAGCGAATGAAGATAATCCCCATAATGTGATTTATTTTGCACGTGGTTTTTACAGCAGTGGATTACACGAAATTGCGCATTGGCTAGTTGCAGGCAAAGAACGTCGTAAATTAGAAGATTTTGGTTACTGGTATGAGCCAGATGGTCGCACTGAAGAACAACAGCGTTTATTTGAAAAAGTGGAAGTTAAGCCACAAGCGATTGAGTGGATTTTATCCACAGCGGCAGGCTTTCGTTATTTTGCTAGTGCAGATAACTTAAATGGCAATCCTGGTGATACACAGCCGTTCAAACAAGCGGTTTATGAACAAGTGAAAGTGTATGCAGAGAAAGGATTGCCTAAGCGTGCAGAAACCTTACGCAAGGCGTTATGTGCTTTTTATGGTACGCCAGATTGTATTGATATTAACCAATTTGATGTAAGTTGAATTTAACTAAGTGACCTCTTATGTTGGCATTAGAAATTAAACAATTAACAAAAGAATATAAAAATGGCGTAAAAGCGTTACACGGCATTGATCTTGAAGTTCAAGAAGGCGATTTTTATGCCTTGCTTGGGCACAATGGGGCGGGTAAATCCACAACGATTGGCATTATCAGCTCATTAGTCAATAAAACGAGCGGTCAAGTTAAGGTTTTTGGTTATGATTTAGATCGTAATGTGCGTGAATTAAAGCAATGTATTGGTTTAGTGCCACAAGAATTTAATTTTCATCAATTTGAACGGGTGATTGATATTTTGGTCAATCAGGCTGGCTATTATGGTATTCCTCGCCAAGAAGCATTAAAACGAGCAGAAATTTGGTTGAAAAAACTCGATCTTTGGGAAAAACGTACACAGCAGGCAATTCGTTTATCTGGTGGGATGAAACGTCGTTTAATGATCGCTCGAGCATTAATGCATAATCCAAGATTATTGATTTTAGATGAGCCAACAGCAGGTGTAGATATTGAGCTACGCCGTACAATGTGGACTTTTTTACGTGAATTAAATCAACAAGGCACTACTATTATTTTGACAACCCATTATTTGGAAGAAGCAGAAATGCTATGTCGTAATATTGGGATTATTCAACAAGGCAAATTAGTGATTAATATGCCAATGAAATCCTTGTTAGCGCAATTAGAAACGGAAACTTTTGTATTGGATATTTCCCCTTGTGCAACAGAACCGCAAATTGAAGGTTATCACGTTGTAGCAAACCAAGATGGGAGTTTGGAAGTCGAGGTAAAAAGAGAGCAGGGGCTTAATGATCTATTCAAACAATTGAGCGCACAGGGCATTAAGGTGTTAAGTATGCGCAACAAAGCGAACCGTTTAGAGGAATTATTCGTTTCAATGTCATTAAATAAGCAAAAAAATGATAAGCAGGAGGCACAATGAAACTCGCGTGGGTTGCATTTCAAACAATTTTAACTAAGGAAATTCGTCGATTTACGCGTATTTGGCTACAAACCTTAGTGCCACCAGTCATCACGATGACGCTTTATTTTGTGATTTTTGGTCAATTAATTGGTAGCCGTATTGGTGAAATGGGTGGCTTTAGTTATATGCAATTCATTGTGCCGGGCTTGATTATGATGTCCGCACTTACAAACTCATTTGGCAACGTGGCATCGTCTTTTTATAGTACAAAGTTTGCTAAAAATGTAGAGGAGCTTTTAATTTCTCCAACATCTTCGCACGTGATTATTTTAGGTTATGTTGCAGGTGGTATGGCGAGAGGTTTGTGTGTTGGGGCTTTAGTCACCGCAGTTGCAATGTTTTTTGTGTCTTTTAATGTGCATTCTTGGTGGATTATCATTTTAACTTTAATGTTGACCACGGCGACCTTTTCTTTAGGTGGCTTAATTAATGCTATTTTTGCACGATCTTTTGATGATATTAGTATTATTCCCACCTTTGTGTTGACGCCATTAACCTATCTTGGCGGGGTGTTTTATTCCATCAGTTTATTGCCTGAATTTTGGCAAGGTGTTTCAAAACTCAATCCGATTGTTTATATGATCAATGGATTTCGTTATGGTTTTTTAGGTATTTCTGATGTGAGCTTAGTCACTTCCTTTGTGGTGTTGTGTACTTTTATTGTGAGCTTATATTTTATTGCGTATTCACTTATTCAGCGTGGCATTGGCTTACGTAGTTAAAAATTTTAAAAAATTGACCGCACTTTGTTCTGACGACTTATCCAAGAGCGTGAAATAGTAAAGTAGCACAGCAATATCTTGTTGCAAAAAAGTAAAATCTCTGTTATTTGTAATTCCGCGATGTGAAGTGCGCTTCCAAGCAAACCAACAAACAAAAATAAGGAAAATAACTCTATGAAAAAGTATCTAAAACTTTCAATGGCAGCCGCATTAATGTTTTCTTCAAGCGCAGTATTCGCCGCTGATAAAATTGTGACTATCGGTACTGGTGGTCAAACAGGCGTTTATTATGTGGTTGGACAATCTGTTTGCCAATTAGTGAACCGTGATTCTGCAAAAACAGGTGTGAAATGTAATGCACCTTCAACAGGTGGTTCTGTTGCAAACTTAAACTCAATTGCAAATAATCAAATTGAACTTGGTATTGCGCAATCAGACTGGCAATATCACGCTTACAATGGTTCAAGCTCTTTTGAAGGTAAGAAAAACGACAAATTAAGAGCAGTGTTTTCTATTCACCCTGAACCATTTACTTTAATGGCGCGTACTGATGCGAATATCAAACATTTTGATGATCTTAAAGGTAAACGTGTAAACGTTGGCGATCCAGGTTCCGGTACTCGTGCAACAATGAACGTGATCCTTGGCGCGAAAGGTTGGGATACTTCAGCATTTAAAGTAGCATCTGAATTGAAACCAGCTGAAATGGCGTCAGTAATGTGCGACAACAACTTAGATGCAATTACTTATAATGTAGGTCACCCAAACGGAGCATTAAAAGAAGCAGCAGCATCTTGTGATGCACATTTAGTGCCAATTACAGGCCCTGAAATTGACAAACTCGTTGCTGAACATTCTTACTATGCAAAAGCAACTATTCCAGGTGGCTTATACAAAGGTAGCGATAACCCAACAGAAACCTTCGGGGTATACGCAACTTTAGTTTCTTCTTCAGATGTGGATGCAGATAGCGTATATGCGATCGTAAAAGCTGTATTTGATAACTTCGATCGTTTCAAACGTTTACACCCAGCATTTTCTAATTTGAAAGAAGAAGAAATGATTAAAAATGCACTATCAGCACCATTACACGAGGGTGCCGTGCGTTATTATAAAGAAAGAGGGTGGTTATAATTTCTCCCCTCATATTTTAAGGCAGGCTAAGTTCCTGCCTTTTCCGTTTTTTATTTTTAGATGACGAGGAGTTTTTAGCGTGTCAACAAAAAATATTGATTACGATGATTTACAAGACATTGTGGCATCTAGCGATACCGGTGGGCGAGATCCTGATGGATTTCCAAAAAAATTAATTGCTGGTGTTGCGATTTTATGGTCATTATTTCAACTGTATTATGCTTCACCTGCGCCATTTTGGTTGCAAGAGTTTTTGCGTAATATTGGCTTGAATATCAACGTTGTGTTTGATGATACTAAAGCACGCTCTATTCATCTTGCATTTGCGCTATTTTTAGCTTATTTGTCTTATCCAGCATTCAAATTCTCACCCAAACATCGTATTCCTTTAGTTGACTGGATATTTGCAACCGTAGGGGCATTTTTAGGTGCTTACTATTTATTTTTCTATGATGGTTTGGTGACTCGTTTCGGTGCGCCGATTCTGCAAGATATTATTGCAGGCTGTATTGGTATTTTCTTATTGCTAGAAGCTACACGCCGCAGTTTAGGCTTGCCATTAGTGATCATTGCAATTGTCTTTTTACTGTACAACTATTTCGGACAATTTTTACCAACAGATTGGATTGTCAGCCATCGTACAGGCTCTCTTTCTCACATTATTAACCAACAATGGATCACAACTGAAGGTGTATTCGGTGTTGCACTAGGCGTATCGACAAAATACGTGTTTCTATTCGTATTGTTTGGCGCATTGCTCGATAAAGCTGGCGCAGGTAACTATTTTATTAAAAGTGCGTTCGCTTATTTAGGGCATTTACGCGGCGGCCCAGCAAAAGCAGCGGTTGTTGCTTCTGGCTTAACAGGTTTAATTTCAGGTTCTTCTATTGCTAACGTAGTAACCACTGGGACCTTCACCATTCCAATGATGAAACGTGTTGGTTTCTCAGCAGAAAAAGCAGGGGCAGTAGAAGTTGCTTCTTCAGTAAACGGGCAAATTATGCCACCTGTAATGGGTGCAGCAGCATTCTTAATGATCGAATACGTGAATATGCCGTATAGCCAATTAATTACGCACGCATTTTTACCTGCAGTCATTTCTTATATTGCACTGGTTTATATTGTGCATTTAGAAGCTTGTAAAATGGCTCTTAAAGGTTTACCAAGAGCCGATGCACCTAACCCATTTTTGACCTCATTAATTCGTGCATTGGGGACTTTTATTTTCCTTTGTGTGCTTTATTTTGCTGTCGACTTTAGCTTAGGTTGGTTAAAAAATGTGACACCAGATTATGCATTTAGCATTGTGATTGTGTTATTGAGCATTATTTACCTTTTATTACTTCGTCGAGTAGCACAATTCCCAGATCTTGAAATTGATGATCCACACTCTCCAGTCGTGGTATTGCCTTCAGTGAAACCAACGGTTAATTCAGGCTTACATTTCTTATTACCAGTCGTAATCTTGATTTGGTGCTTAATGGTTGAGCGTTTATCTCCAGGTTTATCAGCATTCTGGGGG
This sequence comes from Bisgaard Taxon 46, assembly GCA_049941595.1. GTDB lineage: Bacteria > Pseudomonadota > Gammaproteobacteria > Enterobacterales > Pasteurellaceae > Pasteurella. Next base: position 123,816 of record JBNFNA010000005.1, read on the forward strand.
TCATTATCATTAATCGTGATTTTATTAACACAACGCCCATTGCTTTCTTATTACAGAAAACAAAACACCTTTAAATCAGATTTAAAACAAGGTTGGAAAGATCTTGTGAGCGGTTTAGAAGCAGGTGCAAGAAATATGATTGGTATCGGTATTGCAACGGCAACTGCAGGTATCATTGTTGGGGTTGTTTCTCTCACAGGCTTTGGCGTACAACTTGCAACTATCATTGAAACGCTATCAATGGGTAACATTTTCTTAATGTTGCTTTTAGTTGCTGGCTTCAGCTTAATTCTGGGGATGGGCTTACCAACCACGGCGAACTATATTGTTGTGTCTTCTTTAATGGCGGTTGTAATCATTGAAGTCGGTCGCCAGAATGGATTTATTGTGCCATTAATTGCTGTACACTTATTTGTGTTCTACTTCGGGATTATGGCAGACGTAACACCGCCAGTTGGCTTAGCTTCTTTCGCGGCTTCAGCGGTGTCGGGCGGTGATCCAATTAAGACAGGTTTAACGGCATTCTCATATAGTTTACGTACTGCAATTTTGCCATTCTTATTTATCTTTAATACCGATCTATTATTAATTGATGTAGGTTGGGCAAAAGGTATTCTTGTGTTTATTACGGCAACTATTGGTATTCTCGCCTTTACGGCTGGTGCAGTGGGATACTTCTTCCGTCGCAATAAACTATGGGAAAGTTTGGCGCTTTTTGTATTAGCATTTGCCTTATTCCGCCCGGGTTTCTTTATGGAACATATTTCTCCAACGCAATATCAGTTTGAGCCAGCAAATTTAATACAACAAGTTGAAAAAGCACAAACAGGTGATACCTTAACCTTAAAAGTGTCTGGTTTAAACCCTTATGGCAAACAGATTGAATTCTTTTCTCAATTGCCTGTTGCGGAAGGTTCAACAGGTGAAGAACGCTTGAAAAATATGGGATTAACTCTCTTTGAACAAGAGAAACCAGAAGGAAAAGAACTGATCATTGATGCGGTAGAAATTGATTCTACAGCAGCGAAAGCAGGACTAAATTGGGATCAAGTGATTTTGAATGGTTCTGTACCAGTCAAAGATGCACTTGCGAAAGAGTGGTTGTTTATCCCGACTTTATTCTTGCTGTTTTTACTCGCAATGAACCAACGTCGTCGCCAACAAGAATAAGGAAAAGTTATGTTTAAGAAGATTTTAATCACAGCAGACTTAAGTCATTTGGAAGATGCAGAAAAGGCAGTGAAAACAGCCTTAGAAATGACAAAAAACAATCCAGATACCGTCTATCGAGTGATGAGTGTGATCCCCCCATTTGGTAGCAGTTTTGTATCATCTTTTTTACCAAAAAACTTCGACCAAGATGTCTTAGGGGAAGCAAACAAAGCGCTTCACGATTTTACTAAAAAGCATTTTCCGGAAGGGGCTAAAGTACAACATATTTTAGCGCACGGCCCTGTTTATGAAGAAATTAATCGTATTGCGAAAGAAAAGAATATCGATTTAATTATTATGATGGCGGCTCGTGAAAACAAAGAAGGGTTAAGCTCGAATACGGTAAAAGTGGCGCGTTACAGTGATAAACCGATCTTGATTTTACGTTAATCGAGTTTGCTTAGCTCAAAACTTAAAAAGGGAGGATATTTTATATTTTCCCTTTTTGTTATTAAGCACCTGAAGCAATCTAAAGTGCGGTCAAAAATTTGAAAATTTTGACCGCACTTTTGTTTCATTAAACTAACCAGCAAATGCCAGCAATATAAAACCTATTTTTATATAGCCTCACTTTTAGTGGTCAATTGAGACCATTTTTCTAAAGGCAACGGCACTTTATCTGACCACATCCTTTGCCACAATAATGACAACATTTCTGTTCTAAAATGCACACGAGCCGTTGGGTAGCGTTGTGGTTGTATTGCTTTCCATTGGCCATTTTCTTTTTTAGCGACAACAAAACGGAAATTAAATTGTCCAGCTAATCCCATACGGGTGTCACTCACCACAATTTTGTCATCGATTTCTTTGTAATGCAGCCAGTTATCGGTGAACCATTGCAAGCGTTGTAATTCTGGTGATTGTGGAGATATTTCTGCTTGATAAGATAAATTCAATGGGACTTTGACAAATTCAGGTGCGTCTTTTTGATCAAACCAACCACTGACAGCATCATATAAATTGCCATTTTTATCCACTGCAATCACACGCCAAAGCACGGTATTAAATGCGGTTGGTGTCGCAAGTACTTTTTCTACCTCAATGCCTTGTGCATTTAATACAGTTGTTAAGCGATGTTCGTGATATGCCTTACCAATAAAACCCGTACCGAAATAGCCAAAACCAAAGACGAGCGCAATAAACATTCCTTTAATAGAGGCAGGACTCATTTTTTTCCACAACGCCCACAAGCAAGTAAAAATTAGGGGTAAAGTATAAATCGGATCGATAATAAATACCGTTGACCACATTGTTGGGGTAAAGTTAAACGGCCAGAATAATTGTGTGCCATAAACGGTCATTGCATCAATAATTGGGTGCGTAACCAAAGCCAATGTTAACGTGATAAAAAGCCGTTTAAAGGAGAAAGGTAGCGATTTGTGCCGCTTAAAGGTGATCAACGTAATTACAAAAGCAAGTGCGGTCAAAACAAAAATAGAATGACTAAATCCACGATGATAAGTCATTGAAGAAATAGGATCAGCATAACGAATTAAAATATCAAGATCAGGTAGCGTACCAAGCATACCGCCGTAAAGTAAGGCTTTTCGTCCTTGATATTTCCCCATTCCAACGCCTTGAACGGCAGCACCGAGTACAAATTGAGTAACAGAATCCATTTAATTTTTATTCCCTACAAAAGTAAAAACTAGGTTGTATTTTGGGGAGAATTTAAACTATCGTCAATGTTCTTTTAATTACGAATAAAAAACGGCTCCTGAAATCAAGAGCCGTTGGGTTGTGGTTTGCTATATTGTTATGGATAAAATTGGTTTTAAAATTAGTTTAATTCTGCACGTAATTTTTTAGTTACGCTCATCATCACTTCTAATTGTGCGATAGTTTCTGGCCAGCCACGCGTTTTTAAGCCACAGTCTGGGTTTACCCATAAACGCTCTTTTGGTACAACATTTAATGCTTTACGTAATAAGCGTTCAATTTCTTCTGCTTTTGGAACACGTGGGCTGTGAATATCATACACACCCGGACCAATATCATTTGGATATTTGAAATCACCGAAGGCCGTTAATAATTCCATATCTGAACGTGAAGTTTCAATCGTAATCACGTCTGCATCTAAACCGGCAATTGCTGGTAAAATATCGTTAAATTCAGAATAACACATATGGGTGTGGATCTGAGTATCATCTTGTACGCCCATATAACTTAAGCGGAACGCTTCGCCAGCCCATTGTAAGTACGCATCCCAATCTGCACGTTTTAGCGGTAAACCTTCACGGATTGCTGGTTCATCAATTTGAATCACTTTGATGCCCGCTTTTTCTAAATCTAACACTTCATCAGATAATGCCACACCGATTTGTTTACATACAGTTGAACGAGGAATATCGTTACGCACGAATGACCATTGTAAAATTGTAACAGGGCCAGTTAACATTCCTTTCATCACTTTGTTTGTTAAGCTTTGAGCATATTGTGACCAACGTACGGTCATTGGTTCAGGGCGAACAACATCACCATAAATCACAGGTGGTTTCACGCAACGTGAACCGTAGCTTTGTACCCAGCCGAATTTTGTGAATGCAAAACCGTCCAATAATTCACCGAAGTATTCCACCATATCGTTACGTTCTGCTTCACCGTGCACTAACACATCAAGATCAAGCTCTTCTTGGCGACGTACCACAAATTCAATTTCTTTTTTCATTGCGGTTTCGTAATCAGCTAAGCTGAGTTCGCCTTTCTTGAATTTCGCACGCGCTTGGCGAATTTCACTGGTTTGCGGGAATGAACCAATATTGGTGGTTGGTAATAATGGTAAATTTAACCACGCATTTTGTTTTGCAATACGCTCTGCGAATGGCGATTTACGTTTATCCGCATCTGCTGGTAAGTTAGCTAAACGTTCTGCCACTTCAGGGCGATGGATTTCTTTACTGTTTGCACGCGCATCAGCTGCAGCTTGGCTTGCATCAAGTTCTGCCTGTACAGCACCACGACCTTGCTCAAGTGCGGTCTTAATTACACGCAATTCTTGAACTTTTTGCAATGTGAAGGCTAACCAATTATAAAGCTCAGGTTTGTTCGCTTTCAGTTGTGTTTCTACTTCTAAATCATACGGCGTATGTAGCAGTGAACAGCTTGGTGCGATCCAAAGGTTTTCGCCTAATTTCGCTTTTAATGGCTCAACTACGTCTAATACTTGATTTAAGTTTGCACGCCAGATGTTACGGCCATCAATTACACCTACAGAAAGCACTTTGTTGTAATCTTCAAATACTGCAAGTTGTTCTGGTGCACGCACTAAATCGATGTGTAAACCATCAACTGGTAATCCTTTTAGCAGTTCTGCGTGTTCTGCCACAGAACCAAAGTAAGTTGCTAATAAAAGCTTGGCATTCACTTTTTCTTTTAATGTGGTGTAAACCGCCTTATAAGCCTCGACCCATTCGGTTGGTAAATCTACGGCTAATGCAGGCTCATCAATTTGAATCCACTCCGCACCTTCAGCTGCTAATGCGTTAAGAATATCCACATAAACAGGTACAAGTTTGGCAAGTAATTCAAAACGATTGAACGCTTCGCCTTTTTCTTTACCTAACCAAAGGAAAGTGAGTGGGCCAACAATGGTTGGTTTGAATTTGAAACCTAAGGCTTTTGCTTCACGAATTTGTTGTACGTAATGTGCTGGGTTTGCTTTAAATTCTGTATTTTTATTAAATTCTGGTACTAAGTAATGATAGTTGGTATCGAACCATTTCGTCATTTCAATGGCAAACTGGCTTTGGTTACCGCGCGCAAGTTGGAAATATTGGCTTAGGCTTAAATTTTGGCTATCGAAACCAAAACGTGCTGGAATTGCGCCTGTTGCCACTTGAAGATCTAAAATATGATCATAAAAAGTAAAATCTGCAACCGCTACGAAGTCAGCATTAGCAGCTGCTTGGTGTTTCCAGTTAATTTCACGTAATTTTTGTGCGATTTCCAATAAGTCTTGCTCTGCAATCTCACCACGCCAGTAACGTTCTTGTGCAAATTTAAGTTCACGTTTTGCACCTACACGCGGAAAGCCCGCTAAATGAAATGTTGTCATAGTAATACCTCTTTTATCAATGTTGTGTTATTCTTAAATAGACGGCTAAACGTCTGTATGGATATAGAATGAAGTATTTTATAACATTATGCAATATCATAATTTTCACGAAGACTATGAAAAATTTTAATATACCTCGTCAGCAGTAAAGTGCGGTTATTTTTTTGTAACATTCTGTTTATGTTTAAAATCTAGATAAAACCAACCGCACTTTTTCTAGATTAAATGAGTGACAGAATATTTGGGTATATGATAGTTTTTAATGCAACACATTTATTTTACGAGCTTTACTATGAAACCGATCTTTTTAGAATTACGTCATTTGAAAACACTGCTTGCGTTAAAAGAAACGGGCAGTGTGTCATTAGCTGCAAAACGGGTTTATTTGACCCAGTCTGCGTTGTCACATCAATTAAAGTTACTTGAAGAGCAATATGGTTTGCCTTTGTTTGAGCGTAAAACGCAGCCTTTGCACTTCACGCCCGCGGGTGAACGTCTTATTCAGCTTGCAAATGAAATCTTGCCAAAAGTTGTAGAGGCAGAACGAGATTTAGCCCGCGTAAAACAAGGTGAGGCAGGGGAGCTACGCATTGCGGTGGAATGTCATACTTGTTTTGACTGGTTAATGCCCGCAATGGATTCCTTACGACAACATTGGCCGCTGGTGGAATTGGATATTGTTTCTGGTTTCCATACCGATCCTGTTGGATTGCTATTAACGCATCGAGCCGATTGGGCGGTGGTTTCTGAAATTGAAGAAACGACGGGCATTATTCATAAACCATTATTTTCCTATGAAATGGTGGGATTATGTGCCAAAGATCATCCGCTAGCCGCAAAAGCGATTTGGGAGCCTGAAGATTTTATCGATCAAACCCTAATTACTTACCCTGTGCCAGATGATATGTTGGATTTATTAAGAAAAGTGTTACACCCAAATGGGATCAATCCAACACGCCGCACCAGTGAATTAACCATTGCGATTATTCAGCTGGTGGCAAGTAAACGTGGTGTGGCAGCTTTGCCGTTTTGGGCAGCGAAGCCTTATTTAGACCGTGGCTATATTGTGGCACGCAAAATCACCAAGAAAGGCTTATACAGTAATTTATATGCAGCGACTCGTGAAATTGACTCTAGCATTGCCTTTATTGATGATTTTTACCAAACTGTTAAATCACAAAGTTTTGCGACATTGCCAGATTTATTGGTTTTAGACTAACTAAATTCAATGTTTTAAATTCTGTATTAATTAAAGCCACCAAGCGTGGCTTTTTTATTTGTTTTTGTTATTTAACCTCCAATTTAATTTATATAAAAGTTATTAAAAATTGGTTTATTGAAAAAAATAAATCAAATATTCTCTTGCAATCGTTTGCTCATTTGGTGCGCTCTTTTAGGGATTTTAAAAATATTTTATTATTGCAACCCACAGCAAATAGGTAATTTATATTAAAGAGGCTATATGGAATTTAATGAATTATTAGGTTATGCGGCAGGCTTGTTAGTTGCAATATCATTTCTATTTAAGAATATCGTTTTCATTCGTGTGATTAATGGTATTGGCGCAATTTTATTTGTGATTTATGCAGTTCGCATTGGCGCTTACCCTGTGGCAGGCTTAAACGCATTTTTAGTGTTAATTCATATTTATCAACTTTGGCGTTTGAAACGAGCGAATAAAATATAACTATCTTATTGATATATAATAAAAAGCCCTTCCCAATAATGTGTATTGAGAAGGGCTTTATTATTTTATCCGTTATGTTTTAGTCTTCTTTGTGTTTATGCAGTAGCTTGCTCGGAATAATAAAAGAAAAACAACTGCCTTCACCCAGTTTACTTTCAATTTGCAGCTGTGATTGGTGATGTTCTAAAGCGTGTTTTACAATTGCCAAGCCTAAGCCATTGCCGCCAGTTTGATTGCTTCGAGATTCATCGACACGATAAAAACGTTCAGTGAGATGATATAAATGCTGTTCAGCAATCCCAATGCCATTATCTCGCACACTGAATTTTGCCCCTTGATCACAATATTGCCAATGGATATTGATTTCACAGTGTTCACCAGAATGTTTAATTGCATTGTAGATTAAATTAGATACCGCACTTTGCAAGTGCCCTTCATCGCCCAAAACATAAATTTCTGGTTCAATATAGAAATGAATTTGGTGTTCATATTGATTTAAAAAAGTGGCATTTTCTTTTAAATTCAAGATTAAATTTGACATATTCACCACTTGATGCTCTGTATTTGAAGCATTTTCAATCTTAGCAAGCAAATTGAGTTGTTGTAATAAATTTGCCATTCGTTTGCTTTGTTCTTGCATTGCTTTAATCGCTTTTTGTGAAAGTGCGGTCTGATTGTGTTCAGTTTCTAACAATTCTAAATAGCCTTGCAAGACGGTAAGCGGTGTGCGTAATTCGTGATTAATATTTGAAAGAAAGGTTTGGCGAGAATGTAATAAACGGATCATTTGCGTCACATCTCGCGCAATAATCACACTTGAACCATTGTCATCGTGATGAATATTAATTTCAATATAACGATTTTCGTGCGTGAGTAAAACGAGTGGGCGTTTTTTAATGCTTTGATAAAAATAGTTTTTAAACTCATTGTAAAAAATTACGTTAAATACATTTTTACTCACGACTTTTTTGTTCCAATAAAATAAAAACATTTCTTGCGACGCATTATTACACCAAGAAATTTCGCCAGTGCTATCGCAAATAATAATGGCATCGGGTAGGTATTGGGTGTTTTTATTGAGCTTTGAGAGTAAACGTAAAGTTTTGATTTTCTCGCGGCGGTTTTTACTTTTATAGTACGCTGCAGTTTGTGAAATATTATCTAATAAATGGGCTTTTTTAGCGGTGGGAATTTCTTCTGGTGTCAGCATTTTCAATAACTTAAATTCATTGAAATGATGAAAAGCCAACAGGCAAACTAAAATAATAATGAACCAAAACTGGAAGGATTGTGCAAAATAAGAAAATAAACTTGCAACGCCAGCGGCAAGAATGAGTTCAATTAATAAATATTTGCTAGAGAATTTTCTTTTCATTTGCTGTCATCCTGAATATGACGAGAAAAACGGTATCCCGCCCCTCGCACAGTTTGGATATAACGATCGAAACCATATTGCTCAAGGCTTTTACGCAGGCGACGAATATAGCTATCAACAGTGCGATCTTCGACGTAAATATCATTTCCCCAAATAAAATCAAGCAACTGTTCACGGGTATACACTTTTTCAGAGTGGTTCATAAAGAAATTGAGCAACTTAAATTCTGTTGCGCTTAAAGTGATTACATTTTTGTCATAACTCACACGTAATGCATTTTGATCCAGTGTTAAACCGTCGATCTCAATAATACTTGGGATATTTTGTTCGTAAATTCGGCGTAGAATGGCTTCAATGCGAGCTAATAAGATTTTTGGTGAAAAAGGTTTGGCAATGTAATCATCCGCACCTGTATTTAAACAAGTAATACAGTCTTCTTCCTCACTGCGTGCAGTGAGCATAATAATCGGGATATGATTGGTGTCTGGTTGTTTTTTGAGAAATTGAATGAACTGAATGCCTGAACGCCCCGGCAACATCCAATCAAGCAAAATCAGCTGCGGTTTTTCTGCTAATTTTTTGACCGCACTTTGATAATCTGATGCTTCAATAATCTCATAGCCTTGTTGTGTCAGAAATAGTGCAATCATTTCACGAATTGCGCTTTCGTCTTCAACCACTAATATTTTCGTCATTTTATCCTCCGTTATTGTAAGTGCGGTCAATTTTTAAAAAGTTTTAACGATGCCAATAAGTCTTCGCTGCTTGCATAAATTCTGCTACATATTCATTTGCAGGGTTTTGCAATAATTCTTGTGGCGTGCCTGTTTGAATAAGCTCACCAGAATTGAGGATCGCAATATAATTGCCCATTTTGATCGCTTCATCAATATCGTGAGTGATAAACACAATGCACTTATTCAAGCGTTGTTGAAGATTTAGCACCAGATCTTGTAGTTTCATTCGAATAAGGGGATCGAGTGCAGAAAAGGCTTCGTCCATTAAAATAATATCGGTATTGGCAGTTAAGGCACGAGCTAATCCGACACGTTGACGCATTCCCCCTGAAAGCTGGGCAGGGTAGGCATTTTCATAACCTGATAATTCCACTTCGTTTAACCAATAGCGTGCTTGTTCTTGTTGTTCCGTTTTACTTACAGCACGCACTTTTAAGCCATAAGCCACATTTTGTAGCACTGTTAAATGAGGCAATAAACCAAAATGTTGGAATACCATACTCACACGCTCTTGACGGAAAGTGCGTAATTCAGTTTGGCTTAAGGCAGTTACATTAGTTTCACACGCCCACACTTCACCACAACTCGGTTCAATTAAGCGATTGATATGGCGAACTAAGGTGGATTTTCCTGAACCAGATAAACCGATAATGCAAAAAATGCTATTGCCATTCATTTGTAAATTGATATTACGTAAGCCAATTTGGCAACCTGTTTGTTGAAAAATCTCTGTATTGGGTGCATTTTCTTTTAAAAGTGCAAGGGCTTGGTCGCAATGTTTTCCGTAGATCTTGCTAATATCTTTTAATACAATTTCTGTCATTTTAAATTCCTCAACATTACTGCTTTTGCCCACGCCCGTAAGCTTGTGTGATGCGATCAATAATAATTGCCAAGATCACAATTGCCGCACCTGCTTCAACGCCTTGACCAATGTTTAAGGTTTGAATATCTTGTAACACATATTCGCCTAAGCCTTTTGCCCCAATCATTGAGGCTAGCACGACCATTCCTAAAGACATCATTACCGCTTGGTTAATCCCGGCCATAATGCTCGCTTTTGCTTGTGGTAAAAGTACCCAAACCAGCAACTGCCAACGGGTGCTGCCAAATGATTGTGCTGCTTCAATGATTTGTGGATTAACTTGACGAATACCTAATGCGGTTAAGCGAATAAGTGGTGCGATGGCATAAACGACCGTGGCAAATAGGGCGGGTACTTTTCCGATCCCAAATAGCATTAAAACAGGAATTAAGTACACAAAACTTGGCATCGTTTGAATTACGTCAAGGATAGGCTGGAGTATGCGATGTAATCTTGCATTAGATGCCATTAAAATGCCGATAGGAATACCGAGCAACGTGATAAATAATGCAGAAACAATCAGCAAGGCTAAAGTTTGCATTAGTGGAATCCATAGGCCTAACGCGCCAATTAAATAGAAACCCGCTAGGCACAGTAGAGAAAACCACCATTTTTTTGTGGCGTGCCAGCCGGTAAGTGCAATAAGAATAAGCACTAGCCAAGCTGGTGTTGATTGTAAAACTTTCTCAACGGGGAGTAGCAAATAATCCAGTGAAATTTGGCTAATTTGGCGAAACTCAACGCCATAATTTTGCACTGTTTTGACCAATGAGTGATTGAGAGCGTCTGCGATAGACCAAGAGGCGAAAACCGAATTTTCTTGCTTTTCATCTTGTTGTAAAAATTGTTGCAGTTTCTCTTTTGCTTGCGGTGAAACCCACTTTTGCCAAATATCAGGGTGTTGCTGTAAAAAGAAAAGTGCTTGAGTTGAGCCATTTCGTTTATTTTCTGTCATTTCTAAAATCGCTTGATTTAAGGTGTCAGGCTCAAATTGAATATGCTTGATTAACTCAATCAGTTGAGGATATTGATTGGCAAATGCACTAGATACAGACATTGCTAATTGAGAACTTGGGAAGCCACTTACACAACTTGTTTGGCTATCTGAACGTAATAATTGATCCCAACAAGTGCTTTGATGAGCAGGAAATTCAATCGGTTCCAAGTTATATTTTGCCATTAGCCCTGTGGGTTGCCAGTAATAAAAGAGAATGGGTTTGCGTTGTTCATAAGCTGAAGAAATCTCCGCATCAAGTGCCGCACCTGTGCCAGGGTGTGCATTATTAAATTGCTGGGCAAGTCCTGTATTTTTTAATAAATGTGTGTTGAATATTTCACAGGTCCAACCGGTTGGGCAATTCAAAAAACGGGCTTTATTTGGTTGTTCAGGATCTGAAAAAAGGTGAGAAAATTGGGGGAGGTCAGTGACATTTTTTAATGCTGGATGATCTTTTTTGACATAATCAGGTAAATACCAACCTTGCGTTGCACCACCTTTTAAGGTATCGCCAATCACTTGAACTTTCCCTTCATTAATGGCCTGTTCAATGATAGGTGAGCGGCCAACCCATTGTTCAGCAATGATTTGAATATCGTTTTGCGCCAGTGCGGTTTCCAATGCATTGGTTGCTCCCGGTACTATTTCAGTTTGGCATCCATACCCCTCACGCAAGATCAGATCGAAAAGTGCGGTCGAAAATTGCCCACTTTCCCAATCTAATGCACCGAGTTTTATTGGCTTATTTGTATCGCAAGCGACAGAGTAACCACTCAAAAGCAATAAAAATGCGATACTTAAGCTTTTTAAGACTTTCATATTGATTCCTTTTTATGAATAAGTATCGCAAATTGTAATCAAATACACTTCAGATGCAATGGATTATTCCAACTGGTTTAACCCATACGCCCTTTAATATAATCATCAGTACGTTGTAATCTCGGTTTATCAAAAATGGCTTTTGTTTCATCAAATTCGATAAGCTCACCTAAATACATAAATGCAGTGTAATCCGAACAACGTGCGGCTTGTTGCATATTGTGAGTGACCATTGCCACAGTGTAGTCGTGTTTTAATTCTGAGATAAGTTCTTCGATCTTCGCTGTTGAAATCGGATCAAGTGCAGAACAAGGTTCGTCTAGTAATAACACTTCAGGCTTGATTGCAATGCCCCGAGCAATACACAAGCGTTGTTGTTGCCCGCCAGACAGGCTATCGCCACTTTGATGTAATTTATCTTTGACTTCATTCCACAATGCCGCTTTAGTCAACGCCCATTCCACCCGATCATTGAGTTCAGCTTTACTCAATTTCTCGAATAAACGAATACCAAATGCCACATTGTCATAAATAGACATTGGGAATGGGGTCGGTTTTTGAAATACCATTCCGACTTTGGCTCGAATAAGCGAAATATCCATAGGTGAAGTTAATAAATTTTCACCATCTAATTTAATTTCACCCGTGGCGTGCTGGTTAGGATACAACTCAAAAATACGATTAAAAGAGCGCAGCAAAGTAGATTTTCCACAACCAGAAGGGCCAATAAATGCGGTCACTTTATTTTTAGCAATACGCAAATTGATATTTTTCAAAGCGTGAAAGTCATTGTAATAAAAATTGAGGTTGTTAATTTCAAGTTTAGTATCTTCAAATTTAATAATGTGATTAAGCATTATTTATCTCCACGAGTTATCGAGTTTTTTGTGTAAAGAAAACACGAGCAAAAATATTGAGTAATAAAACAAATAGCGTAATTAACGTCGCACCTGCCCAAGCTAGTTCGTTCCAATCTTGGAAAGGACTTGCAGCAAATTGATAGATAACAACAGGAATATTTGCCATTGGGCCATTCATATCAAATGAGGTGAATTGATTTGATAATGCAGTAAATAAGAGCGGTGCAGTTTCACCAGAAATTCGGGCAATGGAAAGTAATACACCGGTGAGAATCCCTGAACGTGCAGCACGATAACAAATCATTGTAATCACACGCCATTGCGGGCAACCTAAAGATGCCGCCGCTTCACGCAAGTTATTCGGAACAAGATTGAGCATATTGTCAGTGGTGCGTACAACAACGGGAATAATGATCATCGCTAAGGCAAATGAACCCGCCCAACCGGAATAATGTTTCACTTGTGACACATAAATCGCATAGATAAATAAGCCAATGACAATGGAAGGTGCAGAAAGTAGTACGTCATTGAGAAACCTTGTCACTTTTGCTAATTTGCTGTATCGCCCATATTCCGCTAAATAAGTCCCTGCTAAAACGCCGACCGGCGCACCGATTAATGTACTCACCGCAATGATCATTGTTGAACCAATAATGGCATTTAATAGACCTCCTGATTCATTCGGCGCTGGGGTTGCTTGTAAAAATAATTGGATTGAGAGTGCAGGAATACCCTTAGTAATCAAGGTAAAGAGAATCCAACATAGCCAAAATAATCCGAAACCGACAGCCAAAAATGACAGCGTCAGCATAAATTTATTTTTGAGCTTGCGACAATGAAAATGTGTTTTACTCATTAGCGGCGTCCTTCTTTTTTCTCAATACGCATAATCAATAAGCGAGAAAGGGATAACACAACGGTTGTAATTAAAAATAAGATTAACCCTAATTCCATTAACGAGGCTTTTTGCAAACCGCTGGCTTCGTTGAACTCGTTCGCAATAGACGAAGCAATAGAGGTCGAGGGTGAAAATAAAGATTCAGGTAAATTGAATGCATTACCAATAACAAATGTAACCGCCATTGTTTCACCCAACGCACGCCCAAGCCCGAGCATAATGCCGCCGACAACCCCCGTTTTGGTATAAGGTAAAACCACTTTCCACATCACTTCCCAAGTGGTCGCCCCTAATCCATAGGCCGATTCTTTTAAAATAGCAGGCACGATGGAGAATACATCACGCATCACTGAGGCAATAAACGGAATAATCATAATGGCAAGCACTAAGCCAGCGGTGAATAAACCGATACCAAATGGCGCACCTGAGAAAACATAATGAAGTACCGGAAGATCGCCAAACCAATCAATCAAATTGGGTTGAATATGTTCTTGAAAGAGCGGGACAAAAATAAACAATCCCCACATACCATAGATAATAGAAGGAATCGCAGCCAACATTTCAATCGCGGTGCCGATTGGGCGTCTTAGCCATTCGGGTGCAAGCTCAGTAAGGAAAATTGCAATGCCGAATGAAATTGGTACAGCAATGAGCAACGCCAATAATGACGTAATCAACGTACCAATAATCGGAATTAATGCACCGTAACTGTCTTGAACTGGATTCCAATCACTCATCCAAAGAAATGAAACGCCAAATTGACGAATTGAATCCCAACTTCCCACGACTAACGAAACCATCACAGCAGCTAATAAAAGAAATACCAAGACCGCAAAAAAACGCGTGATATTCTTAAACAAAAGCTCGATGAAATGATGATTGAACTTATTCAATTCTGTTTGTGTTTTATGATCGAGTGACATAATCACCTTCTTGTATTATGAGAATAAAGAGGGCAGAACGTTGGCTGCCCTGAATTGCTTATTGCCAAATAGATTGTCCATTATTGGCTTTTACATCTGTTTTCCATTGTTGTTGAATTTTATTGATCACGTCATCTGGCAATGGCACATAATTTAATTCGGTAGCCGCTTGTTTGCCTTGTTTGAACGCCCAATCAAAGAAATCAAAGACGGATTTAGTTTGTTCTGGCTTATCTGCATTTTTATGAAGGAGAATGAAACTTGCAGCAGTCACCGGCCAAGATTTTTCCCCGGCTTCATCTGTTAAAATTACGCCCATTCCGACCGCACTTTGCCAGTCCGCATTTGCGGCAGCCGCCATAAAGCTTTCATTCGATGGTTGTACAAATTGACCTGATTTATTTTGTAATGATGTCCAAGCTAAGTGATTTTGTTTGGCGTAAGCGTATTCCACATAGCCGATAGAATATTTAATTTTGCTCACATAAGCTGCAACACCCTCATTACCTTTGCCGCCTTGTCCTGTTGGCCATTTCACTGATTTACCTTGTCCAACTTTTTCTTTCCATTCGTGAGAAACTTTTGAGAGATAATTTGTCCAACCAAAAGTTGTTCCTGAACCATCAGAACGGTGTACAACAATGATGGTTTTATCCGGTAGGTTTAGCCCGCTATTGAGTGAGGCAATCGCGGGGTCATTCCATTTTTGGATTTTTCCGAGGAAAATATTGGCGAGAACTTCGCCTGAGAGTTTGAGTTCGCCTGCTTTTATTTCAGGTAAATTGATGACAGGTACTGTGCCACCAATAATAGCTGGGAATTGAAGTAGTTGATGTTGTTCTAGCAGTTCTGCTTTCATTGGATCATCCGATGCACCGAAATCAATGGTTTTTGCGATAATTTGTTGTTGACCGCCACCAGATCCAATGGATTGATAATTTACTTTATTGCCAGTTTGTTTTTCATACATTGATGCCCACTTGGCATAGATTGGATAAGGAAAAGAAGCTCCCGCACCGGTGATCGTTTCGGCGTGAGCTGTGAATGTGAATGCACCTAAAAGAAAAGAGAGAAACACTGCACGTTTAGTCATAAATCTTACTCCTTGAGTTTATTTTCAATCACTACCTTTTGGTAGCGAGAGCTATTGTAGGAAGGAAATATGACAGTTTTATGACAGTTTAAAGGCAAAATTAAGAAACAAAGTGCGGTCTTTTTTACAAAGGTTTTGTGAAATATCTCGTGGTAATGGGAATATTTTGGGCGAATTCATCAGCAAATAATTTTTTCTACAAAATCCCCCTTGAAACTTGTGTATAATGCCCCATATTCAACAGACGATTAAATTGCAAAGAAGTTTTATGGGAAAGAAAAAACGTTCAGCGAGCTCTTCTCGCTGGTTAAACGAACATTTTAAAGATCCGTTTGTACAAAAAGCACACAAACAAAAATTGCGTTCTCGTGCTTATTTCAAATTGGATGAAATTCAACAAACCGACCGTTTATTTAAACCAGGAATGACAGTAGTTGATTTAGGTGCAGCTCCGGGTGGTTGGTCACAATATGTGGTGAGCCAAATCGGCGGTAAAGGTCGTGTGATTGCTTGTGATATTTTAGAAATGGATCCTATTGTTGGGGTCGATTTTTTACAAGGCGATTTCCGTGATGAAAATGTCTTATCTGCACTATTAGAGCGTGTAGGTGAAGGCAAAGTTGATGTGGTAATGTCAGATATGGCACCAAATTTCAGTGGTATGCCATCAGTGGATATTCCACGTGCAATGTATTTAGTTGAGCTGGCTTTAGATATGTGCAAACAAGTGCTTGCAACTAAAGGCAGTTTTGTTGTGAAAGTATTTCAGGGTGAAGGTTTTGATGAATACTTAAGAGAAATTCGTTCTCTCTTTAGTGTTGTAAAAGTTCGTAAGCCTGAAGCCTCAAGAGACCGTTCTCGTGAGGTGTATATTGTTGCGACAGGTTACAAAAATTAATTTGGGGATATCTCTGGTTGATATTTGCACAAGTATTGACTATTAATACGATAATTTCCAATTTTATAATAAATATAGTAATCTTTCGTAACAAATTATTAACGTTAGCAAAAAAGAGGTCAAACCTTGAACGATATGGTAAAAAATTTAGTCCTTTGGATTGTGGTAGCAGTGGTAATGATGACCGCATACCAAGGCTTTAACTCTGCTTCGTCAGGCAATACCACTGACTATACAACCTTCATTTCGGATGTTGGCAATGATCAGGTTCGCCAAGCTCGTTTTGATTACAATGAAATTTATGTAACTAAAACAGATGGTTCAAAATACACCACTGTAATGCCATTAGATGACGACAATTTATTAAATGATCTGTTAAATAAAAAAGTAAAAATTGAAGGTACACCACCAGAAAAACGTGGTTTTTTCTCACAGATCTTAATCTCTTGGTTCCCAATGATCTTGTTAATTGGCGTATGGTTATTCTTTATGCGTCAGATGCAAGGTGGCGGTAACAAAGCGATGAGCTTTGGTAAAAGCCGTGCGCGTATGATGACACAAGAACAGATTAAAACAACTTTTGCTGATGTCGCAGGCTGTGATGAAGCAAAAGAAGAAGTAGGTGAAATTGTCGATTTCTTACGTGACCCAGGTAAATTCCAAAAATTAGGCGGTAAAATTCCTAAAGGTATTTTAATGGTCGGTCCTCCTGGTACCGGTAAAACATTACTTGCAAAAGCGATTGCAGGTGAAGCAAAAGTTCCATTCTTTACGATTTCAGGTTCTGACTTCGTGGAAATGTTCGTGGGGGTGGGCGCTTCACGTGTACGTGATATGTTCGAACAAGCGAAGAAAAATGCACCTTGCTTAATCTTTATCGATGAGATTGATGCAGTCGGTCGCCAACGTGGTGCTGGTTTAGGTGGAGGACACGATGAACGTGAACAAACCCTAAACCAAATGCTTGTGGAAATGGATGGCTTTGAAGGCAATGAAGGCGTTATCGTTATTGCTGCAACTAACCGCCCTGATGTGCTTGACCCAGCATTAACCCGTCCTGGTCGTTTTGACCGCCAAGTGGTGGTGGGTTTACCAGATGTACGTGGTCGTGAGCAGATCTTAAAAGTGCATATGCGTAAAGTACCAATCGCACCAGATGTTGATCCAATGACATTAGCACGTGGTACACCAGGTTATTCAGGTGCAGACTTAGCGAACTTAGTGAATGAAGCTGCGTTATTTGCGGCACGTACTAACAAACGCTTAGTAACAATGCTTGAGTTTGAAAAAGCGAAAGACAAAATCAATATGGGGCCAGAGCGTCGCACAATGATTATGACGGAGAAACAAAAAGAATCTACCGCATATCACGAAGCGGGTCACGCAATCGTAGGTTATATTGTGCCAGAGCACGATCCAGTACATAAAGTCACTATTATTCCTCGTGGACGCGCATTAGGTGTGACATTCTTCTTACCAGAAGGTGATCAAGTTAGCATCAGCCAAAAACAACTAGAAAGTAAACTTTCTACCCTTTATGCAGGCCGTTTAGCTGAAGATTTGATCTATGGTGAAGAAAATATCTCAACGGGTGCATCAAACGATATTAAAGTTGCGACCAATATCGCGCGCAATATGGTGACCCAATGGGGCTTCTCTGACAAACTAGGACCAATTCTTTATTCAGAAGATGATGGCGAAGTGTTCTTAGGTCGCTCAATGGCGAAAGCAAAACATATGTCTGATGAAACGGCGCACCTTATTGATGAAGAAGTGCGTGCAATCGTGACACGTAACTATGAGCGCGCAAGACAGATTTTGATTGATAATATGGATATTTTACACGCAATGAAAGATGCTTTAGTGAAATATGAAACCATTGAAGAAGAGCAAATCGAGCAGTTGATGAAACGTCAGCCAGTAACGCCACCTTCAGGTTGGGATGATTCTGATAAGAAAGATCACAATCAACCAACACAATCAAATGATGACAACGCAGAAAGTGCGGTCGAAAATGACTTAAATTCTGAAGAAGGTAGTTTTTCTGAAAAATAATTTTAGGTAAGAGGAACCTCTTTTTAAAGAAATAAAAGCGTTCTTGTAAATAAAGCAAGAGCGCTTTTTTTTATCTCTATTTTTTTATATCTTTTTGCTAAATCGATTTTTCTTTATGTTTATATTAGCGCAGTCGTGATTTCTGCTTTTTTATTTAGTACTTATTTTGTTTTTGTGATGCTTTTATATTCCAATTTGGAATATAAATAATTGTGTATTAAGTGCTTTATCGATTAGTTTAACCTCTTTATTTTAGTGTAAATTTTTTATTTTTATACATTTTAACTTAAATATTTGTGTTTAATGATCAATAAATGTATATTTAGCGAACTGTGGTCTGTGTTTTAATCTTTATGACCTGGTTTATGGTTGAGTATTTCTTATATTTTATTTTGTTATAAAAAGCGTTTGCTGTTGACGAAATTAAATAGGATACGCGATCCAAATTGACTTTGTGAGTGAAGCTTTATTACTTGATAACCGAACTATAAGGAGCAGCGGTTTATGAATAGCGTTTTTAAAATCATTTGGCACCATACCTCTCAAACTTGGATTGCTGTGTCTGAACTAGCATCAGCAAAAGGCAAAACAAAAAGTTTAAAATTATCGGTTGCAGCGGCACTGGTTGGTGTTTCGACGGGGGTGTTTGCGGGTCCCCCTTCTAATCTATAGTGATATAAATAATATAGTCTCAGCGATATAAATGGGACTTATGGGGAATGAATGTTACTTAGTGGGATAGAGAAATTGTAAAAGAGTTTCAGTATGTGAAAAAAGATTGAGAGGCTATAGTCAGCCTCTTTTTTATGTGAACATATCCATTTGATTATGCTTTATCACTTGTTTACGAACTCGATTAATCACTTTACGAATACCTGATTCAGTCATATTGTATTTCTTAACCAAGAAAAACCAGTTATTCCCATTGAAGTCATTATAAATATCTAAGTCACGTTGTGCGATTTTGTAATGAAAATCCTTAGGAAAGGAAATCACCATCCCACCATAGTGTTCAGCCAAAAAATCAGCGACGTGTATTGAAATCTGTTCACAAATGTCCTGATCGAGATTGTAATTTTTACATAGCGTACTCACATTATCTTCAATATCGCGTAAAAGCTCGTGTCGCGTTACTTCCATCTGTGTGCTCATTACATACCTCCTATTTCACGTTGCTGCCATTTTTTTAATCTTTCTAAAACTTTTGTTGCTTGCTCGTTATCAAGCCAGCTAACAAACGGAATTGGTTGTCCATCTTTATTTTTAGCAATTTTTGCAACGTAAGCATTTAATGCATCCTCGCTGCTATTTCTAATTATACCTTGTGAATACATCTCAAGCCATTTAGCACGTATTTTCTTTGTGATATTGCTTAAAGTGTATTGCTGGCTTGTACCTATTCTGCGTTTTGTAGTGTTTGTTTTGACACTAAAACCGCGAGATTTCATACCATCTAGTACTTTTTCAAGCTCAGAAACGGTCATGTTAGAGCAACTAGATTTGTTTACTGTATTAACGAGGAAAGCTCGGTATGTTTCTTTATCCATACCAAGCTTTGATTGTGCTATATGTATTAATTTAATTAACTGTTTTCGTCTAATTTGATTTTCCATTTTTATCACCATAAAACACATTATTCAGCCCACTTTTTTGTGGGTAAATGGGCTGTAAATATGCCTTATTTAGTAAGGTAACATGTCATCATCTAGTTTTAATTTTTTCTCTTCTTCTATTTCTGAAACTAATTCCTGTAATGCTTTTGAAATTGCGTTTCTTATTTTTTCATCTGTGTTATCCCTTGCGACTAAAAAAGTCATTGCATCATGATCTAATAAGCTTTGATGCCACTCCAATTCTTCAAAAAGACTACCTTCCCAGTTAATACGTTTTACTTTTCCACCCAAGATCTCCGTATCTTTTGAGAACGCTAAGTTATCAGCGGTTACTTCATCCATTTCAATTTCAAGTGTAAGTAACACTTTTGGCTCTTTTTCTGTGCACATAATCTATCCTTATTCAATAACGCTAAGCGAATTGTTCTAATTTTGTATCTTTAGTAAATTCAAGCAGAGTATTTTTAATAATGCGATTTAACACATGATATTGACAGTTTAAATATTCCGTCAAAATACCGTATTTTGCTGGAGAGTCAGAACGTAACATTCTGGCGGTTTCCGCAAAGTCGAGAAATTTCATCGCACGAATACGTAAATATTCATCAAGTTTAAACCGCACAATAAACCCATTTTCATCTTCGTACCGCATTGCCAAAGACTGAACTATAAAACCATTGTATAGTGCATCTAATGCGTTATGTTTGCCTTCTTCGGTATCCAAGTGACGGCAAGTGCGATGTGTTTTATCATCTTCGGTTTCACGTCTTAATGTTGCTTCGTAATCAAAACCTATAGAGTTAAACAATGGTTCATTATCATTTAATAATCTGCTAAATTTTGTATTAATCCCTAGTTTTTCTTCCGACACAATAATGGATTTCACACCCACCAAGCCAAACACTTCTACCAGTTGCATTAAAGCTATTTTGCTGCGTTTTGAATTGCTATTGATCACTAAAATCTGCGTGTTAGGGCTATAAAAAACATTGTAGATTTCACTGGACGGTGGCAACACTTTAAATAATTCCACCTTAGCAAGATGAACAGCATCTTTTTCACTTGTTACATTTTTAAACTCAAAGGCTTTAAAGGCTATTTGTTCTTTAGTAAGGTGTTTGAATTCAGCCCTAATAGAGAAAAACAGCCCACCGTCATCAAAGGTGATCACTTTTTTACCTGTAATGAGATTTTTTACAATCTCAAATTTTTCTCTATTTCGTTCTGCAAGCACGGCATTTTCTAAGGTTTCTACAATATTTTGACTTGGAAATGTAATGCTATAAACACCACATTGGGTCATTTTAATGTAATCTGAATAATTCATATGTTCATCCCCATATTTCATTTTTGTGTTACGTAGCTAACTATTATTAGCATCTTTCTCTGAGTTGCTTCTCTTCGCTGATTTCTGGTGCAATGTTGCGAAGAAAAGCAATTTTGCGCTTAGTATTTTTAGCTTCACGCAGTGCACTGTTAAACATAATGGCACTGCTTCTTTCATCACCACCATTCATAAAGTCAAGTGATGCTTGAAATGCATTGATAATATCTGCAATTTCTGCAGCGCAATCTTGCTTTTCTGTTAATGTCATTTACATCTCTCCAATTTCAGTTACATTTCTCACTTCCGAAATCTGTTTTGGTAATTCATCGAGCTTTTCTAAACTAAAATCATCAGTTAACTTAGATACATCATCGATATTTTCCGCAACCACCAAGACCTCAAGTAAGCATTCAACACGTACAATAAACTTTTTCATTTCACACCCCAGCAATATCAAGTGAAATTGGTTTCCATGTATCAGTATCACCCACGCGCTCATAAATGCGCACATACGCTTTAGAGCTGACAACCTGCACGCTTTCACTAATAGCCTGCATCGCGTTTAACCAACGCTTGTCTTTAATATCAACGCGACGTAAACCAAGAATACGTGAAGTATTTAGATTCCCTTCTTTATCCACGTTAAACGCCCGTTCAATTAGAGCTCTAAGTTCTGGGCGAGAACCTTCGGACCATTCATTTAAACACTCATCAATGAGGACTTTTGCCGCTTGAATCCGCTCATCGAACTGTAAGTTGTCGTTAATGGCGCGCTGAATTTTGTACTTACCATCGTAGCTAAATAGCGTAATATTGCCTTTATTACCGCCAATTTTGGCATCATATTTCTCAGCTGATAGGTCAATAAATGCTTGAATATCACCAAAAATATGCTCTTTAAATGCCTTCATTTCACCGTGCAGTGCAATGGCTTTTTCCACCCATTCGTTAACTAACTCATCACGTTCTTTATCGATTTCTTTAATGAGTTCTTCTGGCGTGAGATTGCCTTTTGCATCAGCCCAGTAGGTTTTACCATTAATGATTTGCTTAGCCATATTTGTCTCCTTGTTATTTTTAATGAATCGTATTTGAATCTTTTGCAAACTTTTCAAGCTTTGCATGAAAGATGCTTGGGTCTTGGTTAAAGTAAAAACGGATTTCCATTGTTTCCTGTCTTAATTCGATATATGTAATTTCGCTTGCAATCATCACCGCCATATTTTCTGGTGTCAGTTCAATTTTTTTCAGCATAAAAACCAATAAGTCCAGGAATCTGTCATCTGTTTTTTCAATTCTGATGAAATTATTTTTCTGCGTTTTCTCTGGCATGTTGATGTTCCTTTAAAATTGCTTTAAATGTGTCATTGTTATTACTACCTTTTATTAATTCAAAATAATCAATGCCCTCAATTAATGCGTTTGCGATTGTTGCGGGATCTTTTGCTTGTAGAACAAACATCAGGCAGTAGCGATAAAACTGCTCTTTGTTGTTTCTATTAATTCGTTTTATTATTTCTTTACCCATAACGCCTTCATTAATGAATTGTTTCTGAACGTGGAAATGAAAAGATAATTCGACAACTACACAACATGCACTGTGCTGTTGAAATAAGTTGTTCTGTTGCATCATGCATATGTGAATAAACAAACGCCTTGTCAGTGTCTAACCACTTTTGCGTGAGTGCGTTATGTTGCACTTCAAGTGTGGGGACGCTTCCATCAAGTCTGACATGTAGGACCGTTAACCCTAATCTTGCACATGCCATAGTTGCTTTATGTGCAGCAGTCAATTGAGATAACACGTGCATATTGGCAATATTAAGTTGCACTTTTTTCTTTTGTGGTTGTTGTTTAGTCATGATTACACCCCTTTTACAATGTCAGCTGTGACAAGTGGCGAGCCCAGCTCAGCTGCTAGATTCATGGCTGACGTTAATAAATTCCCCACTGCTAATGGATATAACAGGCTAGTTTGTGTCTTATTTCTGCTGTTGGTCATAATTAAACGTTGACGAACGGCATCGAGTGCGTCTTTATCAAAGAAATCTGATGCTTTTTTGCCAATAACCTGTGCTCGAAAATCAACATATTGCTCCAAGCAACTATCTAATGGCTCAAGCGTGACAATTTCACAACGTTGAACGACTTCGCGGACTTCAAAGTTACGCTCTGAAAGCTTTAATTTAAGCTCAGGCTGACCGACAAGTACGATAGATAGTAGCTTTTTAAAGCCATCTTCAAGTTCAAAGAAACGTTTTAAATGTTTCAGTGTTGGCACAGGTAAACTGTGTGCTTCTTCAATAATTAGCACATGTTGATTACCCGCCCTGGCGCTGTCTTTTAAAACACGGTGAAGTTGGCGAAAACGTGCTTCAGGTGAGCGTTTAACATTTTCAAGTGGTGCTAGGGTATTGATAATACTTTCAGCAATGTGTGCCGCTTTAAGTGTCTTGCCTTTTAAATCATTGTCTTCCATTGCGATAATGTAAGGTTCAATCACCACAACTGGCAGGTTTTCACTGTTAATGCGATCGATTAAATCGCGACGTAGTGTTGACTTACCTGCGCCAGATTCACCAACCACAGCGACAAAACCACCAAATTTAGCCGTTTGAAAGAGTGCTTCACGGACGTAACGCACGTCTGGTGAACTAAACACTTCAGCAGATGAGCGCACTTCATCAGTAAAAGGATTAGAAAAAAGTGAAAAATGTTTTTTTGTCGCTGGAAATAGAGACTGTTTTGCGAGTAACATAGTATCGTCCTCTGTTGTTGGCTGGTTGCCGTTATTAATAGTGGACACTTCTGCCACTGTTGGCGCAGTGGCAGAAACCTCCGTTAAAAGTTCTTCAAGTGAGGTTGAAATACCGAGTTTTTTTAATTCAACCGTCAGTTTCTGCTTAAAAAGCTCAGTATCTGTTTTAATTAACTGACCATGATTGACCAAGTTTGTGATCACCGCTGGGGATACACTGAGCTTTCTTGCAAGTTGGCGCTGTGCCACGCCTTTTTGCTCTAAAATTGCTTTGAGTTTTAACATGGTGACTATCCTTAACCATTCACAATACGTAATGGTTTTGCCGTGGTTGGTAAGTGTGGTTGAGCAAGTAATTCTTCTAACTCAGGCTCAGTCATGCCATTTGGATACCGCTGGTTAAGCCATTGCAATGTATCTGCACTGTACTCACTTCCAAATTTCGCTTTTAAGCGTTTTGCAACCTCAATTGTGCTGAGTGGAATAAGCTCAACACGTTTTGCATTTTCAGTAAGCTCATGTTGCTGACCTTGTTTTGGCATAAAGTCCACATAGTTATGTTCTTCAATGCTTTTATACGGGTTAATACGACCACCAAATAGCGGTGTTTTGGTTTTTTGGGCCGCTTTAACTTCATCATCTGTTTTAGCGTTATAAGCAATCCGTTCAACTTCTTCTTTGTTATATTCGAACTCGCTTTTCAAATGTGGCTTATATTCCTCACCAATGATTGCCGCTTGTTCTTTGAAACCGTGTTCATTAAAGATAACAGGCTCAACAACTGTCCAATAATGATGGCCCTCTTCATCTACTCGTTGCACTTGAATACACTCAGGTCTATATGGATTTTTACCAATCGTGAGTGTGTTACCAACCATTGCTTCTTTAATGTTACGAACATCAAATACCGCACCACCAAAATTAACTGTTAATTCAGCAGTGACTTTACGAGTTACTAATTTTGTGATCATGAGTTCGCGACAAATTTCAATGCTTGGTGCCAGTACAAGTTGGTCTTTAGTAATAGAAAGCCAGCTCATGTAACGTGTTCTTCTCGTGCGTGAATGAACTGCAGTACTGTTAAAATAGGTCATCCATTTGCCAGCCAGTTGGTTTAAGTTGTCCAACCCCGTAACCCGCATAAAACGCAATCCACTTTCAAATTGGCGTTCGACAATATCGTTGCTCTTCTCAACTTGTCCTTTCGCGCGCGGCTTACCGGGTGCATTAACTTGAAGATGAATGCCAAGTTGATCGCATAAGTGACGAAACATAGCTGATGTATTCGCAGAGCCAGGGTCTAACATCACCATTTTGGGTACACCACAAAATGGATTGTTGTTACCACGTTTTTGCATCGCGTTGATGAAGCAGTTACAAAGGTTTTCTGCACTTTCACCGCCATACACATATTCAACATAAATCACACCAGAGGTGTGGTCGGTGATGACATAGCGCCAAACACGTTGATTTTCGACTTTCTTCACGTTAGCGGGTTTGTTCTTATAGAACTCTTTTTCTTCCATAATGTTTAAGCCATTTCCGCCGTCTGTTTGCTCTTTGAGGTAGTACAACACACACAAAGAGGGGTCGATTTGCCAACAATGATTCGGATGTAAGCTTTTCATACTGTTAACTGGTGCAGGGCGAGATAACTGTTCAGGATGTAGGTTATAAGTACGTAATGCCCGACTGACCGCACTTTCCGAAAGTAAGCGTATTTCACCTGTGCTTTCGTCAATGTATTCTGCTTTGATTTCATTATTTGCACGCAATACATCAAGCACGCTAGCAAGACTGGACATGACTTTGTTATTCACACCACGTCGGCAAGCTAACCAGTAAGCTGAAATAATTTTTGCCTCGTCCAAACTCAAGTTCACATTGCCTTTATCTGCACGTTGTTTGCGTTTTGGCTGGCTAAATTGTTTTAATTCACGCATTAACGTGGCATAACTGATATTCAACTGTTCACAAGCTTGTGCATAGATTTCACCTTTTTTGCCATGTCCTGCTGCTTGTGCAAGCTGTGAAATCTCTAGCAGTTTTTCAGGTAAAATCGCCATGGTGATTGTCCTTATTCTTGTTCTTCGCCATTAATGATGGCGTTAAATGCATCACTATAATCGGGCGTTTCATTACCACGCGCCCAGGCAGGTGTGTTATCACCATCAGCAAATTGAGGGAGGTTAAACGTAGTTCGTAATTCATTAATAACAAGCTCAATCTCGGCTAATACACCCGTCATAAACTGCTTGTGATCAATGCCACTTTCTTGTGTGTGCGCATCTAATGTTTCAAATGCTTTCCACACTTGCCCGCGTAGAATTGCTTCGGCTCCGTAAACAAGTTGAGATGTTTCTTTGCGCAGTACGCCACCTTTTTCATCTGGCGTTAATGTATTGATGTATTGCTTTTTCTTCTCAAGCTCTGCATCAAGCTGATCGATGCGTTTATTCTTATTATCAAGAACACGTGCCTGTGCGGTATAATTGTCTTTTGCTGTTTTTAATTGCGCTTCTAAGCTCTCTTTTTCTTTTGCGTGCTTAACCGTCAACTCTTCGATTTTCTCAATCAAATCTTCTTTGTCGGTTGCCTCTGAGTAGTCGGCATCTACGATTTCTGAACGAGCATCTTCTGGGAGTTTACGTAATTTGCGTAAATCACGATAACCAAGACCAAGGCGTTGAGATGTTTCTAAAAATGATTCACCAAAATCACTTAGATTTAGTAAATCAGTGTCAATTTTTTGGCGACTAAAGCCTAACAAGTTACAAAATTCATCCCAAGTGCTAACATGTTGGCGGTTTCCTGAAGCATCATAAACATCTAAGTCTTTGTATTGTTTAGTTTCTTTGATGCTTGCTAGTAATTTCAAAGTGCTAACAGTTAGCAGTTTTTGTGCAAAATCAAAGGCTTTTACCATTCCTAAAACTTCATGAGCTTGTGTTTTAGCTCGAGTCATGGCTTTAGCAGCTAAAGCAACGGCATTTTGTTCTTGTTCTAAAGTTAGATTGTTCATATAAAGTCCTTATTTATGAGTACATCGCGGTTTCTACACGCTGTTTTAATTCTTGGATATGGTGACTTGCTTTATCCATATTGACGCTATGGCGCATTGCGATTTGTGCAAGTAATGGACTAAAAGCAAATTTGCCCGTATCAAGTTTGATCACAAACCCTTCTCGAATTAATACATCTAACGTGCGAGTAATATTGGCTGGGCTTTCATCGAGTGCTTCTGCTAATTCTTTATTTGCTAATCCAGTAAAAGAATTGTGTTGTAATACTTTAATGATTCGTAAAACACGTTCTGCTGAATTTGGTTTTTCTTTTCCCATTTTTACACCTCATTATTTTTGATTTCGATTGTGTAAAATTGCCTGATTTGGTACTGGTTTATTAAGTTTTCTAGCTTCTTTTGCGAGATACCAAACGCAAAATTTAATCAATAATCTTTTCATTTTGATCTCCTATTTCGTTACAAGCGGTCAGTTCCGCTTAAACTGTTACCAATTCAAATTGGTAACGAAGAATGTGTGATTAAGCCGCTACTTGTGAGGATTCAGGATCAGGTTTTAACCCTAGTAGCACTGCTGTTTTATGGCTTTCTCCCCAAGTGCCTTTCAACTGCCCGCGAAGCAAGTCGGAAATGGCTTGCTGACTTACCCCAAAGTGTCTCGCCCATTCACTACGGTTAATTCCATGAAGTAAAAAATAAGCTCTTACACTTTCAGGCGTTTGGGGATAAGGCAAAGGCTTAAATGATGTTTTTGGCATTTCGCCTCCTATGTAAATTGTGGTAAATTATGGCAGTTAGTTTATTCAACCCAAGGAGATGAAAATGGAAAACCAACTTGCCTAACTTCCTATTGGTTTGTGGTTGTCTTGTTGTTGATGCGGTAGATTATAGTACGCTTATGCGTACATATCAATACTTTTTTACGTACTTTTGAGGGTTTTATGTCTGAAATTACTGATTTAAGAGCAGAAATTGGTGCTAGATTAAAAGAAGAAAGAGAAAAATTAAAATTAAATCAAGAGGTTATGGGGGCTATTGGCGGAGTAAGAAAACAAGCCCAGCTAAAATATGAAAGTGGAATGAGCTGTCCAAGTGCCGATTATTTACACGAAATAGCTAAGGTTGGAGTGGATTTGCTCTATGTCATTTTAGGAGAACGAGCTAATACCGCCATCAACGATGAAGAACTACTCCTGCTCCATAAATTCCGCAACGCCGACCCCGCGGTGCGTAAATTTATGCTTGGTGAAGGTGTTGCAAAGTCAACAATGAGAATTAAAGGAGATGGAAATAAGCAGAATAAACGTACTAATGAGCAATGTTCAATGGAAATTGAAGGTAATAACAATATTCAAATAGCTAATAAAAAATAATTTTCTATGAAATTGGTCTAGGAGGATGCTATGTCGATGAAAATCAAAGGAAACAATAATGTTCAAGTACATTTTAATGAATTTAACATTAACACTATTTTTAGCGATCAACAGTGTCATGGTAATCAGCAAATAGACTTAACTTTGTTTACAGATAAACAATTGAAGGATGTAAAGCGTAAATTA
The DNA here is from genome assembly GCA_049941595.1 of Bisgaard Taxon 46. Classification (GTDB taxonomy): domain Bacteria; phylum Pseudomonadota; class Gammaproteobacteria; order Enterobacterales; family Pasteurellaceae; genus Pasteurella. Next base: position 152,568 of record JBNFNA010000005.1, read on the forward strand.
CGTAATGAAAGAATTAAAATTTTATTTAGTGCACTATCACAGAAAGACATCAAAAGAGTGTTTTTTGGGTATTTCATTTTTATTTTTATTTTGAACTGCATTCCAAGATTTTCAAATGAATATGATGTTGAATTATCTTCTTTTATCTTAAAGATTGGAATTGCTGTTGGTATTTTTGGTGCATTTATCCTTTGGTCTAGTTGGATTTGTAAAAAAATGTCTTTTTCTAATAAAGCGATAGATGTTTTATTCAAAGTAAATCAAAGGAAACAAGATATTATAGAAAAAGAATTACAACGACGCTCTAATGAATATTGGGAGAGTAAATGTGGTATTAAAAAAGATATTATGGAATATTTCGATAACGACTAAAAGGAGTAAAAGATGAGAAAGATAGTAACATTAATTGCCTTATTTTTCCCATTTATGGTTTTGTCTGCGCCAGTTGATGGTTATAAGGATTTAAAATTTGGTATGACATTAGAACAAGTACGGAATACTAAACTATGTGATAGTGGATGGCGAACGCCTAAACTCAATGAATGGCAGAAAGTGATCAGAAGTCACTGGATGTGCGATCAGTTTCTTTTTAATAATGGGCATACTTTTGCTGTAGTTCGTTTTATTGGTGGTGAACTTAGTGAAATTGAAATTGAGATACCAGAATATCCTAAATATACGATAGATGAGCTATCCAATGCATTAACAGAAAAATATGGAAAGCCTATTATAGAAAAAATAGATTTGATAGAAAAGGATATAAAAGAAGGTCGAACCAAAAAACGTAAAAAAGATGAAAGTAAATTACTTGAACGGCGTAGATTTGCTGACGATACCGTTTCACTAAGTTTTTTTACTTATAACGGTAAAGTTGAGCTTCCAACTCTCTTTTACTCAGTACCAAATATAAAAAAATACTCTGATACTGACGAATCAAATAAAGCTGAAAAGAAAGCTCTCATAGATTCACTTTGAAATAAGTTATAAGCAACAAGTACATACTAAACAGGCTGATTTAATTGAGGTAATGTTATGAATACTGATTTCTTGGAACGTTTGGAATATGCCGTAAATATGGAAGAGAAGAACCTAATGCTTGATAGTAATATTTTTACTGAGCTTCCCAGTATTGAGCAATTAAATGCGTTTATTCAAAAAGAGAAACCAACTCTTTCATTAAATATTACAGTTATTAAACCTCTTGAACATTTTTCTGAAGGAACTATTCAGGGGATGAGTGAAATTGATGTTATTTATATTGAATGGGAGCAAAATTAAAGGCATTACTCTTTAAAAAACTACAAGAAAATTATTTTATTAACCACTATAACCATGTCATTGAAATATGCGAACAAATTATCCATGAACGCAAATATGATTAGTGAAATAAATAAATTTTGATCGAGGAATGAAGAATGATTAAGCACATTATTTATCATATTTTAAACAAAGAAGTACAGGGCAGTACAGATATTGACCCTAGTCCAACGGAAATTACACCAACCCAGGTACATCTAAACTTTTTAAATAAATTAACTGAGGCTTATTCAGGTAAGGCGGGGAAAGGATTTGGTAAATTTGATGCAGATGAAGATAGTTATCCTATGCCGAAAATTGTGCGAGATTATCTCAATGACCAAAATTTCTATACGGCAACAGAAAGAATGATGAATACCTTATCAAATCGTATCAAAGACCAAACATTGGCAACGGGTGGCAAAGTGTTTATCGTCCACTTTGAAGAAAACCGCAGCGAATATCTCTTGATTGCCATTTTATCTGAGAAAATTGCATTCTCTACTACAGACTGGCAGTTAAAGGAAGAAGAAGTATTAGCCCTTGAGCATTTAAAATATGCAGGGCGTATTAATTTAACGGCTTGGCAGACAGGTGAAAAACGCTATATCAGTTTTTTAAAAGGGCAAGGGGAAATCGCTCAATACTTCAAACTCTTTCTTGGTTGTAATGATATTCTAGAAGCTCAGCAAGAAACAAAAAAATTGGTTGAGCATTTAGAGGAATTTGCAAATGAGCAAGAATTAGATGTTGAACAGAAAACGGCTTTCTTTGAGAGAGCCCAAGAATATCTCTACGAAATAAGTAACAATGAAGAGCCTTTCTCTACTGAAACTTTCGCTAACCGAGTATGGTCTGAAAATCCACAAGAATTGAAAGACAAGCTCTCAGATGCAGAAACAGGGGTGTCTGATGGGTTTATTCCTGATAAACGTTCTATTAAAAAATTATCCACATTTACAGGAAAAACAAAACATTGGCGTTTAAGTTTTGATCGCACGGCAGTTTCAAGTGGCGACATTGAGCTGAATAATGGTAAGATTATCATCAATAATCCAACAGAAGGGCTATTAGGGGCCTTTGAATAATGACTATCAATTTTGCAGATTTAGTTAAAATTTACCGTCAATCTGAGTTTATTAATAACTCAGAAGAAGCGGTTTTTTGTACGCATTCTGCAGAAGATATTGAGTTACTCAGATTACTTTCATCTGATGAGCATTTCGATGTGTCAGGTATTCAAACCGAGGCTAGTGAATTGCTAACTAACCAATCTATTCGACTAAAAATTGATTCTCCTACACTTAACTTAGGGCGTTTGTATGATAATTTTGATGAATTTATAAAAGGGGATATGACTAACCTTCACAATCCGAAGGTAAGTGATAAGCCCTATTTTATCAAATCTGAAAAAATTGCCTTCAATGATGTAGAAAAACCACAATATTTTTTCAACTATGAGGACATCAAAGCCTTTTTACATCAGCTTATCGCTATGGCATCCTATTTTGACAGTGTAAATAAGAAACTTATCTTTTTCAGTAAAAAAACTTTTGAGCTGTCGATTGGTGTTTTTAAGCAGCCTTCACCTTTCTGTGCATTATTACGAAACTTAACTAACGAGCAATTGCAGTTAATTCGTGGCTTTAGTGAATGGTTAAATGATGAAGAAACTAGCCACCATATTGATGAAAAGAAATCTATTCTTGCCTTCGTATTTGCAGATTCTTTACCGCAAAATGCAGACATTATTGATGTACTAAAAAATATTAAACTTATTACTGAATCAGTACAAAACCAATATGCGTTATATCTAGAAAATTTTAGCTACGAGAAATTTGTCAGAAAGCTCACAGAGAATAGTGAAAAATTTGTAGCTAAAATGAATGATACTATCAGTAAAATTTTGCCACAATTCTTAGGGTTACCTTTTCTAACAGCTATTCCTACAGCATTAAAGTCAGCCGATAATTGGTTGGTATATTTTGCTCTTTGCCTTTACTGTGCTATGTGTTATTTAGGTTTAACCAATCAAAAATTGGTGTTAGATAATGTAGCTGAGGATGTTAATCAATTTGAACAAAAAGGTAAGATCCCAATAAAATTACAAGAGGATTGGCAGAAAGATAAAGTGCGTATTGACAAACTACTAAATAAACAAAGAAACCTATACTATTTATTATTAGTTTCTGTTCTTATCTGTTTTTCCTATGGTTTAATAAAGCTTCTTCTTCAACTTCATATTATAGTAGTTCACTGTGGCTGACTCTTAATCATGTCTAGTTGCAGCATCTTGAAACTCTAGTTATTCAACTAGAGTTTTTTATATTTCAACATAACCTTATGTTTATACATAAATTATACATAACTAAAAATCGCCAAACTTTATTCTAGACGTGTCCAAAATACATCTGATGCAATAAAAGTCATACTGAAATTCCTTATTAATTGATTTCCAAATCAACCCTAACCCAAGGAGTTTCTTATGTTTTTTAGTGGCTTTATCAAAGCAATCAAAGCTGGGCGTTTACTTTCGTGGTTAGTCTCAGCATTAGCCTTACTCACGTTAATTACACTCATCTCTCCACATCAATTACCTATCGTAGTTTATAAGCTTGCACTGGTTTCTATTGCAGCCATTGTAGGCTATCACTTAGACCGAGCCCTTTTTCCTTATTCAAGCCCTGGTGGCTATTTAAAGCGAAACTGGAAGAATAAATATCGGCTCACACCACGTGTTGACAATGAACCAGAATATGCCGTTTGTGATGGTTATTTAATAGTATTTGCGTTAGTTGTTTTACGGCGTGCTGTGATTGTCGGTGCGGTGATGTTAGGTGTCACGCTAGGGATTTAATATGCGAAGACTTTATGCCTTATTCATCGTTTTGGTTGCACTTGTTATTAGTCCTGTATTTGCAACAAGTACGCAATACAAGCGTATCTTAACGCAAGAAAGTCATGCAAACTGGGGCTTAAATGCCCCAATTGCAGTCTTTGCAGCACAAGTTCACCAAGAGTCAAACTGGAATGTAAAAGCCATCTCGCCTGTTGGCGCACAAGGCTTAACGCAATTCATGCCATCTACAGCAAAATGGATAGCTGAACGTTATCCCTCACTTGCCATAAATCAGCCATTTAACCCTAACTGGGCGCTTCGCGCTTTAGTCATTTACAACAAATACCACTACGACAAGATTGTCGCAAAAACGGGATGTGACCGTATTGCATTTACATTATCAGCATATAACGGCGGTTTAGGTTGGGTACTACGTGACAAGAAGAAAGCCCAAACACAAGGGTTGGATCCCTTGTTGTATTGGAATAACGTCGAACAAGTAAATGCTGGTCGAAGTCGGGCTAATTTTGCTGAAAACCGTGGCTATCCAAAACGAATTATCTACTACTGGCAGCCACGCTATATAACCTGGGGAAATACCGTATGTTTGCACGATTAATTAAAGGACTGTTTAGTAGCAGCCTTGGTAAGCATTTGATTAATGGCATATTAATTGCTGTAGTGTCTATTTGGGGCTACTACCAAGCATATAAAAGTGGTTATCAAGCGTCTCGTTTAGAGTTTGAAATTATTAAAAACCAAGTAGTACAGGCGCAATTACTGGAACTGGATAAACAGATTAAACAAGCCAATCAAGCGAATTTAGCCTTGAGCGAAAACTTGGGGCGTTACCAACAGCTGGGAGATAAAACCACCGATGAATTACAAAAAATATTGGCAAAAACAAATGAATTACGCCGCCATTGTCAGTTTAATGCTGACAGCATGCGCGCACTCTATCTCGCCCGCACCCGTGCCGCCCAAGCAGTTACCCGCGGTATTGGTAATACCGTGTCAAGCACCAGTGCCATTACCACTGAATCAAAGTGATGCGGTATTCATCGCATTAAAGCAAATGTATGACCTATATGGCGATTGTGCGGGACGGCATATTGAATTAATAAACTATATTATCAGGGAGGAAAAATGATTGAGGTTAGTGGATGGCAAGTGATCACTTTCTTTGTGAGTCTTGTCATTACAATTATTGGCATGTTGATTGGTTTCGGTAAGCTTTTACTCTCACAGTTTGAAGCAAAACTGAATGAAAAATTTAAATTCAGTGAAGAACGATACAGACAACTGCATGATGATATTAAAGCAGCTAAAGACTTATCTGAAGCAGCGAATAAAACAGTGACAGAGCTAAAAACATCATTACCACTTGATTACCAGCGTCGAGAAGATGCAGTGCGTAGTGAAACAGTCAATTCAGCACGTTATGACACAATTAACGAAAAGCTGGATAAAGTCATCTTAATGTATGGACGGAGCTAACATGATTGAATTTGACAAAAACAAACGCGAGCACATTCGGTGGCTTATTTTATTAACACTTGACCACGCGCGCCCTATTGGTGCCGCAGAAAGCCTTATTTTAAGCACTATTCAATGTGTACCAATGCAATTAACAGCATTAGAGCTTAGACGTGAATTAGATTACTTAGCAGGTAAAGAGCTCATTTGCATCACAGGTCGTGAAACCATGCGTTGGCATGCCAAACTCACAAGTAAAGGTATTGACGTTGTGGAATATACCGCGCCTGTTGGTGCTGGGATTGCTCGTCCAGAAAAATATTGGTAATGGAGGTATCTATGCCAAAACGCTCTACGGTAAAAGCATTACCTCAATCAATTAGAGATTGGCTTGATTCTGCACTAGTTGAAAATAATTTCAGTGGTTATCGTGAACTTGAAGATGAACTCAAAAAGCGTGGTTATGACATTTCAAAAAGTGCGGTCCATCGTTACGGGCAAAAGCTAGAACAGCGTCTCGCGTCAATAAAAGCAAGTGCCGAAGCCGCTAAAGTCATTTCTGAAAATATCAGTAATGAAAAAGGCATTCAAAGTGATGCGATTTTAGAAATGATCCAAAGCGAAGTGTTTCAGGCGTTAATGAGTCTTGAGGAAATAAAAGAAGAAGACGACCCAATGAAACGTCTAGCGGCATTATCTTTTGTTGGGAAAAACATCAGCCCTTTGATTGCAGCAAGCATCAATCTGAAAAAATACCAAGCTGAAATTAAAGCTCGCGCCGAAACAGCTGCAAAAGAAGTGGAAAAAATCGTGAAGAAAAACGGCTTAACAGAAGAAGCTGCGGATACTGTACGTAAGCATATTTTGGGGATAGCCTAATGAGTATAGCATTTGAAAAATCACAAATAAATAAACGCCTATCTCAAGCTAAACAAACGCCGATGGCATTTTTGTTATATCAGCAAAAATATTGTGCAGACACATCGCCTGTAAAAGTTGTTGATAAATCAAGACGGATTGGTTTGACATGGGCTGAGGCAGGTGATTCTGCACTATTGGCAGCTTCACAAAAAGGCATGGATATCTGGTATACAGGCTATAACAAAGAAATGGCTCAAGAGTTTATACGTGATTGCGGTGAATGGGCTAAGTCTTACAGTATGGTTATTAGTGAGATTGAAGAGACACAAGAGATTTTTAAAGAGGGTGATGAAGAAAAAGCTATTCTTGCTTATGTGATTCGATTTGCTAGTGGCTGGCGTATTACTGCATTGTCATCTCGACCATCTAACTTTAGGGGAAAGCAAGGGCGAGTTATCATTGATGAAGCTGCATTCCATGATAATTTGGCAGAGCTTATGAAAGCTGCGATGGCTTTACTTATGTGGGGCGGTCAAGTTCACATCATCAGTACTCACAATGGCGTAGATAACCCGTTCAATCAGCTTATACTTGATATTAAAGCAGGTAAAAAACCTTACAGCTTGCACACAATTACTTTTGATGATGCAGTGCGTGACGGACTTTATAAGCGTATTTGTTTACGTACAGGTAAGGAATGGACACAAGAAGGCGAGGATGCATGGGTCGCTGAGATTAGAGCATCATATGGCGATGATGCTGCTGAAGAGCTAGATTGCATTCCTAAAAACTCAAGCGGTGCTTGGCTTACTCGTGCACTTATCGAAAGCCGTATGAGTAAAGAGACACCACTTATCCGCTTAACTAAGAATGATGAATTTAGCTTAATAGATGAGCCAGTCCGTTACGCCGAAGTCGAAGAATGGTGCGAAGAAAATCTACTATCCGTATTGCAAGCACTACCACAGGGACAACGCAGTTATATCGGTGAGGACTTTGCCCGTAGTGGTGACTTATCTGTGATTTGTGTGGGGCAAGAGCAATCAGATTTAACACTAAAAGAGGTTCTTGTGGTTGAGATGTCAAAAATCCCATTCAAGCAACAAGAACAAGTTTATTACTACATTGGCGACCGATTGCCGCGCTTTTCTAAAGCAGCGAACGATGGACGCGGCAACGGACAATTTTTATCTGAAGCAGCATTTGACCGCTACGGACAAATCGTCGAATCAGTGATGTTAAGTGAGTCATGGTATGCACAGCATGCACCACCATTTAAAGCGGCACTCGAGGACGGTACATTTCACGGCATTCCGCATCACGCCGATATGCTAGACGATTTGCGGGCATTTCAAGTCATCAAAGGCACGCCTCGTATTCCAGATAAACGAACGCAAGGTAACAATGGTACGCAACGCCACGGTGATGCGGGCATTGCAAAATTGTTATTGTATTACGCTTATCGTACTGACAGTGGTTTTGAAATTGATTTTAAATCTATTGGTAAACGTGAAACGAGTTCACTTTTTAATAACAGTTATGCAGTGAAAAAAACACGACGTGGCTTTGGCACAATTCGCGGCGGTAATGATTTTAGAGGATATTAGGCATGGCTATAAAAGATTGGTTTGAAAGTAAAAATAAAAAACCTGAAGTAAATAGAGAAATCGCCACAACAGGTGATGGACAGGATATTACAAAAGGTTATGTAAATGCACTGGCAGAACCTGAAGATGGCGTGTTACGTCTCCGTGGTAGTGGGGATTTAAGCATATATGAGCAAGTGTTAAGTGACGAAGAAGTAAAGCGAACATTTACACAACGACAAGATGCACTTATTGCGAAAGAATGGATTGTTGAACCTGCATCAGAAGAACCACAAGACATTGCTGCAGCGGATTTCATTCGTGACTGGGTGAATAGTATTGGTTTTGACCGCGTGACTAAATTGATGCATTTCGGTGTGTTTTACGGCTATGCAGTGGCAGAATTAATCTATCGTATCAATGAAGAAGGGAAATATATTGCGGATATTAAAGTGCGTAACCGTCGCCGCTTTCGTTTTACTCCTAAAGGTGAACTGCGCTTATTAACAAGAGATAATCAAACAGAAGGTATTGAATATCCTGCACCGTATTTTTGGACTTTTTGCACAGGCTCTGATCATGATGATGAACCTTACGGTATCGGTCTGGCTCATTGGCTCTACTGGTCAAGCTTATTTAAGCGTAATGGTGTTAAATTTTGGCTCATTTTTTTAGAAAAGTTCGGTATGCCAACCGCACTCGGACGTTATGGCAAAAATGCCAGTCCAACCGATCAAGATAAATTGCTTGAAGCAATTTATTCCATTCAATCTGATAGTGGCATTATCGTCCCTGCAGATATGCCAATTGAATTATTAAGCGCAGGACGTAGTGGTACAGGAGATTACAAAGCCTTATTTGACACAATGAATGAGTCCATCCAACGTATTGTGCTTGGACAAACGTCCTCATCAGGTGGCACTCCAGGTCGTCTGGGAGACGATGAGTTACAAGAAGACGTACTAGATGCGATTATTAAAGCGGATTCTGATGTCATTTGTGAATCTTTTAACCGTGGACCAGTTGCTTGGCTAACTACAATGAACTTTGCTACTGCTAAGCCACCTCGTGTCTATCGTGTATTTGAAAAAACAGAGGATTTAACGGACAAAGCTAAACGTGATCAGATTGTCTTTGAAACCACAGGCTATCGACCAACCTTGGCACAAATTGAAGCCAATTATGGTGGAGAATGGGAGAAAGCAGAAGTTGAGAGTGACAATCATCCTGCTCCAGAAAAGACAAAGAAGTCGAAAAAAACAGCAGATTTTGCAGAACATCAGCAGCATCATAGCGATATTCCCGCGCAAATGACCGATTTGTTAGGTGAGAACTTACAACCTGTTGTGAGTGATTGGATTAAACAAGTAAGAGAATTAGTGAATAACGCCACTTCACTTGAACAAGTGCGCGATGAATTATTGACACTCATGCCTGAAATGTCGCTTGAGCAATATACCAATGCACTGGCAATCGCATTAGGTGCTGCGCATTTAGCGGGGCAAAATGCTGTGATTGACGAGGTTAAAGATGAACACCGTGTATAGTCGTTTGCCTTTTCGTGAGCAAGTCGAGTTTTATAAGCGTAAAATTCCAACACCGACATCCACGTGGACTGATATTTATGCGGCAGAGCATGATTATGCTGCCGTAGTTGCAGGGGCTCATCGTCGGGAAATCATTGAAGATTTTGCAACAGCCATTCAAGATTTTATCGAAAATGGCAAAACACTTGAGGATTTTCGCCAAGCTTTTGATGAAATCGTTAAAAAACATCAGTGGCAATATAAAGGTGGACGCAACTGGCGCAGTCGCGTGATTTATGAAACCAATTTACGTTCTAGTTATCAAGCGGGGCGGTATGCACAGCTTAATGAAATGCGAGAGTCAATGCCGTACTGGGAATATGTACATTCCGATGCGGTACTCCATCCTCGTCCTGAACATATGGCATGGGATGGGTTAATTTTACGCCACGATGACCCGTGGTGGAAAACGCACTTTCCAATTAACGCCTGGGGCTGTCAATGTTCAGTAGTTGCTCGTAGTCAGCGCTATATAGATAAAACAGGCTTGAAGATTGATACAGCGCCACCCTTACAATTAGAGCCTAAAATTGTCGGCGCGCGTTCTGCAAATCCGCGATTAGTTAATGTACCAAAAGGTATTGATCCTGGTTTTGAATACGCGCCAGGTGCTTCTAGACTAGAAAGCCATGTCCCTTTTAATCGTGATAGCGACAATACGAAGCGTGTAAGTGTTTTTCCAGCACGTGCTCAAACAGATATTGAAATGCCCTTACCTCGTAAGTTAAGCAGTGAGAAAATTCTCCCTTCAGATCAAAGTGATGAATTTTATATTCAGCATTTTTTAAGTGAATTTAATGCGACGAGCGGTAAACCTGTTGTCTTTTTTGATGTCATGCAGGAACCTTTGGTGATCAGCAAGTCGCTTTTTACTTCACGCAGTGGTCATTCAAAATTGAAAAAGAGAGGTCGTGAAAAATATATGCTTTTGCTTGCTGAAGCATTAAAGTTTCCAGATGAAATTTGGGTTCAAGCTGAATATTTTCACGACATTAAGCATCTTGTTGTTCGACGTCGTTATATTTCACGTATTGAAATTGAAGAAAATGGCGAAATTATCCCGACACTTGCTGTATTTGAAGTGGGGAAAGACGGCTGGATTGGTATAACTGACTTCGTAGCAGAAAAGGCAGATTACATTAAACAAGTACGCTCTGGTATATTGCTTTATCGCCGAGAATAAAAAACCTCACTGGCTGCCACAAGTGAGGTATGTCGAGGAATTGGAGGACTTGGCAGAGTCGTACTTCCTCGTTTCAAATAGACTATAGGATGAAATATGAGCGGCGTCAAGATTGAAATAAACACAGTACAACTTAGTAAGATCCTTAATCAAGCAATGAAGACATTGGCTAATCCTAAGGCAATGTTTGCAGAAATGGGGGAAGAATTATTATCAATTCACCGCATTCGCTTTCTTCAACAGCAGTCGCCTGATGGCACACCCTGGCAGCCTTTAAGTGAAGAATATAAGCAATCTAAGCGTAAAAACCCGGATAAGATTTTAACGCTTGATGGACATTTAAGTGAAACATTACGTTATCAAATCAGCAATGATGGTGTAGAATTTGGCTCAGACAGAGTGTATGCTGCCATTCACCATTTTGGTGGCAGTATTCAGCCCAAAACGGCACATGCATTACATGTTGGTGGTCGCTTTTTCAAAAATGTCACAATTCCTGCACGTCCATGGTTGGGTATTTCAGAAAAAGACCAAGCTGAAATGTTAAATATTGCTCGATATCACATTAAAAACGCAATTAAGCCCTCAAACGCGTAATTTCGCATTATTGGCTGAGATGTGATAAGTTATTGCTCAAAATGACTTTGGCGTGTTTATGAACGTTTATAAACGCTTAAAAAAACACGCTTTTATCTCCAACTCACTATACCTTTCTCAATATTCTCTCTTTTATTTTTCTAGACGCGTCCAAAATACAAATCTTTTTACATTCTTCATACTAGACCTTGTGATAGTTAAAACAAGGTATTTAGTGCAATGAAATTAACCAAAATGGCGATTATGAAACTCGGCACACATAAGGCAATGGATGGTCGAGAAATCTCATTTACGGCTGACATGCTCAATGATATTGCCACAAGTTATGATCCTCAACTTTCAGAAGCCCCAATTGTCATCGGGCATCCAAAATTAACCGCACCATCATACGGCTGGGTAAAGCAAGCAAGTATTGAGGGCGATACACTTTATGCACACGTCGGTCAAGTAGAAGCAGCTTTCGCTGATGCTGTTAATGAAGGGCGTTATAAAAAACGCAGTGCTTCAATCTTTTTGCCTGACTCACCTGGCAACCCCAAACCGGGTCATTATTACTTAAATCATATCGGTTTTTTAGGCGCCGCCCCACCTGCTGTAAAAGGATTGGGGGACGTGAATTTTGCCGCAAGTGATGCGGAAAATGCCTTTGCCGAATTTTCATTTGATATTGAATCCATCAACCATCAACCACAGGAGAAACCCATGGATAAAACCCCAGAAGAAATTGCGGCAGAAAAAGCGGCTGCAGATAAACAGCGTGAAGATGATCTTCAAGCGCGTGAAGCGGCACTTAAAGCGCGTGAGGATAAAGTCGCACAAGCTGAAAAAGAGCAAAAGCAAGCCGAAAAAGCAGCGCTTGAACAAGATGCCGCAAGTTTTGCCTCAGATATGGTCAGTAAAGGCAAAGTCTTACCCGCACAAAAGCAAGCATTAATTGAAGTACTCGTAGCAAGTGCTAATCAGCCTATTTCATTTTCAGATGGCTCTCAAACGGTTTCTAAATCATCTGTTGATGTTATTAAAGAAATTATCTCGCAAAAGCCTATGGACTTCTCAGCTAAATCTAATGAGGAAGGCGAAGAGCAAGGTGCAGTTGATTTTGCTGATGGCGCGTCTATTGCAAATGCTGCTAGTGAATATGCAGCAGAGCAAGCACAAAAAGGTATCGTCATTAGTATGACTGATGCAGTTGATCACATTATGAAAGGGAAAAAATCATGACACAAATTCAAAGTTTAATCGTGGCATATGTCACTGAAGGTAGTGTTAATCGCTTTACTATCGTTTGTCATGGTGAGGCGAAAGACAGTGCTAAACAAGCAACAGCACACACAGATAAGTTACTCGGGGTGTCAACACGACTACCAAAAGAACCTGGTGAGCATATTGATGTTGTGCGTTCAGGTATTACCCCAGTTGTCTACGGCGATACCGTGAAACGTGGTGATTTTGTCACAGCAGATAGCCAAGGACGCGCGGTTAAAGCTACCAATGGTCAAGTTTATATCGGTATCGCGGAAGAAGACGGTGGAGAAGATGACCTAGGCAGTATTTTGGTTACAAACGGTGTATTCACAGGCTAACTCGACATAGCTTGGTTTGAATGAAACAACATTTCACTCTTTGAAAAAAGGATAGAACATATGAAAACAGATTTTCCAACACATCCAGTATTGACTGCAATTGCGATTGCATATCGCAACCGTCGCATGATTGCAGATCAAGTTTTACCACGTGTTGCTGTCGGTAAACAGGAATTTAAATATAAAGAACATAATCTTGGCGATCAATTTACATTACCAAAAACACATGTTGGTCGCACATCACGTCCAAATCAAGTTGAATTTGGCTCAAAAGAGAAAGCCAGTGCGACAGAGGATTATGCATTAGATGCCCCAATCCCAAATGTTGATGTTAAAAATGCACCTCAAGGCACTAATCCAAAAGGTAAAGCAACGGAATACACAACGAATCTTATCGAATTAGATCGTGAAGTACGCACTGCAAGTCTTGTGTTTAAAAAAGGGTCGTATGCCTCTGGTTTAAGTAAAACATTAAGCGGTGCACAACAATGGTCGCATGATGATTCCAAGCCAATTATTCAATTAACTGAAGCACTCGACATTCCAGTCATGCGTCCAAATATCATGATTCTTGGGCAAAAAGCGGCAACAGCATTGCGTATGAATAAAAGCATCGTGAAAGCTTATAACGGTACGCTCGGTGATGAAGGTTTGGTACCACTTGAGTTTATTCGTGAGCTATTAGAGCTTGAACAAATTCTTGTTGGTCAAGCATTAGTTAATACCGTTAATGCGAACAAAAAACCTGTACTTGCACGTGCGTGGGGCAATCACTGCTCATTGATTTACCGCGATTCGCTGGCTGATGCAACCAATGGCATTACTTTTGGTTTTACGGCGCAATTTGGGACGCGTGAAGTGCGAGAAATTGAAGATAAAGACATGGGTTATCGTGGTGGTGTCCGTGTGCGTGTTGGTGAGTCTGTTAAAGAACTGATCACTGCACCAGATCTCGGATATTTCTTTGAAAACGTTATCGCATAAGGTCGCCACATGTATATCACACTGCAACAATTAAGCGAAAAACCGGGGGTTGTTGAGTTAGCACAAGTCACTGCGCAGGTGGGGCAACCCCCTGCCGACTGGCGTATTATCAGCAAAATCATTGATGGCGAAGATGTTGCGAGTGAACAACCTGCGGCAGTTGAAAAAGCGCAGCAGGCAATCGCCCGTATCGACGAAGTGATTGTAGACTCCAGCGCGTTAATTGACGGTTATTTGCGTCAACGTGGCTATAAGCTACCGTTTAAGCAAGTACCACGCATTTTAACCACGTGGGCGCGCGCCATTGTTCGCTACTCTCTTCATCAGCATTTGCCTTCTGAAGAGAAAAATAGCCCAATTTTACGTGACTATCGTGATGCCTTGAAATTGTTGCAGCTAGTTGCAGAAGGTAAGTTTTCGCTAGGGCTTGAAGATACGCTAGCGGAGTCTTCTGGTGAACCCAAATTTATCAAACGCGAACGTGTTTTCACGGCAGAAACGCTGAAGGATTACTAATGCAATACGGACCATTTGACTTAAAGCATGTGCTTGAGCAACTCAAGCCCTTACAACCAGAACATATTCACACCTTAGGTTCTACCGCGGAATATCGTTCTCTTTCTGAGTTAAGTATGGCGGGGTTGGCAACGCCAGCTGTCTTTGTTGTACCAAATGGCGAGGTTGGTCATCAAAATGATATTGCGGTACGTCAAATGGTCACCGTGAGTTTTTCTGTCATTGTTATTGTGCAGTCGTATCAATACAGCAACGAAACGCCACATTTTAATGTTAGCAACCCTGTTATTGGCAAAATCCGCGAGCGGCTGATGGGCTGGGTGCCGCCGGTGAAAGGGGCAAAAGAAACTTTCTTTGTACGCGGTGACATTGTTGATTACACCAATTCTTATCTAGTCTGGATGGAAACATACCAAACCAAAATCATCATGGGGAGAAATAGATGAAAAAAGTTAAGTTAATTAAATCGCATATTCATGCAGGGGTGAGCCACTCTGCGGGGGATGTGCTTGATGTCACCGATGCAGATGCACAATTTATTACATCTCGTGGTATTGGTGAGTTTGTCAAGAAGAAAAAAGATGACAGGAAAGAGAAGGATAAAAAATCCGCATCTGAAAGTGATCAAAAACAAGCCGAGGGTGATAACAAATCACTTGATACAGATAACAACTTAAATGATGGAGAAAATAACGATGAGTAGAGCAGAAACATATAGCTATGGTCAGGGTAAAGTCTACCTTGCGGAGCGTTTGCCAAGCGGTGAAATTGGTGCGCAACGCTGGGTGGGGGATGTGTCTGAGTTAAGCATCTCGTTAAATGTCGAAGATTTAACGCATAAAGAGTCATACAGCGGCAATCGTCAAGAAGTGCGCAAAATTATCACAGCGAAAACAGGCGAAGTATCAGCGAAGTTCCACGAATTAAGTGCAGAGAATCTTTCGTTGGCACTGCTCGGTCAATCAACAAAAATTGAAACAGGTTCTGTATCAGCCGAAAAATTACCAGAAGAAATCAAAAAAGGTGATCGCATTGCACTCGCGCATCAAAACGTCAGCTTGGTGACAATTGGTAGTCTTGAAGAAAACACTGATTTCATTGTTGATGCAACATTCGGTGCAGTTGAATTCTTAAAAGAAATCAGCAGCAACAGTGACACAGTATCGTATAGCTACGGTGAAGTGTTAAACGTCGCGTTGCTCACTGAAAACCCGAAAGACTTGTTCTTACGTTTTGAGGGCGTGAACTTAGCTGAAGACAACGAATGGACGTTAGTTGAGCTGTATAAAGTCAACTTCAACCCGACAGATGCACTGTCGCTTATCAATAGCGGAAATGAGTTAGATGCATTAAACGCTAAAGCGAAGATTTTAGCAGATACGACAAAAACAGGCGATAAAACGCTCGGTCGCTTTGGCCGTGTCGTTAAAATCACCAAATAATTAACACTCTCGGCAACGTGCTGAGAGCTGTTTTAAATCATATTTAAATGGGTTTTAAAAATGACAAAAACAGTAAAAGACGAGCTTAATATTTTGTTTCCAAACGCCAACATTAACATTGCTGGCGTGGAGGTTGAAGTCAAAGAATACACACTATTGCAACAGCTACAACATCATGAAAAATTAATGCCGTTTATTCACTCTCTACGCGAAACAATGGCAGATAAAGCGAGCTTCAGTCTTGACAAGCTCATGGATTGTATCAGCGCGCATTATCAAGATGTACTGGAGCTTGTTGCGTTATCCATAAATCAGCCAGTGGACTTTATTCAAAATTTGAAAGGCGAAGATGCCGAGTCTTTATTAATGCTTTGGTGGACAGTTAATAGCGATTTTTTTACCCGCAAAGCACTACAGCCAGTGCTAGAAAAAATGGCAATGAAGCAGGTCGAGACATTGACTTCGGCGAGCTCATCGAGCATTTAATCGCGAACGGTCATCGTTTTTCTGATATCAAGCACTATACCGCACGTCAAATTGCGCTTTTTTATGAAAAGTCGCTACAGCGTGAACGTAGAGCACGGGCAGGCAGAACAATAGATACGTGCTATGGCGTAAACGGTGGGAAAGAAATTCAGGACTATATAAACCAATTGACCGCTTGAAAGCGGTCAATTTCTAACATTATCTGTTCCAGTAAAACAGACCGAAGAGCGCAGTAAATGGGTAACGAAACACAAAAAATAAAAAGATGACAGCAAATTGTGTCATTAAACCCCAGAAAAAAACTTGACCGATTGTTGCACTGCCGAAAATCGCAAAAAGTAAGCCAATTTCATACGGCAACATCGCAATAAACCAACCAAGAGCACTTGGATAATTATTTTTCATTACGGACTCCTTATTTATGGCTGATAACTTAACACTTGCACTAAAGATCAAAGCAGATTTAAACAATGCGTTAAGCAATTTTAAAGCACTTGAAAATGAATTGCAACGCACAGGCAATTCAGCAAATAAGCTCGGTGCACAAAGTGCAATTGGGACTAAAGGGCTTGAGGGACTTGGCAGACAAGCCGATAGCACAACCAATAAATTAGGTAAAACGCGTGCAGGCGTGGAGTCTATCAGTAAACAACTCGCCAGTTTTCGTAATCAGATTTATTTTTTCCAATCACTTGCTCCAATTAGTTTTGGTATTGCAGGGCTTGCGAATACAGCTGATGCATATAAAAACTATGAAACACGCGTACGTCTTGTTTCTCGCTCAAATCAAGAAGCACAAGGCACATTTAAAGAGTTAATGAACATTGCCAATCAAACCGGGCAACAGTTTGCCTCCACTGCTGAGCTTTATACGCGTGTTTATCGTAGCCTCGGAAGTGGGGCCAATAGTTCAGAAGTCCTCAATTTTACTAAGACAGTGCAACAAGCATTAGTGGTTTCTGGCGCGGGCGCACAAGAGTCACAAGCGGCACTGATTCAGTTATCACAGGGGTTAGCCGCCGGTGCATTACGTGGTGAAGAGTTTAATTCCGTTGCAGAGCAAGCCCCGATTATTCTTGAAGTGTTGCAAAAATCACTCGGTAAAACCCGTGGTGAGCTTAGAAAAATGGCAGAGGAAGGCAAACTGAGTGCACAATTGATTATTGCAGCAATGAAGGAATCATCAGATGAGATTCAGGCGCAATATGATGCTATGCCGCGAACGATTAGTCGTTCAATTAACGAGCTGACAAACGAATGGATGAAATTTATTGGTCAAACTGATGGTGCATTCTCAGTATCATCAGGTATTGCGGCTAGCATTTCTTTTCTTGCGCAAAATTTAAATTTATTTGCAGGTGTGCTTATTACAGTTGGTGGCATTCTGGGGGGGCGCATAAGTGCCGGTTTCATCACAGCTACTGTCGCTTCAGTACGCTACAACTTATCTATCTTACAAACGAATGCAACAACCGTTGCACGCGCCGCAATTGAAGTTAAAGCCGCGCAATCTGCACTAGCACTTGCACGCGCAACGGACTAAGAAGCGATTGCAACAGAGCGTTTAGCAGCAGCAAATAAACACTTAGCACTTGTGCGAGCATCAGCTAGTGCAGGTGGTCTTGCTAGAATTGGTAGTGCAGCAAATGCATTTTTAGGCGGTCCATTGGGTGTGGCAATTACTGCGACACTCGGACTCGTTGCAGCTTATCAATATCTCAAAGCAAGAGAAGAAGAGCTTGAAGCACAATACAATCAGACGCTCTCGTCGATTCAGTCGCATATTGATAAAACTGGAGAGCTGATTGAAGCGCGTCAAAGACTTGGTGAAATCGGTGGTTTTTCAGATCGTCTAGCACAACTAGAGAGCAATAAAAAAGCACTGGATGATGCACAAAAAGAGCTTGAGTTACTCAAAGCAAAACGCGCGCAATTGCAAGAAATTAATCAAACTAATGGTTTTGGGCTTGCAGACACATCTAAGCTTGAAGAATACAACAAGAAAATTAAAGAGCTTGAAGAGCTTATTGCAAGACTAACAGGCAAAACAAAAGAAATTGGCAATATTACCGAATCACAACTTGCAGCGGCATTTGAGGCAGCTGTACAGCAAGGCGGTGCGTTGGCTGAAAAGCTAAAAGAAATCGGTAACGCAAATGCAAAAGAGGCTGTCGAGTTATTAACGCCCGTCATTAAAGACGCTGAAGAACAAATGAAATCAGCAAGCTCAGAGCTTGACGAAATCAATGTCAAACTCGGTAAGGAGCTGGTGGATGTCACGCAAACGGCAAAAGAGCAACTTTTATCGCTTGGTGAAAAATTTATGGCGATGGCGCGCGATGCGGGTTTAAGCGGACAAGTGCTCGATACATTCAATAAAAAACTTGCGGAAAACTTAAAACTGATTGATGAGATTGATAACGCCAAGATCGCAAAAGATAACGAAAAGTTTTTTGGTGATTTAAGTAAACGTGCGCGTCAATCGAAAATGACAACAGAAGAGCGTTTAGTTGATGATATCAATCACAGAGAGGGAGCTACGCCAGAACAGATTGCACAAGCTCTTAAAGACGCAAAAGCAATTGCAGAAGGTGAAAAATACCGTAAATCTGGTTCAAAAAAACAAAAATACGACGCTGATGCCAAAAACCTTGAGCTGAATATTCAATACTTGCGTTTAACCGGTCAAGAAGTCAAAGCAAATTTAACTGACATAGAGGGACGGTATAACAAGTTGCTCGCGGAATTTCAAAAAGCGGGCAATGTGAAAGGTATTGATTTAATCAATAAGATACTGCCGCTTGAGCAGGCAAAAGTGCAAATTGACGGTGTACAGTCTGAAATCAATCGACTGTTTCAAAATCAAAGCGCACAAGAACAGCGCATTCAATCCCAAGTAAACACAGGACTTATCTCACATCTTGAGGGACAACGTCAGCTTAAAGAGGTCTATGCACAAACGGTGACCGAGATTGAAAAGCAACTGCCGCTATTAGAGAAACTCTCACAAATGCCAGGCGCCCAAGGTGAGCAAGCACGCAACATGCTCGAGCAAATGAAGTTAAAAATTGTTGAGTTAAAAAGTGCGGGCAATGACTTGGAAAAGGCTTTCAAAGATGGCTTAACCCAAGGCATTCAGTCATCACTGATGGGGCTTGCACAGGGTACCATGACGTTGCGTGATGCCATTAAAAACCTTGCTTTAACGATTGTAAACTCTATGGCACAAATTGCCGCGCAACAACTTGCGATGCAAGCCACAAGCGCCATCGGTGGCTTTATCGGTGCAGTCGGTGGCGCAGTGACCGCGGCAACGGGTGGCTATATTACAGGACCGGGCACCGGCACATCTGATTCTATTCCAGCACGTTTATCTAACGGTGAATACGTCATTCGTGCGGCATCCGTGTCGCGATATGGGGTGGATTTCTTACACGCAATTAACCGTGGACAACTGCGTAAATACAGCACAGGTGGGCTTGTGTCCATGCCAAAAGTGGCTTCAAGTAAAGAGCCTAGCTTAAGTCAAGAAATGCAAAATAGTGGTGGGATGCATGCTGTTGCATCGCCTGTGCATATTCAACAAACACTAGCGGTTGACAGTGCCGAACTCTTTACTGCGGGTATTAATACGCATGCGGGGGAACAAGCTGTTTTAACGCTAATTCGTGCAAATAAACAGACATTAAAACAAGAGTTATCTTAAGGAAGGTAGTATGGCATACGAAACAGGCACAGCAGAAAATGAACGAGATTTACTTGATAAAATCAATAAATTTTTAACGACAAATGAAGAGCTAGTACGAGAGGGGCAAGCATGGACAACATTGTTAGACAGAACATTAGAGGCTACTCCAACACGTCAAGCGATCAGGCAAATTGCTTGGAAGTCAACCGGGACAGGGGTTGAGCAAGATATTTATGTGTGTGCTTCGACATATAACAACATTAGCCAGGATACCTACAATATTAAAATTGCGGGTGGGACTTTTTTTAGTGAAGGTCTTCTGCAATCTGATATTTCGGATACATTTATTAATAAATCACCCTATGTCACAGTTTGTGCGGATGCTCGACAATTTGAGTATGGCATCGTGGCATCAGGTCGTTGTTTTAAAGTTTATACAAGGATTACGAATACAAATATCTGCAGTAGTTGTTATGCAGGCTTTATTTTGCCTACTGTAACACCTGTTGAATATCCTTACCCTCTTTGTATTGCTGGTGCTTCAAATTCTGACATACGTTATTCCGAAACGGGGAATAATCACAGTTCAATTGTTGATGCTAAAAAAGATAATTTTTGGTTATTTACCCCAGATCAAACATGGCGAACTTTTAGTGGCAGAAATCATTCATCTACAGGACATGAGAGCCAATATCAAATATTACATCCTGCTTATATTTACAATAATGACAGTTACAACATTTTGAAAAAAATTACAGGGTTAAATGATAATTATCCTTTGTTTCCTATCGAAATTATCAGTACAGCGAACTCTGTACAAAAAGTAAATCGGTGGGGGGCATTAGATGGCGTTTATTGGATACCCGGTGTTCAGCGTTCTATTTTCGATACGGTTCAAATTGATGAGAAAACCACGGGTATTATTTTAAATAATGCATACCGTACAACGACTTCCGATTTTTATGTAATTGAATATGTTTAAGGATATTGTAAATATGGCATATAAAACAGGAAATGTGACAAATTTTAATGCGTTGTTATCTGTTATTGCAGAAGTTGCTCAAAAAGTGGGGTGGGTAATTGATTTACAAAATACAGATGAGCTAAAACTGCATAATGATGAATTAACGTGTTTGTTTTTAAAACAAAATAACAATGTTTTTACCTACATTGATGAAAAAGGGAGTGAATCTGGTGTTCATACTCGTAGCCTAGGTTTAAATCAGCGTTATTTATCTTACGACCTTTTCTGCACATCTCAATATATTCATGCGGTTGTTCAGTTGGAAAATCAGGTTTTTGTTCATTTTGGAGTGGGTATTTTACAAAAAGATTTTCAGTTTAATGGCGGTCAATATGCTTTTGGTACAAATGCTGAAGATGGGACTAATTATAATAGTCAAGCATACGGAATGTCAGCGACATCAGAAAAGCAAAACGGTCCTGTGGTTAAAATTCAAAATCTTGATGGGATAGAAACAACCTTTTTCAAAAGCACGGATAATTATCATGTTCCTGGTGAAAGTTTTTTATCATTAGGTCGCT
Organism: Bisgaard Taxon 46; assembly: GCA_049941595.1. GTDB lineage: Bacteria > Pseudomonadota > Gammaproteobacteria > Enterobacterales > Pasteurellaceae > Pasteurella. The sequence goes on from JBNFNA010000005.1 coordinate 174,236, forward strand.
GGATGATGAGGGAAAATGCTTGGTCTTTTCATCCTGAAAATAACCTCGTTGAATATAGCCAGTCTAAATTCGGTAATTTATTGATTCCTTGTGCAAACAGTATTTATTTGTACAGGAAAAATAAATTATACACACGCATTGGTATTGTTCCTGATAGATATGAATGTACTGTCCATGAAATAGTACCTCGAACTATTTTAACCATTGCAGGTGAAAAATGGATGATTTTTCCCTCTTTAAAATATTACAAAGATCTTAGTAAAGGTAGTGGTGCTCAGGGGGTTGCTTATCGTGTTATTGATTAGTTGAGTAAATAAAATGACAGTGTATACAGGATATAAATTAAAGAACAATCAAATCAATATACCTTTGCGTGATACGGCTTATCTTGACTCTCTCGTAACGATACGCCAATTGCCTCGTTTAATTAATGTATCAAAACATGGTATTGCAAAGGTTTATAAAAATTCACCTAAACCGCTGGCAACAGGGATTCGTGGACGGGTTGTTTCAAATTTTTATCATCAACTTTATCATCGTGTTTATGTTATCCCACACATTATTAATCTTGGTTCAATTTCAACGGAGCAAGTCTTTTCCGTTCAAGTGTGGAATGCAAATCGCCATGCTGTGAATTTATCTTCACAGCAAATACAAAATGGTGAAGGGATTGAATTTGAGGGACCGTCAGGACCATTGAAGTTTAATAGCTTGGCACTTAAGAAGTGGACAGTGAGAGTGACAATGAATGGTCCTGCAGATATTCATTCTACTACTTCTTGGCATTTTGTTAATCACCCTGCGGTCACACTCAATATCACGGGTTCTCGCTCGACAGAATGGGCGTTCTTTCCAGATTGGGGTGAAAATGTCATTGAAAACTTGCATTTTTTAACCACCGTGCACCAATCAATTACTGGTGCAGAACAACGTATTGCTAAACGCTTATCGCCGCGTCGTACGTTTGAGTTTAAAGTCATGACAGAAGGCGTTAACCGTCAAGTATTTGAAAATATGCTCTACGCATACGGTTCACGTGTTTGGTCTATGCCAATTTTTACAGATTGTGCAATGCTTTTACAACAAGTTGCACCATGCGATCTTGAAATCAATATTCAGACTGCAGGCTATGATTTTAGTGTCGACGGCCGTATATTATTGATGAACGGTAAATTAAAAGAAATGGTCGAAATTGTTGGAGTTGAAGCAGAAAAACTGATTTTAAAACGCCCTACTGTGAACCATTTTGATGTCATTAATACGAAAGTTTATCCAGTCCGTTCAGCTGTACTGACGGATATGCCGAATATTACTCGTTTAAGTGATGGTGTCTCCACTGCTCAAGTGCGGTTACAAATTCATGAACATAATGCACACTCAAGTGATATTACACATTTGCCAATGTACCGCAATCATCCCGTGTTAGAGCCGACAAGCGAATGGTCTGAAGATATCACTGCACAATATTTACGTTTCATTCAAACGTTAGATAACCAGACAGGTGTCCCTCACTACCTTGATACTGCACGTAAGGCTTTTCAAATCACAAGTCATCGTTTTTTACTGAATGGACGTTTAGAGCAACGTAAATTACGTCAACTCTTTTATTATTTAAGAGGTCGTCAGAAAGCAATTTGGGTGGCAACATCAACAACAGATATCACACCTAGATCAGATATTTTGGTAAAAACCTTTGATATTTATTTCATGCACTACACTGCAATTTTAAAAAATCAGGTTGGTCGTCAAGATATTCGTATTGAGTGCACGGACGGCAGTGTGCACTATCGTCGTATTGTCACCTCATCAGTTGTGGACGAGCAAACAGAGCGCCTCTCGTTTGACGGTGAAGAGTTAAGAATTAAGCAGGAAGATATCGCCAAAATCTCTTTTCTCACACTCTCTCGACTGGAAAGCGACCAAGTAACCTGGACACATCACACCGATGCAGATGGTGTCGCAACAGTGACGGTAAGCTTTCGCGGATTGCGTGATGAATTAGAAATTTAAACAGGGTTTAAAAGGGGTTTAAAGATGCGTTTTTTAGACAAAGAGCACTCTATCGCAGACGGACAACCGGTCACGCTGTATCAATTTATCCGCGGTGATAACGAGAAAATCTGGCGGTTTTGTGATGCGGATAAAGACATCGTGATCAATAACGAGAAGTGGACTGCAGTGGCAATCTCGGATACTGGACGTCGCACGGGTGAGAATATCAATATCACACTACCAAGTAACAATCCCGTGGCATTGCTTTATCGCGGTATGCCACCGAGTCAGACCGTTAAAGTGATGATTATGCGGCTACATTACGAGCAACAAGAAATGCGAGTTGTGTGGGTGGGGACAATTATTGAAGCAAAACGTCCAGATGTGCATAAGACCCAACTTATTTCTGCAGGATTGTCTGCCACAATGGAAAGTGCAGGGCTAAGGCTTACTTGGGGGCGTAATTGTCCTTACACACTTTATGACTATGATTGCAAAGTAAATCCTAAAAACTTTGCAGTGGCAGGTCTCATGATTACGGCGATGAACGGTGTAATGATTACCGTTGATGTGCCAGCTGACTTACCAGATGGCTGGTTTAATGCGGGATTTATTGAATGGATTGATAGTGATGGTGTACGTGAAGTTCGGGCTGTGACTGTTCATAAAAATAATCAAATTACATTAATGGGAGGAACACAGAAACTCTCTATTGGCACCGTTATAAAAGTGTATCCAGGCTGTGACGGACGTCCTGTCACATGCTTAAAGAAATTTAATAATATGTTGAATTTTGGTGGCATTCCACATATGCCAAACAAGTCACCATATGATGGATCGAGAATATTTTAAGGAGGGAATATGTTTGCTGCAATAGGTTGGGCAATTGTGCGTTTTGTTGCCGTTATGGTGGTGAGTTATTTAGTCAATCAAGCACTTGCTCCTAAACAACGTGGGCAAGGTGTAGAAGCCGTCTCAAGTGATGATTGGAATTTTCCTCAAGCCGATGAGGGGATTCCGCAATGTGTATTTTTCGGTGACTGTTGGACAGAAGACTGGCAAGTGTTGGCATATGGCAACTATCGTTCAAGTCCGATTAAGAAGGGGTAAATAATGGAAAAGTTAATTATCACCATGCAAGACATGCGTCGTGTTGGCTTCTGTGCATCAGGTGTGGAAACATTTTTTAAGCGTGAAAACTTAGATTTTAACGACTTTTTACAAAAAGGCATTGAATCTCAAATATTATTAAATACAGGTAGTGTGTTTGCTCGTAAGTGTGTGGCAGAAGCTGTAAAAGCAAGAGGTTATTAATCATGGGGGGAAAGAAAAAAGGCGGTCCAGTTACAGTTGGTTACAGATACTATTGGGATATTCATTCTGGTATCGGGCGTGGTCCCGTAGATGAGATTGTCGAACTGCGTGTTGATGATAAAACAGCATATGTTGGCAAACCGGGGGAATTAACTTATTCACAGGCAATTTATATTGATAAGCCCAATTTATTTGGCGGAGAGGATACAGGTGGGGAAGGTGGAATCCAAGGTCGTATGGAAATACTGATGGGAGAAGCTGATCAAAAGCCGACAACTATGCTCATTAATTTACTCAAGGGGATCCATAATCCTCCACTTCATTCTGCATTGAGTGGATTTGCTCGCAAAAAACGAACAAGACAGCAACAAATTGAGCAAGGCACATTTTTTTCAAATGGTGATATTACCGCAGGAAACGTGAGTCCAGAAGATGTGATTCCGGGATTCAGAGGTATTGTGACAACGGCATTTAGCGGATTAATTAGCTGTTATAACGCTTATCCAAAAAAACACAGTTATCGTGTCCGCCGAACACAAAAAGGTTGGTTTGGCGGGGCTCCTTGGTACCCTGAAAAAGCCCGTATTTTACTGCGTAATGACAATTTAAAAATTTCAGGCTTAACGCCGGAGCAAGAAGAAAACGTGCGTCAAATTCACGCCATGAACCCTGCACACATTTTAGTGGAATGCGCGACTAATAAGAGTTGGGGTGGTAAAAAAGACTTATCAGAGCTTGATATTGAAAGCTATAAAAAGGCAGCTGATACTCTCTTCGAGGAGGGGGTTGGGCTATGCATTCGCTATAACAGACAAGGTTCAGTCAAAGAGTTTGTACAACAAGTGATTGATCATATCGGTGCAGTGCAATATGAAGATATCAAAACAGGTAAATACGCAATAAAGCTCATTCGAAATGATTATAACGTTGATGAGTTACATACATTTCACTATGACAACGGCATTCTAAGAGTACAAGATGATGACAACGCCGCAACAGATAATGTAGCGAATCAAGTTGTTGTTAAATATCGTGATCCTGTGACTAATCGTGAAGATAAAGCGATTGCAAATAATATTGCTTCAGTTCGTATGCATGGTGTGATCACAAAAACGGTCGAATATAAAGGCATTCCCACATTCGACTTAGCCGCACGTGTTGCACAAAGGGATTTAGAAATCGTGGCAAGTAGTTTGACACGCCTTAAAATTGTGTTTGATATGCGTGCGAGTGAACTTACACATGGTGATGTATTCAAAGTCAGTCTTCCTGACCGAGGCATTGAAAGTCTGGTCTTTCGTGTCAGTCAAATTGAGAACGGCAACGAAGGTGAATTTATTATCACTTGCATGCAAGATGTGTTTGGTTTACCAGCGGCAAATTATTCAACACAAAAATCGGACTCACTTTATACACAACCAGATTACAGTGCAAAACCTGTTACACATAGTCGTGTATTTGAAATCCCGTACCATGTTTTCCCGCTTGTGTTTAGTGATGCAGAGCTTGCTTTTATTAAACCAACGGATTGCTTTATTGCAGCAGTTGCAGATGCTCCAACACCACTGTCGGTTGGCTTTGAGGTTTTAACTGATGCAGGTGGCGGTTTTAATGATACAGGCGATGGCGATTTTACGCCGTCAGTTGTGCTTACAGAAGCTATTACCAAATATCAAACTGAAATCAGATTTAATGATGGAGGTCATGGATATGCATTAAAAAATGCAGTAGCACTGATGATTGATGATGAAATTGTCAAAATTGAATCAGTGGATTTAAAAACACGGACAGTCAATGTTGGGCGAGGTTGTGCAGATACGGTCCCGCAAGCACACAGCGAGGGTGCCAGGGCGTGGTGTTATTTACTGGCCAGTGGTGAAGACAACACAAAATATACAGTCAATGAACAATTAAGCGTTAAGCTTTTAACAAAAACAGCACAAGAAACACTTGAAGAAGATAATGCACCAGCGATGACAATGACAACCCAGCAACGCCAAGCACGCCCTTACCCGCCGGGTAATGTGAAAGTGAATGGTCTATTTACGGATAAGATTATTGATGGAACATCTTTCTCTATCACATGGGCACACAGAGATCGTGATGTACAAGCGGATAATCTGATTTCACACACAGAAGACAGCACAGTGCTTGGTGACGGTGTGAATTATGAAATTGTATTACTCGATGGTGATAACGTTATTCGCAAAATATCAACAACAGATAGCCAGTTTAACTATCCTGATGCACAAAAAGTGGAAGGTGAACAATTTAGTAAAATTAGCCTTTGTTCGATTAAAAACGGATTAAAAAGCCTGTATGAATATCACTTTCATGTTTCAGGTGCAATGCAGTTGCTACATGCTTGGAATTATGAGGAAAGATTTACTGTTGGTGATAATTATTTAAATCGATATAACGACGGTTATTTTGGTGGCGGTGGATATTTTATGTTGTCTAGTCAGATTTCAGAGACTACTGAAATTTTTAGGGATTTTTCTATCGAACCTGGTAAATATAGTCGTTTTGCAATTGATTATAAAGTATTGACATATGCAAAAAGACAGGGGACATGTCAAGTGCTTGTACAGCTATTTAGTCAAAACACATTAGTGAACTCATTAGAATCAGAGTCGTTAGGTAATTATCAAGATGAAAACTGGCGATTACAGCAAATAGCCGATACCTTACCTGGCAATGTGACACTGATTAGATTCAAGATTACAGTACCAGCATCTCCTGCTAATAATGCAATTGCATTTAGAGATATTAGTGTGCGAGGAGGTGAATAGAAAAAGAAGATGAAATCAAACATTTAATAATCATACATTAACTTTAATAAAAATAAGGATTAAATATGAAAAATAAATTAACGCTAGAAGATATCAAGTCTGTCATTATTAAAGCTGAATATCATCGTTTAACAGACAAGCTAACAACATGCGTGTTAACACTAAAAAATGGTTATACAGTGACAGGAGAGAGCGCTTGTGTTGACGCTTCAAATTATGTCAAAGAAATTGGTGAGAAAATCGCATACGATAATGCAGTCGATAAAATTTGGATTTTAGAGGGTTATTTATTACAACAAAAGTTATTTGAAAATCAAGCCAGTTAAACACGGGTAGCGAGCACACTTTGCGCAGCGTGCTCGCCTTATCACCCACAGAACGCACCTGTAGGCAATAACTATTGCTAGACCCGCAGTCTCAGCCAAGACGTGTAAAGTCTAGCGTATTTTTTCAATATGTGAAAGAGGCTTACAGTATATGAAAAACAATCAATCATTTTATAAACAAGCACCACTTCCGTTTGTTGGACAAAAACGACTCTTCTTAAATCATTACATCAATATCATTAACGAACACATTCCTGACGATGGTGAGGGATGGACTATTATTGATGCTTTTGGTGGTAGCGGCCTTCTAAGTCATGTCACAAAACATATCAAGCCCAAATCTCGCGTTATTTATAATGATTTTGATGGCTATAGTGAACGGTTGAAGCACATTCGAGATTTGAATAAAGTGCGTCGTATCTTGCTCGAGTTACTTAAAAATGAGCCACGTAGCAAGCAGTTAAGCTGTGATATGAAATACAAAGTGATTCAAGCTATAGAGGCATTTAATGGTTATAAAGATCCGCATGTATTGTCTACTTGGTTATTATTTAGTGGTCAGCAAGTCAGGACATTAAGCGAGCTATACCGCTTGTCATTTTATAATCGCATTCGTCTGTCTGATTACAGTGAGGCGCAAGATTATTTTAATGGTTTTGAAGTTGCTAATGAGTCATTTCATTCCTTATTGCCTCGGTTTGTCGACAAGCCAAAGACATTATTTGTGTTAGATCCACCATATCTATGCACGCACCAAGCTGCTTACAGTATGGATACATACTTTGATTTGATTGATTTCTTAAGATTGATTAATCTGACAAGACCACCTTTTATCTTTTTCAGTTCAACAAAATCTGAATTTGTACGGTTTGTAGATTTTATGCTTGAAACGAAAACACATAACTGGGAGTCATTTACAGATTATAAGAAGATCAGTATTAATACTTCGACAAACTATAACGGCAAGTATGAAGATAATTTAGTTTATAAGTTCTAAAGCTAAATACACAAAGTTTATCTATGAGAAATTTGTGAATAAAAGTATGCTAATTTCGATATAGAAATGACGTAGCGATATAAACAAAAAAGAGAAACTAATAAATAGTTTCTCTTTTTTGTAACTTAGTTTCAGTATATGTAACAAAGTAAACTTTTATTTATCGCGCTGAACTATGTTAATTTATCGCGCGCGGCATTACCCTTCAGCGGAGCAAACAGGCGTAGCAACAGATAAAGGCTATGTTATTGTTGGCAATGAGGCTAAAGCCTCAAAAAATCAGTCTGTTGCAGTTGGGAATAACGCAGAAGCTACTGGAGATGTATCGGTTGCTGTTGGTTCCGGGGCTAATGCTCCTGGGTGGAGAGAAGTTTTCGTCGGAACTGAGGCAGGAGCAGGATCAGTAAAACCTGATGCTGGGTGGACATCAGAAAACCGTCAATATAACGTTGGAATAGGTTATAAAGCTGGTAATGGTATGGGGGCCGTTACCCATAATATTGCATTGGGTGCTTCTGCTGGTATGGGCGTGAAAGGAAATGCCAATATTGCTATTGGTGTGCACGCAAATTCATTTGGTCAAGATGCATCTTTAAAAGAGGCTGTATCCACTAATGGTAATATTGCTATTGGTGAGCGTGCTAATGCCGATGGTAAAGTTGCTTCGGGACAGGAAAAAGGTGGTGGAGAAGCATTAGCTGTCGGTAATCGTGCAAAAGCTCTTGGTGGGCATAGTATTGCAGTTGGTTCAGGAGCACAAGCCTTGAAAGTTCGTTCACTAGCAGTTGGTACTGAGGCAAATGCAACTTCATTTAACTCAACAGCTGTGGGATATAGAGCCAATGCTATTGGTGATGGTTCAATGGCTTTAGGTTATTCCTCTAAATCTACAGGGAATTATTCATTTGCTGGAGGTTTAGGTAGCCATTCTGAAGGTAATGATTCATTGGCTTTAGGTCGTAGTAATACAGCAAAAGGTATTAAATCAATTTCTATTGGCGCACACAATACTGCAGAAGGTTTTTTATCTGTGGTATTAGGTGCTCACTCAAAAGCAGTTGGTCGTGAAGCAAACGCATTTGGTTATCTTGCCGAAGCTACTTCAGATCGCTCAATGGCATTAGGTTCAAATACAAAAACAACAGAAGCGGATTCTGTTGCTTTAGGTAGCTATTCATTAGCAAATACGAAAGCTGGAAAGCTAGGATATTATATTGTTGATGATGCTTCATTTAAAACTGAAACTGCTGTAGTTACTTTTGTTGAAAAAGAAGCCGATAAAGCAACAGCAGATACAGAATTAAAAGAGAAACAACAAGCTTGGGAGACCGCAAATAAAGACGCTTCTAAAACCCCTGAAGAAAAGGCTGCAGCTCAAAAAGCATATTTAGATGCTCTAGCTAAACAGAAAAAAATCACTTCAACGTGGAAATCAACTAAGTCTGCGATTGCTGTAGGTAACAGTGAATCTGGTGATACTCGCCAAGTTACTGGGGTTGCAGCAGGTACGGCTGATACTGATGCGGTCAACGTTGCGCAGTTAAAAACAGTAAGATTATTAGGTATTAACTTTATCGGTAATAATACTGATGAAGCTAACCTTGTAAAACGCAAGCTCACTGAAAAATTAATAGTAAAAGGTGAAGGTACATTTGCTGATGTAACGCAAGACAAACCTTTTGAAAGTGCTGCTGAAAATATCTATGTTGATACTAATAAGAATGATACGTTAGAAATCAAACTTGCGAAAAAAGTGAAAAATCTTACTTCGATTGAAACAGATGATATTACAGATGATATTCCAACCAAAACCACATTAAACAAAGATGGTATTAAGGTTGAGAATAAAGATGCGGTGAAATCTGCTGAATATGGTTTGGATGGTTTAAGAGTTAAAGATACTGAAAGTAAAACAGAGGTATCGTTAGCACCAAACTCACTCACCTTTAAAAATGACAGTAAAGATGCAGTGAAAATTGATGCAAATGCTCGCACCATTACTTTAGCTTCTAAAGATGATACTGATAAACTTGTGCTAGATGGTGATAATAAAAAAATCACTGGGTTAGAAGATCGTTTTGTTGATGCTCCAGATTATGCTGCTGACAGAACCCGTGCAGCTACTGAAGGTGCTGTGCAAGATGTGGCAAATAATGTGAAGAAAACAAATGGCGATGTATCTTCATTACAATCTGGTTTAAGTGGTGTTGTGGTTTATACACATAACGGTAAGCTTGTCGCTAAACACGGTAAAGAATTCTATGATTTAGATGCCGTGAAAGATAAAGTTTATATCGAAGGAAAAGGTTTCTTCAATAAAACAGATCTTAAACTAGACGGCACGTTACAAGATGGTGCTACAGCACAAGATGTGCCTAAGTTAGATAAAGCTAATATCGAATTAAGTTTAGTAAACCCAGATGGTTCAGTAACGACCCCAACAGTACTAAACAACATTGCAGAAGGCAAAAACGATAATGATGCTGTTAATGTGAAACAGTTAAATAATGCGAAAACCACAGTTTCTGCTGCAGATGATAGTGTGACTGTGACATCCAAATTTGAAGCGGGTAAAGGCACAGATTACAAAGTCGGTTTATCTAAAGCAACCAAAGATACTTTAGCTAAAGTGGGGACAGGTCAAGTCGTTAAAGGTGATCAAAATACGGTGACTGGTGATACTGTATACAATGCATTGAGCAAAGTGAGTGGTAGCATTAAGCATATTTCCATTGAAGAACAAGCTCAGGCAAATCCACATGTTGCAGTAGGTGAGGGGGCTGCTGAAAATATCGGTAAGAACGCGACTGCAGTGGGTAATAAAGCGGCTGCGTTGGCGGAAAACTCAAGTGTATTAGGTACTAATGCAAAAGTAATGCCACAAGCGACGGGCGCTGTTGCTTTAGGATATGGTTCAGTTGCAAGTGAGCGAAATACTGTGTCTGTGGGTTCTGTCGGTAATGAACGCCGTATTACGAATGTTGCTCCGGGTGTAAAAGGTACTGATGCCGTGAACGTAAATCAATTGAAGCAAGTAGAAACCAAATTGGAGAGAACAACGCGTGATTTACAAGCGGGAATTGCTTCTGCAGCAGCACTTGGTTTCTTACAACGCCCAGATTTACCAGGAAAAAGTATGGTTTCTGTTGCAACAGGCGGACATAAAGGTGAACACGCTATTGCTGTTGGTTATGCGAAAAATACGGATAATCACAATATTTCGATTAAGTTAGGTGTGAGCGTGAATACACGTAAAGATCTGACTTGGGCAAGCAGCGTTGGTTATCAATGGTAATATCTAAGGCGTATTAAGCCTGTCTGATTAAAAGAAGAAACAAGTGAATTGCTTCCTCTTTTTTATTTTTTATCTTGCTATATTTCGTTATAATTAAGGCACTTTTTTTGATAGTGATGTCTTATGAAACTATACGCAAATAATAAAATCTTAGATCTTTCTACGCCCCAAATTATGGGGATCCTAAATTTCACTCCTGATTCTTTTTCAGATAGCGGTCAATTTTTTAATTTAGATAAAGCCCTTTTTCACGTTGAGAAAATGTTGAAAGCGGGGGCGACAATTATTGATATCGGCGGTGAATCCACTCGCCCGATGGCGGATGAAGTGACGCTTGAGCAAGAATTAGCACGTGTGATTCCTGTGGTTGAAGCGGTAAACAAAAACTTTGATTGTTGGATTTCTGTCGATACCTCAAAAGCAGTTGTAATGCAAGAAGCGGCCAAAGTTGGAATGGATTTAATTAATGACATTCGTGCATTACGTGAGCATAATGCGTTAGAAACAGCAATAGCATTGGATTTACCGACGTGCATTATGCATATGCAAGGCGAGCCTCGTACAATGCAACTCAATCCCACTTATGATGATGTGGTTAAAGATGTCTGTAAATTTTTAATGCAACGCACTGAAGAATGTGTGAATGCAGGAATGAAAAAATCCCACTTAATTTGGGATATGGGTTTTGGGTTTGGCAAAACTATCGAACACAATTATAAATTATTGAAAAACATACCGCACTTTTGCGAGCAAGGTTATCCAGTCTTGGCGGGGCTTTCTCGTAAATCGATGATTGGCGCTGTATTGAATAAATCAGTGGAACAGCGAGTGGTTGGTAGCGTCACAGGTGCACTATTAGCCGCAATGAATGGTGCGAGTATTTTGCGTGTGCACGATGTCGAAGAAACAGCAGATGCATTAAAAATTTGGCAAGCGATGAATGTCGCATAATTAAAAGGAAAGTAACTATGGCAAATCGTAAATATTTTGGAACAGATGGCGTGCGTGGCAAAGTAGGTACCGCACCAATCACTCCTGATTTCGCATTAAAATTAGGTTGGGCAGCCGGCAAAGTATTAGCAACACAAGGATCTCACACTGTTTTGATCGGTAAAGATACGCGTATTTCTGGCTATATGTTAGAGTCTGCACTTGAAGCAGGTTTGGCCGCTGCAGGGCTTTCAGCAGCATTTACAGGCCCAATGCCAACCCCAGCAATCGCTTATTTAACACGTACTTTCCGTGCGGAGGCCGGCGTTGTAATTTCAGCTTCACACAACCCTTATTATGACAATGGGATTAAGTTTTTCTCTGCGCAAGGCACAAAATTACCAGATGATGTGGAAGAAGCGATCGAAGCGATGCTCGAGCAACCGATTGATTGTGTTGAATCAGCAGATCTTGGTCGTGCAAGCCGTATTAAAGATGCCGCAGGCCGTTATATTGAATTTTGTAAAAGCACATTCCCTGCGCATTTAAGTTTAGAAGGCTATAAGATCGTTGTTGACTGTGCAAATGGCGCAACCTACCACATCGCACCAAATGTAATGCGTGAGCTAGGTGCTGAAGTGATTGAAATTGGTACTCAACCGAACGGGATGAATATCAATGAAAAATGTGGCGCAACAGACATTAAAGCGTTACAAGATAAAGTGCTCGAAGTGAAAGCGGATGTGGGATTAGCTTACGATGGTGATGGCGACCGTATTATGATGGTGGATCACTTAGGGAACAAAGTTGACGGTGACCAAATTTTATTCATTATTGCCCGTGAAGCATTACGTTCAGGCAACTTAAAAGGCGGTGTAGTAGGGACCTTAATGAGTAATATGAGTTTAGAACTTGCACTTAAACAACTCGGCGTACCATTCTTACGTGCAAACGTGGGTGACCGCTATGTCCTTGAAAAAATGCAAGAAAAAGGCTGGATGTTCGGTGGCGAAAATTCAGGACATATTATCATCGCAGATAAAAACACCACGGGTGATGGCATCATTGCTTCTTTAGCGGTATTAAGCGCAATGGTTCAACATCATTTATCATTAAATGAATTAGCAAGTGCGGTAAAATTATTCCCACAAGTGTTAATTAATGTACGCTTTGCGGGTGGTTCAAATCCACTTGAAACTGAAGCAGTAAAAGCAGTTGCTGCACAGGTTGAAACTCGTTTAGCAGGCAAAGGCCGCATTTTATTACGTAAATCGGGCACGGAGCCATTAATTCGTGTTATGGTCGAGTGTGAAGACGGTCAGCTAGCACAACAATGTGCAGAAGAAATTGCAGAAGCAGTAAAAGCAAACTAAAACAATGCTAAAAATAAACTGGGTAGGCTTGCCCAGTTTATTTTTGTTTTTATAGGTAGGAGTCCAATTAATGGATATTTTTGTAATGCGCCACGGTGAAGCCGAAATGAACGCTGGTTCAGATCAGGCTCGAAAACTGAATTTACGAGGGTTACAGCAAGCAAACTCTCAAGGAATATGGCTAAAATCGACCGCACTTTTTGATAAGGTTTTGGTCAGCCCTTATATTCGTGCGCAAGAAACATTTAAACAAATTAACTTAATTTTTGATGATGAATTGAGTAATGCTCAAGAAACTTGGCAAGGGATTACACCTTACGGCAATGCAAACACTGTCGTGGACTATCTTTATGTGTTGGCTGAACAAGGCGTGAAGTCTGTGCTGATTATTTCCCATCTGCCTTTAGTCGGTGAAATTGTCGGCGCATTATGTGGAAGTAATGGCGTACGTTTTTATCCTTCCACTGTTGCACACGTGGTTTGGGATAGAAAAGCTGGTCATTTGGAGCAAATTAAGTACCCTGATTAATCAGGTGATTTTGCGACTTTTGTTGTATTTTAGACGATAAATGGCACTTTAATATACAACTTGAAAAGTTCAAATATTTACAAATCTTCACGTAGTTAAATTGGAATTCATTTTCATTTTATTTATAATCAATAAGTTGTATTTGCTTTACATTCATTAAATGAAATCAATAAAAATGATTTTTAGTAAAGAAATGTAAATAGTCATTTCTTTTTTGATTGATTTAATACACACTATTGCTCAGCAAAGAGATTCTTTGTGAGTGTTATTTTATGGCCTCGTAACCATTTAGGAGAAATGATGAAAAAATCAGTATTAGCAGCATTAGTATTAGGTGCAAGTTTAACAATGACTGGCTGTTTCGATAAAGATAGCAAAGCTGGTCAAGAAGTTGAAAAAGCAAAAGCGAGTGTTGTAGAAGCTAAAGATGCGGTAAGCAATGCAGCTTCAGAGGTAAAAAATGCAGCAGCTGAAACTGCAAAAGAAGTAAAAGAATCTGTAAAACAAACTGTTGCAGAAGCAAAAGAAGTGGTTGCAACTAAAGTTGAAGAAACAAAAGTAGCAGCGGCAGAAGCAAAAGAAACTGTTGCAGCAAAAGTTGAAGAAGTGAAAGCAGCCGCAACAGAAGCAAAAAATGCAACTGTTGAAAAAGCAGCTGAAGTAAAAGAAGTAGCGGCAGCTAAATTAGATGAAGCAAAAGCAGCAGCAACTGAAGCGAAAGAAGCAGTATCTGATAAGGCGGCTGAAATGAAAAAAGCAGCAGAAGACAAAGTAGAAGCAGCGAAAGATGCAGCAGCAGATAAAACTGCAGAAGCAAAAGTAGCAGCTGAAGCGAAAGTTGAAGAAGCGAAAGCAGCGGCAGCAGATACTAAACAAGCAGCAGCTGAGAAAGTTGAAGAAGTGAAAAAAGCGGTTGATGAAAAAGTAACAGAAGCGAAAGCCGCTGTAACTGAAGCAAAAGAAGCTGTTGCAACAAAAGCTGAAGAAGTTAAAGCTGTGGTTCAACCAAAATCAGAATAATTTCTGGGTTCTATAAAATAGAGGGTATTTACCCTCTATTTTTTTATCTGTTAAATTGCCAATGCTTTTTTATTCAAGGTATTAGAACTTGGAAAATGCGAGTTTTTCTTTTTCTGCAAAAATTCTGACCGCACTTTGGCGATATTCAGTTGGGATCTTTTCTTTATAAATAAAACGGCTATTGACTGAGATGAATTCAGCATCCAAATATTGAGTATAAATGGAGCCAGAACTTGAATTAACCCCAGCCATTGCTCTGCCTAGCAACTTTCCATAGATATGAACATTGCCATCGGCTGCAACTTCCGCACCTTCTTCAACATTACCGTGAATGATTAAATCGCTGTTTTTGGCATAAATCACTTGGCTCGCGCTCACGCTTTGCTCAATGATTTTTGCAGGCAAATGTCGTGGTTGTGGCAAGATATCTAAGACTTCACCGCTTTTCCCTAATAATGGCAGATTGGCGGTTAAAATAAGCTCTTTTTGTAAGTCGTGTTGCCAATCAGACACGCCAATAATTTGAATTCGATATTCTGCAAATAATGCCTTAAGTGCAATTAAGTCGATTTTTTCAAGGCTTGGTGTAAATTTTAGAATGACGGCGATATTGTCAAAAAATGACGGGGAATTTTGGATTTTTCTATTTAGATTACGTTTAATGACCGTAAGGCTCGTGCTGTTTAAAGTGATGAAAACTGACGAAAATTGTCCAGTATGAAATTCCACGATATCCTGTGCCATAATGCCATCCAAATAATAAAATTGACTGTTTTAATCATAAAGAATTGTGCTAGGATCGGCAAATCTTTTTTGATGTAGGAATATAAGTAATGCTGTGTGCAATTTATAAAAGTAAGCGAAAAATTGGAACCTATTTATATGTGGCAAAGCGAGATCAATTTGATCAAATCCCTGATGTGTTAAGAGAGGCGTTTGGCACGCCAATTTTCGTGATGATGTTTAATTTAAATGGTGAAAAACCGTTAGTTAATGCAGATAAAAACGAGGTTTTAAAACAAATTCAAGAGACAGGTTTCTATCTGCAAATGCCAAAAGAGGATGATTGGTTATTTAAGATTTAGCTTGAGTAAAGCGAGGTTTAGCAGGCATTCGTTCCTCAATTCTTGCTTTATTTGCATCTAACGCATTTTTAGTTGGCGTGTAATCAAGCCATAGTGTGGGATCTTCAGGTAAGTCTGTTGGCCAGATATATTTTACGTTGAACCCTCTGGCGATACATTCCTGATGTAATAAATCATAGCGTTGTTTTAAAAACGCTAGCTTATTGAAAAAGAAACGCACGTGGCCAGTGCCTAATTTATAGTCATCAGGTTGTCCTACTAAGTTAAATTTCCCTTTAGCAACCGCATTAGGAATTCGAGTGAGTTCTCGATGTTCGGCAAGCAAATGCTGATCGCAGAGCTCGTTCACGGGGATAAGATTAATTCTAGTCATATATGGATAAAAAATGGTGTGTCAAATTGGACACATCATTTTTGTTATTTGAGGGTTTGAATGAAGTCTGCAATGGCTTGCATATCTTCAGGTGATAAACGTGATTTTGCGGCATTACCAGCACCAACGATTTGACCTTCTTTACGCGCTTTAAGTGAATTCACGATTTCACTTGCAGGTAATTGATTTAAGATCTTCGATTGGTTAAGTGCTGATTTTTCAGCATTATTGCCGTGACAGAAGGCACAAGATTGTTTAAACAATTTTTGTCCGTGTTCAACACTTGCTTGTACAGCGCCTGCCGATAGCATAAATACTGTTGTTAAGAGTAGGGTAGAGTAAGTTTTTTTCATTATTGACCTTTAATTTGTCCTTGAAAAAGTAAGTGTAAAAAATCATCAGGGATTAAACTTTCGAATTTATAAAGGATTTTCCCTTCGGGGTCAATAACGAAAGAGGAGGGGGTGCCAATCAATTTATAACGTTCAGCGGTAATTTTAAGTTGATCTTTGACGATAGGCAGAGTGATTTCTCTTTTATTTACAACATCTTGCGTTTTTGCTTGTTCGCCATCAATATTGATTGCAATGATATGTAAATTATGCGTTGGATATTGTTTCATTAGCTGCTCAAACTGTTTAAGTTCCGCAATACACATACCGCAAGTTTCTGACCAAAAATTGAGGATCGTGGTTTTTCCTTTGTATTGTGCCAGACTGACCGTATTTCCTTGTAAATCGAAAGCGGCGATTTCAGGCGCAGGCTGACCGATTTCTGCACTTTCATCTTTACACGAAATTAATGAAAAACTGACCGCACTTAGCAAGCAAAAATGTAAAAGTACGGTCAAAAATGATTTAATTTTCATTGGTCTGTTCTCGCAAGAATTTCCCGTGTTGTAAGAAAATAATGCGGTTGGCTAATTTTCCTAAATCCGGGTTGTGTGTCACCATCACTACCGTTCTGCCTTGTTGGTTAAGGGAAATGAGCAGATCGAGAACCAGTTGTTCATTTTTTTCATCAAGATTGCCCGTTGGTTCATCAGCAAAAATAACGGGAGGCTGATTGACCAATGCACGTGCAATGCAAACACGTTGTTGCTCACCGCCAGATAATTGGCTAGGGCGATGATCGAAACGATGTGCTAATCCCACTTGGCTTAATACCGCTTTAGCGGCTTCTTCATCTACAACGCTATGATAATGTTGTGCAAGCATCACGTTCTCCAGAGCCGTGAGATAGGGAATTAAATGAAATTGTTGGAAAACCAAGCCGATCTTTTCTGCTCGAAAGCGTTGGCGGCCTATTTCATCAAGTTGTGCGGCATCAACGCCATCTAAAATCACTTTTCCTTCTGTTGCGGTATCTAATCCAGTCAGGATATTCATTAAGGTCGTTTTTCCTGAGCCTGAAGCCCCCATTATTGCTACAAACTCCCGCTCTTTAATATGAATATTAATGTCCTCAAGTGCGGTTATTTGTCCGAATCTTTTATAAAGGTGTTGGGTTTCAATCACATTTTTTGACATAGTTTTTCCTTTTTCGATTTCCCTATTCGCCTTTCAATACGTTGGCGGTTTGAATATTTAACGCACGACGAGTAGGGACAATAACAGCGATAAATGCCACTAATAATGAAAGTATTATCGTGATTGGCAATACGGGGAGTCGCATATCGATGCTGGCTTTAAACACAGTTAGACCGAGTAATTGGGCTAAAATATAACCGAGAATTAAGCCCACTAAAATGGCGCAAAGGGCGATCATTAAGATTTCAGTAGCAATTTGCAAAATGATATCTGTACGTTTAGCGCCTAAGGCTTTTTGTAAGGCAAATTCTTTTGCACGTTCGCCCACGATAGCAATTAAAGTGGTGTTCACACAAAGGGTTGCAAGTACCAGAATGACGGCAGAAATCAGCCCCATTAATCCTTTGATCTTATCGAGGATTTGCCCTTCAGAGGCAGACACTTTACGGATTGGGCGGATTTCGAGTTCTGGATATTGTTTTTCTAACTGGGCAGCAAAAGCATCTACTTGCCCTTGGTCGTTTTTTACGTTCATCAAGGCGTTTGTTGCTTGCCCTGTTTTATCGAGCCAAGACTGCGCAAACTCTAAACTGACAATTAACATATTATCGGTAGCATCGCCTGATTCAATGATCGCCTTAATATTAAAACTGTGTTTTTCGTTATTATCCTTGGTTAACGTTAATTTATCGCCAATTTTTAAATTTAAGCGTTCGGCTAAGGTTTTGCCAATCATTGCATTGCGATCATCAAAATTCACACCAATTGCTGAGCCTGTAATCTGCCAGTAAGGTGATAAAGTTCGCATATCTTCAAACCAAACACCCATAATTACGATTTTTTCTAACTCACTGCGAGTGACACCATATAAATAAGGGCTTGCCGCGCTGATTAAGCCGTTGGGCGCTTGTTGGATGATTTGTTGTAATTGCTGTTCTTGAACTAAACCACTGGAATTTGAACCGATGTAGAAGTTTGCACCAAAAGTGCGTAGTTCTTGGCTCATTTTGGTGTTGATATCAAAATACACCGCAGCCATTGCCGTCACGATACTTGCCCCAACAGTTAGGGCGGCAAAAATAATAAATACTCGTTGTAGACGTAAGCGAAGGGCTTGGAAAATCAAGCGCCAAAACATACTGGATTTTTGATTAACGCCCATATAACACCTCCACTGGATACAAACGGGCAATGCGATGGGTAGGGAACCAAGTACCAATCAGTGCAATTAAAACGGATAAAACCAAAACACAAGGTATCACGATCCAAGCAAAATCAAGTGGCGTACCGAATAAGGCAGTGCCAATAAAGCGAGCTAACCCCCAACCAGCAACACAACCGAGTAAACCACCGAATAATGCACTAATAATGGCTTCGCAATAGAATAATAGGACAATTTGCCATTGGTAAGCGCCGAGGGATTTCATTAAGCCAATTTCTTTGCTACGTTCGATAATGGTGGTGCTCATTAATGAGGCAATCCCCATTGCAGCGGCAATTAATGCTGCCACGGTTACAACAGCAAGTAATAATTGAATTTTTTCGATCACTACACCTTCAGAGGCTGCAACTTGCCAAATTGGACGTACCACCGCACCAGAAATTGCTTCTTCTAATTGGTGAGAAATAGAAGACACATAAGCTGTGCAATACCAACGGTCATATTCTTCCGCATTTAACCCATCGACATTTACACGAGCTTTGCGTGAAAGTGCATTTTCAGGCACAGTTAAGGCAGACACTTTAATGGCTTGCACTTTACCTTGTAAATTGAGTAATTTTTGCACCGCACTTAAGGGCATCACAAGTTGTTGTTCTTCGCTACCGCCCGTGGCAAGTTGTCCTTTAATTTCAACCTCAAGTTGATGTGTAAATAACCCTTCTTTGTAATGGAGTTGAACACGATCGCCAATTTTCCAATGGGTATTTTTAGCTAATTGTTCACCGATTAATGCAGGAATGACATTGCTAAATTGACCACTAAGATCATCTACCCATTCGCCTTGTACTTTCCAATAAGGGCTAATGATTTTTTGCCCTGTGTGGTAAGTGTCTTCATCAGGAATTGCAATTTGGTGATCAAAGAAAGTCCCTAAAATTTGAATATTTCTGACCGCACTTTCGCCTTGTTTCTGCCCTTGTACATCAGCACTTAATAATGGGGCAAAGCCGACGATATTGTTACGCCAGAAAATATCTTTGACATTAGGGAGTTCTTTTTCGTCCAGAAAGTCTTGTGAAGCTAAGGCACTGGCTCCATTAACATCAGCGGGTAAAATTGCACTACTTGCCGGCTCAACTAAAATATTGGCACCATAGGATTTCAATTCACGCGCCATTTTGTCACCAATATCAATGGACACCGCAAGCAACGCAGACACTAAACCTGCTGCGAGAAAAATGGTAATAATCGCAAGAAATTTACGTTTTAAACCAAATCGCCAAGATTGAAATAACATTCGCAATAGCATTTTTTATTTCCCCTCTTGTTTAATGTAGTTTTCTGGCGCATCACGGAAGCGGTTGAGGTTGCTTTCATTGGCAAAGAAGTAAGTTTTGCCTTCGTAGCTGTATTTATGTTCTGTTTGGGTATTTTTTAATTTGCTTTGATCTACGGGATCGATGACGTCAATTTCTACGATGGTCGAGAAGTAATTTAAACCGTCTTCTAAGCTTTTCTTATTTAAAACTATATGGCTTTCTGTTTGTTGCCAATTTTCAATCGGTACAGGGTTGCAACCGCCTGGTTTGCCAATAGACGGAATAAACATTCGTACGCCACAGCCAACACAGACGACTTGATCGCCTTCCATTACATAGCCTTGATCGCCACAAAGAATACAAGCATCAAAGACTGCAGCAAGACTTAAACGATCGGGCAAGCGATTAATTAGGAAGAAACGTACGGCTTTGCCGTCATCTGCAATCCATACAAAACGGTGTAACTTGCCGTCACGGACTTGCTCAATTGGGATGTGGATTTGATTATTGCTATCTAAAGTTACGGGCGTAGCTTCAGATAATTGTGGTGGTTGAGAGGCTATCTTATCCCAATATAATTGGCTGCCCACGATAATCACAATCGCAAAAATGCCCCACAAGATTAGGCGTCGAGAAGTGAATAACTGTGCCAATTTTTTACGTTTTTCAATTGGGTGTGTTTCATTGTTAAATGTGAGTTTTCTTAATAAGTGCACTCGTGCGAAGAATAGCCCAATGCATAGCAATAAAATAATACTGTGTAAATAATTGAAATATTGGGCTAAACCGCCTGATTTTGCGATAAAACTTAACCGCACTTTGGTGAGTTCAATTTGTTGCAACTTCATTAAGCCTAATAAGATTTCCCCCGAGAGTGGAATGAGCAATAACAATAAAATTATGGTGATGAGCCACTTTGGAAGCGCGGTCAATTTTTGTTGCGTTTTGCTTTGTTGGATTAACACAATGAGCCAAGCAACTAAGAATAAACAAAGGAAAATCGCAAGAACGATCGCACTGATATTTAAAATGAAATCAGTATTAATGACATCCGTTTGTGTGATTGCCACAATATTGGGATCTTTACCCCAATAAATCCCTGCGATAAAGAGCAGTACGCAATGCCAGAAATAGCGTAGTTTTTCAATACACAGGAAAACACTGACATAAAACAGAATAAAAGAAAGCAATAAGGCGATATTTAAACCTAATAGGATGGTTTGTTTATTGGGGAGGTTAAGAATGAACAAGGCGCCCAAGAGAAAACTCAATATACCTAGCCAAATTACTCGTTTAATTTTTATTTGTGATGAGTAAGACCACATTGCGCCGAGTAAAAGTGCAAAAGGTAGCACGTTTTGCAATAAAAAAGTAAAGAAGTAATTCATAAGAACCTCTTGTTATCAAGGGGGAATGCAAAATACACAAATATTAGAATATTCCAACCTGTTATCAATACGCTAAGATTTGCCTATTTTTATAGAAAGATATGCCGAGCATTTGCCCGACATATTTTACGCTGATCAATTTAAGCCTGTGTACTTAAATTCATAATTCACATCGAATGGTTTCCACCAGCGACCTACACCTGTTTCTTCATCAGTGTGACGGTGCATACCTGCTTTTGGTGGTGGCTCAATGTGGTAGGTTAATTTGTAGTTACCCACGCCCATCATTTTAATATTTAAACCATAGTGAGGACCATCACTTGCCACCATTGGCATAAATGTACCCTCTTGTTTTTCATTGGTATCAGTATTGATTAAGGTATAGTTGATTGTTAAATACGGCATCCATTCACCTTCACCAAAGCCGTTGACGTTACCTTTGATAGCGTGAATATCCGCTTCTAAGTGAATATCAGATGCTTTCGCTGATAAGCCCATACCACGAGGTTCCATATCAACAGGTTGTAAGTAAACTGCTGCAATTTCCATACCGTTCATTTCAACAGGTTCGCCAATTGGAAACTCTTTGAACGCTAACGCAGATGGCGCAGCTAAAATGCTAGCAAGTAATGTGGTTGCTAAGAGTGTTTTTTTCATACTTAATCTCCTCTGTTTTTAAGTATTTTATTGTGAAATCGTCGTTGCTTTTTGGCTTTGATACTTCATATAAAACAAAGCAAATACAGCAGCAAGAATGAGTATTGCTTGCGGAATTAAAGTTTCCACATAAGGATAAATGCCTAACCAACTGATTTGTGGCGCACCCTCAATCAGCGTTGGTTCAAATAATTTACCTTCGATTAATTCAAGGACACTTTTGCCTGCAAAAACAAATGCCATTAGGTACATAAAAGATCCTGTGAACATAAAGAATGGTTTGAGTGGCAGTTTCACTACGGTGTAACGCATAATGAAATAGCAGACAGCGAGAATGATGACGCCGACAATAAAGCCGGCTAAAAGATATAAATAACTGACCGCACTTTGTGCATCGCCCACGAGCGCATAGTAGAATAGGACGGTTTCAGCCCCTTCGCGATAGACAGCTAAAAAGCTCGTGAGCCACAAGCCAAATAATGATCCCGCAGTGAGAGCAGTGGACAGTTTTCCTTCTAAGTAACGTTTCCAGTTTTCAGCTTCAACTTTTGATAATAGCCAATAGCTCATCATAAACAGCATTACTACCGCAATCATCATCGTAAAACCTTCAAGCAATTCTCGACTTGCACCCGCATTTGAAAAGGCAAATTGGAAAATCACTGCGGTAATCACACTTGCAATTAAGGCGATATAAACCGATTGGCGAATTGTTGGGAGTTTGTCTTGATGATTATTTTTTACTAAATACGCCACAATAGCCGCCACAATTAACAGAGCTTCTAAACCTTCACGTAGAATAATCAATAAGCTATACAAAAACATAGACCAGTGGCTTTGGTTGTCACCCTGTAACATTGTAACTGCTTTCTCTAAGTTTTGTGATAAGCCCACAGCTTGTTGTTGTAAACTTTCACTGCCTGCATCGGCCTTAATTAAACTGACTAAGCGAGTGAAATAGCCTTCCAAGTCAGCTTTAAATTGGCTATCACGAGAGCCAATTTTGCTTTCCATTCCGCTACTTTCGAACACGTCAAAATAGGTATCTTGCACCACAAACATTGCTTTTTTCTGTTCGCCTTTTTCGTATAACTGAATGGCTTGTTGAATACGCTGGTCAATATCGTTACGTAATTTGCTCCAGTTTTGCTCATCAGCCGTTGTGCTGACAACTTCACTTTGAGCAACTTGAGTTTCTCTGGTGGTCGGTAAATTCGGTAGCTGTTCTTCGATATCTTGTAATAGAGTTGTAATTTGATAGCCAATGCTATTGATTTGATTAGGCTTATCGCTTAAGCGAATAAGATCATAGAATTGCTGATTGATGCTAGCGGCTTGGCTTGCGGAACGGTTCTGACGGATTGACATTTCCATTTCGGAATTTTTATAGCCGTCATATTGTGCTTGTTGGACTAATTTTTTTGCTTTGGCAAAGTCACCACTTTGATAAGCATTAATTGCTTCAGCGAGTAAGTCATCAATAATTTGGAAACTGGTTTGCCAATGTGCCTCAATATTTTGGTTGGCATAAACTTCGTGTTGTCCTGATGCATTCAGTTGGTGACCTTCATTTAATACAGGGAGGACTTCTTGGAGCTCGGCTTTAAGTGTGGTGATTTTTTGCTGAATTTCTGCATAAGGTTTTTGTTCACTAATCATTTTACGGATTTCGCCAAACGTGGCTTCCATTTGGTAGCTTTTTTGTGCAGAAAAATTAATTCGGATCGGGCCTTCTAGGTTTTCAAACACTTCGAAATAGGCCATCTGGACTTCAGTTTTCGCGTCATCGATTTGATTTTGTTGATATAAAAGTGCGGTCTTATCTAAGCGACTTTCAATATCCGCCACCCATTCTTGATAAGCAGGTGCTGCTTGTAGGGAAGAAAAACAAAATAATGCAAGGATAAAGAGAATATATTTGCTTGATTTGAAATAACGCATAGCTGCCTCTAATCTAAATGAAATTAATTCTTATCTGCATTACTTAATTATCCTCTCTTTATTTTCTTTCGCAACTCAAAATCTCAACTAATGATGAAAATGTGACCTCGTACACAAATTTCTTAAGAACAAATTTGAATAAGTTCTTGGCTTTCAAAAGTGTGGTGAAACCGCCTTTTTCTCTGGTCGAGCAGGGCTTTTTGTGATTCATATCACGAAATTGACATCTTAATTTCCTCTTTTAATTTTTAACTTACATAATGGGAGACATAGCTAGAATGTAGTAGGTTTTATTTAATGGAGGAGTCAATAATGAAACAAATGTTATTAATGAGTGGTTCAAAATATAAAGAAACTGATTATCTAGTCCACACTATTCCTTGGCTAAAATCATTTTTAGCGAAATATGAGGGGAAAAAAATCGCCTTTGTGCCTTATGCGGGCGTCCGCCAAACCTACGATCAATATGAGCAAAAAGTCCAAAAAGCACTTGCCGATTTGAATATGGAGATTATCTCTGTACATCACGGTGAAAAACATATTGATATTATTGCACAAGCGGATGTGATTGCGATTGGTGGTGGCAATACCTTCTGCTTATTAAAAGGCTTATATGAGCATCAATTGTTGCGTTTGATTCGCGATAAAGTGGCTACGGGCACGCCTTATTTTGGTTGGAGTGCTGGGGCAAACGTAGCAGGCTGCTCAATTATGACCACAAATGATATGCCAATTACCTATCCACCGTCCTTTGAGGCGTTAAATCTATTCCCTCATCAAATTAATCCGCACTTTATTTCAGGAAAAATGCAAGGTCATAATGGTGAAAGCCGTGAAGAGCGTTTGGCTGAATTTTTAATTGTGAATCCAGATGCACAAGTGTATGCCTTGCCAGAAGGCACCGCATTACATATTCAAGGTGATGAAATGACGGTTTTAGGTGAACACGATGTATTGCGTTTCACTGAAAATATGCAATTGACAATGATTCCAACAAAAACAACATTAACCTACTAGAGGTGAGCAATGAGCGAATTAAAATCCATTATCGCAATTCTTGGTATTATTCTGACCATTTATTTGCTGATTAAAAAATATGAAACACGCACTGTTTTAATTGGTGTGGGTTTGTTGATGTCCATTGCAACACTGAATCCAATGGGCGCATTAAATGCATTTGCCAAAACAATGACTTCAGGTGGCTTAATTATGGCGATCTGTTCAAGTATGGGTTTTGCTTATGTGATGAAATATACCCGCTGTGACACGCACTTAGTTCACTTATTGACCAAGCCATTAAGTGGGCTCAAGTTCTTCTTAATTCCAATTGCTACGATCATTACCTTTTTTATTAACATTGCCATTCCATCGGCAGCAGGTTGTGCGGCAGCAGTGGGTGCAACATTAATCCCTGTGCTAAAAAGTTCTGGTGTTCGCCCAGCAACAGCAGGTGCAGCCATTCTTGCAGGGACATTTGGCTCAATGATGAGCCCAGGTTCTTCTCACTCTGCAATGATCAGTGAAATGTCTGGCTTAAGCATTCCAGAAGTCAACCTTTCTCACGCACCTTACACCATTATTGCTGGCGCAATTGGTGCATTAGTATTGACGATTTTAGCGGTCATTCTCAAAGATTATGGCAAAGAACATAGAGAAGCCTATTTAAACGAAAATAAAGAATCGGAAGCCAATTTTGGTAAAGTGAACGTACTTTACGCATTAGCGCCATTAGTGCCGTTAGTGATCCTTGTTATCGGTGGAACTTCATTACAAAAAGTACAAGGTCTTGAATGGACAAAAATGGGTGTACCACAAGCAATGTTAATCGGTGCAATTTATGGTTTAATTGTGACGCGTATTTCACCAGCCAAAATCACAGAAGAATTCTTCAATGGTATGGGAAATGCTTACGCCAATGTATTGGGTATCATTATTGCGGCAAGCGTTTTCGTTGCTGGCTTAAAATCAACAGGTGCGGTAGATTCTGCGAT
Organism: Bisgaard Taxon 46; assembly: GCA_049941595.1. Classification (GTDB taxonomy): domain Bacteria; phylum Pseudomonadota; class Gammaproteobacteria; order Enterobacterales; family Pasteurellaceae; genus Pasteurella. The sequence goes on from JBNFNA010000005.1 coordinate 200,249, forward strand.
TGAATTTTTGAAACATTCAAACGAATTCGTACGTTGGGGTGCAACAGTTGGTCCATTCTTAATGGGCGTTGTGACAGGGTCAGGCGATGCGGCAGCAATTGCGTTTAACACAGCGGTGACCCCACACGCACCAGAGCTTGGTTATACTTATGTGAATTTAGGTATGGCAGCGGCGATTGCGGGCGCTATCGGTCGTACAGCATCACCAATTGCAGGGGTAACAATTGTTTGTGCTGGTCTTGCAATGGTGAGCCCGATGGAAATGGTGAAACGTACTGCACCCGGTATGGTACTTGCGACTCTATTCTTAGCATTATTTATGCTTTAAACCCACGCATTTTCTGATGAAATATCTGCATCCTCTTCTGACAAATAGGGTGCAGATTTTTTATTTAATGCTTATAATTAGCAGGATTTTTTTGATTTACGGAGAACAATAATGACTGCACAAAGCGGAGTTTTACTAGATCACAGTAAAGCAGCAATTTTTTTGGAAGCCAATATCACGGATTTATCCATTATTCCTCAAGCAAGTCGCCAATTTTGTGAAAAATTAGTGCAATTACAACAACAATATCCCGATGCAAGGTTAGGCGCTGTTGTCGCTTTTGGTGATCGTGTTTGGAAACAGCTTGCGGGTACACAAAGTGCGGTAGAATTAAAACCATTTGTGACTTTAGGGAAAGGTGACCTTTCTGCACCTTCAACACAAAATGATTTATTAGTACATATTCAATCATTACGCCCAGATGTGAATTTTTCAGTTGCTCAAGCTGCAATGACCGCATTTGGACCTGCATTAGATGTGCACCAAGAAATTCACGGTTTCCGTTGGGTTGAAGAACGTGATTTAACAGGCTTCATTGACGGTACTGAAAACCCACAAGATGCGAAATTAGCTGAAGTTGCGTTAATTGCAGACGGTGAAGATGTAGGTGGTAGTTATGTATTTACACAACGTTATGAACATAATTTAACCAAGTGGGAAAAGTTAAGCGTACAAAAACAAGAAAATGTGATTGGACGTACTAAGCCAGATAGCGTTGAGTTAGATGATAAAGCGGACACATCACACGTTGGGCGTACCGACTTAAAAGAAAATGGCGTGGGATTGAAGATTTTACGTCATAGCTTGCCTTACGGCACTGCAAGTGGAAAACACGGTTTATTCTTCGTGGCATACTGTGCAAAACTCTATAATATTGACCAACAATTACTGAATATGTTTGGTGAAAAAGACGGCAAAACAGACCGTTTATTAGGCTTCACTAAAGCGGTTACAGGTAGCTATTATTTTGCACCTTCATTAGAAAAATTAATGAACTTGTAATTAGCGAGATTAACGATGAAGAAGGGGAAACAGACAGTTTCCTCTTTTTGTTTTAAAACTTGACAGAAAATGACCGTACTTTGATATTGAGAATAAAGTGCGGTCATTTTTTAGAAATTTTTATCTACCAGTTACAAAGGAATAGAGGAGAAAAAGATGAGCAAAATCGGTGGCAAGATATTGGTAATAAAGCCAAAACTGATTGCCAATGGCACCACTTCAATCCCGCCTGATTTTTGAATAATCGGTAAAGAACAATCCAATGCGGTTGCACCTGATATGCCAACGGCAGTAGAGCGGTGTTTAAACATCAACAATGGAATTAGGAATAAGCTGACAATTTCACGTGAAAGATCGTTAAAAAATGCGATACTGCCAAAGACAGGCCCCCAAGCGTCATTAATCACCACACTAGAGAGAGAATACCAACCAAATCCAGAAGCAATTGCTAAACCTTGAGTTAATGGCAGATCTAAAATCATAGCTGCGATCATTCCGCCGAGAAGTGAGGTAACAATAAAAATACAGCCAGTGGCTAATCCACGTTTATTAAAAAAAACATCACGTAGTGTAATCCCGTTATTACGTAGCTGTACGCCCACGCAGAAAATCAAGCAAATTAACACATAGGTGCTGGTGCCGAAAGGCAGTGTAAAAGAGGATTTCAATGCTAAACCTGCCACAAAACCAAGCAAAACCATCCCACATAATTTGCTGGAATCTAACAATAATTTCCAACGTGGTGGCATTTCTTTCATAGACATCTTGATTGGTTTAGGAAATAATCTATCGTAAATCACTAAACCAGTGATATTTAATGATTGAATGATCGCTGCAAAAGTGAATGCTGAAATTGCAATCACTGGGAGTTTTTGAGCGAGGTCATCGAGTTGGCCTAATGAGAACCCCATTAAAAATAAGATGATATACAATAAAATCATCACAATTTTGTTAATTGGGGCTAATATTTTTGCATTTTGTGTTTTGATTAGATACCCTGCAAAAAGCGGGCATAAAACAATCAGCAATCCTTCATACATAAATATTTTCCTTTAATAGTACAGCTTTTCCATTCTAGGCGAGGCAAGGAAAAAAACAAGAGGTGATTATGTATTTGCGACAATTAGAAATAGTAGGGTTTCGTGGTATTAATCGATTATCTATAAAATTCCGTCCAGATATGGTGTTAATCGGTGAAAATATGTGGGGTAAATCGAGTTTGCTTTCTGCATTAAGTTCAATTTTCAACCCCGAAAAAACGTTATATCAGTTTTCACTGAAGGATTTTCACATTTCTAATGAACATCAGCAGCCTGTACAAAATATTACGTTACTTTTTACCTTTTGTGAGCACGAAAAAAACGAAGATAACGCCGACTATAATCTCCCTTATGTAAGACAACAGTTATTTATTAATCACCCAGATGGCTACCAACGATTGTATTTACGTGTTGAAGGAGAAAGAAATGCTGAAAATGAAGTGACCACAGAGTATTCATTTTTGGATCAAAATGGGGATGCAGTTGTTGTAGATGATATTGAACAGCTTGTTTTCTCTTTGATTTCTCGTCATCCTGTTTATCGTTTCCGAGATGCGCGACTTAATAAAAACCCGCATACCTTAAAGCTGATTAAATCAAATTCAGCTATTCAAGATCCACTACAAAGCGAAATTCAGGCAGTTATTTTGCTTTTACGTTATTACTTTTTAAATCGCCACAGTAATGGTGAATTAATGCAAGATACGACTATTTTGTGGCAAAAAGTGAAATCGCTGTGTGGTCGGCTTCATCAAGATGAAACCCAGCGGTTACGTCGTAAAGTGTTCTTTTCATTAGCTTCTTTGTTTGTGGAAAGTGAATTTGTCCACTTTGGTAAATTTACTCACCCGATCATCTTATTCGAAGACCCAGAAGCACGCTTACATCCTCGTATGGTGGCGATTTTATGGGAGTTAGTCAGCTATTTGCCCGTACAACGTATTACCACCACTAATTCCGTTGAGCTGATTTCACAAGTGCGTTTAACCTCAATTTGCCGTTTAGTTAGAACGCCATTACGCACTGAAAGTTTTCAATTAAGTCGCCGCGACCTAGGTAAGGAAGATTTCCGCCGCTTAAGTTTCCATATTCATCACAATCGAAGTTTAGCGTTATTTGCTCGGATGTGGATCTTAGTCGAAGGGGAAACAGAAGTTTGGATTTTATCTGAATTAGCAAAATTATTATCGGTTAATTTAGATATTGAAGGAATTCGGATTGTGGAGTTTGCACAAAGTGGCTTAAAACCATTACTTAAATATGTCAAAGCAATGGGCATTGAGTGGTATGTATTAGTTGATGGCGATGAAGCAGGAAGAAAATATCGAGAAGTTGCGGCTGCTATGTTAAATGAAACAGAACATATTAGCGATAGATTAACTATTCTACCACGCCGAGATATTGAGCATTTTTTCTATACTAATGGTTTTTCCGAAGTGTTTATCCGCTTAGCACAATGGCAAATGAATAAATCGAATTTTTTACCGACTAGTAAGATTATTCAACGTGCGATTCTGCGAACCTCTAAACCGGATTTAGCCTTGGCATTATCAAGCGAAATGGAAAAACGAGGCGTTCAATCTATTCCTTTGTTATTTAAGCGATTGTTCTCTAAAGTATTGAGTTTAGCTAAATTATAAACGGTATTATGCAGCAGTTGCACAAAGGTTTAATTAGCTGTTTCTGCTACATTTTTCTTATCTATTGTAATGTAAGGGTAAGAAAAGATAAAAGGATTAAATCAGAAAATCTTAGCTTATCAAGCAGCATTAAACCACGCAAAAGAATCTGTTTTTTCACTAAAAAAGAAGTCCCTTAATGTACGGCTTCAATCTTCACCCCGTCAATTAGTCGCTCATATACGTAAAAATGAACCCAATAGATGGTTTAGTACGAATGAAGACAATGGAATTAGATAATCAATCTATTGATAACGGCTTGCCACGTTTGCATTTGCAAACGATTCACAGCATACTAAATCATTTTATGAAACGGTCATTAGTTGAGAAAAAGTTAGAAAGGAAAATGTGTTATTGGTGTTTACAGCTAGATAGCTACACTTTCAATTTCCATCGTACATCGATCACGCTTTGTTCGTATCGTTCCACCACACCTTTATTAAGCCAATGCTTCAAAGCACCACGTACAGAAACAGTATGTTGGGGTTGAATAATAGGCTCTTGACCATCTCGAATAAGGACTAACTTAATCAACTCATTGACGATAAAGTAATAATTCGGCTTCATCCTCATCTCTAGTAAGACCATTCGGCGTAGTATACATTTAAGTCAATATAGAATACAAAAATGAGTATAAGCAACCGTTTAAAAGCAGTGATGGAGTATAAAGGCCTAAATATCAAAGCCTTTGCCGAGTTACTTGAAGTGCCTTACCGTACACTTCAAAATTATTTACTTAATGAGTGAGACCCAAATGCTGGATCTTTAATCAAGGTTGGCAGTGTGTTGAATGTTGATTTGAATTGGTTGATGCGTGGTGAAGGAGAAATGTTTCGTAGTTCCATGAATAAAAGTGAGCTGAACGAAAAAGAAAACTACTAATCGACCATTATCGAGAAATGCCTAACGATACTCGAAGAGCGTTTGATGTAACATTTAAAAATTTGGTCGAAATTAACCGATAAATGATGAATCTGTTTTTCTACAAGTTATTCTCAATTTCTCTATAAAACAGAATATAACCTGTCATTTTGAAAATCTCGGCATTCTCGGTAGGCTTCTCATTCGGCTGATGTCGCTAACTTCGTTATTTTTACTAAGAAATATACCAAATTACATCACTATAAATAATTTTATTGTTAGGCTTCCCATCTCTTAATAAGCCTTGATCTAACGCAATTAAATTGTTTTTATTAAAATTATCAAGATAGTCTGTAATTTTGGTATAAATTTCCTTTAGATTGCTTTTTAATTTCCAGTGTTGGCTATTTTTTTCATCGTATAAAATAACAAAAAGACGATTTTCAAAGTGCATTCTTCTTTCTCTACTTTGATTTCTGTACAGCCATTCTATGATCTCTTTTTTATGTTTTTTTGCATAATTAAGATCATGACCGAAACATTTTGGAAATTGTGATGTTTTGTGATCAAAGTTAATTCCATTTATATAGAAATCAATGTATTGATGATATGGATTACTTTCCTTTTCTACAAACTTATGCTGTGCAAACATTGCTTCAATGGCATTTGCAGATTTAAAATTGAGCCATCTATTTTTGGCGTATTCAGTTAATGATGTATCTAGCTTCTCAGCTTTACATTTTTCTAAAAGAGCTGGATAGCTTCTTATGTTGTAGATAAAATCAGTTCTCTTATCATCTGAATTTCTTTGCTTTCTTCCCCAAGAGTAAGAGTTATCATTAGTTCTCTCTTTGAGCATTTTTTCTATTAGCTCAAGCCCCTGCTCAAAGTTCATTTTTATTCCTCAAATTTGAATAAATTGGTGATTTCTACATTCAATGAGATTGATAAGACTTCGATATTTTTTAAGGAAATACTTCTCTTACCTAGCTCTACATCACTAATGTAATTTCTATGCAGTCCTGAAATGTTGGATAATTCTTCTTGGGTTATTCCATTTTTCTTTCTGTATTTTTTTATGTTTTTCCCGAATTTCTTGCATATATCCATTGATATCCTCTTTTACTTAGAACCGAAAAATTTTTTTCTGTATGCTACAGGGTCATATTGATAACAGCCTTTACAACCATATATTCTAAGCTCCTTTCCTCCTTCGTAATACGGTTCAGAAAATCCTTCTAATATACGAGCATCGAATCTCACTCCTGTTTCTTGGCATCTTTTGCAAATTTGGCGTTTAGCATCATTCGCTGCTTTTGATAAAGATTGAAAGTCATCTAATGTTTGCAGCTTGCTATCTGAAATGCGGCTAGAATTTTTAGTGCCTTCTTTATGATCAACCTCTATTTTTGTATTTTCGCTAGTCCCTACAACACCTAGCATTACACAAGGTCTGTTTTTATGGTGATCCCTAATATCTTTTCTAATATGTTGATTAAATGTTTGTTCTGTATTCCAACCATCTAATTTTATTCGGTCAATGCTATTTCCTTTTGTGATGGTTTTATCAATAATAACCTTGTATTTCTTGGCTAACGATGAGTGTTTTCGGCAAAAACCACCACCGTTACCAAGTTTTAACCCTGCTGCGATCATTTCATCTCTGTAAACCCAGTCAGAAACTCCATTTTCATCTGGTTTGGCTAATTTAATAAATATCTCGGCTTGAGATTCAGATTTCTTCATAGTAATAACTCCACTTATAAGCAGAATTTTACGTTGATTTAATTTCACTATCCGCCTACAATAAGTTGTTTTTAGAGGAAGAGAAAATGAACTACATTGGATCAAAACTATCCCTTATGGATTTCATTCAGGAGGGTATTGATTATGTTTTAGAAAAAAATAACGATAGTACATCGTATGAAAAGTTAACGTTATGTGATTTATTTGCAGGAACTGGTGCTGTTGGCAGTTTCTTTAAAGAACAAGGGATGAAAATTATAGCCAATGATAGCATGTTTTATAGTTATGTCCTTAATAAGCACTACATTGGCAATAATGATGAGGTCTTTAGCGATAATGCTATATTTCAGGAATTGAATAACCTAGAGTTAATAAGCGATGGGTTTATTTTTAATAATTATTGTTTAGGTGGTACATTAGATGATGAATATCAGAGGATGTATTTTTCAGACAGAAATGGGAAATTTTGTGACACTGTAAGAGCGAAGATAGAAAAACTTTTTATTGAGCAAAAAATTTCAGAGAAACAATATTATTTTCTGTTAACTTCATTATTGGAAAGCATTGATAAACATGCCAATACAGCCAGTGTATATGGAGCTTTCTTGAAAAAAATAAAGAAAAAAGCAGCTCAAGATTGTCTAATAGAATCGGCATCAATCATATCAAGTAAAATAAATGAACATCAAGTTTTTCAAAAAGATGCACAAGATTTAATTACTGAAATATCAGGAGATATTCTATATTTAGATCCGCCTTACAACTCAAGGCAATATTGCGATAATTACCATATTCTTGAAACAATAGCAAAGAATGACAATCCTGAGATCAAAGGAAAAACAGGATTACGCTTAGACAATAAGGAAAATAAATCTGATTTTTGCTATAAAAATAAGGCGATAGACGCATTTGAACACATTGTGAAAAATGCAAACTTCAAATACATTCTTTTAAGTTATAACGATGAAGGGATTATTGGTATAGATGATATTGTTCGGATTATGTCGGAATATGGTGATTACACTGTATTAACTAAGAAATACAAGAGATTTAAAGCATCAAGTAAAGATGTTGAGAAAAAAGAAACCATAGAATATTTACACTGTTTGATTAAGTCTTAAAGGAAAAAACATAGATTTTGTTCTGCCCCAAAGTTGGACTAAATATTCAACAGATTAAGGTGCAGAACAAGACAGCCTTCAGCCCTGAAGAAATTTCTCAAACCTACTTTAAAAATCTCAATGAGCGAATGAAGTACGAACAAGACCTGTTGGCGGCTTAGGATTAAACGCAAAATAAATTGACATTTGAATGCTAGGAAAGTGGATTACCTTTCACAAGGTTGAGCGGGTTGGATACGTCTGCAATAAAAAAATTTTGTCTAATGCGTGGAAAAATGAGTTAGAATTAAGTAAAAGAAATGCTCTTATCCCTGTTTTTTGAGTTAAGGGCATTGGACATTTTAATGCGGTCAAGATTGAATTTTGGTCTTTGTGCAATTACTACATAATACTGATTATAAATGGGTAAAAATAAAAAAGGCGGGTATCTATATGATAAACCGCCTTTCTGTTATTGGGATAAAATCAACTGATTAAATCTTACAAGCACCGCCTGCACAAGCATCATCAATATCGTCTTGACCATCGTCAGCACCATCACGGGTGTTTTGATAGTAAAGTGTTTTTAGTCCGTATTTATAAGCTGTTAATAAATCCCCAAGTAAGCGTTTCATTGGTACTTTGCCATCTTCAAAACGTTGTGGGTCATAGTTCGTATTTGCAGAGATAGATTGATCCACAAATTTTTGCATAATACCCACTAAGTGCAAGTAACCATCATTATTTGGGAGTTCCCACAATAATTCGTAGTTTTCACTTAATGTCTCATATTCCGGCACAACTTGTTTCAAAATACCGTCTTTTGATGCTTTTACACTCACGTGTCCACGTGGTGGTTCAATACCATTGGTAGCATTTGAAATCTGCGAAGACGTTTCTGATGGCATTAACGCAGTTAATGTTGAGTTGCGTAAGCCAAACTCCTGGATCTCTTTACGTAAAGTTTCCCAGTTGTAATGCAACGGCTCTTGCGTTAAAGTATCAATGTCTTTTTTATAGGTATCAATTGGTAGAATACCTTTTGCATAAGTGGTTTCATTGAAGTATTCACAAGGGCCAATTTCTTTCGCTAAGTTCATTGAGGCTTTCAATAAGTAATATTGAATTGCTTCAAAAGTGCGGTGAGTTAAATCATTTGCACTGCCGTCTGAATAACGTACACCATTTTTCGCGAGATAATAAGCGTAGTTAATTACACCAATACCTAATGAACGACGACCTAGCGAACTGCGTTTTGCCGCACGAACAGGGTAGTCTTGGTAATCTAATAAAGCATCTAGTGCACGCACTGCAAGATCTGCTAAACCTTCTAATTCATCAAGGTTTTCTAATTTACCTAAATTAAAGGCAGAAAGTGTACAAAGTGCAATTTCGCCATTTTCATCGTGGAAATGTTGTAATGGCTTAGTTGGCAATGCAATCTCTAAACATAAGTTCGATTGACGCACTGGTGCAACAGCTGGATCAAACGGCGAGTGAGTATTACAGTGATCCACGTTTTGAATATAAATACGGCCTGTTGAAGCACGCTCTTGCATTAATAGAGAGAATAGCTCGACTGCTTTGACCGCACGTTTGCGAATTGCTGGATCTTGTTCGTATTTTAAATATAACTCTTCAAATTTTGCTTGATCAGCAAAGAAGGCTTCATACAATCCCGGTACATCAGACGGGCTAAACAATGTAATGTCTGCACCTTTAATTAAGCGTTGGTACATTAATTTATTTAACTGCACCCCGTAGTCCATATGACGAACACGGTTATCTTCTACGCCACGGTTATTTTTCAATACTAATAGGCTTTCAACTTCTAAGTGCCACATTGGGTAGAAGACGGTTGCTGCACCACCACGCACACCACCTTGTGAACAAGATTTCACTGCAGTTTGGAAGTATTTATAGAACGGAATACAACCCGTGTGGAATGCTTCACCGCCACGAATTTGGCTACCTAAAGCACGAATTGCGCCCGCATTTACCCCGATACCAGCACGTTGAGAAACGTATTTCACAATCGCAGAAGCTGTTGCGTTGATTGAATCCAAGCTGTCGCCACACTCAATTAATACACAAGAGCTGAATTGACGAGTTGGTGTACGAACTCCCGCCATAATTGGCGTTGGTAACGAGATCTTAAATGTTGAGGTCGCATCATAGAAACGACGAATGTAGTCCAAACGTGTTTCTTGCGGATATTTAGAGAATAAGCTCGCCGCCACTAATAAATATAAGAACTGTGCTGACTCGTAAATTTCGCCAGTGACACGGTTTTGGACAAGGTATTTACCTTCCAATTGTTTCACTGCCGCATAAGAGAATGTCATATCACGCCAGTGGTCAAGGTAAGTGTCCATCTCGTCCCATTCTTCACGCGAATAGTCTGTTAATAATGAAGCATCGTATTTGCCCATACGCACTAATTTTTTCACGTGTTCATAAAGACGTGGTGGATCAAAATGGCCATAGGCTTTTTTACGTAAGTGGAATACCGCAAGACGAGCAGCTAAGTACTGATAATCAGGGCTTTCTTTACTGATGAGGTCTGCAGCAGCCTTGATGATGGTCTCGTGGATATCTGAGGTTCGAATGCCTTCATAAAATTGAATGTGTGAACGTAATTCAACTTGTGAAACAGAAACGTTCTCTAGACCTTCTGCGGCCCAAGTAATAACACGGTGAATTTTATCAAGATCAATTGGCTCAAGATGCCCGTCACGCTTAGTGACCATCAGTGCTTTGTTCATTGTTGCAGACCTGTTTATTAAAAGTGAAACACTACATAGAGTAAAATACTATATGTAGTGTTGGGGTGGAAATTTTGATACAAGATAATGGGATGACGAGGAAAATTCAAGTTTTAAATTTTTTACTTATATTATTGACAGTGAATAACTTATTTATAAATAAGTAAAAATTTTTTATGCTTTAAAATTGAATTATTAAATTTTGTGCACTGGATCAAATTTTATCCATTGGCACTCATCGAACACAAAAAGTGCGGTCAATTTTCCTTGACTTTTTCTTGTAAAAATACAGTGAGTTATAGGCTATTACAGTAGCTTAATTTCATCGCCTACATAAATTACACCACTGTTTAGCGGGATTAAATTAACGCCAAACAAGGGTTTACCTTTTTCATTGGGATTGATTTTTTTCAATGTGCGAAATGGCTCCATTTTAGGGTGCATTTCTGCATTATGTGGATTGCGAGTGGTCAACACACAGCGTTCGCAAGGTTTGCTATGTATAAACGTGACTTCGCCAATCTGGATTTTTTGCCATTCTTGTTCGGCGAAAGGCAGTTCACCATCAATCACAATATTCGGACGGAATTGCTGCATTTGAATTGGTTGTCCACAATGTTGTTGAACCGCCTCTAAAGACGTTTGTGAGGTAAGCAAGATAGGGTAACCATCAGCGAAAGAAACTTGTTGTTCAGTGTTTTTAATATAGCGTTGGGAATTTTCGCCTAGCCAGCGTAATTGCATTTCTCGTCCGATTTTGGCACTAAACCATTGATTGATGGTTTCAGGCGCAATCCAAGAGGGAAAATGATTCCCCCATACTTCGCATTGTGCTTGTTGAGCAAAATCACGGTAATGAACTTGAATAGCATCACCTTGGCGATGTTGTATATATAACCCTGAAGATATTGGAAAAGCCGAAAATGAAAAGAGTTCAGCATCTTTTCTAGCAGTAATAAATGTACCATCGACTTCGGTCAGCATAAATTCACGGTCAAAGTTTAACCCTTGCGGTTGTACAAGGGCTTGTGATACTTGATAAGCTTGTGTCGATTTAATCGGGTAGAGATAAAGTTGTTGAATACGCATATTATTCCTTATACAGCGCATTATAAAGACTACTTTCAAACTGCACTAATGGCGCACGTTTGGTTTTACTTTCGAAGTCGCCAGTGGAATAACCATTGACAAATTGTACAAATGCGACGGTTTCGCCACGTACATTAGTCATAAAGCCCGCAAGATTATAAACACCTTTTAACGCCCCTGTTTTAGCAATCACATTTTTAACGAGTGGTGGATTAATAAGCGATCCTCGTCCACTTAGGGTGCCATCAACACCTGCAATAGGGAAAGTATCCATTAATTTCAAGGTGGCTTCATTTTTCGCAATATAATCGAGTACTTGTAACATCTGATGAGGCGAAATTAAGTTATGGCGAGAAAGCCCCGAGCCGTCTGCAATAATGCTATTACCTAATTTAATCCCTGCTTTTGACTGTAAAATCTGACGCATTGCTTGGCTCGCTAACGGGAATGAAGCAGGGCGTTTATAGTAATGAAACGCCACAGTACGAAAAAGCGCATCTGCAATTTGGTTATCCGATTTTTTCATCATCTTTTTGATTAAATCGGGCAACGGCTTTGAAAAATGTTGTGCTAATAGCTGTCCTTTTTGTTGTATTAATGGCGTTTGTACTTTGCCGTTAAACTCAATGCCTAAACGTTTTAATTGTCGTTGAACCATCGCCGCACCATAAGCACTTGGATCTTGCACAGCAAAACTCAAACCAAACGGTTTATTTTGGCGAGCAAGGCAGCCTTTGATTTGGTAGCGGTTATTATCGTTTACCATCGCATCTAATTGGCAATAAGGTGCTTCTTGTTGACTTGCAACATACACTTGCCCAAAAACTTGCACCGGATATTGTGCTGGAATATTAATTTTAACTGCCTCACCAACCGCTTGATTAGCATCGAGTTCCACATAAAAACAATTGTTATCAATATTCACGGCCGCTGGTGGCGCATTAAAGCACATTGTTAAATCATTCCAGATCCAGCCTAATCCACGATCGTGGCTAGTAAAAACTGCTGTATCTAAAATCAAATTGCCTGTGATTTTAGTAATTTTTTGTTTTTTGAGCTGTGCGAGTAAGTTTGAAAGTTGACCGCTAGTTAAATCAGGATCGCCTGTAAAACGCACGATCAAATCACCTTTTAAGGTATTGCCTTGCACTTTGCCATTGGTTAATAGACTAGTTTCAAATTGAAAATCATCGCCTAAGGCTAATTTGGCGGTTAATGCAGTTAATATTTTTTGCGTACTGGCGGGCAACATAAATGTTGTTGCTTGGTGTGTGGCAATAATTTCATCACGATTTAAGTTTTTCGCAATAACACCGGAGCTAGTACCTTCCGGTAATACTTGATTTAATGACGGAATATCAACCGTTGCTTGAACGAATGGCGAAAATAAACAGCACAGTGCGATTTTAGCGCTTAGTAATGTTTTATAACTAGGAAAAAGTGCGGTTAAAAAAGAAGATGATTTATACATAATGAGTTTGGTGGTTGCTATTTTTTTTTAGACGAACAATAATAGTACCTGAATTTGAGGGAGTAAATCCTTTTCTCATTAAACAAGAATTTTAATTTGAACTTCGGCATCGTTTTTACGATGCCGCGGTTTTGTTTTATCTATAAAGGAAGAAATACACAATTATGAAACAAATTCCAATGACTGTACGTGGAGCTGAACAATTACGTCAAGAACTTGATTTCTTAAAAAACACCCGTCGTCCAGAAATTATTAAAGCGATTGCAGAAGCTCGCGAACACGGTGATTTGAAAGAAAATGCGGAATATCACGCAGCACGTGAACAACAAGGATTCTGTGAAGGTCGAATCCAAGAGATTGAAGGAAAGTTGTCTAATTGCCAAGTGATTGATGTCACCAAAATGCCAAATAATGGCAAAGTGATTTTTGGTGCAACTGTTGTATTGTTAAACGTGGATACCGACGATGAAGTAAGCTATCAAATCGTGGGTGATGATGAAGCAAATATCAAAGAGGGTTTAATTTCAGTAAACTCACCGATTGCACGTGGTTTGATTGGTAAAGAAGTGGATGATGTTGTTGCAATTCAAACGCCAGGCGGCAAAGTTGAGTTTGAAATCATCGAAGTGAACTATGTTTAATTTGGTTTAATCGTTGAGAAACAGGTTTAAACAAAATTTATCATAATAAAAAGGCTATGGATTTTAACGTTCATAGCCTTTTTGTTTGTCTGATTATTTGCGTGGTAATTGAATTTGCGGTTCTTTACTTGCGCGGTAGAGTACAAGAACGTGTCCAATAGTTTGCACTGCGCTTGAATTGGTTTCACGCACGATAGCATCAATGATTAATTGTTTCACTTCACGATCTGCACCTGCAATTTTCACTTTGATGAGCTCGTGGTGTTCAAGTGCGTTATCAATTTCGGCTAATACGCCCTCCGTTAAGCCATTGTTACCAATCATTACCACTGGGTTAAGATGGTGAGCAATACCTTTTAAAAATTGTTTTTGTTTAGTAGATAATGTAATCGACATAATTTATCCTAGTAAAAGAAAGTGCGGTCTATTTTTGAAAAGTTTTTACAAAACTGACCGTATACAACTGAATTGGACAATTTTAACCGCAAATTGTATTTATAGAAAGTCATTTGACTCAAGATAGGTCGCATAATAATGAATAATGCTGATTTTTTCTCTGCTTTTTTGTTTTCAATGAGCGTCACAATGCCCACGGTGTTTATGTTGCTTTTGGGTATTGTGTTACGTAAACGTAAAATGATTGATGATAAATTCACGGGGCAGGCGACAAAAATTATCTTTATGATCACCTTACCTTTCTTGCTTTTCCTCAATATTATTAGCAATCCTGTCGATTATCGCTCGCAATTAATCCCTATTTTAGCCAGTGTTGTGGGGACGCTGATTTTATTTATTTCCGCTGAACTTTTTGCGGCCAAATACATTCCTGAAAAACAAGAACGAGGCACTTTTGTGCAGTCAGTTTATCGTGGCAATAACGGCATTTTAGGTTTGGCACTTTGTATCAATGCTTATGGTGAAGCAGGTTTAGCGCCCGCTTCAATTTATGCGGCAGCAACGATTTTTCTTTTTAATGTATTGGGCGTAATTACCTTAAGTCGTTCCTTTGCCAATGGTAAAGTGAGCTGGTGGGCGATTTTAAAAAATGTGGTGAAAAATCCATTAATTATCGCTATCGTGTTGGGTTATGTCGTGAATGCACTTGAATTGATCTTACCGAAAACATTATTAACCACTGGCAATTATTTAGCCAGTATGACCTTACCGCTTGCTTTGATTTGTACAGGGGCAAGTATTCGCCTTAAAGGGGCATTTTTCTCATCACCAGTCGTGTTGTGGGGGAGTTTTGCCCGTGTGTTGATTGCGCCTGTTTTTATGGTGATCGTCGGCAAAATTTTTGGTTTGTCAGGAATGCAAATGGGGATTTTGTTTTTAATGGCTGCCACACCAATGGCCACGGTGGTGTACACTATGGTGCGAGGTATGGGCGGTGACGGTACAAACGCAGCTAACGTAATTGCACTGACTACGTTAGGCGCAATTATTACGTCATCTTTGGGACTATTGATTTTAACTCAGCTCGGCTGGGTGTAGTCATAAATAAAACAGCAATACAAAAGAAGTGCGAATCTAGCACTTATTTTTTGTTTCTAGCCAATCAAAATTTTATAAAAAATCACCGCACTTTTTACTTCACTTTGAATAAAACGGACACTTGTTCACCTTGTTGTAACGGTTTTGAAATACGAGCGGTTTCCACGCAAACCATTGTTTGATAGCCAGTTTCACTCATGCTGCTAGTCGTTTTATACCAAGGGTTCCAAAGTATGACATCACTGCTATTTTGTTGCTCGATCTTAATGTGACGTTGTAGCATTGGGTCAATGATTGTGTTTTGTGCATTATCAATTTGATAAATACAATCCACATTTTCAGCAATTTTGCGTGGCGATGGCACTGTTTCTTGTTGTTTAGTCAGATTGCTTAAACAGGTTGTCGTCAAACCGTGAACTTCAATTTGTGCAATATCGCCTATATTAAAATAACTATGTAGTGCTAATTGCGCTTCTTCGTTGCCATAATGAGTGAAAATCAGCTCACAAGTTTCGCTAAAGATCATTGCGATTTTTGCCTCGATGAGATGATCTTCAGAAAATAATCCAAATTCTAACCGCACTTTTTCATCATTAATTTGATAATCCGTTAATTGCCATAAACGAATGCGTGCAGTGCCGTGAGAGGGGCTTTTAACAGGGCCGAACCAAGGATAACAAATAGGTACACCACCACGAATGGCGTTGCCTAATTGAAAAGGCTCAACTTCACTTAACCAAAGTACCTCTTGTTTTGCTGTTGTTGGTTTCCATTGAAGCAATTGTGCACCTTGTAATGCAATTAATGCAGAACCCACAGAATGTTGAAGTGAAAGTGCAGTGATTTGATTGTATTCAACTAAACTTAACGAAGGGGCAATGTGCTTGATAAATTGGGCTTGAATTGAGTTATTCATAAAACCTCTTATACTGTTTTTTTATTCAGTGCGTTATTTAGTGGCGACATAAAATCTGATACACTATGCCGCAATTTTTATATGAATCTGAAAAATAATGGCGAATATTGATAAAATAATCAAGGTTTTTTCCGAACAAGGTGCGTTGAGCCAAAGCATTAAGGGTTTTCGCCCTCGTGCAGAACAATTGGAAATGGCAACAGCAGTGGGAAAAGCCATCAACAACAAAAATGTACTGGTTGTTGAGGCGGGGACAGGCACAGGCAAAACTTTTGCTTATCTTGCACCTGCGTTATTAGCCAATAAGAAAACCATAGTTTCTACGGGTTCAAAAAACCTTCAAGATCAGCTATTTAAGCGCGATCTTCCTGCCATAAAAAAAGCATTAAATTACACTGGTAAAATCGCATTATTAAAAGGACGGTCAAATTATTTGTGTTTGGAACGCTTGGATCAACTGATTGCACAGAGCGTACTTGGTGATCGCTCTGTATTGGCTGATTTATCAAAAGTCCGAAAGTGGAATAATGCCACCAAAACAGGTGATTTAACAGAATGTATTGAGCTGGCAGAAGATAGTCCAATTTTACCGCAACTCACTAGCACGACGGAAAGTTGTTTAGGGGCAGATTGCCCTAATTACGGTGACTGTTATGTGGCGGCGGCACGCAAACGTGCGTTAAATGCGGATTTAGTCGTGGTCAATCATCATTTATTCTTTGCTGATATTGCTGTTAAAGAAACGGGATTTGGCGAGTTAATTCCGCAAACGGAAGTGGTGATTTTTGACGAGGCGCATCAATTACCCGATATTGCTAGCCAATATTTTAGCCAGTCAATTACCGCTCGCCAACTGTTTGAAATCTGCAAAGATATTAATATTGTCTATCGTACTGAAGTGAAAGATATGGCGCAATTAGGTGTCGCATCGGATCAGTTGCTCAAAAGTGTACAAGATTTCCGTTTATTATTAGGCGAAGGCAATGTGCGTGGTAACTGGCGCGAGTTGTTGTCACAAAGTGCGGTCAAAAATGGTTTTGAACATTTGATTGATAAGCTCGATTTTGTATCGCAAGTGATTAAATTAGTGCTTGGCCGTTCGCAAACGTTAGACAGCATTTTTGAACGTATTGAAGCAGCGAAAATTCAATTAAAACGTTTATCTGAAACAGAAATTACGGGCTATTGTTATTGGTATGAGGCGGTTGGTCGTCAGTTCGGTTTGCATATCACACCATTAACGGTTGCAGATAAATTTGGTGAAGAAATGCAAAAACGTGAGAGTGCGTGGATTTTAACCTCGGCAACCTTAGAAGTGGGCGGAACATTCGAGCATTTTTGCCAGCGTTTAGGGATTCTTAATGCAGAGCAAAAAATTCTACAAAGCCCATTTAACTATCCTGAACAATCATTATTATGTGTGCCTCGTTATTTACCAAGTAGCAATCAAAACTACACAATGAAACAGTTAGCGCAAATGCTATTGCCTGTGATTGAAGCAAATAAGGGGCGCTGTTTTGTGTTGTGTACCTCGTATTTAATGATGCGTGGCTTGGCAGAATATTTTCGTGAAAATAGTGGTTTGTCGATTTTATTGCAAGGTGAAACCTCAAAAGCCAAATTACTCGACCAATTTATTTCGGAAGAACATTCTGTTTTAGTGGCGACTTCTAGTTTCTGGGAAGGTATTGATGTGCGGGGGGATGCGTTATCTCTTGTGATTATTGATAAATTGCCGTTTACCGCCCCAGATGAACCGCTATTAAAGGCGCGTATTGAAGACTGCCGATTGCAAGGTGGCGATCCTTTTAACGATATTCAAGTGCCTGAAGCCGTAATTACCTTAAAACAAGGGGTGGGGCGATTAATTCGAGATGTGACAGATCGTGGAGCGGTGATTATTTGCGATAGCCGTTTAGTAATGCGTTCTTATGGCGCAACCTTTTTGAAAAGCTTGCCGAATGCAAAACGTACCCGAGATTTGAACAAAGTGATACAATTCTTGACGAATACAAATAATGGATAAAAACAATGAATAATGTGACTTTATTAGCCTTAGACACTTCAACCGAAGCCTGTTCTGTGGCGTTGCTTTATAAAGGCGAAAAAACAGTTTTAGATGAATTAGCACAGCGTACGCATACACAGCGTATTTTACCAATGGTGGATCAAATCCTTTCACAGTCAGGGATCTCATTAAAACAAGTTGATGGTTTGGTGTTTGGTCGTGGTCCTGGCAGTTTTACGGGCGTGCGTGTGGGCGCAGGGATTGCACAAGGTTTAGCTTTAGGTGCAGATTTACCTGTTATTCCTATTTCTAATTTAACTGCAATGGCGCAAGCCGCTTATGAACAGCTAGGTGCAGAGCAAGTGCTTTCAGCGATTGATGCACGAATGAATGAAGTGTATTTCGCACAACTCAAAGCAGAAAAAGTGCGGTTAAATTCGCAAGAATTTATTGAGTGGCAAGCCGTGCTTGAAGAACAAGTGGCTAGCCCTGAAAAAGTGTTAGCGCAACTTGAAGATGTAACGGGGGATTGGAAAACCGTCGGCACAGGTTGGTCTGCTTATGCACAATTCTCATCGATTATTGAACATCGCCAAACTGAAATTTTATTGCCTTCAGCGCAATATATGCTCTCGTTAGCGTTGTCAAAATGGTACAAGCAAGAAACAATTAGCGCATTAGACATTGAGCCAATTTATTTACGTAATGAGGTGACTTGGCAGAAATTACCAGGTCGTGAATAAACGAAGAAAACATTCTTTATGTAACGGAGGTAAATAATGAAAAAAATGACCGCACTTTTCAGCGCATTATTGCTAACAGGTTGTATTATGCCACCTCAAGGATTAGAGCGAGATGATTTTACCTTACAGCATTTAGATAAAGTCAAGCCTAACGATTATGCTTGCCAATGTAAACAAGCGCGTTTCGGTGGCAAAATTTTATCGGCACAAGCCTTGCCTGGCAAAATGCGACTTGAAATTTTAAGTTTGCCACTGGTGTCTTTATCAGCTAAACCGTTGCTTTCGTCACGAACCAATGGGCGTTTTATTGCTTACATTGATGGGTTTATCGATCCTGAAGCGTTAAAAGAGCAGTACATAACTGTTAAAGGTACGCTAAAAAAACAAGAGAAAGGCAAGATTGATCAAGTGGATTATTTATATCCAGTGGTCAAAGCCGAGCATTATAAGCAATGGCAGCTTGTTCAAGAATATTATTACGATCCTGAAGAAATGGAAGATTGGCGAGAAAGTCGCCGCCGTGGTTGGGGCTATCCATTTTGGCGACCTGAACCACGTTTGCGTTATGTGTTGTACTAACCTGTAATTTTTTATGGATAAGATACTCGCTATGGAAAGTAAACCAGCCTTAAATCAGCATTATTGGCAAGTGTTTTTTGCATTTGTTTTGTGTGGGGGCGCATTGGGTGGTTTTTCTGTTATGTTCATTTTGACCAGCATTGAAATGATTTTCTCTGGTTATGTGAATGATTGGTCAGACAAATTAGCATTTGCCACTATTTTGGGCGGTATTTATGGTACGGTTCCTGCGACATTAACTGGGGCAGTCACTGTACTGTGGTTAAGGCTCGTACGTAGTTGGGTAAGTACATTAACTACTGTGATTATCGGTATGCTATTTGCCGGTTTGACGTTAATCGTGCTTTCTAATGGAGAAGTACAAGATACCAGTTTATTTCTCTTTCCAGCGGCAATTTCAGCTGCAATTCTGAGTGTTTTTTATCCCACTAAAGATGAAGTCGACCTAAAACCTAGCAGTAACAAGAATGACCACGATATTTCTAGTTAACAGAAGACGACTATTTACGTTATAATTTCGCGAATTTTATAAAAAGAATAAGGATATGAGATGGAAAAGCCTTGGTTTAAGAATTATCCAGAAGGTTCGCCTCGCGAGCTAGATTGCTCAAAATATGAATCGTTGCTTGATATGTTTGATAATGCGGTGCGTGAGCATCCAGACCGTGCGGCCTATATCAATATGGGACAAGTTTTAACTTTCCGTAAATTAGAAGAACGTAGCCGAGCTTTTGCTGCTTATTTACAAAATGAATTAAAACTCAAACGCGGTGACCGTGTAGCATTAATGATGCCAAACCTTTTGCAATATCCGATCGCATTATTCGGTGTGTTGCGTGCAGGTATGGTGGTGGTGAATGTAAACCCGCTTTATACACCGCGTGAACTTGAACATCAATTACAAGATAGTGGCGCAAAAGCCATTGTTGTTGTGTCAAACTTTGCTTCTACTTTAGAAAAAGTCGTGTTTAATACGGATGTTAAACACGTTATTTTAACGCGTATGGGCGACCAACTTTCGTTCGGTAAACGTACATTAGTGAACTTTGTGGTGAAGTACGTTAAAAAATTAGTGCCGAAATACAAACTGCCTAATGCAGTGACTTTCCGTGAAGTACTGAGCGTAGGTAAACATCGTCAATATGTTCGTCCGCAAGTCGAACGTAAAGACCTTGCATTTTTACAATATACGGGCGGTACAACAGGCGTTGCAAAAGGTGCAATGCTGTCGCACGGCAACATTATTGTGAATGTTTTCCAAGCAAATTGGATCGCAGAACCTTTTGTAGGTGATCGTTCCAGAGAGCGTAAAGCCATTATCGCATTACCGCTTTATCACGTCTTTGCGTTGACTGTAAACTGTCTATTATTTGTTGAGTTAGGGATTACGGCAGTTTTGATTACTAACCCACGTGATATTGATGGTTTTGTTAAAGAGCTTAAGAAACACCGCTTTATTGCGATCACTGGCGTGAATACATTATTTAATGCTTTATTAAATAATGAAAATTTCAAAGAAATTGATTTTTCAGCACTGAAATTATCTGTGGGTGGCGGTATGGCTATTCAACAATCAGTGGCAACTCGTTGGCACGAAACAACGGGCTGTAACATTATTGAAGGTTATGGTATGACCGAATGTTCACCATTAATTGCGGCTTGCCCGATTAATATGGTGAAACACAATGGTAGCATTGGCGTGCCAGTACCGAATACTGATGTGCGTATTATTAGAGAAGATGGCACAGAAGCTGAACTTGATGAAGCTGGTGAGCTTTGGGTGAAAGGTGAGCAAGTGATGCAAGGTTACTGGCAACGCCCTGAAGCAACTGCAGAAGTCCTAAAAGATGGTTGGATGGCAACTGGCGACATCGTTGTGATGGATTCTGACTACTATTTACGTATTGTGGATCGTAAGAAAGATATGATCTTGGTTTCAGGTTTCAACGTATATCCAAATGAAATTGAAGACGTGGTTATGCTGAACTATAAAGTAGCAGAAGTCGTTGCTATCGGTGTGCCAAATGAAGTATGTGGTGAAACAATCAAAATCTTTGTGGTGAAAAAAGATGATAGCTTAACCCGAGATGAATTACGCAAACATTGTCGCCAACATTTAACAGGCTATAAAATTCCGAAGGATATTGAATTCCGTGATGAATTACCGAAAAGTAATGTTGGAAAAATTTTACGTCGAGTGTTGCGTGACGAGGAATTGGCAAAACGTCCTGCCGAAGAAGAGTAATTATTCATTTCATTTTGTTGGGGGCGTTTAGTGCCCCCAATTTGTTGTATTAAGATGAACAAACAAGTAAAAGAAATTAAAAATCCACCGCACTTTCAGCTCGTTACAACTGATCACGCGTTAGCTGATGTGTGCGCTTTGGCCCAACAAAAAAGTGTGGTTGCTTTGGATACGGAGTTTGTCCGCATTCGTACACTGTATCCTCAATTAGGGCTTATTCAATTATATGATGGCGAACAGGTGAGTTTAATTGATCCTGTAAGTATTCAAGATTTTTCGCCTTTTATCGCATTACTTGCTAATCAAAATGTTTTAAAAGTGCTACATGCTTGTAGTGAAGATTTAGAAGTGTTTCAGCATTATTATCAACAGATGCCAACACCAATGATCGACACGCAAATTATGGCAAGCTTTTTGAGTTTCCCAAATTCAACTGGCCTAGCAACCCTTATTCAACATTATTTCCAACTTAAAATTGATAAAGGCGCTTCTCGCACAGACTGGCTTGCTCGCCCGTTATCGGATAAGCAATTGGTCTATGCTGCGGCAGATGTATGGTATTTATTGCCACTTTATCAACGAATGCAGCAAGATTTAACACAAACTCGTTGGCAAAGTGCAGTCGAAAATGATTGCGAAGTGTTATTGGCTAAAAGAGAGCAGGGTAAAGATCCAGAATTTGCTTATTTGAATATTCCAAATGCTTGGCGTTTAAATCAACAAGAATTAATGCGCTTAAAAGTGTTAGCGAAGTGGCGTTTAGAGGAAGCAATGAAACGTGATTTAGCTTTGAATTTTGTGGTGAGAGGCGAGCACTTATGGGCAGTAGCGAAAAACAACCCTAAACACACTTCTGAATTGTTAGCACTAGGTTTGACAACATTGGAAGTGCGTATTCACGGTAAAAAAATCTTGCATCTTTTATCGCAAGCGAATCGAATAGAAGAAGAGCATTACCCAAGTTTAATTGCTCGTGTAGTGGACGATTCTCGCTATAAAAAAGCCCTGAAACTTTTACAACAACAATTGAAAACCTTACAGCCTGCAGATTTAGCAAGTGAAGTAATTGCAAGTAAGCGGATGTTAGAAGGGTTAATTAAGTGGTATTGGATAGAGCAAGAAGATCCAAATGCGTTGCCTGAATTGCTAATTGGTTGGCGTCGTGATTTTGGTTTAGCCTTTTTAGAAACGTTAAAAGGGCTATAAGTATTGCGCTTTTTTCGCTAAATCATCTAACGATACTTATCCAAAATCATCTAAAAAAATACCGCACTTTGCTTTCATAAAGTGCGGTTTATTTTTAACAAGTTTTCGCTGATTATTGTGTCGCTTGGATTGCTGTTAATGCAATTGTGTACACAATATCATCAACCAATGCACCACGAGATAAATCGTTCACAGGTTTACGCATACCTTGTAACATCGGTCCGATAGAGACTAAGTCTGCAGAACGTTGTACTGCTTTATAAGTGGTGTTACCTGTATTCAAGTCTGGGAAGATGAAGACGGTTGCTTTACCTGCAACAGGTGAGTTTGGCGCTTTTGAACGAGCCACATCTTCCATCACAGCCGCATCATATTGTAATGGACCGTCGATGATAAGATCTGGGCGTTTTTCTTTCGCTAAACGTGTTGCTTCTTTCACTTTCTCAACGTCAGCACCGCTACCTGATGTACCAGTTGAGTAAGAAATCATCGCTACTTTTGGAGCAATACCGAATGCTTTCGCAGAGTCTGCAGATTGAATTGCGATTTCTGCTAATTGTTCCGCTGTTGGATCTGGGTTTACCGCACAGTCACCGTAAACTAATACTTGATCTGGTAATAACATAAAGAAGATTGAAGAAACAATCGAGCTACCCGGTGCAGTTTTGATGATTTGCATTGGTGGACGGATAGTATTTGCAGTCGTGTGAACCGCACCTGATACTAAGCCATCAACTTCGTTTGCTTCTAACATCATTGTACCTAATACCACGGTGTCTTCTAATTGCTCACGAGCTGAGTCTTCAGTCATACCTTTGTTTTTACGTAATTCAACAAGGCGAGCAACGTAGTTTTCACGTACAGTTGCAGGATCAATGATTGTAATGCCTTTACCTAATTGAACGCCTTGTGCTTCAGCAACACGCATTACAGAATCAGGACTTGCTAATAACACACATTCTGCAATACCACGCTCAGCACAAAGTGCTGCCGCTTTCACTGTACGAGGCTCATCACCTTCTGGCAATACAATGCGTTTTTTCGCTTGGCGAGCTAATTCTGTTAATTGGAAACGGAATGCTGGTGGAGATAAACGACGTAAACGTGAAGACGTTGCAACTAAAGAGTCAATGAATTCAGCATCAATTTGTTCACCCACATAGTGTTTGATTTTTTCGATACGTTCTTTATCGTCCACTGGCACTTCTAAGTTGAAGCTTTGTAATGCTAATGCAGTTTGCCACGTATTACCTTCAACACGGAAGATTGGTAAGCCTGTGCTTTCGATAGCGTGTTCACATAATTTCTTGATTTGTGCATCAATTTTGTAACCGCCAGTTAAAAGTACACCCGCAATTTCCACACCGTTCATCGCCGCTAATGACGCAGCAACAAGAACATCAGGACGGTCTGCAGAAGTAACGAGTAGGCTACCTACACGGAAGTGTTCTACCATATTAGTTAAGTTACGTGCACAGAATGTAATACCACGAATACGACGTTCGTTGATTAAACCTTCGTGAATAATTGCCGCACCTAAATGTTTTGCCAGGTCGCTTGCACGTGTTGCGATTAATTCCGCACTCCAAGGGATACATGCAAGTACCTTGATTGGGCTTTTCTCAAATAAGTGATAAATTTCAGAAACTTGGTTTTGTGTATGCTGGAATGAATCGAAGATTTCTGCTAAATCTGGACGAGTACGGCCAGACTCATCGATTGGTGCATTGAATTTGTTGATGACAACACCTAATAAGTTAGGGTTATTTTTACCACCAAATAAGGATGCTGCTGCTTTGATACGTTCTTTTAATTCCGCTGGGGTTTCAGTTGCAGGTGCTGCGACTAAAATGATTTCTGCATCAAGTGCTTGTGCAATTTCATAGTTAATGCTGTTTGCGTAGCTATGTTTACGAGTAGGAATTAAACCTTCAACAATAATGATGTCATTGTTTTTTGCTAATTGTTGGTGATTTTCAACGATTCTTTCTAATACAACATCAGATTGATTTTGACCAATTAATGATTCAGCAACGCTTAACATAAATGGTTCTGCTGTATCTAATGAGGTATTGGTACGCACGATAGAGGTTGTACGATCGATAGTATCTTCACCAGAGTTTGGTTGCGAAATTGGCTTCATAAAACCAATTTTTGCACCTTTTTGCTCTAATGAGTGAATTAAACCAAGGCTGATGCTAGTTAAGCCAACACCAGAGCTGATTGGAATAAGGATAATTGTACGGGACATAATAAACCTTAAGTTGTTGATTAATTATTAAAACAGAAACTGCCGAAAGATCGGCAGTTTTTGCTATTTATGATTAGATACAAAGGCGAGCTGTATCTTGAGCAATCACTAATTCTTCATTTGTTGGAATTACGATTGCTACTGGTGTGTTATCTGCGGTAATCACACCTTCGTTACCGAAGCGTGCTGCTTTATTTTTCTCAGCATCTACGCTATAACCGAATAATTTTAAGTGATTTAATGTTAATTCACGTACAAGTGATGAGTTTTCGCCGATACCACCAGTGAATACGATAGCATCTAAACGATCGCCGATAACTGCCATATAAGAACCGATGTATTTTGCTAAACGGTAGCTGAATACATCTAAAGCACGTTTTGCAGCTTCTTCTTTATCATAGTTATCTTCTGAATAACGGCAGTCACTTGTTACTTCTGTTAAGCCTAATAAACCAGATTTTTTAGTTAATAATGTATTAATTTCTTCTACTGATAAACCAAGGTTGTCGTGTAGATAGAACACGATTGCAGGATCGATATCACCAGAACGAGTACCCATTACTAAACCTTCTAATGGTGTTAAACCCATTGAAGTATCGATACATTTACCGTTGCGAACTGCTGCGATTGACGCACCGTTACCTAAGTGACAAGTAATTACGTTAACTTGATCTGCTGGTACATTTAAACGCTCTGCTGCTTGTTGGCTAACGAAGAAGTGGCTAGTACCGTGCGCACCATAGCGACGAACACCGTGCTCTTTGTATAGAGAGTATGGAAGTGCATATAAATATGCTTGTTGAGGCATTGTTTGGTGGAATGCAGTATCAAAAACAGCCACATTTTTTTCTTTTAAGTGTGGGAACATTTTGAATGCTTCTTCGATACCAATTAAGTGAGCAGGGTTGTGTAATGGGGCAAATTGAACAGCGTCTTTGATGCCTTGTACAACTTCATCATTAATAACAACAGAAGAAGTGAATTTCTCACCACCGTGAACGATACGGTGACCGATTGCAACGATATCTTCTTTTAATGATGGATCTAATGGGAAAATATGGTTCACAATAAAGTTAAGTGCTTCACTATGTGCAGCACCTGCACCTAAATCAGCATTACCTTTTTCACCGTGTAATTTCCATTTAATACGTGCATCATCTAAATGAAAAGCTTCTGCTAAACCTGACAATTTTTCATCACCAGTTTGCGGATCTAAAATAGAGAATTTTAATGAAGAACTACCACAGTTTAAGATTAGGACTAATTTTTGAGACATAAGAGACCTATTAATTTTATTTTAAGTTAAAAGAACTTATTTGATCACGTCGAACAAATAAGCAGATGAAAATCTGATTGCCATAGGATACACCTTTCGGACGATAAAATAAATTCACTAGAAGTCAAAAATGAGATTTCCATCAAAAAATTTATGAAATTTTAAACATTTTTTGTAAAGTTGAGCTGATCTGTCAGAATAAAAGCTGAAGATTTAATCTATTTATGGTATTTTTATCTCTCAATTTTCTTTTCGTAAATGAAATAGTTATGCATTTTTTTTCAATTCTCAAACAAGGCCAACATTATTTAAAAACTTGGCCATTGGAAAGTAAATTAGGAATGATTTTTCCTGAAAATCGTATTATTAAAGCGACGCTATTTGCGCAGAAATTTATGCCATTTCTAGCGGTATTTTCCGTGGTTTGGCAACAATTTTATGCGAAGCACGAAATGAGCGCATTGGCAGTGGCAGTGATTACAGGGCTTTTTGCGTTATTCATTCCTATTCAAGGGCTGTATTGGTTGGGCAAACGTGCCTCGACAAAATTGTCGCCTGAAAGTGCGGTCTGGTTTTATCAAATTTGTGAACGTCTAAAACAAGTGAATGAATCTGTCCCCTTTGTACAAGAACAGCCAACTTACCAACATTTAGCCGATGTACTTAAAAAAGCACAACGCAAATTAGACAGCCATTTTTGGCAAGATTTATAAAATGGCATTTGCTTTATTTTATGATGACGGGGTGTGAAAATAATTTTTTCGCATTTGTTAAATTTTCTTGAATTTTTAGCTACGCAAACGTTTTCTTTTTTTGTAGAATAGCGCGGTAAAAAATTCATATACTCTTAAAAGAAGAGAGCTACCAATGATTGATTACATTATCATCGCTATTATCGGATTTTCCATCGTCGTGAGTTTATTACGAGGTTTTGTACGAGAAGTGATGTCCTTAGTGAGCTGGATCTGTGCTTTTTTTGTCGCAAGCCATTTTTATCCTTATCTTGCTAACTACTTAACTCAGATTGAATCACCTTACATCCGCAATGGCAGTGCGATTGCGATTTTGTTCATTTCAACATTAATTGTCGGTGCAATTGTTAACTATACAATTGGACAGTTAGTAGACAAAACAGGTTTAAGTGGCACAGATCGCGTATTAGGTGCGTGTTTCGGGTTATTAAGAGGTGTGTTGATTGTTGTAGCATTACTTTTCTTTGTGGATAATTTTACAAACTTTAGCCAAAGTGAATTATGGAAAGAATCAAAATTAATACCGCACTTTGGTTTCATTGTTGAATGGTTCTTTCAACAAATACAAGCAAATTCTAGTTTCTTAAATTCAACATTAAACAAATAGGGGATCAACACGAATGTGTGGTATTGTCGGTATTGTTAGTCAAACACCAGTGAATCAATCTATCTATGATGCATTAACTTTGTTACAACATCGTGGGCAAGATGCAGCGGGTATTGTTACCGTAGATGATGAAAATCGTTTCCGTCTGCGCAAAGCCAATGGATTGGTAAGTGATGTGTTTCAACAAGTACATATGTTACGCTTACAAGGCAATGCTGGTATTGGACACGTTCGTTATCCTACCGCAGGTAGCTCAAGTGTATCTGAAGCACAGCCTTTCTATGTAAACTCACCTTATGGTTTAACCTTAGTACACAATGGTAACCTCACCAACTCACCAGAGTTAAAAGACAAATTATTCAGCCTTGCTCGTCGTCACGTGAATACCAATTCAGATTCAGAATTACTTCTTAATATTCTTGCTAACCATTTAGATCAATTTAAAAAATATCAGCTTGATGCTGACGATATCTTTGAAGCCGTAAGCAAAACGCACAAAGATATTCGTGGTGCTTATGCGTGTGTAGCAATGATTATTGGACACGGTATGGTGGCATTCCGTGATCCAAATGGTATTCGTCCATTAGTGTTAGGTAAACGTGAGGAAAACGGACATACTGATTATATGTTCGCCTCAGAAAGTATTGCATTAGATATCGTTGGTTTTGAATTTGTGCGCGATGTTCAACCAGGTGAAGCCGTTTATGTGACTTTTGATGGCAAATTATATTCAAAACAATGTGCGGAAAATCCAAAATTAACGCCTTGTATTTTTGAATATGTATATTTTGCTCGCCCAGACTCTTGTATCGACGGTGTGTCTGTTTATGCAGCTCGTGTACATATGGGGCAACGTTTAGGTGAAAAAATTGCCCGTGAATGGGCAGACGTTGATGATATCGATGTGGTAATTCCAGTGCCAGAAACCTCAAACGATATTGCGTTACGTATTGCACGCGTATTAAACAAGCCTTATCGTCAAGGTTTCGTGAAAAACCGTTACGTTGGCCGTACGTTCATTATGCCAGGTCAAGCACAACGTGTAAGTTCAGTCCGACGTAAATTGAATACCATTGCTTCTGAATTTAAAGGTAAAAACGTGTTATTGGTTGATGACTCAATTGTACGTGGTACTACTTCAGAGCAAATCGTAGAAATGGCAAGAGCAGCCGGGGCGAAGAAAATTTATTTTGCCTCCGCGGCACCAGAAATTCGTTACCCAAATGTGTATGGTATCGATATGCCAACTAAAAATGAATTAATTGCTTACGGACGTAATGTCGATGAAATTACAAAATTAATTGGGGTTGATAAATTAATTTTCCAAGATCTTGATGCATTAACGGGTTCAGTACAGCAAGAAAATCCAAGCATTCAAGACTTCGATTGCTCTGTATTTACGGGCGAATATGTCACGGGTGATATTACACCAGATTATTTAGATAATATCGCAGAGCAACGTAACGACAGTGCAAAACGTAAACGTGAAAAAGATGCTACTAATTTAGAAATGCATAACGAAAGATAAATAATCTAATCAAAAAGAGGGCGGTGGTGAAACCGCCCTTTGTTTTTGTGGTATTAGATTGAAAACAGAAAGTACAATCTCTTCATTTTCTTATAAAAAAATATGCTAGAATCAGGCAACTTTTAAAAAGATACGATTTATTCTATGAAAAACGAGAAAAAACGCTTAATTATTGGGATTTCAGGGGCATCGGGAGCGATTTATGCTATCCGATTATTGGAAGTGCTAAAACCACTTGCCCATATTGAAACCCATTTAATTATCAGCAACGCAGCTAAGCAAACCATTGCAGCAGAAACAGATTACAGCATTCAAGATGTCAAAGTGCTTGCGGATGTGAATTATGATGTGCGTGATATTGGTGCCGCAATTTCATCAGGATCTTACCGCACTCTAGGGATGATTATCTTGCCTTGCTCGATTAAAACCCTGTCAGGCATTGCACATAGCTATACTGATGATTTAATCACCCGTGCGGCAGATGTGTGTTTAAAAGAGCGTAAACCTTTGGTGTTATGTGTGCGTGAAACGCCATTGCATTTAGGCCACTTACGTTTAATGACTCAAGCAGCCGAAATTGGCGCACAAATTATACCATTAATGCCAGCCTTTTATCATCACCCTAAAACCGTGCAAGATATTGTGGATCAAAGTGTGAATCGCCTTTGCGATCAATTTGAAATTCAGTTGGAACAGGATTTGTTTCAGCGTTGGGGCAGTGAGGAAAATTAAAAAGCATAAAAAATGCCTGTATTACACAGGCAATCTTATTTCTCGAATTGACATCGTCATTCCGTCAATCATCAGCAGTCTTCCGCACAAATTCTTACCAATTTTTAACCGCACTTTGATCGCTTCTAACGCTTGAATTGAGCCAACAACGCCCACGATCGGGGCAAGCACACCAGCTTCCACGCAACTTAACACGTTTTCACCAAATAATTGGCTTAAATTACGGTAAGTTGGGGTATTTTCTTCATAAGTAAATACTGTGACTTGACCTTCCATTCGTATTGCTGCGCCAGACACCAAAGGCACTTTGGCTTGTTGGCAACAACGATCAAGTTGATTGCGGATATCGACATTGTCAGTACAATCTAATACCACATCAAAGTGCGGTATTATTTCTGTAAGTTTTTGCTCTGA
Organism: Bisgaard Taxon 46; assembly: GCA_049941595.1. Classification (GTDB taxonomy): domain Bacteria; phylum Pseudomonadota; class Gammaproteobacteria; order Enterobacterales; family Pasteurellaceae; genus Pasteurella. The sequence goes on from JBNFNA010000005.1 coordinate 230,722, forward strand.
TAGTTTTTCATTGATAGTGTCGATTTGAATATGTGGATTCAAACGTTGTAATGACAAGCGAGCAGATTCCACTTTAGGCATCTCTAAGCGGCAGTCATCGTGCAGCACTTGACGTTGTAAATTAGAAAGTGACACTGTATCAAAATCTAACAAGGTTAAATGCCCGACACCTGCCGTCGCCAAATATTGGCTTGCGGCACAACCTAAACCGCCCAAGCCAACAATCAACATTTTGCTGGCTTTTAGGTGTTCTTGACCGTCAAAATCTACTGCTTTGAGAATAATTTGACGGTTATAACGCAACTCTTCTTGATAACTTAATTCTGTCATATTAGCTGATCAAATGATTAAAAGGCTCGATAATTACCGTTTCGCCCGCTTCCACATTGCCACGTTCACGTTCTAACACGATGAAACAGTTACTTTTTACAAATGAACTGAATAAATGTGAACCTTGGAAACCTACTGGTTGCACTTCGATTTGTCCGTTGCTATTCACTTGATAATAGCCACGTTGGAAATCTAAACGACCGGGTGCTTTTTTCATTTTCGTCGCAGCAATGGCAGAAAAACGTTGTGGTGCTTTCCATTGGCTGTAACCACTGAGTTTTGCGATAACAGGTTGGACTAATTGGTAAAAGGTAGCCAATGCAGAAACAGGGTTGCCCGGTAAACCGCAGAACCACGCATTTTCTAATTTACCAAAGGCAAACGGTTTGCCTGGTTTCATTGCGATTTTCCAGAAATTGATTTGTCCCACTTTTTCTAAAACAGTTTTGGTAAAGTCAGCTTCACCTACAGAAACACCGCCACTCGTAATCACAAGATCTGCTTGCTGTTGTGCTTTCACAAAGGCTTTCTCAAATTCTTGTTCATTGTCAGGCAATAAACCGAAATCCAAAATGTCACAATTCAATTTTTCTAACATCAATTTTACTGTGAAACGGTTGGTATCGTAAATTTGACCTTCTTTCAGTGGTTGACCTACGAGCACAAGCTCATCACCGGTGGAAAGCACGGCGACTTTCAAACGAGGGAACACTTTCACTTTATCAATGCCCAAAGAGGCGAGCAGTGGTAATGAAACGGCATTTAACAAATTGCCTTTAGCTAAAACCACATCGCCTTGTTTAACATCTTCACCAATTCTTCGAATATTTTGGCCGCACTTGATATTGGCTGGGAAAGTCACAGAACCGTCTTCATTCACAGTCACTTCTTCTTGCATCACCACGGCATCCGCACCTGCTGGTAACATAGCACCGGTCATAATACGCACAGCACTTTGCGCAACCCATTCCCCAGTAAAAGGCGCTCCCGCAAAAGATTTACCCACCACAGATAGCGTTAAACTTTGTTCTAAATCGGCTAAACGCACCGCATAACCATCCATTGCAGAATTGTCGAAAGAGGGCACGTTGATCGGCGAAATCATATCTTCCGCACAAATGCGGTTTACTGCTTGTTCTAAAGAGATTTGTTCCGCCAGTTTGCTATCAGGCGAAGGCAGCGCGTCCAGCATTTGTGTCAGTGCTTGTTCAAGAGGCAACATAAAAGAATCCTTTGTTGAATGAAATGGGCATTATTTTATACCAAAAACGTAAAAAGAGGGTTGATAAGCCTGATTATTTATAAAAATTTTTGAAAAATGACCGCACTTTTATCTGAAGTTCGAGTATCGTCTAAAGTATAGACTTTAATATCAAACTTTTCATACGAGATATCGATCATTCTCATTTTATTCTTACGCAAGAGTTTGCTAGAATGTGCGGATTATTTATCGGGAGTTTTAAATGAACAAGATTTCACCAGAAGCAGAGAAAGTCCGCAACGCATTGTTAAGTAAGGGGATTGAAACCCCAATGATTCGCTTGGAGCAAGATAAAGATACTCGCCGAGTTGGAATCGAAAACCATATGCGTGAAGTGATGAAACTGATTGGTTTAGATTTACGTGATGATAGCTTAGAAGAAACGCCAGTCCGTTTGGCAAAAATGTTTGTAGATGAAATTTTTAGTGGATTGGATTATGCCAATTTTCCTAAAATCACTAACATTGAAAACCGTATGAAGGTGAGTGAAATGGTGTTGGTGAACGATGTGACGTTGACCAGTACGTGTGAGCACCATTTTGTGACAATTGATGGTATGGTTTCTGTGGCATATTACCCTAAAAAGTGGGTGATTGGTCTTTCAAAAATCAACCGTATCGTGTCGTTTTTTGCACAACGTCCTCAAGTGCAAGAGCGCTTAACAGAGCAAATTTTATTAGCATTCCAAACGATTTTGGAAACCGAAGATGTGGCAGTGTATGTGAAAGCAACCCATTTCTGTGTGAAATGTCGTGGGATTAAAGATACAAATAGTTATACCGTCACTTCTGCATTTGGTGGCGTGTTCTTGGATGATCGTGAAACACGCAAAGAATTTTTAACGTTGATTAATAAGTAGTTTAAGAAATTTTAAAAAAATCGACCGCACTTTTGAATAGAAAGCCCCTTTAAGAACTCAAGGGGCTTTTGTTATGGGTTTATAACCATTGTTGCTGTAATTGCCCAATGATTTGAGGGTTTTCTAAGGTAGAAATGTCTTGCGTAATCAATTCATTTTTCGCAATTGAACGCAACAAGCGACGCATAATTTTGCCAGAACGGGTTTTTGGTAAGTTGTCCGCAAAACGGATGTCTTCAGGGCGTGCAATTTTTCCAATTTCATTTGATACCCACTCTTTGAGTTCTTCCGCTAATTGACGTGCCTCATCCCCCTCTGGGCGAATATCATTTAAGACCACAAATGCCACCACGGCTTCCCCTTTAATTTCATCAGGTTTACCGACAACTGCCGCCTCAGCCACTTTTGGATTGGCAACTAAAGCAGACTCAATTTCCATTGTGCCAAGACGGTGACCAGAAACATTTAACACATCATCGGTACGGCCTAAAATCCAGAAATAACCGTCTTTATCACGATGAGCGTTATCGCCAGCAATATAATATTTGCCACCATATTCTGGAGGGAAGTAAGTGGATTTATAACGTTCAGGATCGTTCCAAATGGTACGCAACATTGATGGGAATGGGCGTTTAATCGCTAATGCACCACCTTCTTCCACTTCACATTTTTGCCCGTTTTCATCGAGGACATCCGCCATAATACCTGGTAATGGAAGGGTGCAAGACCCTGGTTTAGTCGCAATAATCCCCGGCATTGGTGCAAGCATAATTGAGCCAGTTTCGGTTTGCCACCAAGTATCCACAATTGGGCAACGGCTTTTCCCAACTACTTCATAGAACCACATCCACGCTGATGGGTTAATTGGTTCGCCCACGCTGCCAAGTAAGCGTAATGTCGATAAGTCATATTTATTCGGAATATGATCGCCTAAACGTGTTAAGGAGCGGATTAATGTCGGTGAAGTATAGAATACATTGACTTTGTGACGTTGTATCATACGCCAAATACGGCCTGGATCAGGGTAGCTTGGCACTCCTTCAAAAATCAGTTGTGTTGCACCATTAGCGAGTGGTCCGTAACAGACATAAGAATGACCTGTAATCCAACCTACATCAGCGGTACACCAGAATACATCATTGGGCTTATTATCAAACACATTGCGGAAAGAATTGAGTGCACCTAATAAATACCCCCCTGTGCTGTGAACAATCCCTTTCGGTTTGCCTGTTGAGCCGGATGTATACAAAATGAAAAGTGGATCTTCGGCATTCATCCATTCAGGTTCACAAAAGGCAGGTTGATTTGCGGTGAGTTCATCCCACCATAAATCACGTCCTTTTTTCCAAGGCGTATCAATATTTACCCGGTGGAAAACAACCACGTTTTCGATGGTTTTACAGCCCATATCTAAGGCTTCATCAACAGTTGCTTTTAATGGAATAATTTTTCCACCACGTAAGCCGCCGTTAGCTGTAATGACTAATTTTGCTTCAGCATCTTCAATGCGATCACGTAATGCACTTGCAGAAAATCCACCGAATACCACAGAGTGTACCGCACCAATTCGCGCACAGGCTTGCATTGCAATAACGGCTTCGACAATCATTGGGAGGTAAATAATAACGCGATCTCCTTTTTTTACACCAAGTTCACGCAAGGCATTGGCAAAACGGCACACACGGTTGTGTAATTTAGCATAAGTATAAAGTTGAACTTGACCAAAGTCAGATTCAAAAATAATGGCAGTTTTTTCAGACTTATCTGGGAGGTGGCGATCAAGGCAGTTATAAGAAACATTTAATGTGCCGTCTGAAAACCATTTATAGAAGGGGGCTTCTGAATCATCGAAAATATTCATAAACGGCTTTTTCCACGTGATAAGCTCACGTGCAAGATCACTCCAATAAGTTAAGTAGTCTTTATCCGCAAATTCCCATAATTCTTGATAACTCTCTAAGCCTGAAATATTGGCTTGACGGCGAAATTCATCTGTTGGTCTGAAAATGCGATTTTCTTTTAACATCGAATTGTGCTGCATAGTTCCTCCGAGTGGTGTTTGGATAATTTTGGAGTCGTTTCACTGTAATTTATGTTTATAAAATGTTCAATGGTTGTTAATAAAATGTTATTGAGCGAGATCACATTTCTGGAAAAAAGACATGATCAAATGGAGAAAAAGAGATCTGAAATCATAGTTACTTATTAATATAAGAGGAAAAAGCACCTGTTTTGTCCTTTGGTCTGGCTAGGATATTCGGTATAATGCTCCGTTTAAATCATCCCAAGTGAAAATAGGAATATATAGAAATGAAAATTATCTCTTTTAATATTAACGGATTGCGCGCACGCCCACATCAATTAGAGGCTATTATTGAAAAATATCAGCCTGATGTTTTAGGGTTACAAGAAATTAAAGTGGCGGATGAAGTATTTCCTTATGAATTGGTTGAACACTTGGGGTATCACGTTTTTCATCACGGTCAAAAAGGGCATTATGGTGTTGCACTTTTTACTAAACAAGAGCCAAAAGCGGTTCGTAAAGGTTTTCCAACGGATGCCGAAGATGCGCAAAAACGCATTATTATGGCAGATTTTGAAACTGATTTTGGTTTGTTAACCGTGATTAATGGCTATTTCCCGCAAGGTGAAAGCCGTCAACACGAAACGAAATTCCCTGCAAAAGAAAAATTCTATGCTGATTTGCAACAATATTTAGAAAAAGATCACAATGCAGATAATCCAATCATTATTATGGGGGATATGAATATTAGCCCAACCGATTTGGATATTGGTATTGGTGATGAAAATCGCAAACGCTGGTTACGCACGGGTAAATGTTCTTTCTTACCTGAAGAAAGAGAGTGGATGAACCGTTTATATGGCTATGGTCTAGTGGATACTTTCCGTCATCTCAATCCAGATGTAAACGATAAATTCTCGTGGTTTGATTATCGCTCAAAAGGGTTTGATGATAATCGTGGTTTACGTATTGATCATATTATTGCTAACCATAGTTTAGCCGCTCGATGTGTTGATACTGGGATTGCGTTAGATATTCGAGCAATGGACAAACCTTCAGATCACGCACCAGTGTGGGCTGAATTTAGATAAGGTAACATAATGGATTACGAAAAAAGTTGGCAAACTTACCGCTCAATGTTGAATGATGCGTTGGCGATTTTTTCAATTAATTTGGATATTTTGAAAAAATTTCCCTCCGAAAATATGCATAAAGTTGTGCAGTTTTCATTGCCCTATCAAGCAGATGAAAACGGGTTGCCTGATGCTAATCATTACCAAGAATTAATGAACCAGATTTTTAAAATTTTGGTTCAAGTGGGCGCACTTTCTAACACGTTGTATGCGGGGTATGTTTTTTCTTTAGGCAAAGCACAGCTGTATTTTTACTGCCAAGAGCAAGAGCCAATTTTAGAGGTGCTAAAGCAATTTGAGCAAATTGATGAAAGCTCAGTACAAGACGATCCAAACTGGGATACTTATTTTGATTTCTTATTGCCATCGCCATTAGAAATGAAAATTAATGCCACAGAAGAAGTCCTTGAAATGTTGACTCAAAATGGCCGTGATCTTTCAGATACGTTTTTGGTTGAGCATAGTTTTCATTTTGAAGATGAAAATAGTATGTACCGTTTTATGGAGCATTTGAACTTGCAAAATACGGATTTTGTTGCAATGAAATACAGCAATGCACCGGTTGTGATAGAGGACGAAGAGCCTTTCTATGTTGTCAAACTAGAACAAGAATTAATGCTAAATACATTAGAGATTTTTGGCTATGTTGAAGAGTTTGAAAATATGGCGTCACAATTTGGTGGTGAATATATCGGCTGGGAATGCGATGCAATTAATGCAGATAAAGGGCAATTGAATTAAGGTAACAAAATAAATAGAGATGAGGGCACAATGCCCTCATTTTTTATGTCTTTTTTATAAGTAAGTCACAAAATCCTCAATGTTTTGGATTTTTTTCTCACGCTCATTTTTGTCTTCGGCAGTGCCAAGCATTACTAATCCAATCACTTGATCTTGTTCTTCACAATTAAAAGCTTTGCGTAATGCGCTACCGTTTACCCATTTGCCTGAAATCCAAACATTCGCAAACCCCTGTGCATTGGCGGCTAATTGGATGGCATAAGTAGCACAGCCGGCACTCAACATTTGTTCCCAACCTGGTACTTTGGGGATATCTTTTTTAATTTTGGCAACAACACCAATGACCATCGGGGCACGATGGGCAAGATTTTCGGCTTTTTTTAATGCTTCTTCACCCAAGTTAAATTCTTCAACGGTGGCTTGCAAAAGTGTTTTAAATTTATCTAATCCTGCACCTTCAATAACAATAAATCGATACGGATGTAATCGACCGTGATCCGGCACATTTAACGCAGACTGGAAGATGTGTTTGAGTTGTTCTTTATTCGGTGCGGGAGCTGATAATTTTTTTTCTGAACGACGTGTTGTTAATAATTGTAATATTTCCATTGTCTTCTCCGTCTAAGCAAAGTGCGGTCAATTTTAGCATATTTTTTATTGAGCGTTTTATTGAAACTCAAGTTTGTGCTATGTTAGCGAATATTATTTTGTCATTTAATTGAGGTTATATGAATCCTATTTTGGTAGTTATTCGTTTTGTATGGCGAGCAATTAACTTTATTCGTGATCTTGTAATGAATTTAGTTTTTTTAGCTTTTGTTTTATTATTAGCGGTTGCGGTTGGCTTATTTATTTCTAGTGATAGTAAAAAGGCTAATGCTGCTTTAGTGGGTGATCAAGGTGCGCTGTACCTAAATTTAGATGGTTATTTAGCCGATAATCGAGAAGAGCCTTCTTGGGAAAATGCGCTAAAAGAATTTAATGATCAATATATTCCACGCCAAATTTCGACGTTTGATGTTGTTTATGCAATTACGAATGCAGAAAAAGATGAACGTATTAAAGGCTTAGTGCTTGATTTGAATTTCTTTGAAGGCGGTGATTTGCCCGCTTTGGAATATATTGGTAAGGCAATTAGCGATTTTAAAAGAAGTAAAAAGCCAGTGATTGTTTTTGCAGATAATTATGATCAAAAACAATATTTGTTAGCCAGTTATGCGGATCAAATTTATCTCAACCCAATTGGACAAGTCAGTATTCACGGGATGAAGCAGGAAAACCTGTATTTTAAATCAATGTTGGATATGTTGGATGTGACCACAAATGTTTTCCGTGTAGGAACTTATAAATCTGCTGTTGAGCCGTTATTGCGTGATGATATGTCAGAAGCTGCAAAATCGGATATGAAAGAATGGCTCAATCAAATGTGGAAAAATTATGTAAGTATTGTGGCCGATAACCGTCAAATAAAACCAAGTGCGGTACTTCCTGATGCAAAAACGTATGTTGAAGAATTGCGTGCATTGAAAGGTGATAGCTCTGCTTATACAAAACAAAGAGGGCTGATTACTGAATTTGCAGATCGTTTGACGGTTGAAAATAAACTGATTGAAACCTTTGGTCAGACAGAATCAGGCGAATTAAAAATGGTTGAATTTGATCGCTATTTAGCAGATTTACCAGATCGTATGACAAGTACTGATAAGCATAAAATTGCAGTTGTGAATGTGGAAGGTACTATTATTGATGGTGAAAGTTTTGACGGCGATGTAGGTGGTGATACCATTGCACGTTTATTACGCCAAGCGAAAGATGATGAGGCTGTAAAAGCCGTAGTTTTACGTGTAAATAGCCCAGGCGGTAGTGCATTTGCTTCTGAAATTATTCGTCAAGAAGTGACGCACTTACAAAAAGTTGGTAAACCAGTTGTGGTTTCTATGGGCGGTATGGCCGCATCAGGTGGTTACTGGATTTCAAGTACTGCTGATTATATTGTCGCAGATAAAAACACGATTACAGGTTCTATTGGTATTTTCGCGGTATTACCAAGTTTTGAAAAAACAATTAAGAAAGTGGGAGTATCCGCAGATGGTGTTTCAACTTCACCACTAAGTGAAATTTCACCATTTAGTCCCCTTTCAACGGAATTAAGCGAAGTTTTCCAATTAGAAATTGAGCACGGCTACGACAAATTTATTTCTTTAGTAGCGGAAGGACGAGCGCTTGATAAAGCAGATGTTGATAAAGTCGCACAAGGAAAAATTTGGTTAGGTCAAGAAGCTTTAAAACATAATTTGGTGGACCAGATTGGCACACTTGATGATGCTATTGATATTGCTATTTTGAGTGTAAATGATCCATTAGACCCAGCTGAAAGAATTAAAGATTTCGGCATTGAGTGGATGACTGAAGAATACAGTAGCTGGTGGAATATGTTAATTGGTGACTTTAAACATAGCACACAAAGTCTGGTAAAAAATACACTTATTGAGTTTTTAGGTTTGCCAAAAGAATATCAGCAAGTGAAAAAACAGTTAGGCATTTTAAATAATATGAATGATCCAAAAGGACAATATTTGTATTGTTTGAATTGTAGTAACGTGAAATAAAGTTTATTAGGCATTGCGACAATTTATATTTTTATAACGAGATTGTCGCAATATTTTATTTTTATCCTGTTGGAGATGATTATGAAAACATTAAAACAAATGTTATCCGTTGCGTTAGTTGCTTGTGCGGTAGTGAGTACTGCAAATGCAAATGTACGTGCTGAAATGAACCAAATGAAAGGTGCAGCGGGTGCCTTAACTCAAGCGACTGATGTAATGGCATTTGAAAAGGCTGCAATGGAATTACGTACATTAGCTGTACAAGCTGCAGAGAAAAAACCATCAAGCATTGATAATGATGCGGATTTCAAAGGTTATCAAACTGGTATGCAAGAATTCATCACTGTTTTAGATGAAGCAACTAAACAAGCTAAATCAGGTGATTTAGAGGGTGCAAAAGCGACAAGTAAGAAATTATTTGATATAAGAAATGAATATCATAAAAAATATAAATAATTGATTTTAACACTAAAGAAAATAGCCTGTTTCGACAGGCTATTTTTTATGGAAATTTGTTTAAAATTGACCGCACTTTATGTGCTTAGTTATCTTGCTTTTTCGGCTTAATGGCTAATAAGTTACAACTTAAGCGATTAATAACGTGTTCTGCGGTATTACCAAGGAAAGCCGCTGAAAGACCAGTTCTTCCAACAGTACCTAATACGACTAATTCTGCTTCCAGCTCTTTTGCGACTTCTGGAATGACTTCTTCAGGAAAGCCTTCTCGCACGTGAGTATGATCTTCATCAATACCAAATTGTTGGCGTAAGGCTTTCATATTAATCAAATATTGACCACGAATATTTTTTTCATACTCACCCCCATTAAATTCTGGTAAATCAATTGCCATATTTACAGGGGTTGGTGGATATGCTGTCACTAAATGTACATTGCCACGTTCTAAATTAGACGCAAGGTCAATACCTAATGCAACAAGTTGTTGGTTGATCATACTGTGATTACGGTCTTCATCATCGTCAGTGGTGTTGACGGCAATTAAAATACGTCTTTGATGTTTCCAATCACCATCTCTTACCATTAATAATGGTGTAGGGCATTTACGTAAAAGTTGCCAATCCATCGGGGTAAAAATCAATGAGGTAATACTTTCTTCCTCTTTTGTATATTTCACCACCAGATCATAAGTGTTTTTTTCTACTTCAGCGGCAATGGCTTCAGCTTCATTACTGTGCCAAATGACTAAAGGCGTGAATTCAATGTTTGGATCGGCATATTTTTCTAAATAAGGTTGGATTAATTGTGTGCGTTGAGCAATTACGCCACGATGCATTTCCTCACGCTCTTCTGCGGAAAGTAGGGCAGACATCTCATAGGAGAGATCATAAACAGCCAAAAAGACTGTAATTTTAACTTTTTGTTCGCTCTTTTGCTCCTTCACCAAACGCACCGCTCTTGCTAAAGCATATTGTTTTTCATTTTCAGGATTAAGAACGACCAATATATTGTTAAATTTCATAACAACCTCCATTTTTGATGTATTACTCATAGGATAGAGAAGATTTTTCGAAATGACAAGGGAGGATTTTAAAAAGAAAAAGGCGCAATGTGATTTACGCCTTTTTTAATACTTAGAAATGTTTAAATTCCCATTCGAATATTGGTTTTCATTGTGCCTGATAATTCAATGAGTTCGCTCATATTGTTAATGGTGATGTATTTTCCTTGTACGGAAAGGATATCCATTTTTTGCAAGCGACCTAGCAAACGGCTGATAGTTTCAACGGTTAAACCAAGGTAGTTACCAATATCACCACGGGTCATTGTTAAACGGAATTCTCTTGGTGAGAAACCGCGAGCTGAATAACGACGTGAAAGGTTATAAATAAACGCCGCTAAACGTTCTTCTGCATTCATTTTTGACAGTAACAAAATCATTTCCTGATCATTTTTAATTTCATTACTCATCAAACGCATAATTTGTTGGCGAAGTTTCGGCATTTTACCGGATAAATCGTCCAAAATATCGAATGGAATTTCACACACCATTGATGTTTCAAGTGCTTGTGCGAAACTTGGATGCTCCATATTCATAATGGCATCAAAACCCACTAAATCACCCGGTAATTGGAACGAAGTAATTTGTTCTTCACCGGTTTCGCTGATGGTGTAAGTTTTAATCGTTCCAGAACGAATTGCATAAAGCGATGTGAGAGGATCGCCAGCTTTAAATAAAACTTGAGATTTTTGTATTGGCTTTTTACGTTCAATGATATTATCTAGCTGATCTAGTTCGTGTTCATTGAGTGTAAAAGGAATACAAAGCTGGCTAATGCTACAATCTTGGCAATGTATTGCACAGCCACCTGATTGTACTTTGCGCCCAATTTTAGTATCCATTGAGAAAATTTTCATTTAATCCTCTAAAAATGCCGAGAAAATAAGTTAAACTTGATCTACCTCAAATAATATCATTAAATGTTAAAGTTAAGAAGTATTAAATAGACTAAAAAGGAATAAAAAATGGCCGCAGAGAAATTGACTAAGAAACGCTTAATCCAAATTTTGGTGATGCTATGTATCTTGATTTTTCTCTTTTTTTACCGCACTTATCATTATTAGGTGTGAAGCGATAATTGTTTCATACGAGAAATTGGCAGTAGAGGATTCAAACTAAAAAAGGACGCAATTGCGTCCTTTTATGTTGGAGTTTGGTGGGCATTATTTAACAGTATTTGCTGCTTCACCAAGATCTTTATCGATCAAGAATAAGCCTTTACCATCTTCACCAAGTAAGTGAAGTTTATCAAGAATACCGCTAAACAATTTTTCTTCTTCGTGTTGTTCAGCCACATACCATTGTAAGAAGTTAAATGCAGAGTAATCTTTTTCTTCAAATGTTTTGCCTACAAGTTCATTAATTTTTTCTGTAATTAATTTTTCGTGACGGTATGTAATTTCAATCACTTCTTTTAATGATGAATATTGGTGTGCTGGAGCTTCAATTTCACCGATGATAGCTAATGCGCCAGTTTCATTTAAGTAAGTAAACAACTTACGCATATGTTGCATTTCTTCTGCTGCGTGTGCAGCTAGGAATTTTGCAGTACCATCGAAACCATTTTGTTCACACCACGCACTCATTTGTAAATATAAGTTAGAAGAATAGAATTCTAAATTCATTTGATCATTTAATAGTTTGATCACGTTTTCTGATAACATAGTCTTTCTCCTAATTATAATGTCGCTAAATCTTTGTCAATGAAGTACAGTGAACGACCGTCTTCGCCTAATAAGTTAAATTTGTCGATGATGCTATTGAATAGCATTTCTTCTTCGTGTTGTTCAGCTACATACCACTGTAAGAAGTTAAAGGTTGAGTAATCTTTATTAGCAAAAGTTACTTCAACTAACTCATTGATTTTCGATGTGACAAATTTTTCGTGCTCTAAAATAATTTCAAATACTTCTTTTAACGAAACATAGTCATTTTTTGGTGCTTCAATTTTACCTAATAATGGCATACCACTGGTTTCACTTACATAAGTAAATAATTTGTGCATATGTTCCATTTCTTCATCAGCGTGGCGTAATAAGAAAGCGGCTGCACCTTGGTAACCGTTATGTGCGCACCACGCACTCATTTGCAAATAAACATTAGAAGAGTAGAACTCTAAATTAATTTGTTCGTTTAGCTTATCTGCGATGTTTTTATTTAACATAGCTAACTCCTTTGTTTGGAATGTTAAGAAACCGTAAAAATAGATTGATATTTAACCTACAACTGAAACAAATTGTATAGTTGTTATTGAGAATAAGCAAGTTGTTTTCTATATATTTTAAATATAACTCTTTAATTTTTAATAGTTTTTTAACAAAAACCATTCTCATTTAGATATGGTAATTGAAAGGGATTATCACTTCTGGTTTTACAACAAATATTAACAATTATAAAACAATGACATAGCCAAAAGACCTATAAAAAGTGCGGTCTATTCTTGAAAGAATTTTCTGTAAATTGGTCGATGAGGCTATTGAACTCTTATTTTGTTTGGTGTAATGTAATCGATACATTGTTGTAATGTAATATTTACATTTGGCTTTGTGGCCACTTTAATGTTTGTTGTCACTTAAGGAAGAAAAAATGAATAAAGACAGTATTCATAATGTTAATATTGTGGGTGAAAAAGTACTAATTACTCCTCGTGAGTTAAAAGAAAAATTACCACTGACCACCGCACTTCGTCATCAAATCGAACAATCTCGCCGTGATATTGCGAATATCATTCATAAAAAAGATCCAAGATTGCTGATTGTCATTGGGCCTTGTTCTATTCACGATACTACTGCGGCATTAGAGTATGCTCAGCGTTTACGTACATTAGCAGAAGAGTTAAAAGAGACACTTTATATTGTAATGCGTGTTTATTTTGAAAAACCAAGAACAACCGTTGGTTGGAAAGGATTGATTAATGATCCAAAAATTGATGGATCTTTTGATGTGGAAAGTGGTTTACATATCTCTCGTGATCTTTTGTTACAGCTAGCTGAAATGGGCTTACCTTTAGCAACAGAGGCGTTAGATCCAATTACACCACAATATATGGCGGATTTATTCAGTTGGTCGGCCATTGGTGCACGTACAACCGAGTCCCAGACCCACCGAGAAATGTCATCGGGCTTGTCGATGGCAGTGGGCTTTAAAAATGGCACAGATGGTAGTTTAGTAACGGCAATTAATGCAATGAAAGCTGCATCAATGGGGCATAGTTTTATTGGCATTAATCAACAAGGGCAAGTGAATTTATTACATACCGCAGGCAATCCGCACGGTCACGTGATCTTACGTGGTGGTAAAGCACCAAATTACCAGGCTGAATTTGTTCAACAATGTGAAAAAGCGCTTGAAAATGCGGGCTTAGAAACAGCCATTATGATCGATTGCAGTCACGGTAACTCAAATAAAGATTATCGCCGCCAACCTCTGGTTGCTGAAGATGCTGTGCAACAAATTGTTGATGGAAATCAGTCCATTATTGGTTTAATGTTAGAAAGTCATTTGTTTGCAGGCAATCAAAGTGCAGAGCAACCTGTGAGTGAAATGAAATATGGTGTTTCTATCACAGATGCTTGTATTGACTGGGAAACCTCAGAACGATTATTGCGTCAAATAGCTAACACACTGAAAAGCATTAAATCAAAGTAATCGATAAAGGAAGGCGTAATGGAAGCTTTAGCAGAATTAAGAGAGAAAATTGATCAGACTGATCGTCAATTGTTACATCTTTTGGCACAGCGTCTTGAGTTGGTGAGACAAGTTGGTGAGGTAAAACACCAGCACGGTTTGCCTATTTATGTACCAGAGCGAGAGGCGAGTATGCTTCAAGCAAGACGTGATGAGGCTGAACAATTAGGTATTTCTGGAGATCTTATTGAAGACATATTACGCCGTGTAATGCGTGAATCTTATGCCCGTGAAAATCAGTTTGGTTTTAAAACTGTCAATAGTGAGATTAGGAAAATTGTCATTGTCGGCGGTCGAGGTAAACTGGGGAGCTTATTTGCACGTTATTTTACTTTATCGGGTTACTCTGTTTCAGTATTAGAACAAGATGATTGGGAAAGTGCGGGTGAAATTTTAAAAAATGCTGATGTGGTTATGGTTTCTGTGCCTATTGCTTGTACAATTGAAACCATTGAGCGACTTGCTCCTTATCTCACTGAAAATATGCTGCTGACCGATCTCACATCGATCAAACGTGCACCAATCGAAAAAATGTTAGCGGTGCATAAAGGGGCTGTATTAGGTTTGCACCCAATGTTTGGTCCAGATATTGCAAGTATGGCAAAACAAGTGATTGTTCGTTGTGATGGCCGTTTTCCTGAACGTTATCAATGGCTATTAGAACAAATGCAGATGTGGGGTAGTCGTTTGTATCAAGTCAGTGCGGAAGAACACGATCAAAATATGACGTACATCCAAGCGTTACGCCACTTTTCAACCTTTGCGAATGGATTGCACTTATCTAAACAGCCAGTTAGTTTAGCAAAACTATTGGCATTATCATCGCCGATTTATCGCCTAGAATTAGCGATGATTGGACGATTGTTTGCGCAAGATTCTGCGTTATATGCAGACATTATTTCAGATAAACCTGAAAATTTAGCGGTCATTGAAAGTTTGAAACAAACCTATGAGGAAAGTTTACAATTCTTTGCTAATGATGATAAGACAGGTTTTATGCGCAGTTTTGAACAGGTCAAGGCCTGGTTCGGTGACTATTCAGACCTATTTTTGAAAGAGAGCCGTCAATTATTACAACAAGCAAATGATGGTCGCCACATTAGCGATTAAATAAACATTAAAACTTAGATTTTATTCAAATTTTTTGATAAAAAAATAATCCCTCTTTTTATGCAAAAAGTGTATAATAAATTCTCATTTTTTGTATAAAGAGAGGGGATAATGAGTCAATTTTTCTATGTTCATCCCGAAAATCCACAAGCAAGATTAATTAATCAAGCAGTCGAAATTTTACGACGTGGCGGAGTGATAGTTTATCCTACAGATTCTGGCTATGCACTAGGTTGTATGATTGGTGATAAACACGCAATGGATCGCATTGTCCAGATTCGTCAATTACCAGAAGGACATAACTTTACGTTAGTGTGTAGTGATCTTTCTGAGTTATCAACTTACTCTTTAGTGAATAATACCGCATATCGATTGATTAAAAATAATACACCTGGGCGATATACCTTTATTCTCACTGCAACAAAAGAATTACCACGTCGACTGATGACGTCAAAACGAAAAACCATTGGTATTCGCGTACCAGATAATCAAATTGCATTGGATTTATTAAATGCATTAGGCGAGCCGATTTTATCTTGTTCCTTAATGTTACCGGGAGAAGAGCATATTACGCAGTCTGATCCAGAAGAAATCCGTGATCGTTTAGAACGCCAAGTGGATTTGATTATTCACGGTGGCTATCTAGGACAAGAACCTACAACAGTAGTGGATTTAACCGAAGATACGCCAGTGATTTTGCGCGAAGGCAGTGGTCCTATTACACCATTTATTTAATGAAGACGCTTGGGAAAGCGACAAAGAGGAAATATGAGATCAAACAAAACAAATTCTCGTCAAAATCGACCGCACTTTGAAAAAGAAGAAGGAAAAAAAACCGTACATAAAACGGTAAGAACAAGTTCTCCAAAAAAGGAAGAGGAGAAAAGTGCGGTAAAAAATACGGTGAAAAAGCCAAAAGTTGAAGGCGAAAAACTACAAAAAGTATTAGCCAGAGCAGGGCAAGGCTCACGTCGTGAAATTGAAGCAATGATTGCGGAAAATCGTGTGAGTGTTGACGGTAAAATGGCAACGTTAGGTGACCGTATTGATGTACGTTCTGGTGTTAAAGTACGTATTGACGGGCATATTGTGAATTTAATGCACGCACAAAAAGAAGTGTGTCGTGTGCTAATGTATTATAAACCTGAAGGTGAGCTTTGTACTCGCCACGATCCAGAAGGTCGTGCAACCGTATTCGATCGCTTGCCTCGTTTAACGGGTTTGCGTTGGATTGCGGTAGGTCGATTGGATATTAACACATCAGGTTTATTACTATTTACGACAGATGGTGAGTTAGCTAATCGTTTAATGCACCCAAGTCGTGAAGTTGAACGAGAATATTCGGTACGTGTTTTTGGTCAAGTGGATGATGCAATGCTCAATCGCTTGAAAAAAGGTGTGCAATTAGAAGATGGCCCTGCAAACTTTAAAGAAATTAAATTTGCTGGTGGTGTCGGAATGAACCAATGGTTCGATGTTACGCTAATGGAAGGGCGTAATCGTGAGGTCCGTCGTTTATGGGAATCTCAAGGCGTTCAAGTAAGCCGCTTAATTCGCACACGCTACGGCAATATTTCGCTAATGAAATCGTTACCTCGTGGTGGCTGGGAAGAAATGGATTTAACCAATGTGAATTATTTAAGAGAGCTTGTCGGTTTACCACCAGAAGTGGAAACGAAGCTTGATGTGACTAAACCTCGTCGTAGAGCGAAAACAAGCCAAATTCGTAAAGCCGTTAAACGTTATACGGAGTTGAGCAAACGTTATAAAAAATAATTTTTCTTTCTTAGTATATGTGAGTCTACAAAAAGGGAGCGAATATGAAGATCCAGCAATTACGTTACATTGTTGAAATTGTTAATCAAAACTTGAATGTTACAGAAGCCGCCAATGCGCTTTATACCTCTCAACCTGGTATTAGTAAACAGGTTCGGTTGTTAGAAGATGAACTCGGTTTAGAAATTTTTGAGCGAAATGGTAAACATATTAAATCGGTAACGCCTGCTGGAAAGAAGATTATCGCCATTGCACGTGAATTACTGGTGAAAACACAAAGTATCAAAGCGGTGGCGAATGAATATACGCAACCTAATCACGGTGTGCTACGTATCGCGACCACGAATACGCAAGCACGCTATGTATTGCCACCAGTGATTGAACGTTTTTCAAAACAATATCCTGATGTGAGCTTGCATATTCACCAAGGTTCACCTACACAAATTTATGATGCGTTACTTTCTGGCGAAGTGGATTTAGCCATTACCACAGAAGCACAGTATTTATTTGATGATGTGGTGTTGTTACCTTGTTATAAATGGAACCGTTCGGTTATTGTGAAACCCGATCATCCATTATCAGAATGTAAAAATTTAACGATTGAAGAACTGGGTAAATATCCATTAGTAACTTATACTTTTGGCTTTACAGGCGTTTCAGATTTAGATTATGCCTTTAATACAGCAGGTATTTTGCCGAATATCGTGTTTACTGCGACAGATGCGGATGTGATTAAAACCTATGTTCGTTTAGGCTTAGGCGTGGGGATTATGGCATCGATGGCCCACACTAAAGATGATACGGATTTACTTGCAATTAATGCGGATCACTTATTTAACTCAAGTACCGTGCAAATTGCATTTAAACACAGTACCTTCTTGCGCACCTATATGTATGACTTTATTAATTATTTTTCACCGCACTTAACTCGCCAAGTGGTTGAAAAAGCAGAGAGATTACGTGATAACAGTGCAGTAAAACGTTTGTTTGAAGGGATTGAATTGGAAAATCGTTAATCATTTCGACACGTTAAGTGTGTTCTAATATCAGCATATTTAAGTAAAAAGAATGCCCAGATTTAACTCTGGGCATTTTGTTTATCTATGGTAGGCTATTTTTCCACTTTAATTTGTTTTTCTTTCGCTGTGTATGCTTTGATCGAGCGATCATACATACTTTCTGCATAGGCTGGTGGAATTTGGTAAGTACCTGCATTCACCGCTTTTAATTGATAAACAAATGTATTGGATTCACTGCCGACATCACCATAGCTAATAATGCGATCTTCTCTTAGCTCATAATGTGTTGGTGACCAATATGCTGTTTCACCTTCTTCACCTTCTTCAACATCTGATTGCCAGATAACCTCAAAGCCTGCAGGGTAGAGGTCAGTAATCACAACATCAGAAACAAAGTCAGATGCAGCACGCACTTTAACTGTCACATTGATGACATCACCACGTTTTACGCTAGTGACTGGTTTACCGTCTTTGTCGGTATAAGTACGGTGAATTTCTAAGCCGTTTGATAATGCTTTCTCATCAGCTTGTTGCGGATAACCTTGTTGGCTTAATGCGAACCAAACCGGTTGTTGGCTTTGGTTGATAAAGCTTACATCTGCTTGGTTATCTTTTAATTCAGCTAAGCGGAAAATGCCTTTATCTTGATCTACGTCTTGATTGGCTACTTGGATCTTCAAGTTAGCCACTTGTGCTTGGTTGTGCTGACCATAAGCATCTAATGCTAACAAGACCATTGCAGAAGAAAGCGTATTGTAACGTTGTTGATTTAAGTCTTGCGCAATGCGATCAATTACCACATCACTCACTTTGCTTAAGTGCTGCGGGAAGTGACGTGCGATAACATACAACATCGTACTGTCTTTAATTAATGGGTCATTGTAATTCTCGTAAACCCAATTTTCTGCACGTGGTTGATTGAGTTGTTTTAACGTAAACTCAATTAATGCATTTGCTTGATCATCTTGTTTCAGCATTTTGTATGCTGCTGCAAGCCACGCTGTGGTTGAGTCATTTTGCCAATCTTCAGGCTTAAAGTTATTTTCTAACGCAGAGCGGATAGACATTAACGCATTTGATGGCACTTGACCTAAACGAGTGAGTAAATAAGCTGAATACGCACGATCACGCAATTCACTTAAACTACCTTCACCTTCTTCAGTGCTTTGTACTTCAAGTGCTTCAATAGTTTTGTTAAATAAACCATATTGACCAAACCACGCTTTCGGTAAGCGTACTTGACGCTCTTGCGCTTCAATTAAGAAGTGGCTGACATAAGCCGTCAAGAAACCACTTTCTACATCAATATTATTCCACACACCATAAGTACCGAATTCGTTTTGACGGCTTGGTAACATTGATAAGAGCTTATCAAGTGCGGTTTGAATTTCTACAGAATTTGCACTGCTTAATTGTTTGTCATTCACAAATGAAAGTGTTTTAAATAAAGGTTGATACTCTTTATTTTGTGCAAACAAGAGTGTTGGCATTGCTGCACTGATCATTTGTTCTGTGCAATAGTTGTCATATTGCGCTAAGTAAGCAGAAATACCTTGTGTTAATGCCAGTGGTACAGGCGACATTAACGCGTGTTGTTGGCGATGTTGAGGGAACAGAGTAGCGGGTAATGCTTGAGTAACGGTTTTGCCTGCATCAACACGACCAATTTTTGTGATAAATTGTTGTGTCATAATTGGGCGTACAGAAATGCTCAGATTACGTACAACATCTGTCGCTTGTTGCTGCTCATTTTGGTAAGTGGCCGTGACCTTAATATTTGCTGCACCTAAGGTATCTGTCGCTTTTAAGCCAAAACTGACAACACCTTCAGACATTGCGGCGATATCGACAACTTTCTCTTTTTCACCTTCAATTGCCACTTGAGGATCGCTTTCTACTTTAACCGCGACTTTTTGTGCCATCTTCGTATTATTCGCAATAGTCAAGCTCATTTCAGATTGATCCGCTGGGGCTAAGGTCAACGGCATACTTGGAGAGAGAACTAAATCGCTACGTACAACGGTGTTTGTTTCTGCTTTACCAATCTGGCTACCATTTTCACTCACGGCAATTGCCATTATTTTTAAGTTACCGTTAAATGACTCAGGCACTGTATATTTCACAGAAACATCGCCATTAATATCAACTACATCTGACCAATAAGCCACTGGTTTATCGGCTTTACGTTTGAATGGATTGGTATTGGCCATTGCTAATTTCGCCATAATAGCCATTTCTTCGCCAATATCCCCCCCCGTTTGAGCAAAGCGCATTACTTTACTAAATTCAGGCAATAACAAGTCTAAAATTTGTAAGGTCTTCACTTGTAGTGCTGGTTTCGGGAAGAAGTAGCGTAGAGGATCAGTAAATTGATAACCAGCCACTTGTAAAATACCTTCATTCACCGCATAAATAATGGCTTTACCACGTTTGTTACTATTGAGTTTAAACTCAATAGTATCACCTGATTTCACCATACTCGGTGCCATAAGTGTTAATTGTAAACGACGGTTATCTACGTTCACACTAAACGGCACTACACCATAGCTTAATGGACTTGAGAAAATATCATCAGAATCCATATCACGTGAGAATTGCACGTTAATATAGCCACTGCCTTCAAAATTCTCAGGAATTTGAATACGTTGTACTGAGCTATTAGTGGTTGATTTGAACCATTTGTAAGCGTAAACACGATCACGCTCAATAGTAATTAAACCACTGCCGGCATAAGGGGCTTGAATAGCAATTTCAATTTCTTCATTTGGTTGGAATTGTTTTTTGTTTAAACGCAATTTCAACTCTGTGTTTTTGTCCATTGAAACTGCCATATCTTTATTGCCCACAACGGTGTAATAAATACGGTTTACTTCTTGATCGTGCTCATTCGTTAAAACTAATACAAAATCACCGCTCTTTTGAGTGTTAAGTTTAAAGTCTAAACCATTTTGAGAGAGGTTGATTGGCATTTGCTCAACTTCAGTTTCTACAAGTTGAGATTCATATTTATACGCCCCAGAGCTTTGTTGTGTTAACACAGATACATAATTACGTGACATTAACGTTGCTTTCAGTTTTTCAACCGCAACTGTTTCAAGTTTCGGATTGATTGCAAGGAAATGCACATTTTCTTCACTATTTGGTTTTAAATAGGCTAAATCATTTTGATTTTTATAGCCTAATAACCAAGGTTGAGCAGAAACCATCACAGATTTAACCGTTGATACTGAACGACCACTTTCATTTTCAAACCCATCAGCAGTGAAATAGAGCATTTGTGTTGTATTTTCTGCATATTGGCTTAAATCAATTGGAAATTCAGCAACACCTTGAGCGTCTGTTTTCTGACTGTTAAGTTCAGTTTCATATAAAATCGATGATTTATTACGTTGATTATCGAAGAAATGATAATCCTTATATTGGCTGAATTTCGGGAACAATGAATGTAACGCTAAATTCGCACTAACGTTGCGATTTTGTGCTGGTGTACCGAATAAATTGGTCAAATTAACCGTGGCCACTAAATCAGAAGGCGATACCCAACCCTCTACGTGTGGTTGATTAAATGACGCTTTAATTTTGAGTGTATCGGGTTGGAATTCTTGCACTTGGAAGGTATTTGAACCAATTGCTGTTTGATTGTCTTCTTCACCGATGAATAAATCCACAGACCATTCACCCGTTTCGGCATTTTCTGGGAGGTTAAAACTCACAGAATTTAGACCGCTCTTATCTAAGCGAAGAGTATGATTAAACGCAGCAAAACCACTAGGTGACACAACGCTAAATTGCAATGGCACATTAGTGAGTTCCGTTTTCCAATCCAATGATTTAGTCAATGCCCCAATATGAACACTTTCACCTGGGCGGTAAATGCCACGGTCATTGAATAAATAAGATTTCAAACTCGCTTCGTTTTCATCAACCATTACACCATCAATATCAAAGCGTGAATAATCAAGATTACGGCTATATTGGTTAATTGGTAAGAACGACATCTGATCTATCGTTGCAACAAGATACATCACAGGGTAGTGGGATTTTGTGTAATTATCTAAATTACCAAAAGTCACTACGCCGTTTTCATTGGTATAGGCTTTTTTGATCACATCGCCATTACGACCGATGATAGACACATTTGCCCCTAAAATAGGTTCACCAGAACTGATAGATTGCACAAAAACTACTTGTGAACCATCAGTGGCTTTTTTCGCAATGATACCAAGATCACTCACTACAACTAAACGATAATCGGTATACTGATTTAAGCCATCATTACGCCAATCATAACCTTGTGAATTGTCTATTAAGTTCAAATTATCAGGCTCTGCATCATAACCTGTCACTTTCACCCAATACACACCACCTTGTTTCGCTTTCGGGTCATTGCTAATTGATTCCGCTAAGTTAGCGCTAAAATAGCTCGCTTCTTGTGGTTTCTTACTGTAGACGGTATAGGTTTTCGTTTTAAAGGTCGCAATATGGTCGAATTTCAATCCTTCTAAACTTGGGTTTTGGAAGTCGCCAGAGTTTAATGCCGCAATGTGACGTAATTGTTCAGGTTGAATTTTACCTACTTCTAATTGAACGTGTTTGAAGTTACGTGCGCTGAACGTTAAACGCTGATCGCCGAGTGTAGATAATAACGATCCTTTCCCTACAAAGCCGACATATTTCGGATAATTCGGTGCGCAAACCACTTCGCCCACAGGTTGTGAGAATTGATATCCGCCCATTGCAGAAATATTGTTTGTCACATAAAGATATAAACAACGTCTATCTGGCACATCAATACGGAAGTTATGTACATTCGAATAAGTCGTTGTGTTTGGAATATAGTGAAGTGGAATTTCTTCCGATTTATTTAACACTTCTTGTGTGACTTGATTGAAATACCATACCGTGCCTTTTTTCGGATTTTCTTTCGGAAGCAAGAAAGCACGCAAATTCTCTGTCACTTCTTTTCCTCTTACTAAGTGGTTGAAGTTTAAACGAAGAATTTGTTCAGCAAGATTTTTTTCATTATTGACAATAGAAATATTGCTATTTAATGAAAGACTAAATTTTGTTGGCACAATCACCTGATTAACCAAATCTTCTTTTAGCGTATTTTTACCTAAAAGTGCGGTAAAATTTTTAAGAATTTTAGTTTCAATCACTTGATTATTGCTGGTGGCAAGATTGACGCTATCAGAACTAATCCACGCGGATAGATCATTTTCAGCATAACGTACCTTAAATTTGAGTGGCGAAATCGTGCTATAGGTTTTATCTTGATTTTCACGCATCAAATTCACTTGAATGCCTTGTTCAAATTTTTTGCGATCAACAGGGTGGCTGAAATTCACTTGTACAATGCTTTGGCGAATATGAGCCTGGTTTGGATCTTGATAAAATTCGGAGCCATCAATATTTGCTGAAAAAGGTGTTATTTCAACCGTAATAGGTTGTTTAACTGCCTGTTTATATTTGATTTTCGGATTGAGAATTTTATCGCTAAGTTGGATTTTATAGCTTTCACCTGCCACCCAATCATTTTCAGGCTGGAAGGTTAGCATTGTATCATTCTGCCATTTCCAAGTACCTTTAATTTCAGGCTCAATCTTCACTTCTTGTAATGGTTTATTCATCATTTCAATCGGTGCGGCTGGGCCAGAAAAGGTCAGAACGAGAGGAAATACTTCCTTAGGTGTTGCAAAGTAGTTAGTTGGTTCAATTGGATTGACGGTAAATCCAATCGCTTGAGGGTCATCTTTTACATTTTTCTCACCACATCCTGTCAGAGTGAAGATCATTGCAAATACAGCGATGATGGCATACAAAGTTTTTTTCAGCATAATATGCTCCTTATTTTTAGGCATTTAATCGATTTTACTGAAAGATCCTCGTTTCTTCAATCATTGTAAAGTTTATTTTTTAAACGTTTTTGGCATATTAATCGATTTTGCTTTTTAAATTAAAAGATGAGTTTTAAAAGGAAATATGATAAAAATAGGAGCTTAGTTTTAACCCATTAAGGAAAAGAAAATGTCATTACAAAATATTATTGAAGCAGCTTTTGAAAAACGTGCAGAAATTACCCCAAAAACGGTGGATGCACAAACGCGTGCAGCGATCGAAGAAGCTATCGAAGGTTTAGATAGCGGTAAATATCGTGTTGCAGAAAAAATTGATGGCGAATGGGTAACACATCAGTGGTTAAAAAAAGCCGTTTTATTATCTTTCCGTATTAATGACAATGAATTAGTGGAAGGTGCTGAAACTAATTATTACGATAAAGTCCCAATGAAATTTGCAGATTATGATGCAGAACGTTTCCAAAAAGAAGGTTTCCGCGTTGTGCCTCCAGCAGCAGTGCGTAAAGGGGCATACATTGCTAAAAACACGGTATTAATGCCATCTTATGTGAATATCGGTGCACGTGTTGATGAAGGTACAATGGTTGACACTTGGGCAACTGTGGGTTCTTGTGCGCAAATTGGTAAAAACGTGCATTTATCAGGCGGTGTTGGTATCGGTGGTGTGTTAGAGCCATTACAAGCCAATCCAACAATCATCGAAGACAATTGTTTTATCGGTGCACGTTCTGAAATCGTAGAAGGCGTGATCGTTGAAGAAGGTTCTGTGATCTCTATGGGTGTGTTTATCGGTCAATCTACCAAAATTTACGATCGTGAAACTGGCGAAATTACTTACGGCCGTGTTCCAGCAGGTTCTGTTGTCGTTTCTGGTAGTCTTCCGTCTAAGTGTGGTAAATACAGCTTATACTGCGCAGTCATCGTGAAAAAAGTCGATGAAAAAACACGTGGTAAAGTAGGTATCAACGAATTATTACGTAGCATCGACGAATAAGATTAGTTATCTTAAAAACTTGATAAAAAAAGACCGCACTTTAAATCGAAGTGCGGTCTTTTTTATTTTAGTTTTATTTTTTCTTTGCAAACATTGTGACAAATTTCATCTTAATACGATTGCCATTTTCATCGGTTTTGTGCAATTCGCCCATTTCTTCATTGTATTTAATCAATTCCCAATCCTGATAATATTGTTTCAATTCACCTTCTTTAAAAGTAAACGAAAAAGGCATCGGGCAAGGCACATCATCTGTGCTCATTGCTGCGACGATTAAATTGTAGCCACCAGCATTAGTGTGATTTTGCATATTCTCAATAATTTGCGGAATACGTTCACGATTTAAGAACATAAAGACTACAGTCGATAGAATGAAATCGTAATTTTCTTGAATATTTGCCGAATTAATATCATAAATTGCACTCTTAATTGGCAGGTTTTCTTTTTGAGCAGTATTAGTTAAGAATTGAACGCTATTTTCATTATGATCCCAAGAAGTTACATCATAACCAAGCAAACTTAAAAATAGAGAATTACGACCTTGACCACAGCCTAAATCAAGCACTTTGCAAGATTTTAAAATTTCGACCGCACTTTTGACTTCAGAGTGAGTAGGGGTCATATTGTATTTTTTACTGAAGTAATCTTCTTTTTTACAATGAAATTCAAGATAGCACTCTAAGTCATCAGAAAGCGGCTCAACTTTATGCCAAAGCTGCGGTTCAACGAGAGGAATTTCACTGTATGGTGTAAAAATATGTTCACTGACAACATCACCATCTTCAGTTAGCACGTAAAACTTCAATTGCCCCTTAAGCACAGTGAGTTTTCCCCAAGTGCCCACTTTAGTATTATGCTTTTCTTGAAACATTTGTGGTAAAGAGGTTGCTGTCCAAACTGGCATTTTTTTATAACAAATTAGTTCATTTTTCATAATTTACCCTTTGATATTTTTAATAGTTGACTCAAAAAGTAAGATAATAAAAAAGTTTCAGAAAAGCAACGCATTGGAGAAAAATGCACCTTTTATAGGTAGAGAGTTTTTAACCCTATGAAAAATAATTTTAAATATTGTTTGCTTTAATTATGGTAACGTGTTCTAATGCTTGCCGCTAGACCCGTCTTTATATAAGTTAGTTAGTACAGTTCTTCCTCATTTACAAGCGTTATTTGTTACTTGAAAAGCACTTTTACTCTTTCTATTTAAGTAACAGTTATTAGCACTACGCTTGATTCAAGCATTATATTTTTACATTTCAATTCATAAGAGGAAGACAATATGTCTAAATTCAACGGTACAGTAAAATGGTTCAATTCTGACAAAGGTTTCGGTTTCATTACTCCAGCAGACGGTGGTAAAGATTTATTCGTACATTTTTCAGGTATCATCGGTACAAATTACAGAACATTAAATGAAGGCGACCGTGTACAATATAGCGTACAAGATTCACAACGTGGACCTTCAGCAATCGATGTACAAGTTATTTAATTAACTGCGGAATATAAAAAATCCCCCAAGAATTGGGGGATTTTTGTTTTTTATCATAATGATTTTATTTATTTGATTTTTCTAATAACTCATCTAAATTGAAAGGTGAGCTTAATACTACAGTTTCACCCACATCTTCATATACCCATAAGGCATCTGCGGAAGCGTTAGAAAGTTGAAGTTTAACTTCTTCTTTTGGTTCTAGTGTTAAGCTCTCGAGTGTCACTGGAGAATCGTCAATATAAGCAGAGTAGACATTAAATTCGTGTTTTGCACCAGTATCATTTTTCAATGTGACTAAAATATTGAAATCCAAGTTATTGATGAATTCATTTTCCACAAAATTACGGATATTTTTTGCTAATTTCGGGCTTGTTCTTACATTCATTTGACGATGTTTATAACTATAAATACTCACGTCATTTTTAAGGTCAGATTCATTTTTCATATTTCCAATATCAATCGGGATCTCAAAGCTAGCAAAAGAGTCGAACTGTTTAGAAAAACACTCTTTGTATTTAGCTTGTGTGAACACAGACGGAATTTTTTGTTGGATTTTGGTCAAATCTTCCGATGGTTTTCTTGAATCTTCGTGATCGTGACAAGATGTAATTTGCACATTCAATGTCGCTGATTCAGTACGAATAGGATCATTTAAAAGCGACTTAAGCGAAACGTCTTTTTCAATTTCTGTTTTACACGCAGTTAAAGCAAGAGCACAGCAAGTAAGTAAAAATAGCTTTTTCATATTTGTCTCCTATAGTTTGTTATATGGAATTAAAGTACGAATAAATGAATCAACAATGATGA
The DNA here is from genome assembly GCA_049941595.1 of Bisgaard Taxon 46. Lineage (GTDB taxonomy): Bacteria > Pseudomonadota > Gammaproteobacteria > Enterobacterales > Pasteurellaceae > Pasteurella. The sequence goes on from JBNFNA010000005.1 coordinate 257,937, forward strand.
ATATGCTGAACAAACATCCTACCTTGATTGTACACAAATCAATCTCAAATAGCAGTATTTGGAAGCATAAAATAGTTAATTTTTTGACAGGATATTGCAACAATATGAGGAAAATGGAGAAATACAGTCTAGCAATAGCTTATGCAATTTATTCATATAAAAAGGAAACATTGATAGTAGATGTATATATCAAAATATTTTATCTAGTAGTCATCCCATTTCTCTAATCTTTAACATCAAAATGATTGGCTCTGATATTTGGGATGCCATACACTTACAAAGTGCGGGCTTAGAAGTCGAACCATTCCCGTAAACTTATCAACGCTTTAGCCCTGTGGTAAAATCCGCAGAGGTGCTAATTAATCGCCAAGTGATAGAACACAATGGCGATCTGATTTTTGAGCTATCCGAAGAACATAAGAGAGTATTAGAAGGGTTTAGTGGAATGGAATTATAATTAAATCTTCTAAGATATACATGCTAAATGTATTGATTATGTCAATTTTAAATGACTACTTTATATTGCTTTTTTATATACCACCATATAAACTAGAGTAATAAAGATAACTTTAGTTGTTATTAAAATGGTTTAACTCATGTCAAAAATAGCATGAGTTTTGTTGACTTTAGGTATAGGAAAAAGGAGGTGCATTATGACAGCAGTATCATTAAGTCTAACGCCGGAAAACCGCCTTTACCGAGCGTTAAAGGAAAACAAAGATAATTATACGATAGATTCAAAAGGTCAAGTAAATCTAAAACCTGAGTACGCCAATAAAAAATTGCAGGTGGTATTGGCGAACTTAAAGGATGTGAAAGTACAAGCTAGATAGATATGGAATCTTTAAGTATCTTAGTAATTGCAATTACAGGTTTTCTGTATGTGAACTTAAGCTTGACTACTCGATATAAATTTAAGCGCTCCGCAGATTGGAGCGCTTATTTATATGTGGCAGGTTGGGGAGTTTGCTTTTTCTTCATTGCTTGGTGCATCATTTCATTGTTGAGTACTTTTGGGTGGCTTAGAGAAGCATATAACTGGTTATCTATGAGAATAAACTTTGATAGGGTTGTAATGACTTCTAATAATTTAGAAGAGAAAAAGAACCTATTAAAGCTAGTCGCTATATGTGTTTTAAGTATAAAATTAGCTTTTCTTGTTGGGATAGGTAACAGGATATATTATAAAATTTATGCTGATGGAAAATTAAAATCCTTATCTAAACTTATTAGTAACAATCCATTTGAATCACTTGTTTTAGAATCTCACATTAGATCGTTTCCTGTATTAGTAACATTGTCCTCCAATAAAGTTTATGTTGGGATAATTGCGTCAGTCCCTCTACTTGAAGATGGACGATTAGAATATATTTCTTTATTACCATTATTAAGTGGGTATAGAGAATCAGATACTTTGGGCGTTATTTTTACGACAAACTACTATAATCATTACAATGAGTTCTTATCTAATAATGAAGAATCATTAAGTTTAGATGACTTTAATATAACCTTTCCTATTTCTGAAATATTAAGTATCTCTTTATTTGATATGGAAACTTACAATAAGTTTCAAACTAAAAAGTCACATTCTACTAAACGTTATTTTATCAAAAGTAAAAATAACTAGTCTCAAAATCAATTATTATTTAGTTAAAAATCTCTTTACTCATTGGGATATAAAATCAAACGCACTTAGTTTGATCCCCAAAAGAAAGAAACCTTATCTTGTTGGTGCGTTCCTATCATAAGGGAAAATGCGAAAGGGGCAAATATCCCCTTTTCTTGTTTATGTGATCATTTGTTGTGAATACTTAAAATAAGTATTCACAACATAATTAATTGATTTATAAATAAAAATGATGACTGTAACGAGGTGAAGACTATTTTTATAAATTTTTACGCACAGCACACTTTATTTGTTATTTAGGAGAACATCTTTCTACATAGTCACCCCAAAGTTGTATCACTGCTTGAGCAATGGTTAAATTAGGATAAGCACCTAAGCTAAATTTAGCTTTCTTTTTGGCTATTGGTCTATAGTCGTTAAATTGCCAAGTTTTAACTCCACTAGGCATAATCGATAAGAATAAGCCGTTACCATCAGTTAAGGTATAAGGTTTATCTCTTGTTTTTGCTTTATCAACTTCTGTATTGGTGAGTGGTTTAGTTGTTCTAGCAATAAATATTCCCTTTATAGTAACTAAAATAGCTGATTAGATACGTTTTAAGGCGTTTAGTTGTGAGGGGTAGAATATAAGAAAAGTGGCGTTTTATCTAGTGTTTATAAGGCTTTCTGATGAATTGTGATGAGTTGTGAAGGGGATAGATGGTGCGACTAGCTGGACTCGAACCAGTGACCCCCACCATGTCAAGGTGGTGCTCTAACCAACTGAGCTATAGTCGCACTTGAAAAGTGCGGCAATCATATAAGCTTTTTTTTGATAAAACAAGTTTTTTTGCGTTTTAATTTTTGACTGTCAAAAAAATAGGCATTTTCCCTTAACTAAAATGGGTATTTTCAAATTTGTGATCTCGATCTAATTTTATTTTAGGCGTATAATACGACCAGTTTTTTCTTAAACTGAATTGATGAAAAATTCAGGAACAATAATTGTGTATCATAAATAATTTTTACGGAGTAGGTAATGTCTAGAAGACTAAGAAGAACAAAGATTGTATGTACTATGGGGCCATCAACAGATCGTGGTAATAATTTAGAAAAAATTATTGCGGCAGGGGCAAACGTTGTACGTATGAACTTCTCTCACGGTTCACCTGAAGATCATATGGGTCGTGCAGAACGTGTACGCGAAATTGCAAAAAAATTAGGTAAAACAGTTGCAATTTTAGGTGATTTACAAGGTCCAAAAATTCGCGTTTCTACTTTCAAAGACGGAAAAATTTTCTTAAATATCGGTGATAAATTTGTTCTTGATGCTGAGTTACCAAAAGGTGAAGGCTCACAAGAAAGCGTTGGTTTAGACTACAAAACATTGCCACAAGATGTTGTTCCTGGTGATATCTTATTATTAGATGATGGTCGTGTTCAGTTAAAAGTATTATCAACAGAAGGTGCAAAAGTATTCACTGAAGTGACTGTTGGAGGTCCTTTATCAAACAATAAAGGTATCAACAAATTAGGCGGTGGTTTATCAGCAGACGCGTTAACTGAAAAAGATAAAAACGATATCTTATTGGCTGCGAAAATTGGTGTTGATTACTTAGCGGTTTCTTTCCCTCGTTCAAGTGCAGACTTAAACTATGCACGTGAACTTGCTGAAGCAGCTGGCTTAAAAGCGAAAATCGTTGCTAAAGTAGAACGTGCAGAAACTGTTGCAACAACAGAAGCAATGGACGACATCATTTTAGCATCAGATGTAATTATGGTTGCGCGTGGTGACTTAGGTGTTGAAATTGGTGATCCTGAGTTAGTTGGGGTACAGAAAAAATTAATTCGTCGTGCTCGTCAGTTAAACCGCGTTGTGATTACAGCAACACAAATGATGGAATCAATGATTAGCAACCCAATGCCAACACGTGCAGAAGTAATGGACGTTGCGAACGCAGTATTAGATGGTACAGACGCTGTTATGCTTTCTGCTGAAACTGCAGCGGGTCAATACCCATCAGAAACTGTATCTACAATGGCGAAAGTATGTTTAGGTGCTGAAAAAATGCCTAGCATTAACGTATCTCGCCACCGTATGGAAATTCAATTTGAATCAATTGAAGAGTCTGTTGCAATGTCAGCGATGTATGCAGCGAACCATATGAAAGGTGTGGCAGCAATTATTGCAATGACTCACAGTGGTCGCACAGCCTTATTAATGTCACGCATTAGTTCTGGTTTGCCAATCTTTGCATTATCACGTAACCAAGATGCTTTGAATTTATGTGCATTATATCGTGGCGTAACACCAATTTATTTTGATGAGGTAAGCCGTAATTCAAAAGGTGCTGCATTAGCAATTGAATTATTGAAAGAGAAAGGCTTCTTAGTATCTGGTGATTTAGTATTATTGACGCAAGGTGACGAATTATTAGCAAGTGGTACAAATACTTGCCGTACACTTGTTGTTGAATAATCTGTTCTTTGAGTAATAAAAAACGGTGGATAACTTGAATTATCCACCGTTTTTTTATGCCATTTTTATTTTATAAATTTATGAGTAATTTTTGACCGCACCTTGCACTTTCATAAACTTTTTCAATAAGTTGCAATACTATATAAGCTTGTTGCGCTGTTACTTTTAAAGTCTGACCATTACAAATACTGTCATAAATATTATCGTAATAGGCTTGATAGTTACCTGTTTCTGGCTCAAGTGTTTTACGTATTACTTCATTTTCAATTTCAGTGTGTAAAATGCCCCATTGATCTTGAGGAAGTTTATTCCAATCACCTTTAGGTTCTGTGCCTTTGATCAACAATGCTTCTTGATTGTCAACTTTGGGTTGTAAATATGAACCTTTCTTTCCTTGTAGGATAATGTGTGGGGCAGGTTCACGTGCAAATTTAGTTGCAGACATAATTACGCGTTTGCCCTCGTAGTAAAAATTGATACGGAAATAATCATCACTACCACTATTAGGATTTTGTTTTACCACATCGGCATAAAGTGCGGTCGGAATTCCGAATAAATCCACAATATGATCAATGAGATGTACACCTAAATCATAAACTAACCCAGTGCCAAGTTCGCCCGTTTCTTTCCACGCTTTAGGATTTTTATTTGGACTAAAACGCTCAAAGCGGATTTCATATTCAACTATGTCGCCTAATGTGTTTTCAGCAATCAATTTTTTAGCCGTTAAGGCACCATTATCCCAACGACGATTTTGATATACTGACAACGTCACATTTTGCTTTTCAGCCAATTGAGCCAGCTCCAATGCTTGTTGTGAATGAATAGCAATTGGTTTTTCTACAATCACATTTTTACCCGCAAGAATAGCTTGCTTTGCAAGCTCATAATGGGTTTGGTTTGGTGTTGTGATGATTACTAAATCAATATCTTCTGTTAAAAGTTCATCAAATTGATGCACTACATCAACATAAGGGTAGTATTGTTTAGCATTTTCACTATTGCGTTCAAAAACTTTTTTGAGTTGAAAGCGTGAGTCAAGATGAAGAAACGGGCAATGGAATGTTTTGGCAGACATTCCAAATCCTGCGATACCGACGTTAATGGTTGATTTCATTATTTAATTCTCTCCAAATTGCTAAATAAAATATGATCTGGTTGCGCTTGGATTTTGTACATTCGATGTATTAATAGCACCGCAGCGACAGTTAAACTGACCACAAATCCAATCCAAAAGCCTTCTGCCCCGAGTGCCGGCATTAGAATATCTGTTCTTGCAAGCGTATAACCAATCGGCATCCCCACCACCCAATAACAGAATAGGGTAATATATAAGATGGCTTTAGTGTCTTTATAGCCACGCAATACGCCACCTGAAACCACTTGAACAGTGTCTGAAAATTGATACAAGGCAGCCAACAGTAAAAGTGAACCCGCCATTGCAATCACTTCTGGATCTCGCACAAAAATATGGGCAATTTCAGTACGTAGTAAAACTGTAATAAATGCCGTCACAATGGCAATTGCTAAACCAACAATAATGGCGATATAAGAAACTTTTTTCGCTTTATCTGCACTGCCTTCGCCTAAGCGTTGACCGACTAAAATTGTTGCCGCCATTCCTAAAGACATTGGCAACATAAAAATGAACGAGCTGGTATTTAAAGCAATTTGATGGCTCGCCACAATTTGTGTTCCTAAAGGCGAAAGCAGCAACGCAGTTAACGCAAAAAGCGCGACTTCACAAAATAGCGCAACAGCAATAGGGAAGCCCAAATTTAAAAGTTTTTTCAGTGTGGCAGGGTTGGGTTTTTCAAGAATTTTTCTAAATACATTTAAGTCACGTTGATTTCGGGCTTTAACACAGTAAGCAATCATCAAAATACACATAAACCAATTGACGATTGCCGTTGCGATGCCACAACCCACGGCACCGAATGCGGGGATGCCTAATTTGCCGTAAATAAAAATATAGTTAAGCGGAATATTAAGTGCTAAACCTAAAAAGGCAATCACCATTGCGGGCTTTGTTTTTGCAATACCGTCATTAAGGCAACGGAAGTTAATCATTAATAAATAAGCAGGCAATCCCCAAATCATTGCGTGTAAATAACCCATTGTGATTTCTTTGAGGTGTTCTTCCACTTCCATTAGATCAAAAACTAAATTGCTGTAATAAATAAGTAAACCGAGAGGAATACAGCTGAAAATGATGATCCAAATTCCTTGTCTTACTTGGTGTGCAATTTGATCACGTTTGCCAGAACCGTTGAGATAAGAGATTGTCGGAGGCAAAGCTAATAATAAGCCGTGACCAAATAAGACGAGCGGGAACCAAATGGATGCGCCAACAGAAATGGCTGCCATATCGGCAGAACTGACACGACCAGACATAATGGTATCCACCAAGCTCATTGAGTTTTGTGCAATTTGAGCAAATAAAATAGGTAGGGCAATCAAAATCAGCTTTTTAGCCTCAGTTTGATAATCTTTAAAATTCGTTAACTTCATAAAATACTCGAGTTTGCTATAATAGCGAGGTTTTTTATTTAAAAGAGAGATGACTAATGTTTACAGGTATTGTTCAAGGCACTGCACAAATTGTGTCAATCATAGAGAAAACCAATTTTAGAACACAGATCGTAAAAATGCCACAAGAATTACTCAATGCGTTAGAAATAGGCGCTTCAGTGGCAAATAATGGTGTTTGTTTAACGGTTACGGAAATTAATGGCAATTTAGTTAGTTTTGATCTAATGGCAGAGACATTGCGCGTGACAAACCTTGGTGAACTAAAGGCAGGGGATTTTGTTAATATTGAGCGTGCGATGCAAATGGGTAGCGAAATTGGTGGCCATATTTTATCGGGTCACGTTTATTGCACTGCGACTGTTACTGAAGTGTTACGTAGCGAAAATAACTGCCAAATTTGGTTTGAACTACCGAATAGTGACACAATGAAATATGTGTTACCAAAAGGTTTTATTGCGATTGACGGCATCAGTTTGACGATTGGTGAAGTGAAAGAAAATCAATTCTGTGTGAATTTAATTCCTGAGACACTCATAAGAACTTTAATTGGACAACGCCAAGTAGGTAGTCGAGTGAATATTGAAATTGACCCTCAAACGCAGGCGATTGTTGATACCGTTGAGCGATATTTAGCAAATAAAGGGTTGTAATCGGTGGATAAAAAAGTGCGGTGAAAATTTAAAAAAATTCACCGCACTTTTTATTGGTTTGAGAAACGATTAATTCAAATAATGAATAACTTTAACCACTTTTTTCACACCTGCGATATTGCGTGCTAAATCAGCGGCAGCATCTGCTTGAGCTTGAGTTAAATTCCCCATTAAGAACACTTCGCCATTTTCAGTAATGACTTTCACATCACTGGTTTTGACACGTGAATCTAACAGCATTTTTGATTTTACTTCAGTTGTTATCCAGCTATCTTTAGCGATTTGTGGGAAACTAATTTGTGGCTCTGTACGAATTTGATTATACACATCCACAACACCTTCCACTCCTTTTGCTAAGCTAGTTGCGACTTCAGAAACGTTTGGATTTGGTGCCTGACCAATTAATAAAACGCGTCCGCTGTAAGAAACGATATTAAGACGCGCTTCAGATTTCACTTGTTCATCTTTACGAATGGCTAAACGCACTTTTTCCTCTAAAGCTTCATCATCAATTTGTGTACCCACGGTACGAGGATCCGTTGCAACTTTTGTTGCTACTGCAGCAGTACCTGCAATTGTGGCAGCAACACAACCTTGTAACAGAATAGCACTGCCTAAAATAAGTGCTAATGTTTTTAAGCGTTTCATTTGCATCGATTTTCTCCTTTCGTTTATTTTTTATGTAGTTTTGTTGAATTTTATAGCCTTGTCAAGTTATGGATGTGAAAACAAGGCATGATCAATCAGTTCACAAATTGTATTTACAATAAAGCAGTGGCCCTCAATAATGCGGCTTTCTTTAGTTGCAGGTATGGCAATTTCCAAATCGTTTTCCGTAAGAAAGCCTTGAATATGGTCATTGCTTGCACCAGTGAAAACTATCACTTTAATTGCTTTATTGACCGCACTATTAATCGCATTTGTAACCATTTCTTCATTATGTGGTAGGGGAGAGAACACCACAAAAATATCGCCTTCTTGCGCAACAGCATTAAATTGGCGTTGAAATAAAGTATCGCTAGTTTGATCTAAAATCATTGCAGAATTAACCGCGCTATCTAAGCTCAATAACACAGAAGGGAAACTCGGGCGAGTTAACTCATAGCGGTTTAAGAGATTAGCCACAAATAATTGTGCATTGATATAAGAACGTCCATTGCCACAAACGATAATTTTTTTACCTTGTAATAAGCAGGCTACGATAGATTCGGCTGCTTGAGCGATAGTATCAGGCAATAAACTTGAAGCTGAAATTTGAGTTTGAATACTTTCGGTGTATAAATCTTTTAATTTTTCTAACATAATTTTTAATCAAGAAAATTAGGAATCCATTCAATTTCTTTTGTTGTTGCTCCAAAGGCAATTAAATCAAAACGACAATCAGCATCTTCTAAACTTAGATTTTGTTCTGCTAGCCAAAGATTTGCCGCATTCATCCATTTTTGTTGTTTTTGCCAATCAACGCTTTCTACAGCTGTACCAAAATTGGCATTTTTGCGTTGGCGCACTTCAACAAACACAATTGTAGTTTGATCTTGCATAATAAGATCAAGTTCACCACATTTAAAGGATTGATTCGCGGCAATGAATTTGAGGCCTTGAGATTCTAAAAAGAGGCGAGCTTGTTGTTCAAATCTCGCCCCTTGTTGACGTTTTAATGAGAACATCTTAGTTGAGTGGAACAATACCACCATTTTGATATTGGAACCACGTCATATCACGTTCGATATTACAATTTGAACCTGCACTTAATTTACCGGTTAAACCATCGAGGTTATAACCTGGTACTTGACGAAGTTCATTGAAGTGATTGATTAACAACCAAGCATCAGAACCCATCGCATATAAGCGCATTAATGAATAGTCACCTTTAGTTAAGTTTTCAATGCGTTTATATTGTGCTGAAGTGGTGTCTTTAAAAAATGGCAAATCACTAAATTGTAAGCCTTCCATTAATAAACGGTATTCTGGACCATTATTTGCAGAGTTGCTGCGTGAGCTTGCGTACAATTTAATATTGCGTCCGCTGTTATCAATACTTGTTTTAATTTCAGCTAATTGTTCGCTCATTGCAATAATGTAAGCCGCTTCCGCACCTTCTTGTAATGCATAAGCGATATCAGCAGGTTGATTGTAGAATTTAATATTGGCATCAGTTGCTGCTAATTGTTGCCAACGAACGTTATATGCTGAAGCAGTGCGTTGACCTAAATCGCTTTGTGGTACAAACACTAAAGGATTACGAACACCATCTTTCCACATTTTATTTGCAGCAGATTCTGCTTCATCTTCTGGTGATAAACCGTAGTAGCAAAGTTGACCGATTGCACGCTCATTTGAGGTTGAGTTTAATGCTAAAACGTCTAAACCTTGTACAAGCGATGCGTTGTTTAAAATCACATCGACATTTTGTTTTAATAATGGGCCAACCACACTTCTAATACCTGCTTGTTTTACTTGGTCAAATACCGTATCTACTGGTGCTGCCATAGTATCAAATACTTGTACATTAGCTACTTTTTCATCTTTCACTGCATCAAAACCGGCTTTCACCGTATTACCAATTAATTGTGCATTACCACTTAATGGTAAAAGAAGTGCAACTTGCGATAAGCTGGTTTGTTGGAAATTAAATAAACTTTGCAGCTCTGTTGGGAATAAATACGCCGCAGAATGGTTTGGATAAGAAGCTTTCCATTGCTGAATTGCTTGGCTAAGTAGTGCTGGGTTATTTAAGTTCTCGTTATAATTACGGGTTAAAGCTAACCAGCCACCTAACTCAATATTGCCGCTTGCGTTTGTATTATTAATTACGCCACGGTTTGTATTGCGTAATAAGCTCCAAGTGCGGTCAATATTGGCTTGTTTTCTTTGCACATCTGTTAATAATTGGCCCATTTTAATGCGTGCTTTCACCGCTTCGATAGAATCATAACGATTTTCAGCAATGCGTGCTGCCACGTCATAGTAACGAGCCATTTGCGATTTACTTAATAAACTCAGATTGATTTTCTTTAATTGGCTATCAGCAAGTGTATTTTGTTGCTTTAACGCAGAAATATTGGCTTCAATAATTGATTTATCCAATAATTGTTCTTCATTTAAGTCAATTAATTCAGCAAGTAGGGCTTGCGCTTGAGGAATTTTATTTTCGGTGAGTAATACTCGAGCAGCTAAAAGTTTATAGGTTTGTTGATCTTGTTTATCTTGAGTTTGATAAACTTTGTTCATATAAAAATCTGAACTTGCATTTGCATCACTTTTTAATAAGCCTGTTAATCCACCGCCAAAAAAGGTTGTAGTACAGCCTGCGAGAAAAAGAGTGAATAAAAAAGGCATTAATCGATTTTTAAAATTAAGGTGTTGTAATAGAATAGTCATAATTACTCCGTTTGTTAACAACAATAGTAACGATCTTACTTATCTCACCTACTAAAAGCAAATAAAAGAAGTATCAAATGAATAATTTAACAGGAATTTTATATATTGTCGCTACGCCGATTGGGAATTTACAAGATATTACACAGCGTGCTTTGACCGTTTTACAAGAGGTTGATTTAATTGCGGCTGAAGATACTCGCCATAGCGGTTTGTTATTAAACCATTATGGCATTAAAAAGCCCTTTTTTGCTTTGCACGATCATAATGAACAGCAAAAAGCCCATTTATTAGTCGAAAAATTAAAGCAAGGAAATAATATTGCCTTAATTTCTGATGCAGGGACGCCTTTAATTAGCGACCCCGGTTATCACCTCGTGCGTCAATGTCGTCAAGCAGAAATAAAAGTAGTGCCTGTTCCAGGGGCTTGTGCCGCAATTACCGCACTTTGTGCATCAGGTATTGCCTCCGACCGTTTTTGTTTTGAAGGTTTCTTGCCTGCAAAAACAAAAGCAAGATGCGACAAATTACAAAATTTAGCAGAAGAAGACCGCACTTTGATCTTTTATGAATCGACTCACCGTATTTTAGACACCTTAGCAGATGTTGAACTGGTTCTTGGCGGAGCACGCTATGTGGTACTTGCACGTGAAATTACTAAAACTTGGGAAACCATCACTGGTGATTCGGTGGCAAATTTACGCCAATGGTTACAGGAAGATGCCAATCGTACCAAAGGAGAAATGGTGTTAATTATTGAGGGCAAACCAAAGCAAGAAGAGGCAGAAATTAACCCACAAGCGATCAAAACGCTGAAATTACTTACCGAAGAATTGCCATTGAAAAAGGCAGCAGCAATTGTGGCTGAATTATATGGGTATAAGAAAAATGCGCTGTATCAATATGGTTTAGAGCATTTAGATTAATTTTTAAATCAAACTTTTGAAAAAATCACCGCACTAAATGATAAAAAGTGCGGTGATTTTTTTAGAAGTTTTTCACACGAACAGAAATGGTCACGGAACTCGTTCTGCCTTGATCATCCGTAACTGAAATATTGTAATATCCCGCAGATTTTGGTCGCCAGAATAAAGGTTGATTTGGTGGGGTTTCCCCCATAAAAACGTTGTTTACGAACCAGAATAACGTTTTGACATTGCCTGCGGCTACTGCAGAAAGTGCAATTCCTTTTTGTTCCTGCTGTGGCTGAATATAATAATCCCGTTGGATTAAAGGGCTGGTGATTTTCGGATTATTTTCATATAACGTTTGCAGTGCGTGCGTTTGCTGCTCGTAAGGGCATTGCGGGTTCACAATCGGTGAACGCTTCATTATGCCAGCTTGGGCGAACAGTTTTTGAAAATCACTCGACCACATTTCATATATTTTTTGCTCGCTATTATCGGAATAAGGCTTACAAGCCAATATATCGCTATTTTTTATCACTTGAAATGCCTGATAAAGTTGGCTGACTTTAATCGGTGACTTGCCTGGAATAAATAAGGTATTCACTTGATGTTGGCAATATTGGTTTGGTAGTTGTCCATCAGCTGCACAAACTGAAACTTCTTTCAAATTCAAATTTTCTGGTTTTTTAAGATCTTTCATTTGTGGTTCGGCAGAAATTAGCGCATCCGCGAGTTGTAAAAATAGCGGTGTCGCTAATTTACGCCCCACAAAATGGGGATTATTTTGGTTATCGAAATTGCCAAACCATACAATTAAGGTGTAGTTACCAAAATAGCCTGCCGTCCAAGCATCTCTTAATCCATTTGATGTGCCTGTTTTCCAATAAAGTGGCAATGGTGCTTTAATCGCTTTATTTTGAACATCGGTTCGGGTGTTTTGGCGCAAAATATCGTGAATCATCACCGCACTTTCTGGGCTAAATAAACTTTTTTCTATGGATGCGGTTGGTGCTTCAATCAACCAATGTAAAGGGCGCCACTTTCCTTGATTAGCAAGTGCAGCATAAAGTGTGGATAGTTGCTGCATACTGATTTCTGCACCACCTAAAGCTAAAGATAACCCATAATGTTTTTTCTCTTTTGACAAGACAATATTCGCTTGTTGCAATAAATCGTATAAATCAGGCGATAGCTGTTTTGCCATATCAATGGCTGGAATATTACGACTTTGTAATAAGGCTTGAGTAATGCTGACGGGGCCTAAAAAATTGCCTTCATAGTTTTCTGGTTGATAATCACCAAAAGAAGTCGGTAAATCTTTTAAGACGGTTTTCCCGTGGGCTAAACCTTGGTCAAAGGCTAACGCATAAATAAAAGGTTTTAATGTTGAACCATAAGAACGTGAAATAGCGGTGCCATTAATTTGCCCTGAAATACGATCATTAAAATAATCGCCCGAGCCGACCAATGCTTTGACTGCCATATTTCGATTATCAACTAACAATACCGCTGCATTTTTAATCCCTTTGATATTTTGCTGAGCGAGATAACGTGATGTAAGTCGTTCAACCAAACGTTGTTGTGCCAGATTGAGCGTACTGTGAATATCGCGTTTTTCTGGGTATTGCTGTAACAGCTGATCAACAAAGTGCGGTGCTAGAAAAGGTAATTTTTCGAGTGGGCGTAAACCGTAATTTAAACGAAAATCAGGTTGCCATTTTTTATCATCAGGGTGTTTTTCTAACCAACGTTGATAAAGGTTATTACGCGCTTGAAAAAGGGCGGGATTCAGCGTTTCATTTGCGTGGCGAATATAACGATTCGGGTTTTTTGGCAAAATTGCCAAAGTCATTGCTTCTGCTAAATTAATTTTGTTATTGGCTTTGTTAAAATAAATCAGGCTAGCCGTGCCGGCGCCTTCAATATTTCTGCCATAGGGGGCGAAATTAAAATAAGCCTCTAAAATCTCTTGTTTGGAATAACGAATTTCAAGTTGAATCGCTCTGAAAATTTGTTCTATCTTGCCGAACACGCCACGACTATCAATATTCCATAATACTCGAGCAAGCTGCATTGTAATTGTTGAACCGCCTTGTGGCGAGTTGCCTAAGACATAAGTTTGCCAAGCACCACGCACCAATCCATAAGGGTTCACACCAAAATGCCAATAAAACCAATCGTCCTCTTGAAAAAGTACTGCATCAATTAATTGCGGTGAAATTTCTTCAAGCGGCACCCAAAGGCGATATTTTTCATCTTTTGCTGTTGTTAAACGCAATAAGTTTCGATTTTCATCATAAACTGCTGTGGAATAAGGGAAATGATCTTTTAAAGGCGGGTAGGAAAGTAAACGTGTCACCAAAATGCAAAGCCCACAAAAAAGTGCTGTAAAAATTAACACAGAAATGCTTTTTTTTCGTGAGATTTTCATCATAAGCTAACCTAAAAAATTCCCCTTATTATGAAATAAGGGGAATTACTGTTTACTTAAATGTTACACCAATTAGAAATTCGCATTACGTGGTGCACGTGGGAATGGGATCACGTCACGGATGTTTTGAACACCTGTCACATAAACGATAAGGCGCTCAAAACCAAGACCAAAACCAGAGTGTGGCACAGTGCCGTAGCGACGTAAATCACGATACCACCAGTAATCTTCTGGGTTTAAGCCCATTTCAACCATACGTTTGTCTAACACCTCTAAACGTTCTTCACGTTGAGAACCACCGATGATTTCACCAATACCAGGAGCTAAAACGTCCATCGCCGCAACTGTTTTGCCGTCATCATTTAAGCGCATATAGAATGCCTTGATGTCTTTTGGATAGTTTTTAACAACCACTGGTGATTTGAAGTGTTCTTCTGCAAGATAACGTTCGTGTTCAGAAGATAGGTCGATGCCCCAAGATACTGGGAATTCAAATTTCTTACCTGATTGTAATAACACTTCAATGGCATCAGTATAATCAATTTGTGCGAAATCTGAGTTAATGAAATTCTCTAAACGAGTAATTACGTCTTTATCAACGTGTTTTTCAAAGAATTTTAAGTCATCTTTGCGTTCAGTTAGCACCGCACGGAACACATATTTCAACATATCTTCCGCTAATTTTGCGTTGTCTGCTAAAGTTGCAAACGCAACTTCAGGCTCAACCATCCAGAACTCAGCAAGGTGGCGAGTGGTATTTGAATTTTCTGCACGGAATGTAGGGCCAAACGTATAGATTTTGCTTAATGCACAAGCATAAGTTTCACCGTTTAATTGACCTGATACCGTTAAGAAAGATTCTTTACCAAAGAAATCTTGTGAAAAATCGACCGCACCTTTGTCATCACGAGGTAGATTTTCTAAATCAAGCGTTGAAACACGGAACATTTCACCCGCACCTTCTGTATCTGATGCTGTGATTAATGGCGTTGCTACCCAGTAGAAACCTTGTTCGTGGAAGAAGCGATGAATTGCTTGCGCTAAACAGTGACGCACACGTGCAACTGCACCGATGATATTTGTGCGTGGACGTAAGTGCGCAACTTCACGTAGATATTCAATAGAGTGGCGTTTTGCCGCCATTGGATAAGTTTCTGGATCTTCAACCCATCCGGTTACTTCTACTTTCTCTGCTTGTAATTCAACAGCTTGACCTTCTGCTGGTGATTCAACTACAGTACCAGTCACAACAACTGAACAACCTGTTGTTAAACGCAGTACTTCTGATTCATAATTTTCAATATCATTATTAACAATCGCTTGGATCGGATCAAAACAAGAACCATCATAAATAGCTAAGAAAGAAAGCCCAGCTTTTGAATCACGGCGAGTACGAATCCACCCACGAACCGTCACTTTTTCGCCGATGGCAATTTTGCCTTGTAACACATCAACAATAGATGCCACTTTAGTCATATAAAACCTCAATTTTCAACAAATATTTGTGAATAAATAAACTGATACATTTTACATCAAGTTATAAAAATTAACAAAATGAATTAAAATTTTTGTTTTTGTGAAATATGCCTCATATTTGCATTAAAGCGCTTGTTTTTATAACAATAACTGGTATAAGTGAAAAATTCATTTTCTGCTTTATCTCTCCATTTGAGTTGATAAGTATCTATAGGTTACGATTTTTTAACAAGAAAAATTAAATAGGAAATGAATTGTTGTATCAATAATACTCATTGAGGTTTGCATTATGCCTAAAATAAGAAAAGAAGATAAGTTACCACTACGATTAAAACAATTAGGTAAAATTTACCGCCTAATTGAGCAGTTTGAAGAAATTTCCCGCATTGATTTATCAAAGTTATCTCGTTTAGCCCCAGCCACCATTACTGCATTAACACGTGAACTGATTAAAGAAAAACTCATTGTTGAGCGTGCGGTGCAAAATACCGAAAGTAGAGGGCGGCCTGCAATTGGTTTGTGTGTTTCTCCTTTTTATTGGCAGTCATTATGTGCAACTCTGATTGAGAATAAATTCGAAATTATTTTAAGTGAGCTTGATGGTGTAGCAATTAAACAAGTTGTTTATCCTCTAAGCACAGAAGATTTGGCGAATTTAGATAAAGTACTCGTTCAGCATTTAGAACGCTTTTTAGAAGAAGCAAAACAAGAGTGTAATCACGTGATTACTTTTTCCGTAGCTGTTGGCGGCGTATTAGATAACCAAAAAAATCGCTTGTTAAAATTAGGCGAAACAGAATTGGATATTGACTTAAAAGCACTCTTTACCCCTTATTTTAAAACACCAATCTTAATTACCGAATATTTCCAAACTTGGTTATTAGCAGAATCCACGCTAGGTAGTGTCATCAATTGTGACAACGTTTTATTCTTACAATTAGATAATGGCATTAATTTCAGTGTGTTATCTAAAGGTGAATTATTAACAAACCGCTTCCAAGTAAGAAGCCGCATTGGCAAAATCTGTGTACCAAAACATAATGAATTGCAAGATCTGATTTTCCCAGAAATGCCAAACGATGAGCGTTATCAGCTAAGAAATCAAATTACCCATAGAGCAATCTATCCATTGATTACGCATTTTTATCCAGAGGCGGATAAGCTAGACTGCACAGAAAAAATTCGCTTCTTATGTGAGAAAGCAAATAGTGGCGATGAGACAGCACAAAAAGTCATTTTCCATATTGCGGACAGCTTAGCTTATATTTTGATGAATTTGGTGAATATTTTCGGTTCTGAAAAAATTATGCTGAATACAAGTTATTTAGGTGCAAAAGATTTATTTTTAACTCGCTTAAATAAACAACTACAAAAACATTTGGCAAATTCCTATACGAATGTTGAAGTATTAACTGGAAAATATGAGTGGAATAGCCCGGTTATCGCAGCATCGGCAATCAAGCAAAGCATTTATGATGGTAGCTTGCTTGGGCATTTTATTCGCGCCTAATCAAAATGGTGTAATTTCATAAAAACTTGTGTTAGCTCAAAACTTGTAACATTTAATTCCTTTAGAATCTTCCCGTAATAAGATCAATGGGAGATGACAAAATGAGCAGTTTTTTTGTAACAGGTACGGATACAAGCGTCGGTAAAACAGTAGCAAGCCGCGCGATTATACAAGCCTTACAAAATAAAGGAATGCAAATTGTCGGTTATAAGCCCATCGCCTTTAGTCAAGAAGAAACAGTTTATTCTGATGTAGAATACCTGAATGAAACGATGGGCGATTATGATTCTGAAGATAATTCGGATGTATTAACATTACTTAACTCAACAGTAGAGGAGTTAAGTTATCACGATGTTAATAGCTATACATTCAAGCATACAATGCCAATTTTTGTTGATGAGGGAAAACGAATCCGTATTGAAAAATTGAATACGGATTTATCTCGCCTTAATACAAAATATCAATCCGTGTTAGTCGAAGGAGCTTATGGCTGGCTAACGCCAATTAACAAACATTATCGTTTTGCTGATTGGGTGCAAGAGCAAAAAATGCCCGTAGTTTTAGTCGTTGGGATTAAAGAAGGTTGTATCAATCACGCTTTACTGACTATCGAATCAATTACACAAAGGGGCATTCCATTATTAGGTTGGGTTGCAAACCGCATTAATCCTTGTTTAGGACATTATTCTGAAATGATTTCTGTGCTAAGTGAGAAAATTGATGCGCCTTTGTTAGGTGAAATTCCTTATCTATACAAACCAGAGGAGCAAAACCTAGGTCGATACATTAAAAATATCGAGCGTTTGACTTATATGGAAACGGCACTTGTCGATTAACAATTTCAAGATGAATGAAAGAAAAAAGAGTTTTGTATGACACAAAACTCTTTTCTTTTTGACCGCACTTTATTGATTTATTTAATTATTCAGCTTCCACTTTTGCTTTTTTACTTTTTTTCCATTTCCAGAAAATGAACGCAGCAATCGCAGCAATGAGAATATAAATAACGATTTGACCATTATGAATTTGTTCTCTTAACCAATCTAAGTTTTTAGCCCCAAAGAACCCTAAATAAACCCAAATTGGCACTGAAATAATCGCTGCAAAGAAATCAATAAATAAAAAGCGAGTGTAGCTCACTCGGCGCGTGATACCTGACACCATATAAATCACGGCGCGTAAACCTGGTAAGAAACGAGCTGTAAATAAAACACGATTACCGTATTTTTCAAATTTATCTTTAACCAGTCTTAAGCGTTTGACGGTAATCAGTTTTCGCATACAGCGGAAGCGTAAGATCTTAGCCCCGTAAATACGGCCTAGCCAATACATACAAGAGTCGCCCGCTAATACACCAAACATGCTTACAACAAGCATAATGTGTACATTGATATCGTCAGGATATAAACCTGCAATAACACCACCTGAAACTAGAGTAATATCTTCAGGAATAGGGAGACCAAAACCACAAAGAATAAGGACAAATAACACGGCAAAATAGCCATAGTCGGAGAAAAATGAAATTAGCAGTTCCATTACATACACTCAACAAAATAATATTTTTACGAACAAAGTGCGTTATTTTACCTCTTTTTACTATAAAAAGCCTAGTAAAAAAGTCCCTTAAATTCGGGATTAAATATTTGCTTTGTGCATATAAATTCACTATAATTCAGCCTCTCAAAGCCAGGCTTTGAGCAAATTTATGGAAAATCGCTGGGTCGCCTGCGATTTTTGTCTTTTAATTTTTAACTATGAGATAGAGTAAAATGTTTAAATTTACTGCTGAAGTTCGTCAAGCGCAAGGTAAGGGTGCGAGCCGCCGCCTGCGTCACAATGGTCAAATCCCTGCTATCGTTTACGGTGGTAGCGAAGCGCCTGTTTCAATCATCTTAAACCACGATGATTTAAACAACGCACAAATTCACGATTCATTCTATTCAGAAGTGATCACTTTAGTTATCGATGGTAAAGAAGTTGCAGTTAAAGCACAAGCTATGCAACGTCACCCATTCAAACCAAAATTAGTACACATTGACTTCAAACGTGTTTAATTTTTTGAACTAAAGAGAAAACCCAATAAGCAATTATTGGGTTTTTCTTTTTTATATTGTCTTTTAGCTTTTTAAAAAGGCTTTCAACGCAGCCATTTCTTTTTTGGCATCCTCGACACCTAAATCGTACATTGCCTGTATTTTTTCGACATCTTTCTCAATGCGTTTAATCGGCAGAGTTTGGGATGGGCGGATAACAAAAATTTCTTTGTTGTTATTCAGTCTAATAATTTCTTCAACGGTGTCATTGTAATTTTGGTAACGCTGTGCGAGTTTTTCGACTAATTTAGGGTATTTTCGATAGAACGCATTAATAATCCAGTTAGGCGCGGGCTTTTTACGGTAGTCTAACGGACGAGTGAGTACCACAATGATTTTGTCGTAGCCAAGTTCTTGGCATTTTTTCAGTGGGATACTATCCGCAATACCGCCATCGAGATAATGTTGGTCATTGATTTCGACCATTTTAGAGACAAAAGGCATTGCTGATGTTGCGCGTAATACTTCCATTTCTTCCAGCGCATTACCTAATTTGAAATATTCCGCTTCGCCTGTATGAACATTGGTGAGTGTCGCATAGAAATCAATATTTGATGACATAAAAGTGTCAATATCAAAAGGATCTAAGGTGAAAGGCACTTCGTAAAAAGCAAAGTCCTTATTGACGATATTTCCCGTGGTTAAAAGGCTATGTAATCCCATATAACGTTTATCATTGAGATATTTTTTGTTATAACGAATTGCTCGCCCACGCTGTTTAGAAGGTAAATTTACGCCAAATAATACGCCTGCAGATACCGCAACAATACCATCAATAGGGATATTTTCATCAAGAAAAACATCAAGCACACCTGCGGTAAACATTGCACGCATTGCACCGCCTTCTAACACTAAACCCACTTTCATTTTCTATCCTTTATCAAAATTTTTGAAAAATCGACCGCACTTTAATTTCACACTCGATCATCAAATTCAAATTTTGCCTTATTTTTCTGCTTATCGCTAGCATAAATCTCCTCTATAATAAGTCGCTTAATTGAGTATGAGAAAAGATTAAAATATGAAAGTTGCATTAGGCATACAATATAACGGAAAAAATTATTTTGGTTGGCAACGTCAGGAAAAAGTGGCGAGTGTGCAAGAAGAATTAGAAAAAGCAATTTCTTTTGTGGCAAATGAGCCTTGTCAGATTTTTTGTGCTGGCCGAACAGACTCAGGCGTACACGCAACAGGGCAGGTTATTCATTTTGAAACTAACGCCAATCGCCCAGAAAAAGCGTGGAGTTTTGGCGTAAATGCCAATTTACCTGATGATATTTCAGTGAGTTGGGCAAAAATTGTGGATGAAGATTTTCACGCACGTTTTAGCGCCATTGCACGTCGTTATCGTTATATTTTATATTGCAATAAATTACGTTCTGCTATTTTGCCTGAAGGTATTACGCATTGTCATTTAGAGCTGGACCACCACTTAATGCACCAAGCTGGGCAAGCATTACTGGGTGAAAATGATTTCTCTTCATTTCGTGCGGCACAATGCCAATCTCATACGCCATTTCGAAATGTGCATCACTTAAATGTGATTCGTCGTGGACAATATATTATTGTGGATATTCAAGCCAATGCTTTCGTGCATCATATGGTACGCAATATTGTAGGCAGCTTGATTGAGGTTGGTTCGGGTCATCAGCCAGTAGAGTGGATGGGGTGGTTATTGGCACAAAAAGACCGCACTTTAGCGGCACCAACAGCAAAACCTGAAGGGCTTTATTTGGTGAATGTGATTTATCCTGAACAATTCCAATTACCGCAAAATTCATTGGGTCCATTGTTTTTAGAAAATGAATTATGCTAGCCACATCAGACCTTTATTGCTAGCAAATTACCCTAAATTATGGTGTAATAAGCCAAATTTTCCCGTTAATAAAAAGGATTAATATGAGCTGGATTGATCGAATTTTTAGTAAAAATACTTCTTCGACAGGTTCTCGTAAATCTAACGTACCGGAAGGCGTTTGGACAAAATGCACCTCTTGTGAACAAGTATTGTATCGTGATGAATTAAAACGTCATTTAGAAGTTTGTCCAAAATGTGGACACCATATGCGCATTGATGCGAGAGAACGTCTTTTATCACTTTTAGATAAAGATAGTACGCAAGAGTTATCAGCTGATCTTGAACCAAA
This sequence comes from Bisgaard Taxon 46, assembly GCA_049941595.1. Lineage (GTDB taxonomy): Bacteria > Pseudomonadota > Gammaproteobacteria > Enterobacterales > Pasteurellaceae > Pasteurella. The sequence goes on from JBNFNA010000005.1 coordinate 279,147, forward strand.
AGATATTTTAAAATTCAAAGACTTAAAAAAATATAAAGATCGTATCTCGGCTGCTCAAAAAGAAACAGGCGAAAAAGATGCGTTGATTTCAATGTTTGGTACTTTATATGGAATGCCAATTGTGGCTGCCGCATCAAACTTTAGTTTTATGGGGGGGTCAATGGGTTCTGTTGTAGGTGCGAAATTTGTACAGGCGGCGGAAAAAGCTATTGAAGAAAATTGCCCATTTGTTTGCTTCTCTGCAAGTGGTGGGGCTCGTATGCAAGAAGCCTTATTCTCGTTAATGCAAATGGCAAAAACCAGTGCTGTGTTAGCAAAAATGCGTGAAAAAGGCGTGCCGTTTATCTCTGTTTTAACAGACCCAACTTTAGGTGGTGTTTCTGCAAGTTTTGCAATGCTTGGCGATATCAACATTGCTGAGCCAAAAGCGTTAATTGGTTTTGCAGGCCCTCGTGTTATTGAGCAAACTGTGCGTGAAAAACTACCGGAAGGTTTCCAACGCAGTGAGTTCTTATTAGAAAAAGGGGCTATTGATATGATTGTGAAACGTGGTGATATGCGCCATACCTTAGCAAGCGTATTAAGCAAATTAAGCAATAAACCATCACCGTTTGTTGAGCCTGAATTATTGATTGAACAAACTCAAGAAACAAATGCATAGTTCAAACACTTTATTAACAGCCACTTCGCCACTCGCGCAGTGGCTTTCTTATTTAGAAAACAGCCATTTTAAAGCTATTGATTTGGGGCTAGAACGCATTAAATCCGTTGCTGAAGCATTAGATTTATTAACGCCAGCACCTTTTGTAATTACTGTTGGTGGAACAAATGGCAAAGGCACGACTTGCCGCTTGCTTGAAACAATTTTGTTGAATGATGGCTATCGTGTCGGAGTGTATTCTTCACCGCATTTAATTCATTATAACGAGCGTGTGCGTATCCAAAATCAGGAATTACCTGATGAAGCTCACACTGCTTCTTTTGCTTTTATCGAAGAACATAAAACCCAATCGCTCACTTATTTTGAATTCAGCACCTTGTCTGCATTGCATTTATTTAAGCAAGCAAAACTGGACGTAGTGATCTTAGAAGTTGGGCTTGGTGGGCGTTTAGATGCAACCAATATTGTAGATAGTGATGTGGCGGTGATTACCAGTATCGATATTGATCACGTTGATTTCTTAGGATCAGATCGAGAACAAATTGGCTTTGAGAAAGCAGGTATTTTTAGAGCTAACAAGCCAGCCATTATTGGTGAACCGAATATTCCACAAAAATTGATGGGGCACGCAAAATCACTTGAATGTAAAATTGCTTGTCGTGACATTGATTGGAAATTTGTGGTGAATGAAAGTAGCTGGGATTGGATTGGTCAAAAAGTGCGGTTTGAAAATTTACCGATTTGCCAAATTCCACTTGCTAACGCGGCAACGGCACTTGCGACAATAGAACAGTTGCCTTTTGCTATTTCAGAAGCAACAATTCGTCAATCATTGCAAGAAGTTGAATTGACAGGGCGTTTCCAAACCTTAAAACCAGAGGTGTTAACTCGCTTTGCACAACAATGTAATAAAGATTTGCTTGATTTTCCACGTATTATCATTGATGTTGGACATAACCCGCACGCAGCCAATTATTTAGCTGAAAAACTGACCGCACTTAAAGGTCAAAACAATGGAAAAATTATTGCTGTTTGTGGCATTTTAAAAGACAAAGATGCACAAGGCGTGCTCTCGCCATTATTGCCAATTATTGATGAATGGCAATGTGTGACTTTAATAGGGTATCGTGGCCAAAGTGGCGAGGAACTTTTTGTGACGTTGCAACAAATTGCACAATCTACACATCATCGCGTTGTGGCAAATAGCGCCGATTCTGTTGAAAATGGTGTGAAAAGTGCGGTCAAAAAAGCCAATAAAAATGACATTGTCCTCGTGTTTGGTTCATTCCATACAGTAGGCGAGTTCCTACAATTACTATAAAAAACAAAAGCCTTTGAATTGCTCAAAGGCTTTCTTTTTATGAACGAGTTTATTCTGCTAAATGGCTGGTATCATTCACGCTTTCGACAAAAAATTGCCCATCTTTATTTTCTTTTTGTTCATAACGCACAATGCTTATTGATGTATTACTCAAACTTGAGCTTTTTTCTCGATGATTTTGCCAAGTTCCACCATTTAACAACGCCAATAACATTCGTAGAGAATGACCGTGAGAAACAATTAAAATGTTGCCACTAGAATGTTTTTGAATGATTTCATCCATTGCAGCCATTACACGTTCTGCCAATTTATCATAAGTTTCCCCTTGGTTAGATAACGCCAAATATTCGACCGGATTTTCACGTAATTGCTGGTATTCGGGCAAAGAAATTAAGTCAGTAATCGCTTTTCCCTCCCAATCACCAAAAAAGAGCTCATTCAGTCCTTTGTGGCAAAATAATGGGGTAGTTGTCCCTTCCAATATGTGTTGTGCCGTTTCAACAGCACGTTGTAGCACGCTAGCATAGGCAGCCACAAATGGCACTTGAGATAAGGCTTTACCGGTAAGTTTTGCTGAATGAACACCTTGTTGCGTTAAAGGCGAGTTTCCACTTCCTTGTAGGAGCCCTTGCTCATTCCATTCTGTCCTACCGTGGCGAACTAGATAAAATGTCAATGTTTTCATTGTGTTTCCTCCGAGTAAATAATAACAGAAAAACTAAGCCAAATAGGAAAATCGCTAACCTTGTGATAAAATATTTTTGTTTAAATCCCCAAATTCTATAACTATGCATTCTATTCCCATCGTTTATCAACATTCTGATTTTATTGTGATCGATAAGCCGATTAATGTCAGTGTACATAAAGATATTGAAGAAATTGGTTTAACAAGCATAGTCGCTCAACAGCTCAATGTACCACAAGTTTGGTTAGTTCATCGGTTAGATAAAATCACCTCAGGTTTATTAATTCTTGCATTAAACCCAAATGCTGCCAGCGAATTGTCACAATTATTTGCAGAACACCGTATTCAAAAAACATACCTTGCATTATCTACGCAAAAGCCGAAGAAAAAGCAGGGGCTAATTGTCGGAGATATGGAAAAAGCACGACGTGGTGCGTGGAAACTATGTACAACAAAACAAAATCCCGCAATCACTCGATTTCATTCAGTGAGTTGTGAGCCTAATTTACGTCTATTTATTTTAAAACCGCAAACAGGTAAAACCCACCAATTACGTGTTGCAATGAAAAGTTTAGGTAGTCCCATTCTTGGTGATACGCTTTATGGCGGAAATTCCGATAAAATTGACCGCACTTATTTGCACGCCTACCGCTTACAATTTGAGTATCAAGGTGAGTCTTTTGATATCCAATCTTTCCCAAAGTGCGGTGCATTTTTTCAAAGAAATTCGGTGCAAACACAATTTGAACAACTGACCGCAGTTTAACTTCATTTATTTCATTTAAAAATCCATAAATCCCATAATAAATACGTGATTTTCTAGGCAGTTAGTATTATCATTAATAGTATTTTTCACAGCATAATTGAATTTTTAGAGGACAGGTATGCAAAACCTAGAACAAATTACCGCACAGGCGTTAGAAGCTATTGCCAAAGCGGAAGATGGTAAGGCATTAGATGCCATTCGAGTTGAATATTTTGGTAAAAAAGGCCCATTTACAGCATTAATGCAAGGCTTACGTGATGTTTCACCAGAAGAGCGTCCGGCAGTAGGTCAAAAAATTAACGATGCAAAACAAATTGCACAAAACGCCTTAAACGAGAAAAAAGCACAGCTTGAAGCTGAAGAATTAAATGCACAATTAGCAAAAGAGCAAATCGATGTGTCATTGCCAGGTCGTAAAGTCGAAACAGGTGGTTTACACCCAGTCACAATTACCATTAATCGTGTGACAAAATTCTTCTCGGAATTAGGTTTTTCTGTGGAAAGTGGTCCTGAAATTGAAAGCGACTATTACAATTTCGATGCATTAAATATTCCAAAACATCACCCAGCACGTGCGGACCACGATACATTCTGGTTTAATCCTGAATTATTATTGCGTACTCAAACTTCTGGCGTACAAATCCGTACAATGGAGAAAATGCAGCCACCAATTCGCATTATGGCGCCAGGTCGTGTTTATCGTAATGACTATGACCAAACACATACACCAATGTTCCATCAAATCGAATTACTATATGTCGATAAAAAAGCAAACTTTACTGAATTAAAAGGTTTGCTTCACGATTTCTTACGCGCATTCTTCGAAGAAGATTTACAAGTGCGTTTTCGTCCATCTTACTTCCCATTCACTGAGCCATCAGCTGAAGTAGATGTAATGGGTAAAAATGGTAAATGGTTGGAAGTATTAGGTTGCGGAATGGTACATCCAAATGTACTTCGCAATGTAGGTATTGATCCAAATGAATACTCAGGTTTCGCCGTGGGTATGGGGGTTGAGCGCTTAACAATGTTACGCTACAACGTCACAGATTTACGTTCATTCTTTGAAAATGATCTCCGTTTCTTAAAACAATTCAAATAGGAAATTCGTTATGAAAAAACTAATGGCTGTGAGTTTGGCATTGATTTCATCAATGACCTTTGCAAATACACAAAACAATGTACAACCAGAGCAGCAACAAGCTGAACAACAGCCACCTATTGCCGTATTAAGGGTGTTTGATATTTCACATAAAGAACCGAAGCTAATTAAAGGTGATGCTTTATCGCGTTCTAAACAGCGTAATTTATGCTTATTTATCAGCAATGTAGAAAAACTTGAGCAAAACCTTTTGGCTGAATATTTCAAAGCTCCTGCGCCAATGAAAATGAATGCAGAAGGGGCTGAAATTAGATCAAGTGCTGATAATAAAGAGCATTTAGTTATTTTTAATTTGCCGAAAAGCGCACTTGAAGGTGATGTGATTACACAATGCTGGCAATTTGCGAAAACCGATCCTATTGGTACTTATCAGTTAGAAATACAATTTAATGAGACCGTTTTCAAAGGGTTATCATTCAGAATTTTAAAATAAGAGAGAATATAAATGAAATTTAGTGAGTTATGGGTGCGTGAGTGGGTAAATCCAGCAATTAGCACTGAACAATTATGTGATCAAATCACTATGCTTGGCTTAGAAGTGGACGGCGTTGAAAAAGTCGCTGGCGATTTTACTGGCGTAGTTGTTGGTGAAGTTGTTGAATGTGCTCAACACCCTGATGCAGATAAATTACGCGTAACAAAAATTAATGTCGGTGGTGAACGTTTATTGGATATCGTTTGTGGTGCACCAAACTGCCGTCAAGGTTTAAAAGTGGCTTGTGCAACAGATGGCGCAGTGTTACCGGGTGATTTTAAAATCAAGAAAACCAAATTACGTGGTCAACCGTCAGAGGGTATGCTTTGTTCATTCAGTGAATTAGGCATTGATGTTGAATCAAGCGGTATCATCGAATTACCACAAGATGCGCCAATCGGTACAAATCTACGTGACTATTTAAAACTTGATGACAATGCAGTTGAAATCAGTTTAACGCCAAACCGTGCAGACTGCTTAAGTATGGCAGGTATCGCTCGTGAAGTGGGCGTTGTGAACAAACTTGCTGTAACTGAACCGCACTTTGAAGCAGCAAAAGCAACAATTGCAGACAAAGTTGAAATTCAATTACAAGCACCTGAAGCTTGCCCACGCTATTTGTTACGTGTAGTGAAAAATGTGAATGTCCAAGCACAATCACCAATGTGGATGCAAGAAAAACTACGCCGTTGTGGTATCCGTTCAATTGATCCCGTGGTTGATATTACCAACTATATTTTATTAGAGCTAGGTCAACCAATGCACGCTTTTGATGCAGCGAAAGTGGCACAGCCAGTACAAGTGCGTATGGCGAAAGAAGGCGAAGAGCTAGTGTTATTAGATGGCTCAACAGCAAAATTAAAAGAAAATACTTTATTAATCGCAGACCAAAATGGCCCATTAGCAATGGCAGGGATTTTTGGCGGTGAAGCAAGTGGCGTGAATACTGAAACTAAAGACGTGATTTTAGAAGCCGCATTCTTTGCACCATTAGCGATTGCCGGTCGTGCAAGACAATACGGTTTACACACTGATTCTTCTCACCGTTTTGAACGCGGGGTAGACTTTGAATTACAACGCAAAGCAATGGAAAGAGCGACCGCACTTTTAGTTGACATTTGTGGTGGTGAAGCCGGTGAAATTTGTGAAGTGAAAAGCGATGAATTTTTACCGAAATTAAACGAAGTGAAATTACGTCGTGAAAAATTAGATGCGTTACTTGGTCACCATATTGAAACTGAAACAGTAACTGAAATTTTCCAACGTTTAGGCTTGGTGGTAAGCTATGCAGATGATATTTGGACGGTCACTTCTGCAAGCTGGCGTTTTGATATTGAAATCGAAGAAGATTTAATTGAAGAAGTAGCTCGTATTTACGGCTATAACAGCATTCCAAACAATGCACCGTTAGCACATTTACGTATGCGTGAACACAAAGAAGCAGATTTAGATTTAGCGCGTATTAAAACCGCACTTGTAGATGCAGACTATCAAGAAGCTATTACTTACAGCTTCGTAGATCCAAAAGTACAAGGTTTATTACATCCACAACAAGAAGCCTTTGTGTTACCAAACCCAATTTCCGTAGAAATGTCTGCAATGCGTTTATCATTGTTAAGCGGTTTATTAGGTGCGGTGCAATACAACCAAAACCGTCAGCAAACACGCGTTCGCTTATTTGAAACGGGTTTACGCTTTGTACCTGATAGCAATGCAGAATTTGGTGTTCGCCAAGAATTTGTCTTGTCAGCAGTGATTACTGGTGCGAAAAAATCAGAGCATTGGACCGGAAAATCAGAAAATGTCGACTTCTTTGATCTAAAAGGGGACTTAGAAAGCATTTTATCGTTAACTGGTACTGGTAATTTGGTTAAATTTGTAGCAAAATCATATTCAGCATTACATCCTGGACAATCTGCAGCAATTCTATTAAATGGTGAGGAAATTGGCTTTATTGGCACGATTCACCCGAAAGTTGCACAGCAACTTGGTTTAAATGGAAAAGCGATTGTTTTTGAGATCTTATGGAGTGCAATTGCAAACCGTAATATTGTCCAAGCAAAAGAAATTTCTCGTTTCCCAGCAAACCGTCGTGATTTAGCAGTGGTTGTAGCAAATGATGTAGCTGCAAGTGATATTATTGATACTTGTCGAGAAGTGGCTGGCGAAAAATTAACCCAAGTTAATTTGTTCGATGTATATCAAGGTAATGGCGTTGCTGAAAATCATAAGAGCTTAGCAATCAGCTTAGTTATCCAAGATACCGAGAAGACCCTTGAAGAAGATGATATCAACGCTGTGGTTTCAGTTGTATTATCTGAATTAAAACAACGTTTTAATGCTTATTTGAGAGATTAAATTATGACACTGACCAAAGTAGAACTCGCGGAAAATTTGATTGAAAAATTGAATTTGAATAAACGCGATGCGAAAGAACTCGTTGAAAACTTTTTTGAAGAAATTCGTGTTGCATTAGAAACGGGCGAAGATGTGAAATTATCAGGTTTTGGTAATTTTGAATTACGTGATAAAGCTTCTCGTCCAGGGAGAAATCCCAAAACAGGCGAGTCAGTACCAGTTTCTGCCCGTCGAGTTGTTTCATTTAAACCAGGTCAGAAATTACGTGCAAGAGTAGAAAGAACGAAACCAAAAAGTTAAGTTTTTATTAATGCACTGATATTAATAAGCTATCTATGGTATCCATAGATAGCTTTACTTTTATTATTGGAGACAAAATGACTTTTACTTTTAAGTCTTTTTTTATCATTAGTTTAGCATCAATTTTAGTGGCTTGTAGCGGTTCAAAGAAGCCACAAGATAACCCAATTCAGTATACAGGTTCTCTTAATGATCCGATTATGGCGATTGCATTATTAAGTGAGCAGCAACGTGAATGGGCTGGCACACCATACCGTTTAGGCGGTCAATCTCAACGAGGCATTGATTGTTCTGGTTTTGTGCAAAAAACTTTTTTAGAGCGTTTTAATATTAAGTTGCCTCGAATGACCGTAGATCAAGCTAAATACGGGCAATTAGTATCAAAAGGTGATATTCAAACAGGGGACTTAGTTTTTTTCAAAACAGGACGAGGACCGAATGGCTATCACGTAGGAATTTATGTGAAAGATGATTTATTTTTACACGCTTCAACCAAAGGAGGCGTTATTTATTCCTCTTTAAATAGCCCCTATTGGTCAAAAAAATATTGGCAGGCACGCCGTATTTAATTTATAGCTCACCAATTAGTTCATCGATAGCTTTACACAATAAAGTGCGGTCGTGGCGATAAGAAATATCATCTGCACGTAATGGTCTTTTCATTACTTTGATATTGAAATCTTCACAAAAATCCACCGCACTTGTTGAAACAATCGCTCCATCAATCACGGGTTTTCCCACGGTATTATTAATCCAACGAATACGATCAGACAGCGTTAATTCTGAAGCTGGCCCTTGCTCTACGCCTAAATTATCAATAAAAATTTTCTTCGCTTGGCTTTGTTGAAGTGCAGTAATCACTTCTGGCAACAAAACCGGGGGTAAAATACTGGTTAAAAAACTACCAGGCCCAAATAAAATGACTTCGGCTTTTTTCAATGCCTCAATAGCTTCAGGTGTGGTTTGCACTAAAGGCACCAGAAAAATAGACGAGGGGAGCTCTGTCAGGTTATCAATGCTCACTTCACCAACCACTGCATCACCTGAAGGTAATACAGCGGCTAAATGCACAGGTATCTCTGACATTGGAATAATGTGTGATTTAACACGTAATAAGTCACGAATTAAATGGACACCTTCAATGGGACGAATATGCATATTTTCCAGTGCTTTTAGCATTAAATTGCCGAGATTATGCCCCGCTAATTCGCCATTGCCAGTAAAACGATATTCAAATAACGCGGATGCTGTGCTTGGTTCAATAATAATTTGATTTAAACAATTGCGTAAATCACCCCAAGCAATCCCACCGTGCTCAAGGCGAATTCTGCCTGTTGAGCCCCCATTATCTGTTGTCGTCACAATACCTGTTAATCTTTCTTTCATAAAGCTTAACGCAGACATCACACGACCTAACCCGTGACCTCCACCAATAGCCACAATATTTGTTATTTGGTCTAAGTTTTCATATTGAATATGGCGGGTAAATTCTGGCATTTCTTTTCCTTGTTATACTGACTTATGAATAAAGACATTTATGTCAAAATAAAGTTCTTTGCTACACAAAATGTAGTAGAACTTTATATAAGAATAATCGCTATATATTTGCTTATATAATTGATTTTAAAGAATTTTCTGTTTTTATGAGCTAGATCATATTAATTGATTGCAATGAGTGAAAGATATCTCTTACAATACAAAACAACAAAGATAACTTCTTAATTATCGCATAACTCCGAGCTTGCTTAACCTAAGTTTTTCAAAAGAAAGATAAGGTGGTAATGCCAATAGCATAAAACTTGTGCTATCAGGGATACGCTGGAAACGGTTTATCCTCTCGTATTTTAGAAAGGTGTGAAATGCAAACAATCCCGATTAAAAATATTGGAAATGATCCACTAATGGATGCTTTCCAACGCCGATATTACTATTTGCGGCTCTCAATTACGGACGTGTGTAATTTCCGCTGTAATTATTGCCTACCAAATGGTTATCAACCTGAAGATAATAAACCGATCTTTCTCAACCTAGATGAAATTCGCCGAGTCGTGAATAGCTTTTCTGCTATGGGCACAGAAAAAGTGCGTATTACTGGCGGTGAACCTACATTACGCAAAGATTTTATTCCTATCGTGGAAGCTATCACACAAAATGACAGCATTAAGCAAATTGCGTTAACCACAAATGGCTATCGTTTAGCCAAAGACGTTGAGGCTTGGAAGCGTGCGGGCATCACGTCAATAAATGTGAGCATTGATAGTCTTGATCCAAGAATGTTTCATCGTATTACGGGTGTAGATAAATTCGATGATGTAATGCGTGGTATTGAGCGTGCTTTTGAGGTTGGTTATCAAAAAATCAAAGTCAATTCTGTGTTGATGAAAGATTTAAACGATACCGATTTTGCGAGTTTCTTAGCTTGGATTAAAGACAAGCCAATTCAAATGCGTTTCATCGAATTAATGCAAACTGGTGAAATGGACAGGTTCTTCCAAAAACATCATTTATCAGGGCAAGTGCTAGCTGATAAACTAGAGCGTTCAGGCTGGGTCTTGCAATCCAAAGGGCTATTAGACGGCCCAGCAAAAGTATTCAGACACCCAGATTATGTGGGTGAAATTGGCCTGATTATGCCTTATGAAAAGAATTTCTGTGCAAGTTGCAACCGCTTGAGAGTGTCTGCAAAAGGTAAATTACACCTTTGCTTATTCGGTGAAGAAGGGGTTGAGCTACGCGATTTATTACAATCAGACGATCAACAACTTCAATTACAAGCTCGCATTTATTCTGCGTTACAAGGCAAACGTGAACATCACTTCCTGCATAATGGTGACAGTGGTGTGCGTGCAAATTTAGCGAGTATTGGCGGTTAAAATTTTCAAAAATTTAACCGCACTTTCATCCATTATCTAACTTTTAATGAGAATTTATGAGTACATTTACCCATATTAACAGCCAGGGCGAAGCCAATATGGTTGATGTTTCTGCAAAACAAGACACGGTAAGAGAAGCAAGAGCAGAAGCATTCGTGACAATGTCACCTGAAACCTTATCAATGATTATGTCAGGTCAACACCACAAAGGTGATGTGTTTGCAACTGCGCGTATTGCGGGGATTCAAGCAGCAAAACGGACTTGGGATTTAATTCCATTGTGCCACCCATTGTTATTATCAAAAGTTGAAGTCAGCTTGACACCAATTGTGGAACGTAATCAGGTTCGTATTGAAAGTTTGTGCAAATTAAGTGGTAAAACAGGCGTAGAAATGGAAGCATTAACTGCGGCAAGCGTTGCTGCATTAACCATTTACGATATGTGCAAAGCCGTACAAAAAGATATTGTGATCGAGCAAGTTCGTTTATTAGAAAAGAGCGGTGGAAAATCTGGGCATTTTATTGCGGAATAAATGAGGAAATGCAATGTTAAAAATCTTATTTTTTGCACAAACAAGAGAGTTAATTGGCGTTGATGGAGTTGAATTATCCGCAACTTTTGAAACCGCAGAGGAAGTCCGTCAACACTTAGTGAAAAAAGGTGAACGTTGGGCATTAGCGTTAGAAAAAGGCAAATTATTGGTCGCGATTAATCAATCTTTAATGCCTTTAGAAAGTGCGGTTAAATCAGGTGATGAAATTGCCTTTTTCCCACCTGTCACAGGGGGCTAAATGAGCGATATTCAAATTGCCGTGCAAGAACAGCCTTTTGATCAAAATGCAGTGTATCGTTGGTTGTCTGAACAAAATTCAGTGGGAGCAACAGTCATTTTTGTGGGTAAAGTGCGTGATCTGAATTTAGGCGATGAAGTGTCTAGCCTGTATCTTGAGCATTATCCTGCAATGACTGAAAAGGCTTTAAAGGAAATTGTGACGCAAGCGAAAGCTCGTTGGGATATTCAACGAGTTTCAGTAATTCACCGAGTAGGGTTATTGCAAACTGGTGATGAAATCGTATTAGTGGGCGTCAGTTCTGCACATCGTGGCGATGCTTACCAAGCCAACGAATTTATTATGGATTTTTTGAAAAGCAGAGCGCCGTTCTGGAAAAAAGAACAAACGAATAAAGGTGAACGCTGGATTGAAAGTCGTGATAGCGATCAGGAAGCGTTAGAACGTTGGTGACACGAGATAAAATAGAAAAATTCTCAAAAAATAACCGCACTTTTAAAGTGCGGTTATTTATTATCGTCAGAAAATTATAGTACTTTCACAATGCTTTCGCATAAGTAACGGATGTTATCTTCAGTGATACCCGCTACATTGATACGGCCAGAACGTACGGCATAAATAGCAAATTCGTCTTTCAAACGGTCCATTTGTTCTGGGTTTAAACCACAGAATGAGAACATACCATTTTGGTCGATGATAAAGCTGAAATCACGATCTGCACCAAATTCTTTCAATAATTCTACAAATTGGCTACGCATTGTTTTAATACGATCACGCATTTCTGCTAATTCTTCCACCCATTCTTGGCGAAGTTGAGCATCTTTTAATACCATAGATACTGTAGTTGCACCGTGAGAAGCTGGGTTTGAGTACAAGGTACGAATGATAGTTTTCACTTGAGTTAATGCTGTTGCTGCAATTTCTTCTGTTGCAGCCACTAAAGTGAATGCACCTACACGCTCATTATATAAGCCGAAGTTTTTCGAGTATGAGCTTGCAACCAATAATTCTTTGTGATTTTTCACGAAAGTACGTAAACCAAACGCATCTTCATCTAAGCCATTTGCAAAGCCTTGGTATGCGAAATCGAAGAGTGGCAACCAACCATTTTTCGCAGATAATTCTGCAAGTTGTTGCCATTGTTCAGCTGTTGGGTCAATACCCGTTGGGTTATGACAGCAGCCGTGTAGTAATACAACATCACCTTCCCCCGCATTGCTTAAATCAGCAATTAAATTATCCCAATCTAAGCATTTGTTTTCAGCATCATAATAACGGTATTCACGAATCGTCATACCAACTGCTTTAAAAATCGCATTATGGTTTGGCCAAGTTGGTGTACTTATCCAAACATTTTGTGATTTTGTTTGACGTTTGATGAACTCAGCAGCGATACGTAACGCACCTGTACCACCTAAACTTTGTACAGTTTTCGCACGACCTTGTGTCACCACTTCAGAATCTGCACCAAATAATAATTCTTTTGTACGTGCATTAAATTCTGCCACACCATCAATTGCCAAATAGTTTTTGGTCATTTCAAGCTCAAACAAGCGTCTTTCCGCTTCTTTAACCGCTTTCATAATAGGTGTGTTACCGTGAGCATCTTTATAAACACCAATTCCTAAATTGATTTTATTATCACGAGTTTCAGCTTTGAACGATTCGCCTAAGCCTAAAATCGGATCTGCGGGTGCTGCGGTAATATTTTCAAACATAATTAAATCCTTACATTGTTGTGTTTAGTCATAGTGAGCTAGTTATACTGCACGAGGCAAATATTATCAAGCTCGAATCAAAGGAATTTAAAAATTAATTCAGTTATTTAGATAATGTTTTAAAAATGCGGTAATAAATTGAATTATTTTAGTTTTTCTACCGCCCAATTTAAACCAGATTGATAATCATCAGGTAACTCTTTACGTAATTTTTGAAGTAGCGAAATTAACACTTGTGTATCGGGGTGAGTTAAATTGATATGTCCGACTTTACGCCCCGGACGAACCTCTTTGCCGTACCAGTGTAGCTGGCTGAATGGGGTATTCAACCATTGAACATTATGCTCAGTGCCGATTAAATTCACCATTACACTCGGTGCAATCGGTTGTAGTTCTGGCGTTGGTAAGTCTAATAATGCACGTAAATGTAATTCAAATTGGCTAATAGAGCAGCCTAATTGCGTCCAGTGACCACTATTATGAACACGTGGTGCAAGTTCATTAATTAATAATTGATCACCCACAACAAAACATTCCATCGCCATTACACCAACATAATCTAGCTTATGCATAATTTTGCCTAACATCGCTTCAGCTTGTAGTTGCTGTTGTGCTTGTTGAGGGAAATTGGTATCAACGACGCTATAATGTAAAATGCCGTTTTGCTGTAAATTGTGCGTGACTGGATAAAAACGTGTTTCACCATTTCTAAAACGTGCGCCTACGATAGACACTTCGTAATCGAATGGAATAAATTTTTCAGCGATAGTTTCGCCATATAAGTCTTGTGTAATGACTTGGGTATTGGTTTGATCCACAATCCATTGACCACGACCGTCATAACCGCCCATACGGCGTTTTACAACTACTTTTTCGCCCACATCCGCAAAAACTTGTTGCCATTGATTTTCTTCTTTTAATAAGCACCAAGGTGAGGTTGGTAATGCTAATTCATCAAGCAATGATTTTTGTGATAGACGATCAGCTAGGGTAGCAAATACGCTCTGATTCACAAAAAGTGAATGATTGCCTAACATTTCTGTTAAAGGTGTTTTTTCCCAACGTTCAATTTCTGCGGTAATAATACTGTCCTGTGGTAAATCAAAGACAGGTGCATCAAACGCAAGTGGCTGCACGTGAATATCTAACGGCGCACCAGCATAACGCAACATACGGCCAAGTTGACCATTTCCGAGAACATAAACAGTAGGGTATAAAGCACTTTTTTGCATAAAATAAAAACCAGTTGGAAAAATTAAAAATAGACAGGGCGAACAATCGTCCGCCCTAAAACATTATTGAACTCGTGGATCTGGATTGTCCAACACCACATTAGTTTGATTTTCTCTAAATTGTTTTAAGCGCTGTAAAAGTGAGCTATCAAACGCTGCTAAAATTTGAGCGGCTAGCAAACCTGCATTTGCTGCACCAGCGGGGCCAATCGCTAATGTGCCCACAGGAATACCTTTTGGCATTTGTACGATCGAATAAAGACTATCCACACCACTTAACATTGAGCTTTTTACGGGTACACCCAACACTGGCACTAAGGTTTTTGCTGCAATCATTCCAGGTAAATGTGCTGCACCGCCTGCACCTGCAATAATCACTTTATAACCTTTTTCGACCGCACTTTCTGCAAAACTAAAGAGTTTGTCTGGGGTACGGTGTGCCGAAACGATCTCAACGTGATAAGGCACTTGTAATTCATCAAGAATTTGAGTGGCTTCTTGCATTGTTGACCAATCGCTTTTTGAACCCATCACAATGGCAATTTGAGGTTGTGTTGGAGAGGTGGTGTGTAACATTTTTTTCCTTATTAAATCCAAAAATAAAAACGTGCGTAGAATAGCACACTATAAGCAATAAGCAAACGTTTGCTTGGCGTTTGATTAAGGTTTGACAAGATAAAATCTGATTGCAACTTGGGGTATAAAGTCATATCCTAATCAAGTTTTTCAGTTCGAAAAAAGAAATAGGTTTTTTTATGCAAGCTAAAGCAAAATATAGAAAAGATTATAAAGCGCCTGATTTCACTGTCAGCAATATTTTCCTTGATTTTCAACTCAATCCTAAGAAAACAATCGTTACCGCAACTAGCCAGTATGAACGTTTAAATCCAGAAGCAAAAACATTACGTTTAGACGGGCACAGTTTCCAGTTTTCGACCATTAAATTAAATGGCAAAGATTTCAAACAATTTAATCAAGATAGCGAAAGTTTAACTTTAGATTTAAGCCAATTAAAAGACAATCAGTTTGAATTAGAGATTGTGACAATCCTGAAACCTGAAAAAAATACGTCATTACAAGGCTTATATCAATCAGGTGAGGGCATTTGTACTCAGTGTGAGGCTGAAGGTTTCCGTCAAATCACGTATATGCTCGACCGTCCAGATGTACTCGCGCGCTACACCACCAAAATTACGGCGGAAAAAAGCAAATATCCTTATTTATTATCAAATGGTAACCGTATTGCGAGCGGGGATTTGCCAGATGGTCGCCATTGGGTTGAATGGAATGACCCATTCCCGAAACCAAGCTATTTATTTGCTTTAGTGGCAGGGGATTTTGATCTATTAAAAGATACCTTTATCACGAAAAGTGGACGTGAAGTCGAACTCGAGCTTTATGTTGACCGTGGCAATTTAGATCGTGCGGATTGGGCAATGCAAAGTTTAAAACGCTCAATGAAATGGGACGAAGACCGCTTTGGTTTAGAATACGATTTGGATATTTATATGATCGTGGCGGTAGACTTCTTTAATATGGGCGCAATGGAAAACAAAGGGTTAAATATTTTTAACTCAAAATTCGTGCTCGCCAACCCACAAACTGCCACTGATGAAGATTATTTAGCGGTTGAAAGCGTGATTGCACACGAATATTTCCACAACTGGACAGGTAACCGTATCACTTGTCGTGACTGGTTCCAGCTAAGTTTAAAAGAAGGTTTAACAGTTTTCCGTGATCAAGAGTTCACCTCTGATTTATGGTCACGTTCAGGCAAACGTATCGAAGATGTTCGTTTATTGCGTACAGCACAATTTGCCGAAGATGCAAGCCCAATGTCACATCCAATTCGTCCAGAAAAAGTCATTGAAATGAATAACTTCTATACGATGACAGTCTATGAAAAAGGGGCGGAAGTGATTCGTATGATGCATACGTTACTAGGTGAAGAAGGTTTCCAAAAAGGTATGCGTCTGTATGTGGAAGAACAAGACGGCAAAGCAGCAACCTGTGAAAACTTTGTTTCTGCAATGGAGCGTGCATCAGGCATTGATTTAAAGCAATTCCGTCATTGGTATAGTCAATCTGGCACGCCAGAATTAACGATTTCTGATAGCTATGACGAGCAAAGTGCGGTCTATTCTTTACAGGTTTCACAAATGACACCGCCAACTGCAGATCAAATGGAAAAAGTGAACTTACATATTCCATTAAAAATTGCTTTATATGACAAATCTGGTACACCATTTGCGTTAGAAAATGAGGGCCAAGCGGTTAATCCGGTTTTAGATGTGAAACAAGCAGAGCAAACTTTCACTTTTACTAACATTAAGAGTAAGCCTGTGCCTGCATTGCTTTGTGATTTTTCTGCGCCAGTGAAATTAAATTATGAATACAGCACCGCACAATTAGTGACATTGCTGCGCCACGCAGAAAATCACTTTGTTCGTTGGGACGTTGCACAAATGTTGTATGCGATGGAGTTACGTCGTAACTTGACTCGTCACCAACAGGGTAAAACACTTGAGTTTTCCGCTGAAATCTTAGCAGAGTTGTATCAAGTGTTAGATAATTATCAACAAGACCCAGAACTCACTACACTCATTCTCACATTGCCGAAAGTCACTGAATTTGCAGAACTATTCAAAACTATCGACCCAGAAGGCATTACATTAGTGCGTGATTTTATGGTGCGTACCATTGCTGAAAGCCTAAAACAAACACTATTGAAAGTGTATAACGATATTCGTTTAGACGAATATCGTGTAACAGCTGAAGATATTGCATTGCGTGGTTTGCGTAATCTGTGTGTGAGCTACTTAGCTTATACCACTGTTGGCAACAATGTTGTGAACAAACATTATAGTTATGCCAACAATATGACGGACACGCTTGCGGCATTAAGTGCAGCGACTAAAGCACAATTGCCTTGTCGTGACAGCTTATTAGCAGACTTTGAAAATAAATGGCAGCACGATGGTTTAGTAATGGATAAATGGTTTGCGTTACAGGCGACACGCCCAGATGAAGATGTGTTGTCAAATGTAATGAAGTTAATGGATCACCCAAGTTTCAACTTCAACAACCCGAACCGTTTACGTGCATTAGTCTGCAGTTTCGCCAATCAAAACCTCAAAGCGTTCCACGCGATTGATGGCTCGGGTTATCGTTTCTTGACGGATATCCTTATTCGTTTAAATGAAAGCAATCCACAGGTTGCTTCTCGTTTAATTGAACCATTAATTCGTTTCTCCCGTTATGATGGTCAACGTCAAACGTTGATGAAACGTGGTTTAGAGCGTATAAGCGAACTAGAAAATGTTTCTCGTGATTTATATGAGAAAATTGAAAAAGCCTTGCAATAATTCATAGCCATAAAAGTGCGGTTAAAAAAGTAAACATTTTGACCGCACTTTTTTATTAGCGGTTTCAACTTAATTCACTCAAAATAATAGAATTTTTTCATTACTTTTTATCCCGAAAAGCGTATAATTCCGCGCGTATTCACAGTTAAACTATCCAGAGAGATAAACGAGTATGTATTCATTAGTCCGTAAGGCACTTTTTTCCCTTGATGCTGAAAAAGCACACGATCTTACTATTCAAACGTTAAAAGTGATTGGTAAATCACCTTTAAATCCTATTTTAAAAACGATGTTAGCCTGTCCAGCAGGTTCTCCCAAAAATGTAATGGGGCTGCAATTTAAAAACCCTATTGGCTTAGCTGCAGGTGCGGATAAAAATGGGGAAGCGATTGACGGTTTTGGTGCAATGGGCTTTGGGTTTATTGAGGTTGGTACAGTGACTCCATTGGCGCAAGACGGTAACCCGAAACCACGCCAATTCCGTTTACCTGAAGCAGAAGGCATTATTAATCGCAACGGTTTCAATAATTACGGCATTGATTATTTGATTGAAAATGTCAAACAAGCGAAATACGACGGGATTTTAGGCATCAATATTGGTAAAAATACCTTTACTAGTGTAGAAAACGGCAAAGCGGATTACATTTTCTGTTTAAATAAAGCCTATAACTACGCCGATTACATCACAATCAACATTTCTTCTCCAAACTCACCGGGCTTGCGTCAATTACAATATGGTGATGCATTAGACGATTTATTACAAGGCGTGAAAGAAAGACAGCAAATTTTAACCCAGCAATATAATAAATATGTGCCAATTGCGGTGAAAATTGCGCCAGATTTAACTGAGGCTGAATTGGTGCAAATTGCTGATACGCTACAACGTCACAAAATGGATGGTGTGATTGCAACCAATACAACGATTTCACGTGATACGGTGAACGGTCTTAAAAATGCAGAACAACAAGGCGGGTTAAGTGGTAAGCCGTTACAACATAAAAGCACGGAAATTATCGCTCGTTTACATCAAGAGTTGAAAGACAACGTTCCAATTATTGGCAGTGGCGGAATTGACAGCGTGCAAAATGCCAAAGAAAAAATCAATGCGGGCGCAGAATTATTACAGCTTTATTCAGGTTTGATTTATCACGGTCCAAACTTAATCAAACAATTAGTTGAAGCCATCAAATAATTCGCCACAGTTATTCATAAAGTGCGGAAAATTTCTCAAAAAATAACCGCACTTTTTATTTAGGAACAAAAAATGACAACAATTTATGACTTGCATTGCCACAGTACAGCCTCTGATGGTGTTTTATCGCCCACAGAAGTGGTGAGCAGAGCAGTTGAAAAAGGCGTGAATGTTCTGGCGCTTACCGATCACGATACAGTTTCAGGCATTGCTGAAGCAAAACAAGCTGCTAATCAACAAGGCATTCAATTAATCACTGGCGTAGAGATTTCAACAAATTGGGAAAACCGTGCAATTCATATCGTTGGTTTAGGTTTTGATGAAAATTGTGAAAAAATGACCGCACTTTTGCATCAACAAGCGGAATTACGCCATCAGCGAGCTGTTGAAATCGGTGAAAAGCTAGCAAAAGTCGGTGTACTGAATGCCTTTGACGAAGCGAAAAAACTCGCCACGGGTGAAGTGACACGTGCCCATTATGCACGTTTATTAGTACAAATTGGAAAAGTGGCCAATGAAAGTCAGGCATTTAAGAAATATCTATCGCAAGGTAAATCGTGCTATGTGAAGGCGCAATGGAGTGATATTCCAACAGCAATTGAGACCATTCATCAAGCAGGTGGATTAGCGGTATTAGCGCATCCATTACGCTATACAATGACAGCAAAATGGGTGAAAAAACTGATCGCAGATTTTAAACAATGGGGCGGTGATGGCATTGAAGTATCTGGCTGTGGTCAAACGAAAGATCAACGATTGTTATTAGCCAAATGGGCAAAGGAAAATGAATTATTAAGCTCTATGGGTTCAGATTTTCATTTTCCTTGCGGTTGGATAGAGTTAGGTAAATCCTTACATTTACCTGATGGGTGTGAGCCTATTTGGGAGAAATTAACGGCTTACCAGTCTTAACAAAATTGGCGAAGTTTTAAATCTTGTAAAAATTCAATAAAAGCCTTAGTTTTGGCGGGCAAATGGCGTCGATGTGGATAAACCACATTAATATCAAGTGGTTGCTGTTTATAATCCACCAAAATTTCTACCAGTTCGCCATTTTTTAAGGCTTCTTGAATGAAAAAACTTGGTGTATTAATAATCCCTAAGCCAGTTTTCGCCATTTCCATTAAGGTCACACCATTATTACAAACCATTCTTGATTGCATTTTGACACGGCAAAGTTGTTCTTTTTGCTGAAATTCCCAATAAATTTGGTTGCCTCGTGCTTTATACAGTAAACAATGATGTTTGTGTAATTCTTCTGGTGTTTGTGGTGTACCATTTTTCGCTAAATACTCAGGGGAGGCGACAATGTGCATTGACGCTGTGGCTATTTTCTTGGCTACTAACGAGCTGTCTTGTAAATGACCAATTCGCAAAGCCAGATCATAGCCTTCAGAAATTAAATCCATCATTCGATCATTAAAAGAAATGTCTATATGCAAATTGGGATGAGCTTTAATAAAAGAAGCAAGATTTGGCGTAATAAAAAGTAAACCAAAATCACGAGGCACAGAAATGGTTAAATTGCCTTGTAATGCAGTGGCTAATGAGCTAATACTTGATTCTGCATCTTCTAGCTCAACTAAAATTGGCTGGCAACGTTGATAATAAACAAGCCCGGCCTCGGTAGGTGAGATTTTTCGTGTGGTGCGTTGCAATAATCTGGTCTTGAGTTGCTCTTCAAGTTGGGCAACTAATTTACTTGCCATCGCCACAGAGATATTTTGCTGTGCAGCAGCCTGTGTAAAACTTTGTGTTTCGATGACTTTGCAAAAGACAGAGATTGCATTGAGTTTGTCCATTTATGTGCCTTTTTTAAAAAAAGAGTTGACCTGCAAGCAGATAGTTAGCAATATAGCGACTATTTTATATAAGTTTGAGTAAATTGGGTAATAAATAATGAGTAAATCCCTGGTTATTGTGGAATCGCCAGCTAAAGCGAAAACCATTAATAAATATTTAGGTAGCGATTATATTGTAAAATCTAGCGTTGGCCATATTCGTGACTTGCCAACGGTAGGTTCAAGCACTGGTGAGAAAGCAAAACCGGTTTCAACAAAAGGATTGAGTGCAGAAGAAAAATTAGCGATCAAACAAGAGAAAGATCGCAATGCATTGGTGAAACGTATGGGGATCGACCCTTATCACCAATGGAAAGCCAATTATCAAATTCTACCAGGCAAAGAAAAAGTCGTTTCTGAACTCAAATCACTCGCAAAGAAAGCTGATCATATTTACCTCGCAACCGATTTGGATAGAGAAGGAGAAGCAATTGCGTGGCATTTACGTGAAGTCATTGGTGGCGATGATTCACGTTTCAGCCGCGTAGTATTTAATGAGATTACAAAAAATGCAATTAAACAAGCATTTGATAAGCCTGAACACTTGAATTTAGACCGTGTCAATGCACAGCAAACACGCCGTTTCCTAGACCGTGTAGTGGGCTTTATGGTGTCCCCATTATTGTGGAAAAAAGTGGCACGTGGCTTATCTGCGGGTCGAGTGCAATCTGTTGCGGTTAAATTGCTCGTAGAACGTGAGCGCGAAATTAAAGCCTTCCAGCCGGAAGAATATTGGGAAGTCGATGTTCTTACTCAAACTCAAACAAAAGACGAGCTTCGTTTAGAAGTAACCCAATTTAAAGGTAAAAAATTCGCTCCAAAAAATAAGAAAGAAGCTCAAAGTGCGGTCAATTTTTTACAAAAATCGGATTATATCGTTTCAGAATTAGAAACCAAGCCAACTAGCTCTAAACCAAGAGCACCATTTATTACCTCGACTTTACAACAAACGGCAAGTACGCGTTTAGGCTTTGGTGTGAAAAAGACAATGATGTTAGCGCAACGTTTATATGAAGCGGGTTACATCACTTATATGCGTACTGACTCAACCAATTTAAGCCAAGATGCATTAAATATGGTGCGTGGTTATATTGAGTCGCATTATGGCAACCAATATTTACCAGTAAAACCTAATTTCTACTCAAGTAAAGATAATGCCCAAGAAGCGCACGAAGCGATTCGTCCTTCTGATGTAAATACAGTGGCAGAAAGCTTGGCCGGTATGGAAAAAGATGCAATTCGCTTGTATGACTTAATTTGGCGCCAATTTGTGGCTTGTCAAATGCCTGCGGCACAATATGACAGCACAACCTTGACTGTCAAAGCAGACGATTATGAGTTAAAAGCGAAAGGGCGTATCTTACGTTTTGACGGTTGGACAAAAGTGTTGCCAGCAATGAGCAAAAGTGCTGAAGACCAAGTCTTACCAAATGTCTCTGTAAACGATAAACTCAACTTAAAAGAAGTGTTGCCAGAACAACACTTTACCAAACCGCCTGCACGTTTCAGTGAAGCCGCGTTAGTTAAAGAATTGGAAAAGCGTGGTATTGGTCGTCCATCTACTTATGCAGCGATTATTTCAACCATTCAAGAGCGTGGTTATGTGCGTGTAGAAAACCGCCGTTTTTATGCTGAAAAAATGGGGGAGATTGTTACTGATCGCTTAAACCAATCATTCGCAGATTTAATGAGTTATGATTTTACTGCGAATATGGAAGACATCTTAGACCAAATTGCAAATGGTCAGAAAAACTGGAAAACCGAATTAAATCAATTCTTTAAAGATTTCTCTGAAAAACTCACTCAAGCAGAATTAGATGAGCTTGAAGGTGGAATGAAACCAAATAGCCTAGTTCCAACTGATATGGATTGCCCAACTTGTGGTCGCAAAATGGCCATTCGCACTGCAAGCACTGGCGTATTTTTAGGTTGTTCAGGTTATGCATTACCCCCAAAAGAACGTTGTAAAACGACCGTTAATCTGATTCCTGAAGTTGAACTATTAAACGTATTAGATGAATCTTCAGAAACGAAAGCCTTAATGGAGCGTAAACGTTGTCCAAAATGTAGCACTGCAATGGACAGCTATATCATTGATCCACAACGCAAAATCCATATTTGTGGTAATAATCCAAATTGTGATGGTTATGTATTAGAGCAGGGAAGTTTCAAAATCAAAGGTTATGACGGCCCAATCGTAGAATGTGATAAATGCGGCGCAGATATGCATTTAAAACTTGGTCGTTTTGGCAAATATATGGGCTGCACAAGCTGCGACAATACCCGTAAGATTCTAAAAAATGGGGAAGTTGCGCCACCAAAAGAAGAACCTACTCATTTCCCTGAATTAAAATGTGAAAAATCAGATGCTTATTTTGTGTTACGTGATGGGGCAAGCGGTGTGTTTATGTCAGCACATAACTTCCCGAAATCTCGTGAAACACGCGCGCCTAAAGTGGCAGAATTAGCATTATATCGTGATCGTTTACCTGAAAAATTACGTTATTTAGCTGATGCACCACAGCAAGACCCAGAAGGCAATGAAGCGATTGTACGTTTTAGTCGTAAAGAAAAGCGCCAATATGTAACATCTGAAAAGAATGGTAAAGCGACTAAATGGATTGTCGATTACCTTGATAATCAATGGGTTGAAAGAAAGAAATAATTTTCACCAATAAAAAGGCTAGATAGTTTTCTAGCCTTTTCTTTTTGAATTCATTTTATTCTGTTTTATCGCCTTTATTTAATAAAAACAAAGCGACAGCGCCGAGTGCAGAGTAAGCTAAGAATTTTGAGCTTAACAGTTTTTTGCTCAACAGAGATACTGCGAGAGAGCGCACAACTGGCTGATTTAATGAAGATGCGATCTGTGACACTGAATCTGTCAAAAAAGATGAGTTGGGTGCTTTAGGCTTTTTACCAAATCCGTAAAGTTTCATACGCAATGCATCTCCTTTCATAATCAATAATTCTTTTTCTTCATCAAGTTCTGTTTTCATAAAAGCTCCGTATCATTGGGTTCTTTTTTCGCTTGAGCACCTAAAGCACCTTTTAACGCTTGAATGTCATTTTTTACTTCAGCAAGGGTAGTCACCATAAAATTACGTTGTTTTATTACGGTATTACGCATTACCAGTAATAAAATCAAAATAATTAAAAAAGCAACCGCACTTATACCAAAGAAAACAAGGTGTTTGATTTCTGGTGCAATAACACTATTTAAGCCAAACAATAAACTTATAAAAGAAATTAATAATAAAATTAATATCAAGAATAATGCTGTAAACAAGGTTACAAGAAAATTCTTTTGTTCAACAAGCTCAATTCTCGCCATTTCTAAACGAACGTGAATCAGCTCTAATGAGGTTAGGGTAATATTTTTAACTTTCTGTAAAATTTGCATTTATCGTCCTAAATTGTAAGAAGAGGCTACATATTGTAGCCTTTTACAACTGTAAAGACTTATCTCTTAGAGATTAAGACACCTAACAATAAACCAATCACTCCGGCAACACCAATCGCTTTATAAGGATTGTCTTGCACTAATTCATCAGTTTGCTTGATAACTTCTTTTGTTCCCGCTACAGCATCATCTTTTAATGAACCGAATTGTTTCTGTAATTTAGAAACTCGTGAATCAAGACTCGATTTAAGTTTTTTAAGCTCATCCGCACCAGCTTTTGATTTCTCATCAAAAAGCTCTTCTGCATTATCTAAAATATCACGGATTTCACTTAATAACTCATCACGTTTCTTATCGAATTCTTTACTCATTTATAGATACCTCCATTAATTTTTAAGGAATGCTCTAGCCTGAAAAATAAGCTAGACATAATCATAGTAAACTGATCTAGATCAAAATGTCAAATTAATAGGGTAAAAAACACACGAAAATAATCCCTATTTTTAAATAAGTTAGCTAATTTTTCTGAAATAGTGAGAACAGTTATCCATAAAAAACAAGCTATATATCAGCTAATTTTTAGGCTATATTAGAAGCTGTATTATTGTTTATATAGGAACTCAAATGAATTGTTTTCAGCGCATTATCACCGCACTTATCACCTTCTTTATACTGCCTTTTGCATCCATAAAAAGTTTATTCATCGATAAAGAACCTTCATTTTTGATGAGATTAAGTTCTGTTTTTCTCACTTTCTTTTTTATAATGCCTTGCCTTATCGTACGTATTCTATTTGAAAACGAAACCGCTTCAGATAAAGAAAATTTTCGCCAATGGCTAAAAGCTATTTATCGCTTTGAAAACTTAGCAGACGAAATTATAAATAAATTAGGGGAGCAGGAGAGCTGGAAACCAGAAGAATTGCTCAATTTTGCTTTATCAGAACATTTACCGAGTGATGCAGAACTCTTTTTTATTGACTGGCGTGATAGTGAAGAATTTATTTGGCGTGTTGGTAAAATTGCAGAGTTTTACTATATAGAAGATATCGAATGGACACAAAGAAATTTAGAAGAAGATTTACCAGAGGAACTGATGAAAATCGCCTATGAATATTTTCATAAAGAAGGTGTGCTTTTATACAATGCAGAAACCAATGGTGATTCTTACTGTTTAATTGCGATTTTAGAAAATAAAAAAGAGGAGTTTAAATCTGCATCGCAAGAATGGGGGATTTTAGTCAGAGAAGCAAATCAGCCATTCTAAAAATCAATTTGTTCTAATTAAGAGAAAACCATCTTCACATTAATGAAGGTGTTTTTTATTAGCAATCTTGCGACAGGG
The DNA here is from genome assembly GCA_049941595.1 of Bisgaard Taxon 46. Lineage (GTDB taxonomy): Bacteria > Pseudomonadota > Gammaproteobacteria > Enterobacterales > Pasteurellaceae > Pasteurella. The sequence goes on from JBNFNA010000005.1 coordinate 304,635, forward strand.
TCACAAATAATACAGTTATCCATTAAATTTCATTTTTAAAATCTAGCCTAGAATTAGTGGTCTTGTTTCTCAGATTCTACCTAGCGTTATCTGAATATTTTCTTCTTTATCTCTTTTTATATTTCTTAGCGCAAAAGTGATTCTCATTTTTGCTATATCCAGTCATAAAACAGAACGCAATCTAATTAAGCTTATCCAGATTATCTTTTAAAGAATTTCATTGATGTACCTTAATGAATGCATAGAGTAGTTTTCTCATTTTAGAATATTGTCACTTTAATTTTTTATTTAACATAATATACATTATGCGAAATCAGTTATACGGTTAGTGAAAACTACGGATTAATTAAATCACAGACTTATACACAAGTCACATTTACTATTTAATCAATACTAAATCAGGATTTATAAAGCCTTGTCACAGAGATATTTACAAAGTTATACCCTGACTTATTTACTATGTAAGCTAAAATTAAATATAAGGATGATATTTCTACTTGAGGGAAAATAAAAAACCGTAGCTTTTTGTTCGCTACGGCTTTTATTTTTATTGATTGCGCTACGTAAAATCTGAGATTTCATCTTAGCTGATGTATTGAATTATTTATCTAGCGTTATCGCTATTTTTATTATTAGGCTAATAATTTTACGCCATATTCATAGACTTTTTGTAATAATTCCAACCTGTCAGGATTATTATGATTTTCTTCAATTAAACGCTGCAAACTTTGCTCAAATTCTACCGCACTTTGAGCGAGCTTTTTATGGCGGTATTTTTGCCATTTGATTTGTTCAGCACGTGTTAAGGTGCTGAAATGATGTCTGGCTCGATAATGAAATAATAATTCAGGAATGCGTTTATCTTTGAATGCCAAACCGTGATCAGCAAGTTTATCTGCTGGCAAGGTTCGCAAAATCGCCATATTGTTTTTATCACTGAAATCAAAAAAGCCATTGTACAGTTCAGTTTCAACATTTAAGCTCGGCTCAAACACTCTATCTTCATTAGTAAAAATTTCAGTGACAATGTCACGAATATTCGATGAGTTTTTGAGGCGTTGTAAATTTTGTAGGCAAAATTCTCTATCTATTCCTAAGCGCTGCGCATTTTCTGGTAATAACACTTTAGCTGGCGCAAGAATTGGGCATTTATTAATATGTATGAGTTTTAATGGAACAGGTAAAACACCTTTATCTAGCAGCTCTGTTTTTGGCGTATATAAATTTTGGCGTAATTCGACCGCACTTTTTGTCAATAAATCATCGAGATTTGCTGATAAGTCACAAACAATGACTGCGTTTTTATTTGTTGGATGCCAGGCAATTGGCACAACCCAAGCCGTATTACCACGATAATTACCCAACATACCTGACACGTGTACCAACGGCGTCATATTGGCAACATCAATTAAGTTTTCGGTTTCTTTCTTACCACGATTTTCAAAGAAAAACTGAAACAGTTTTGGTTGCTTTTCTTTGATGAGCTTCGCCATTGCAATTGTCGCATACACATCCGCCATTGCATCGTGCGCATTGCTATGTTCTATGCCATTTACCTGTGTTAATTTTTCTAAACGAAATGACGGCATACCTTCTTCATCATAAGCCCAGTTAATTCCCTCAGGACGAAGTGCATAACAAGCACGTACAAGATCTAACAAATCCCAGCGGGAGTTACCGTTTTTCCAGCTATATTCATAAGGATCAATGAAATTACGGTAAAAGGTGTAACGGGTCATTTCATCATCATAACGAATATTGTTAAATCCCATTACACAAGTATTTGGCTGACTAAATTCTTGCAAAATTCGCTCAGCAAATTCTGGTTCAGAAATCCCCTTTTCATTACATTCTTGTGGTGTAATGCCTGTCACTAAAACAGCCTCTGGTGCAGGCAAATAATCGTTGGTTTGCTTGCAATACAGCATTATGGGTTCGCCAATAATATTGAAATCAATGTCAGTACGAATACCTGCAAATTGGGCGGGACGATCGGAAGCTGGATTGACACCAAAACTTTCATAATCGTAAATAAAAAAGCTGAAATCAACTGTTGTGGACATAGGAAAACTCGATTGAAAATAAAAGCAATTTTAACACAACAGAGAAAATTGAGAAAAAAGAAACCGCACTTTTGTGCGGCTCTTATCATAAATTTGAGGGTTAATTGATGATTTTATCTAAATAGAATAGGCAGAAAATCGCTGAAATGCCGACAGCTACTCCTACCCCATTGATTTTGCTTATTTTTTCTTTAAACACTAACGCACCAGTAATCGTCCCTAAACAAATTACACCGATATTCATTCCCGCAAAAACTAATGTTGGATTTTCACTAAAGCTTTGATGCGCTTTAATATAGAACAGAATATTCATAAAGTTTAAACCACCGAGAATAATCCCGCCCACAAAGCTTGGAACTGTAAAGACTTCACGTTTAAGTAATAAATAACCAAACATCACACAAGCGGCTAACACAAAAGAAATAAACAATGTGGCAGGGAATGCGCCGCCACTTTTTGCGACTTGCTTAAACAAAATATCAATGATGCCATAACCGAACCAAACTAAAATCAGCCCGATCATTCCTTTCATATTGCTTTCTGTGTCAGCGGGTTTATTCAATAAACAGAATAATGCAACGAATGCCAAAATAATGCCCACTAAACGAGCTTGGCTTAATTGTTCACCAAAAATTAAAAAAGCAGCGACGATAGGTAAAAATAACGACAAACGTTGTGCGGCATCGGAGCGAACAATGCCCGCAAACTCAACGGCTTTCGACATAATGATAAAAACAGTTGGCAATAAAATACCTAAGGCAAAAAATACAGGCGCATTTTCACTTTGTGCCACAAACTCGGTAAAACCTAACCCTTTAAAATCAGGTTTAAGTAAAAAGTAAGATAAGCCAAGCGCAACAATATAATTAAATGCAATGGCCTGTTGAATGACAATATTTTTTTTGCGTGCAACTTTAAGTAAAACGGAAACCGCTACACTGCAAAGAACGGCAATAATAAGATTATGCATTTTGCTTTCCTTAATCAGTTAGAAAGGTCTGATTATATCTTTTTCTTATCCAGATAAAAATCGTTGATGATGAAATACATTTAAAACAAAAGTGCGGTCAATATATTAAAAGTTTGACCGCACTTTTTACCTTGTACTAAATTAATCAATTGTATGAAATGCAGTTAAAAAATCTTTACGTTTAAGTTCAAAGAAACGATGCTCACTATGATTAAGAGGTCTTGCCAATTCTTTAAACGCAGGCATAATGTATCCCCATTCTCCCTCTCTTGCGAAGTAGATAACATAATCAATAGGCGCATCTCCCCAACAGTTAGAAATTTTAACTTTCTTACCTTTTCCTGCACTTAATGTTTTAATTTGAATTCTAATATATTGTTCACCATCTGAAATTAGAACATCAGTTTTATGCCAATTATCTAGAACTGGCGTAAAAACTTGCCAACCATCATATAATAACCAAGCAATTACTTGACTCTCAAAAGTAACATTGCGCATTGTTTTATGAGTTTCACTAGGTGTCTGTGTTAAACGTCTAGGCATAAATAATCCCTTATACTATGTATTTTCAATGAATGATTCATTCATATTAAAATGCGGTCAAAACTTTTAAAAGTTTGACCGCACTTTTTTCTTTTCTTTGACTACTCTGTTGCGCCAAATCCTCTCAAGCCAACCACGTGAACGTGCTCCTGGTTGCCTGCAATTTTACGCACCAACTTATAGGTTGTGCCTTTTTCTGGGCTGATATTTTCAGGTGCCGCAATAAGCAATTGCATATCTAAACGCTCACACAACTCAAACAAGGTTGAAATGGATTTCGCATCTAAACGGGCTGCTTCGTCTAAGAATAGCAAGCGACAAGGCACAATATCTTTACCACGGATACGGCGGGATTCTTCTTCCCAACTTTGTACCACCATTAGCAAGATTGACATACCTGTACCAATCGCCTCACCTGTTGATAATGCGCCACTTTCTGCGCGCAACCAACCATCTGCACCACGATATACTTCCACCTCAAGATCGAGATAATTACGATAATCGAGCAATTCTTCACCAATGGTTTGTGCGGTACGCTGCCCCATATCAATATGCGGATTCAAACGTTGATAAAGTTTCGCAATGGCTTCTGAGAAGGTCATTCGATTATCAGTGAAGAGATCTTGATAGTCTTCTTGTGTACCCGATAACGCATCTAGCAACATTGCGTGAGTGTCACGAATATTCACCACTAAACGCACCGATTTTACCTGCCCAAACGCAATGTTTTGTAATCCCTGGTTCAACATACGAATACGGTTTTGTTCACGTTGAATGGTTTTACGCATAATGTTCGCCACACTTTCAGAGCTGATCGCCAATTTTTGCTCACGGCGTGTCAATTCATCGGTTAAGCGAGAAAGCTCAATTTCCATTTGCTCAATTGCATCAATTGGATCATCTGTTTTAATGATGTCTTGGCGAATACGCTGACGTAAATGTTGGTACACCGCAATAAAGAAGTGCACTTTGTTTTCTGGCTTACGGTTATCTTCTGATAAACGTAGGCTATCGCGTAAATATTCATTGTCAGCCACGGCAGTACGTAATGCCCCCAACGCTTTATCCGACATTGAACGCAATTCATCTGCAGATAAGTAAGCAAACTCACGGCGATTTAAGCGTTTTTCCACATCACTACCACGAGATAAACGCATCACCACACACCAGCTCACTTTTGCTGCAACCACTAATTCACGTTGTGTTTTGTAGTCACGTTCTGCTTTACGAATGCGTGCTGCTAAGCCATTTGCTTCACTTTCAATTAAGGTTAATTGTTTTTCCACTTGTGAACGACGGGTACGGCTCGTTGATAATAATTGATGCAATTCATCGCGGCGTTGTCTCGCTCGTTCTTCAGCACCTTCATCGGCTCTCACGCCTAACTCACCCACCTCTTGCAACAACTCTTGCAACATTTGGTTCTTATTGTTGAATGAGGTTTGTAGCTCAATATATACACGGTTGTAACTACCATATTGTGCTTGTTTTTGACGTAACTGTTCACGTTGAAGTTCACGCTGTTGTTGCATTTCTTCTAATCGTGCACGCAATTGTTCATTTAATTCTGAAGTTTCAGATTGAACACGTTCTTCATAAGCAAAATGTGGTTTACGTTGCACCACATCGGCCAACGCAAATAAACGTTGTTGAACTTGTTTTTGTTGAGAAATGGCTTGCTCATAATCCGCTTTTAAGCGTTCATAATTTTCAGGATCGCTTTGTAAAGTATTCGCAATCGGTTCTAATTGTGACAACGTAGCGCCGTATTGGCGAATAAATAACTCATCTTGCTCTGCAATATCTAATTGCTCACGACATTCTTCAATACGCTCAATTAAACTTTCATCCGCTAACAACGCTAACTGAGGCAAAATCTTATTCAACAACTGCATTTTCTCTTTTGCACTGTCTAATTGAATACGTAATTGTTGTTCAGTTGTGCTGAAGTTATTTAATTCACGCTCAATTTCATTACGTTGCTGACCAATTTCCGCCATTAATTCTTCTGGGTTTGGCTGGAATGCTAACGCAAGGTGTAAACCCACGAATTGGCTGAAATGTTCGTGTAAACGTTGACATTTTTGTACATCAAATGCACGTTGTGCGTATTGCTCTGCAACTTCATCTCGTTGTACTTGTAATTCTTCTAAATATTTCTCACGTGCAGCACGTCCAAATAATGGAGTTTCAGGGAATTTTGAGTAACGTAATTCACGTTCAGACACCTGAACCACCACACCGTGCGCCAGTTCTTGAGCAGACAGAACACTGTCATCAAATGCCGCTGGGTCGCCCTCAATTAAATAGAGATCATCTGGGCAATCTTCTAACTGTTCTAATTGTGCTTTAACGGTTTCTAAATCACGTACCACAATAGCGTGGCGTGCCGGGCCATAAAGAGCGGAGAAATAAGGCGCATCTTCAATTGGTACATCATCATAAAGCTCCGAAAGTAACACACCGCCAAAACGTTCTGCTAATACATTCAAACGAGCATCTTCTGAACCGTCTGGTTGGCTTAAACGTGAAACTTGAGCTTCTAATTGTTGGCGTTTTTGTTCTAATTGATCACGTTCAATAGTCAATTCACGCTCTTTTACCAATTGCGCTTGCATAAAATTCATTACATCTTGGCTATCTGCAAACACTTGTCCGCTTTGTTCTTGTAAGCGTTCTAACGCAGATTGTGCAGTCAGCCAAGCTGGGGCTTTTTGTGCATTTTCGTTATAAAGTGCGGTCAATTGTTCACGTTTTTGACGTAATGTTGAGCGTTGTTCTACTTGCTCAGACAACTCTACGCTCACATCTTCCAATAACGCTTCTTGTTCTGCGTGATATTCTTCTAACTCATCTGCCGTCGCTAAATCTAAGTTTGCACGTTGATTAAAATCTTTTAATAAACGCACCGCACTTTGTTGTTGTGCATAACGTTGTTCAAGCTCGTGTAACTTAGCACGCAATTGTGGTGTTTGTTGGGCTTGTACTTTTTGGCTTGGATATTCACGTAACAATTCTTTTGCTTGCTCAAATGCCGCTGAACGTGGAATGTCACCAGCGACTTTACACACAAGTTGATAAGCTTTATCGAATTGAGTCTTTGCCGCCTCAGAAATTGACATTTTATGTTCAAGTTCAAGCACTTGATCTGTCAAACTTTCTGCGTGAGCTTCAAATTCTTCGTGATACGCATCAATATTTTTGACATTTAAATCCGCTAAACCACATAAAGTTTTTGCTTTTTCAAGTGCTGCAATTGCTTGTTGATATTGCAATGCACGGGTTTGTTGCGCATCTAATGCTTGTTGATAATCCGCTAATTGCGCGCGAATTTGATCCACTTCGTGCTCCGATTGCTCGACTTGCACTTGTGCTTCTTCTAAATGTTCATTTGCGGTTTCAACAACGATTTTTTGTTCTTCTAAACGCTCGACAATTTCTGCAACATCTTCTTGATAACGTGATATTTTTTCTTGATGACGTAATGCATTAAGCACTAAATTCAAATGATCAACCGCACTTTGGTGATCCACTTCTAATGTTTTCTCATTTTCTGTGAGCTCTGCTAATTCGCGGCTTAACTCGACTAAACGTTGTTGAGAAAAACGTTGTTCTGCTTTGGCTTTGTACCAATCTTGGCGAAAACGAACCGCACTTTCAATGTTGCCACGACGTTCATTTGCATTACGCATATAATCTGAAGCCACATAATTGGTGGTTTCAGTAATTAAATGTTTGAATAAATCACGATCAGATTGGGTCACTTTGATCGCTTCTAAGGTCATACGGTTTTCACGCAATGCGCTTTCCATATCTTGGAACGCTTTACGCACGCCTAAATTTTCTGGCAATAAATAGTCACGTAAAGAGCGGGTGATCGCACTTGAAATACCACCGTAAAGAGAAGCTTCAATCAATTTATAGAATTTGCTACGGTCAGAAGACGAACGCAGACGTTTAGGAATAATCCCCAAGTCAAACATCATTCCGTGGTAATCCGTAATCGAATGATATTGCTTAAACTGTGCACCCGCCTGCTCCATTTTGTCTTTTAATTCATTTAATGAAAGCACACGTGCTTGGCGTTCACCAACAATTTCCGTGAAAACCGCCGTTGGGTTTTCAGATAATGCTAAACCTTGAATAGAGAACGTTTTGATATCAACTTTTTTGTCACGCCCCGCCACTTGTTGTAGTCGTGCCCCAACAATAACACGCTGATTGCGAGAGTTGATCGTATCTAGTGCAGCATAACACACACCTGGGCGTAACTTACCGTGCAAGCCTTTATCACGTGAGCCGCTGGTTGCGCCCGCTTCTGTGGTATTACGGAAATGTAATAAGGTTAAATCAGGAATTAATGCAGTCACAAAGCCTGCCATTGTGGTGGATTTACCCGCACCGTTACCACCTGAAAGTGTTGTCACTAATTCATCTAAATCAAAAGTACGCGCAAAAAAACCGTTCCAGTTAATTAAGGTTAATGAACGGAATTTACCACGTGGCACATTGTGAGCTTGGTTAAAAGCAGTTTGAGGAACAACAGACTCTGCTTGTTCGATGTTTTCAAGGGCTAATTCTTCAGACATTCTCTTTATTCCTCATCATCTAATTCATCTTCAATTTCTTCATTTTCGACCGCACTTTCTGCGTTAGCTTGGCGTTCCAATGCTAAAGATTCTGGTGTTGCGGCTTCCCCGTCACGAATTAAACGTAATTGTGCTTCACGTGGGTCATCGCCTGAACGCACTTCCGCACCAAAACGGAATACCGATTCTGAAATCGTAAACTTACCGCTATTTTGCTCACCAACGGTATGGATCATTCCTAGGCGGCGTAAACGGTTTAATGCCGCACGCACTTTTTCTGCTAATTTTTGTTTATCTAAGTCAGAACCTGAAGAACGTTGATTTACCGCTTTTAAGAGTTTGTTTTCATCGGCCAAATTTAGTAATTCATCATACACTTCTTGCGTGCTGAAAATACCTTGCTGGGCCAAACGTTCAGGGCTTAAATAGAGATAACACAGTACTTTACCCACTAACATTTCAAGCTCAGTCAGCACAGAACGTGCGATCAGTGTCGTTGCTTTTGGACGTAAATAGAAGAAACCTTCTGGCGCACGAATCAGCTCCACATTATAACGGCGGTAAAACGTATCTAATTCACCTTGGAAATCCATTAAAAATGCGTGATTGTCTAATTGATCAAGACTAATGTGTCTACCTGAACGCAATTGGCTATCCACAGCAGGAAATAGCGGATTTGCAATCGCTGCTGCCAATTTAATTGAAATGAGATCTTGAAGATTGTCTGTCATTGTTTGTTCTCTATTTATAAAATTTCGCTAAAACTTACTGCACTTATTTATACTCATCAATTGGATGAGCCTGCACTTCCGCACCACTTTGGTTGATTGGCTCCCAATGCGGATAAACACCACTAAAATCATCTTTTGCCAAACCTAAACGGACTGCTTGATCAACAATAATTCGTGCCACATCGAAATGTTTTGTGACAGGGTAATTTTCTAATTGTTCTTTTAACACTAAACTTAAATTAATTGGGCGGTTATGTTCTCGATAATCAATCAATAAGCCTTGCATATGTTCTACGATTTGATCGTGTAAATCCGCAAGGGATTCATATTGTAATTCTTCTGGCAATTCACCTAAAGCATCTTCCTCCCGCAATGCTAACTCTTCATCACGTAAATCAATTAAACGCTCAGCTTGCGCTGTCCATAAGAACCAAGGCTGATCAAAATATTGATGGATAGAATTACGTAAGCGTTGTGAAAAGACACGATTTTTATCCATATCAATTGCGGTACGAATAAATTTATGCACGTGACGATCGTAGCCAATCCACAAATCAATGGCTTGCTGACCCCAGCTGATAATCCGGTCGAGTTTTGATTGTAAATCGGTGATTAATTGTTCTACAAAATACAGATTTTCCTGACCGATCACACAATCTTGAATACGCAATAATTGTGCTTGTAATTTGTCCCCTGCTGCATTTAACGTATCTTGTAGCTCACGTAAATTGCCCGATGTTTCATCTAATAAACGCTCACAACTTGCGATTGCCGCTTGCCAATCTTTTGTTAATAATTCTGCAATTTCTTCTTTAATGCTGTGCTGATTTTCGTCCATCACACGTTGAGATAAATCAATGCTGTCAAAAATCTCTGCCACAGAATACTTTAAGGGGGCGAACACATTACGACGCCAATGATGTTCATCGCCGCCTTCCTCTGCTGCTTCGGATGCTCGTTGAATTTCATCTGCCACAATCGAAAGTTGAACAGATAAACGCAAGGCAGAAAACTCACGCTGGCGAATGTAGTAATCCGACACCCCCACACCCAATGGCGTTAAACGATAGATCGATAAACCTTCAGTAAATTCACTACTAAAGCGGTTTAAAAAACGCTGTTTTACCAGTTCATTAATTGCATTGTTGGCACGTGTAGATATAGTTTCAGAGGACTGTTCAAAAGCACTCGAAATATGGCGGAAAATATCGACTAAATCGGCCTCTAGCATCTCGCCATCAAGGCGTTCGTTATTATAAATCGCAATAGCCAATAAAAAGGCTAAACGCTCTGTCGATAAATTTAAAGAAAACTCACGCTCTCTTGCCCAAGAAACGAGCTCAGGAATTGTTTGTGATGTTTCAAGCATTAAAAAAGTCTCACAACGGGGGTAAATTACGTAAAAAAATTTGGTTGATTATACAGGATTTTGTCCATTCTAACAGTGAAGAAATTCACAAAAAATCGACCGCTCTTTTCCTCATTTACGAATTTTTATTGGAAAAATCCAGATTAAGCCTTACTATACGCAGATTTTTTAACGAACAATGAATAAAGAGAATGACAGAAACAACTCAACAAGATAAAAAACATACTTACAACTTTAATAAGTTGCAAAAACGCTTACGTCGCAATGTCGGCAACGCTATTGCTGATTTCAATATGATTGAAGATGGCGACAAAGTAATGGTTTGCCTTTCAGGCGGAAAAGATAGCTATACGCTGTTAGATATTTTATTAAATTTACGTTTAAATGCCCCGATCCATTTTGATATTGTGGCGGTTAACTTAGATCAAAAACAACCAGGTTTCCCTGAGCATATTTTGCCTGAATATTTAGCAAGCATTGGTGTTGATTATAAAATCATTGAAGAAAACACCTACGGCATTGTGAAAGAAAAAATTCCTGAAGGCAAAACGACCTGTTCACTTTGTTCCCGTTTAAGACGTGGCATTTTATATCGCACGGCAACAGAATTAGGTGCAACCAAAATTGCGTTAGGCCATCACCGCGATGATATGTTAGAAACATTGTTCTTAAATATGTTCTATGGCGGTAAATTAAAAAGTATGCCACCTAAATTAATTAGCGATGACGGCAAACAAATTGTGATCCGCCCTCTTGCTTATTGTAAAGAAAAAGATATTGAAAAATATGCAGCTGTAAAACAATTCCCGATTATCCCTTGCAACCTTTGCGGTTCGCAGCCGAATTTACAACGCCAAGTCGTCAAAGAAATGCTACAAAAATGGGATCGCCAATACCCAGGTAGAATTGAAACAATGTTTAGTGCAATGCAAAATATTGTGCCTTCTCATTTATGTGACACAACCCTGTTTAATTTTAAAGACATTAAGCGCGGTCAAATTTTAGAAAATATTGAAGGCGATATTGCTTTTGATAAACCTGATTTCTCATCAACCGCTGTCATTGATGATGAAGAAGAGCAAAACGATTTTTCAAACAATGAAATGATCCAATTTAAACAAGTGCAATAACGCTAGGTTATTGTGTAAGAATAAAACAATTGGCACGACAAAATAAAAAAGAAAACCAACACGAAGGAGAATATATGACTCAACAAGCAATCTTTGCAGGTGGCTGTTTCTGGTGCGTCGAAGCAGTCTTCAATCAAATTAAAGGCGTGGAAAAAGCGACCTCTGGTTATATTAACGGCACCACGGAGCACCCAACTTATAAAGAAGTGTGCACAGGTGAAACTGGCCACGCTGAAGCAGTTAAAGTTGAATTTGATGCATCAGTGATTAGTTATGAGAAATTATTAGAGATTTTCTTCTCTATTCATAATCCAACACAATTAAATCATCAAGGGGAAGATATTGGAACGCAATATCGTAGTGGCGTTTATTATTTAAACGATGAACAAAAACAGCTTGCAGAACAAAAAATCGCAGAATTACAACCGCACTTTTCAGAAAAAATTGTGACGGAAGTGCTTCCCGCAAAAACATTCTACTCTGCTGAAGAATATCATCAAGGCTACCTTTTGCAAAACCCACAAAACACCTATTGTAACCTTGTCGCAACCCCTAAATTCTTAAAAGCAAAAGTAAAATTTGAAGAAATCTGGAAATAAATAAGGTTATTTTGTTTTATATTTAACAGACGCCGAAATTTAATTTAAATTTCGGCGTTTTTTTATTTTCATTTTCTATAAAAATCTTACTTTATTTACATTTTGTAAATATAAACAAAATAAATTTACAATCAAAAAACCAATAAATAAGTACGCAAATAAATAGAACCAAGCCAGTATTAGACTGTATTAAAAAGTTCATTTCTTAATGTGTAAAAGTTTGTAAAAGTCATTTTAACAATATCTGTTATAAGAGTATTTTATATACGTATTTTATTATTGAACATAAAATGAAATAGTTATGTTCAAATAAAAAGCTAGCGATGTATAGGCATCAAATATAAGATATTTAAGAGGCTTTCGAATGAAAAACTTAACATTTAAAAATAGCTTGCTTACTTTATTGGTAACAGGGATGTTAACAACGGAAGGTTTTGCAGCAACACCTGACCTTATACCAGTAAGTAACAATCAATATAGAGCTAACATTATGGGAGCACAGTTGCCTACCACGGGTACTGCGCCGATCATAAACCATCAACAAGCAATTCTTCCAAATAGAAGATCTTACTTACAGCACGCCTTCAACTCTGTTGAAATGCAATTAGCATTAACGGATAGAACCCTTAATTTAGCTAAAAAGAAAGGTCAAATTAACCAGCACAGAAATGATATTATCGATAGACAAATCCAGCAACAAAGACAACAAAACCTACCGATAGTACAGATTCCACAGCAACAAATTCAGCAGCAACGAATCCAACATAGACCGAAAGTACAAAAGCCTAGTGTTACAAATGTTACTATCAATAAACATAACCAAACAAATGTAACAAACATTGTTTCAGCTGTTGTTCATAATACATTATCGATTACTCAGAATAACAATATTAAAATTAATAATATCAGAATTGATCACGGAAATAATAAGGCAAACACTGCTCAAATTGCCCAAAACAAAAAAGACATTAAGATCATTCAAAATAATATCAATAAAAATAATGTAAATATTGTCAATAACCGTCAAGATATTAAAACCAACCAAGCTAATATTTCAAAAAATAGTAAAGCTATCTTAAATGCACAAGTTGAAATAAATAAAAATAAAGGTGCTATACAGAACAATACTGGCAATATTCAACAAAATCGTAATGATATTAAAATCATTAAAAATAATTTACACCACAATAATGTGAATATTGCACATAATAACCAACGCATTAACATTAATTCAGCACGTATCGATCACAACAGCCACCGTATTGATGTGAATGCATCACGTATTAACAATAACCGTGCTCATATCATCAACAATGCGGTGAACATCGCTGATAACCGTGCGCACATTATTAATAATGCACACAACATCGCGCACAACAACCAACGCATTAATATTAATTCGGCACGTATCGATCACAACAGCCACCGTATTGATGTGAATGCATCACGTATTAACAATAACCGTGCTCATATCATCAATAATGCAGTGAACATCGCTGATAACCGTGCACATATTATTAATAACGCACACAACATTGCGCACAACCGCACTGATATCAATGTGAACCGTGCTCATATCATCAATAATGCGGTGAACATTGCAGATAATCGTGCGCACATTATTAATAACGCGCACAATATTGCACACAACAACCAACGCATTAATATTAACTCTGCGCGCATCGATCACAACAGTCACCGTATTGATGTGAATGCATCACGTATTAACAATAACCGTGCTCACATCATCAACAATGCGGTAAACATTGCAGATAACCGTGCACACATTATTAATAATGCACACAACATTGCGCACAACAACCAACGCATTAATATTAACTCTACGCGTATCGATCACAACAGTCACCGTATTGATGTGAATGCATCACGTATTAACAATAACCGTGCTCACATCATCAACAATGCGGTAAACATTGCAGATAACCGTGCACACATTATTAATAATGCACACAACATTGCGCACAATAACCAACGCATTAACATTAACTCTGCGCGTATCGATCACAACAGTCACCGCATTGATGTGAATGCATCACGTATTAACAATAACCGTGCTCACATCATCAACAATGCGGTAAACATTGCAGATAACCGTGCACACATTATTAATAATGCACACAACATTGCACACAACAACCAACGCATTAATATTAACTCTGCGCGCATCGATCACAACAGTCACCGTATTGATGTGAATGCATCACGTATTAACAATAACCGTGCTCACATCATCAACAATGCGGTAAACATTGCAGATAACCGTGCACACATTATTAATAATGCACACAACATTGCGCACAATAACCAACGCATTAACATTAACTCTGCGCGTATCGATCACAACAGTCATCGAATTGATGTGAACAGCAACCGTATTAATCACAATACTGCGCATATTGCTCACAATAGCCACCGTATTGATGTAAATAGTTCACGTATCAACCAAAACCGTCACGATATCAACGCTAACCGCACTGATATTAATGTGAACCGTGCTCATATCATCAATAATGCAGTGAACATTGCAGATAATCGTGCACATATTATTAATAATGCACACAATATCGCGCACAACAACCAACGCATTAGCATTAACTCTGCGCGTATCGATCACAACAATCACCGTATTGATGTGAATGCATCACGTATTAACAATAACCGTGCTCACATCATCAACAATGCGGTAAACATTGCAGATAACCGTGCACACATTATTAATAATGCACACAATATCGCGCACAACAACCAACGCATTAGCATTAACTCTGCGCGTATCGATCACAACAGTCATCGTATTGATGTGAACAGCAACCGTATTAATCACAATACTGCGCATATTGCTCACAATAGCCACCGTATCGATGTAAATAGTTCACGTATTGATAGCAACCGCAAAGATATTAATGCAAACCGCATCGATATCAACGCTAACCGCACTGATATCAATGTGAACCGTACGCATATTATTAATAATGCGAAAAATATCTCGGATAACCGTGATCACATTATTAACAATGCGAAAAATATCTCAGATAACCGTGATCACATTATCAACAATGCGAAAAATATCTCAG
>JBNFNA010000006.1:0-88110 GCA_049941595.1 Bisgaard Taxon 46
ATCTAAACGTGCCAAACGTTCATCAGTTTCATCAATTGAAATCTCGACAAAATCAAAGCCACAGGCTTTGGCGATAGATAATCTGTCTTGCCAGCTGATATTCTTCGGCAAGGCTTTTTCATAAATACCTAGTTTATGTTTTCTCACGATATACTCCGTCTTTATCTTTAAAATCTTGCGTTCAAAACTTTCTTATTTTTGACCGCACTTTGTTGTGTTTGGGTTCATCAAAGCATCGCTTTGAGGGATTCTGTTAGCTGTTGATAGCGTTGATATTTACGTTGATAAGCCTCGAAATGTTCAGGGTTTGGTTCAACGCTTAACATTGATTGCGTTTGGAAAACATTGCTTTGTTCGCCTAAACCTTGCATTGCCATTAGTGCCGCCCCTAAACATCCTGTTTCCTCAATTTGTGGTACTTCTAAAGTCATTCCAGTGAAATCAGCGAGCATTTGTAACCAGACTTTTGATTTTGCTGGTCCACCGGTCACACGCAGAAGCGTTGCTTGTGGAAAACGTTGTTTCATTCGGTTGAGGTGATACATCAAACTGAACAGCACACCTTCATAAATGGCTTGCAATAAATGCGCTTGCGTATGGTGCGCTTGCATACCGTAAAAGCCAGCCTGCATACCTAAGCCTGCATTAGAGCCATATAAAAATGGCACGAATAAAACAGAACTTGCCGCAGGTGCTAACTCACCGACCGCTTGGTTGATGGATTGATAATCGAGTTGCCATTGTTTCACGAACCATTCAAGGTTGCCTGCTGAGGTTGGACTGGCTTCGTGAATAATAAATTTGTCAGATTCGGCATAGCGCCCATACACAAAAGGTAAGGTTTGCTGATTATCGATATGTGTCGTAATGCCGCTCACCACAGACCACGTGCCTAAAACGGCATTGAGTTTGGTTTCGTCATCAAGATTGGCGCAAAGTGCGGTCGAAACAACGTCAAAAAGCCCACCTACCACCGCAGTACCACTGGCTAACCCCGTTAATTTTGCGGCTTCAGGTGTGACATAACCTGCGATTTTATTGGCTGCGATCACAGGCGGTAGCTTGTCGATAATGCCGGTTAATCCTAATAAATCCGCCAGTGCAGGATCGTATTGTCCTGTTTCCATATTGTATAAGTTGGACTCAGAAATATTGGTTTCTTCACAGAATAACTCGCCAGTTAAACAGAAACGTAAATAGTCGTGCGACATCAAGATTGCGCCAATTTTCTGATAACGTTCCGGCTCGTTTTCTTTCACCCAACGTAAGATTGACACAGGGTGTCCCGTCCACAAGGTTTGACGTGTGATTGGATACAGCTTTTCTGGAATACCGTCTTTTTGCCATTGTTTCACAATGTTTAACGCACGTTGATCGGAAGACAAAATCGCTCGTCCTAGCGGTTGATTTTGCTTATCTAACAGAAATGCACCTTTGCCTTGGGCTGAAATGCCCACGCCTTTAATTTGGGTTGGGGCAATTTGGCTATGTGTAATCGTTTTTTGAATCACCGTTGCACACACTTGCCAAAGCTCGTTCATATCACGTTCGGCATAGCCCGCTTGTTCGCTAATCACTTGTACATTTTCACGGACACAACCAAACATTTTCCCTGAAGTATCAAATAGGGCAGCCTTAATAAAAGTGCCGCCGCAGTCTATGCCTAAGTAATAATTCACAATTTACCCTTACTTAAATGTTAAACGATATAGACTATTGGTTGCTGTAATAAACAGCGTTTTTTGGTCTGAGCCAAAAGTACAGTTAGAGGTGGTTTTATCGAGTAAAACGCGTCCTAATAACGTACTGTCCATTAATAAAATCAGTAGCCCCGTTGCGCAGCTACAATAAATCACATTATTTTTATCAATACAGAAACCATCAGGAATACCTGGGATAATTTCTGCAATGGTTTTGCGGTTATGCAGTTGTTTACCGTCCACATCAAATACCACGAGATGATGTAAGCCGGCGGTTTTAAATTCCACCGAAGACATATCCGCTACCACCAATTGGCTTTCATCGGCCGAAAATGCCAAACCATTTGGGCGCATTACGTGGAAGGTTGCGATATTGATTTCATCTGTTTTTGGATCGTAGCAATACACATAACAACCAATGATCTCACTTGGAGATTTTTTTCCTTCTGCATCACTCAAAATGCCGTATGGCGGGTCAGTAAACCAAATCGTACCGTCTGATTTCACCACTACATCATTCGGTGAATTAAGTTGTTTTCCATCGATCTTATCCACCAACAAACGCACATTGTTGTTACTATCGGTAACACTAATGCCGCGGTGACCGTGCTCACAAGTGATGAGATTGCCCCTAGCATCTACCGCATTGCCGTTCGCAAATTGAGATGGATGGCGGAAGATCGTTGTGCCTTGTTGTTCCGTCCAGCGGTACATTGTGTTGCCTTTGACATCACTAAAAATCACTGCTTGTTGTTCAGGTAACCAAGTGGGGCCTTCTGCCCAAATGGCTTGATCAAATAATTCTTCTAATGTGGCGTTTGTGCCCACAAGTTGGTAAAAACGTGGGTCATAAACCTCAAGTTTTGCGGATACCATACGCTCTCCTCATCAGGAAAGTGCGGTCGTTTTTATCTCAATTTTCATCGAGACTCCACGACCGCAAAGAGTCACTATTTCACATCCCAAATGGATTTGTATGCGTCTTTATAGCCGTTTTGTGGGTCATAAAGGTTTTTATCACCGCCGTCGTATGCCACGTTATCTTTAATCACTAAGTGCGCAGGCGTCACATAGCCAGATGGTTTTTCTTTAGAGAATGCGCGGTTTAATTCATCAACAAGCTGCCAACCGTGTAAGTTGAGTGGTTCAGGTACAGTGGCAAATTGGTGGCTGTTTGTGCGAATACGTTGATAAGCCGTCACAGAACCATCGCCCGCAGAAATGTTATATGGCATTTCGCCTTTGTTAGCAGAGCGTAATGACGGTGTCATAAAGTCAAAATACAGGTCATTGATTGCTAAGGTATATTGCAAATCATCGCCATATTTTTGTAATAAGCTGAAGGTTAAACTCGGCATACGGCTTGAAGTATCTGCAAGTGGTGTATCAATAAACTCTAACACTTTGCACTCTTTACATTGTTCGATTACTTCTTTCATTACATTCGCTTTGCGTAACGCAATTTCATATAAAGAGTCGGTTAAAATCACCACTTTTGCTTTACCGTCTGAATTGGCGACGGCTAGTTGTGCAGAGAGTTTGGCAATTTGGTCAGAATCAGAGGTCACATTGTAGAAAATGTTGTATTTATCAATTGGACCTGGCTCTGGCGTTGCGTGCCAAGCCACGAGAGTGATGCCATTTTTATTTGCTTTACCCAGTGGAATTTTTGCCACATTCGGGTTCCAGCCACCGATAACAATCGCATCAGGTTTACGTGCGATCGCTTGGTTTAATGCGGCAAGTTGGTTATTTACAGAACCTGCGCCGTCAAGCACGTCCATTTTCCAACCTGTTACTGCTGTCGCTTCTTTCATTCCATCAATTACACCTAATACACCACCATTTTTCATATCAGATGCGATGAAAATGATGTTTTTTCCTTGTTGCAATTTAGGGCCAGTTGTTGGGCCGTCCCAAGTGGTTTGTTGTGCGGTTGCGGCTGCAACAAGTTTTTTTGCTTCATCTACAAATGGATCGTTTGCCATTGCTTGTGTTGCAAAAGTGATTGTTACTAAAGCAGCAACTGCACTTAAACTGCGGTGAAAAGAATGTTTCATAAGGTTCTCCTTACAATAGGTGAATTAACGCAACAAAAAGTTATTTTGTTGTTGCTTTCTTTTGTACAGCTTTTTGATTTAATAAACGTTTACGTTGTGCATAGCCCGCAATCGTGATTGAAAGTAATAAGGTTGTGCCGTTAAATAATGGTTCTACCCAGAATGCACCGCCGAATTGTTGGATACCTGAAATACCAATCGCAAGAATGGCGATACCGACCACAGTACCCCAAACATTAATGCGTCCTGGTTTAATTGTGGTACTACCAAGGAAGGCACCTACTAACGCAGGAAGTAAATAGTCCATTCCTACGCTTGCTTGACCTACACCTTGTTGCGCCGCAATTAATACGCCAGTAAAGCCTGTGATTACGCTTGAAACGATGAAAGGCACAATAGTGTATTTTTTAATGGAAATACCGTTCAAACGAGCCGCTGCAGGGTTGCCACCGACAGCGTACATACAACGACCTGTTGGCGTATGTTCAGTCACGAGCCACATAACCACTGCGATGATTAATACATAGAAAGCAGAGATTGGAATGCCGAAGATTTCGGTACTATTAATTGCAATAAAGCCATCTGGTAGATCCCCAACGATTTGACGGCCACCCGAGTGCCATAAAGCAACGGCATAAAGCACTGTACCTGAACCGAGAGTCGCAACGAAGCTATCAATATCCGCAAGTGCCACTAAAATGCCGTTTAACAAGCCATAAAGTGCGGCAACAATTAAGACAATTATGGTTGCCATTTGCCACGAAAAACCATATTGCACTTGTAATGTAATGGCTAATATATGCCAAAGCACGATACCGAAACCGACGTTTAAGTCGATTTTTCCGACGATCATCGTGGTGGTGGCAGCCAATGCGAGTAAGGCAATTTTGGACTTACTTTCCAAGATCGCATTAAGTGTGAGCATTGAAGCGAAAGAATCTGTTGTCAAAGAGAAAATAATGACAAGGACAAAACATAACCAAAGTAAGCCATATCGAGTAAGCATTTGGGAAAACCACGCCGCAAATCCATCACGAGCAATAGACACAGGGTGCTCTAGTGCGGTTGATTTGATATTTGTTTGAGCCATAATGGTCTCCTATTGAGGTAAATGAAACCGAAAAATTTAATTCATACTGGATTTTGAGTCAGAGGCGAGCGCAAGCAAGTTTGCGAAGGTGACTTGCTCATTAAACAATTCGCCTGCGATATCACCACGGTTAAACACCAAGGCACGATTACACAGGTGAGCAATTTCTTCAAAATCATTGGAAATCACGATAATCGCCACACCTTTTCTAAGCGCTTGATTTAATAAATCATAAATTTCTGCACGAGCCCCCACGTCCACACCCGCAGTCGGGTCTTCTAAAATCAATAATGGGGTATTGAGATGCATCCAACGTGCCAACACTATTTTTTGTTGGTTACCACCAGACAACGCACTGACATCAATAAATAAATTTTTTGGCCGAATATCAAAGAGTTGGAACTTGTACCAGCTTTCTGACCATTCATCTTTGCGTGCGTAATTTTTCAATGGGGCGTGACCGCTTAATACAGGGTTCAAGAACAAGTTCTCAGTGGTGGTCATCGACATTACTAAACTTTCACGAATACGGTCACCAGCTACTAACGCAACACCTTTTTTAATTGCCTCTTGCGGGGAATCTGCACTGTAAGATTCATTGTTCAAGTTAATATGCCCGTTATCTAATTCACGCAAGCCAAATAAAAGGCGACCGATTTCCTCTTGCCCTGCACCACGCAAGCCCGCGAGGGCAATCATTTCCCCTTGATGTAAGCTGAAAGAAACAGGGCCTGTATCGCCTACGACCACATCCTTTAGTTGTAGCACTTCAGGTGTGCCTTCTGGCAATGGCTCACGCTGCTTTCCACGGGTTTCTTCGCCCACAATGGCTTTTACTAACGCTTTCACATCGTAGTCTTTGGTTTGACCCTCTGCGACGGGATAACCATCACGCATCACTAAAATACGGTCTGAAATGGCAATAACCTCATCGAGTCGGTGAGTCACATAAATCATTCCAACACCTTGATCACGTAAGCGATTGAGCACCACAAATAGGTGTTCAACATCACTTGCGGGTAATGAGGCTGTGGGTTCATCGAGCACTAACACTTCCGCATTGACTGCTATCGCACGCGCAATGGCTAACAAGGCTTTTTCTGTACGGCTTAAATCAAATACTCGAGTTTCTGCGGACAAATGAATACCCACAAAATCGAGTGCATCTTGTGCTTGTTTATTAATTTTTTTCCAATCAATCAGCCCGAAACGGCGTGGGAACCCCATAACAAATGCCATATTTTCAGCAATTGTCATCCATTCGATGAGGCCTAAGTCCTGATGGATAAAGGCAATAGGCTGTTTATTGGAATGGGAAAGCGATTCAGCGGACTGGATTTTTTGATCGTGAAAAGTAATTTCACCTTCGTCGCGTGAATAAATGCCGGCAAGAATTTTGATGAGGGTAGATTTGCCCGCACCATTTTCACCAAGCAACGCAACAATTTCGCCCGGATGGATATCCAGGCTGACATCATTTACTGCAGTGTGGCTCCCAAATCGCTTCACGATATGTTGTAGCCTTAGAATTGGAGATTTTTCGTTTATCACCATATTTCCTCCCTGAGCAATGAGGAGTATGTAAAGTGCGGTCGATTTTACAAAAGTTTTGAAATCGACCGCTGAGTTAGCTTATTTTGCTAATGCATCAATTTGTTTGACAAGATCATCTCCATTTTTCTCAATAAATGCTTTGCGAACTTCACTTTCGATCGCTGCTTTAAATGGCTTAGTATCCACAGTATCAATCACCTCAATACCAGCTTTTTGCATTTTCTCGATAATACCTTTTTCATTTTCTAGGTTAAGTTGACGTTGGTAAGCGCCCGCTTCTTTTGCTGCTTCAACAAGTGCGGTTTGTAATTCAGGAGAAAGTCCATCAAATTTCGCTTTGTTCATCACCACGATTAACGGGGTGTAGCCGTGGTTAGTCAAACTTAAGTGTTTTTGTACTTCGTATAATTTCGCTGACCACACAATGCCCACTGGGTGTTCTTGTGCATCCACCGCACGCGTTTCTAATGCGGTATAAAGCTCAGAAAGTGGCATTGGCACAGGGTTTGCCCCTAAGATAGAGAACGCTTGAATGTACATTGGGTTTTGGTTAGTACGTACTTTTAACCCTTTAATATCATCAGGGGTTTTCACAGGGTGTTTTGAGTTAGTGAATGAACGGAAACCCACTTCCCAGAATGCAAGCCCTTTTAAGCCTTGTGCTTCAAGCTCTTTTAATAAGCCTTGACCAATTTCACCATCTAATACCGCATAAGCGTGTTCACGATTTTGGAAAATAAATGGGATATCAATCACGTTTAATTTTGGTACTAAACCAGAGAAGTTTGGTGAGCCAGACATTTCTAAATCGATAGTGCCACCACGCACTGCACCAATCATCGTTTGTGCATTACCTAAAGTGCTGTCAGGGAAAAGGCTAAGTTTAATTTCACCTTTGGTTTTTTCTTTCAATAGATCATTGAATTTCTTCGCTGCTGCGTGTTGAGTATCGCTACGTGGTGCTTCATAACCAAAACGTAAAGTCGTTGTTGCACTTGCAGAACCAGCAAATACCGCAATACCAGCTACTAACGCTGCAAGAGTTTTAAGATTGAATAATTTCATAACATTCTCCTATTAAAATTTAAGGTTGTAGCCAGTTGAGTGGCGCTAAGATTAACTCTGGGAAGAAAATGAAAGTAAAAAGTAATGTAATCATCATCAGTAAATATGGGAATATGCCTTTCGCTGCTTTATCAAAAGGTAATTGCGATACACCTGTAATCACGTTCAATACGTTGCCCACTGGTGGAGTAATTAAGCCAATTGATGTATTAAGAATGAATAGCACCCCAAAATAAACAGGATCGATACCGGCCTCCTCAATCAATGGCATTAACACTGGTGTGAGGATTAATACTGTCGGTGTTAAATCCATCACCATTCCAATCACAAACACTGAGATCATAATGACGATCAGCAATAAGGTTGGTGTATCAATTAATGGTTCTAACAATTCCGTCATCATTTGTGGCAATTCAGCGATAGTGATTAGCCAGCCTGTTACTTGTGCAGCTGCAACTAGGAACATTACCACTGCAGTTGTTTTCGCTGCCGCTAAAATCACGTTATATAACTGTTTGATCTTTAATTCTTTATACACAAAAATCGATACGATAAGTGCATAGAACGCTGCAACTGCCCCTGCTTCTGTTGGGGTAAACATTCCTGAACGGAAACCACCAATGATGATGACCGGTAAGAGTAATGCCCAAATACTGTTTTTTAAGGAAATGCAAAGTTCTTCTTTTGTGGCTTTTGAGAACGTCATTAGGTTTAAACGTTTTGCTTGCCACCACCAAAGAGTAGCGAGTGCAATCCCCATTAAAATACCCGGTGCGATACCTGCTAAGAAAAGTTTGGTAATAGAAACCCCACTTGCCACCCCAAAGATGATAAATGGGATAGAGGGTGGAATGATTGGCGCAATAATCCCTGCCGTACCGATCAAACCTGCTGAGCGATCCAACGGATAGCCAGTGGTTTTCATCATCGGTAATAACATTGCGGCAACCGCAGCGGTATCTGCTACCGCAGAGCCAGATAAACTCGCCATAATCATTGCGGCAAGAATAGCTACAAAGCCCAAGCCCCCACGTTTGTGACCCACTAATTTCATTGGTAACTCAATGATACGTTTAGATAAGCCACCTTGATTCATAATCTCACCAGCAAGGATGAAGAATGGAATCGCCATCAAAGAGAAGCTATCAGCGCCACTCACAATTTGTTGTGCCAAGATTTGTGCATCAAATAAATCTAAATGCAACATCAACGCTACACCACAAAGTAGCAGTGCAAAGGCAACAGGAATACCCAATAAAATTGAACCTAAAAGAGCGGAAAGAAAAATAATAACCGTCATTGTTTTTCCCCTCTTATCAGCAGATTGGCATTAGACAACCAACGAATAGTAAGCAATATTGCAATTGCGATACCTGAAATAAAGCTGGCTAGGTAGGTAATGCCTGTTGGAATTTCTGAAATTGGCGATAAGTTATTTAAGTTTAATTGGAATTGTGTCCAGCTCCCCGTAATCAATAAATAACAACAAAGCAACATTAAACCATCTGTAATTAAATGCAGGCATTTTTGCTGATATTTTGAAAGATTTGCCGTTAATATGGTGACATTTACGTGGCGGTTTTCACTGAAGGCTAAAATTGCGCCAAGGAAAGTGAGCCACACAAATAGGTAACGGGACACTTCTTCCGTAACGTTAATACTGCTGTTAAAGCCATAACGTAAAACAACATTAAGAAAAACTAAGCAGGACATTGTGGTCAAAATAATCACCACAAATCCTTCAAGCAACTTAGTAATGAATGAGCTAAGCGATTTCATCCTTACACTCCTAGTTCACCTACTTCAATTTTGACTACAACTTTTCGAATGTTGGTTGATTGCCCATCAAGGCAACCAGGGCGGTGAACATCATTTGGGAAAAAGACGGCAAAATTACCAGGGCGCATTATCAGCTCCACTTCGTTTTCCATATTCTGATAAAACAAAATATCGCGATCTGCGTCATAGTCTTTTGCAATTTGATTTTTGCCTAAATCAGGCGTGACACCAATTCTCTCAAAGCCTGAATGTAAATATTGCACATCGATATAACGACGATGTGCTTCAGGCAGAATGTGGGCTTTTTCTTGGGTGTCGAGATCCAATACTTGCGCATAGATACGCTCCCCAATAATGGGATAACGCCCAGCTTCTAATTGGTTAAAATCCGTTTTGGCAAGGTAATCCAGCGCAATATTAATTGCGGCTGGATATTGTTTTTTATCAACTTGAGAAATATGACCAAAGAACATATCGCCTCCTTAAAGGGATTTTATTTTTTCCCAAACAGACTCATCAACAGGAATGCCATTCGCTTTATTCTCTGCTCGAATAGCTGTAAATTCGTGACCTGGTAAACGAACAGCAACACCAGGATCTGCTCGTTCTGCCGTTTTCACATAGTCCATAATCTTGCTGAGTTTTTCATCTTTGGTTTTGCCATCAATTAAACGATCCACTTCAATGGCAATAAAAATTTGTGAAACGCAGTATTCATCGTCTTTTTCTTCGGTCACTTCTGCCACAGATAAACCATTTGAAAGTAATGTTGCAATCATATCTAGCACGATGGACAAACCAGAACCTTTCCAGAAGCCCATTGGCAACAAGCGACGGTTTTTCTCAACAGTACCTGGATCACGAGTTAAATTGCCTTCATCGTCAAAGCCTGCATCCACAAAGGTTTGACGGCCGGCTAAACGATGCACTTCTAACATTCCGTAGGAATACATTGAGCAAGACATATCCACCATTGTGATTGGTGTTGTTGGTACGGCAATAATTAATGGGTTGGTACCAATACGACATTCTTTTGCGCCCCAAGGTGGCATTACCGCAATAGAGTTTGTCCAGCAAATACCGATATAGCCTTTTTCAGCCGCTTGCCAGCCGTAACCACCACCACGCATCCAGTGGTTTGCATTTTTCAGTGCAACAACACCGATACCAAACTGATCGGCAATTTCCATTGCACGATCCATCATTTTCTTCGCCGTTAAGTTACCAATCGCTTGATGCGCATCCCATTGTTCAATTGCACCTAATGAAAGCACTTTTGTTGGTTCTGCTTCAGGCACGATATCGCCTTTTTCTAGCTGTGAAATAAAACGTGGGAAGCGATTTACTCCGTGTGAGTAAACGCCAGATTCAGTGGTATCGGCAAACATCGTTGCACATTCTTCCGCAATATCTTCACGTACATTTCTAGCAAGTAATACGCGCTTAAATTCTTGTTTTAGTGTTTCGTAACTGACTTTCATACTATCCTCACAATTTGATTATTTCACATATTGAAATGGCATTTTAAAAAATTATAGAATGAATAAAATTTGTTCGCAAATAAAATAAACAGATAAAAAACCTTAAAAATCAATAAAATAAAAACTTTTATTGTTTTTGTGATCAAGTTCTCATTTTTATTTTGAGAAGATCTCTTTAGAATAAACGCACTTAAAGTGAGTGATTTTGGATAAAAGAATGACAAACGAAGAGAACAATAAAAAAGCAAATAGCAATCAAAGTTTGGTCAAAGGACTGTTACTGATTGATATTTTAAGTAATTTCCCAAATGGTTGCCCATTAGCAAAATTAGCAGAATTATCAAATCTTAATAAAAGTACAACCCATCGTATGCTACAAACCTTACAAGCTTGCGGTTACGTTAAACCTGCAAATACTGTTGGTGCATACCGTTTAACGATGAAATGTTTAATGATTGGGCAAAAAACCTTAAGCTCACTCAATATTTTAAATATTACCGCCCCTTATCTAGAGCAATTAAATTTAGATACCGGCGAAACGGTGAATTTATCAATGCGAGATCATCATCACGCCGTGATGATTTACAAACTCGAACCTACCACAGGAATGATGCGAACGCGTGCTTATATTGGTCAGCGTTTAGAACTGTATTGCTCGGCGATGGGTAAAATCTTTATGGCACACGAAAAAGGGCACAGCCTAGACGATTATTGGGAAAAAAATCAGAGTAATATCGCCCAGCTCACACCAAAAACGATTGTGACCCAAGAGGCGATGAGCCTTGAACTAGAAAAAATTCGTGAGCTTGGTTATGCAATGGATAATGAAGAAAATGAAAGGGGTGTAACCTGTTTAGCTTGCCCTATCTTTGATATCAATGACAATGTGGCTTATTCCGTTTCCATCTCGCTGTCGACGGCTCGTTTAAACCAAATCGGTAAAGACGTATTACTGCATCATCTCAAACTCGCGGCTGATGCCATTTCAAAAGAGCTTGGTGCATAATCTTGATTGAGCAAAACAAAATCCCCTCAAAGTGCGGTGCATATTGAGGGTATTTTTAACGTTTTGAACGATGAATTAATGGCCTTTATGGCTCGTGCTATATAGAATTTTATCTGTATATGCCATTGCCACGGCAGAAATTAAGAAACCAAGGTGAAGCAATAACTGCCACATCATTGTTTTTTCATCCATATTTGCGGCATTCACAAAAGTTTGTAACAAGTGAATGGACGAAATACTGATAATTGACATTGATAATTTCACTTTTAGCACCGATGCATTCACGTGGCTTAACCATTCCGGCTCATCAGGATGATCTTTGGTACGTAATTTCGATACAAAGATCTCATATCCCCCCACAATCACCATCACCAATAAGTTTGCGATCATCACTACGTCAATTAAATTGAGGACAGCAAGCATAATCATATTGGCATCCATTGTTTGCAAGTTTGTCATCAATTCCCACAAGGATTTCATAAACTTATACGCATATAAGCCTTGAACAATGATCAAACCTAAATAAATCGGTAATTGTAGCCAACGGCTAGCGAAAATGATTTGACTAATAATATTCGGTGCTTGATGTTGCATCGATTTTGATTTTACAGGGGTATCTTGAGTATGTTGTTCCATTTTGTTTATTGATTATCGCTAATGAAAAAGATCTGGGAAAAGTACCCGTTTTTTAAGCAAAATTCAATGGATTTATGACAAATTTAATTTGTTTGATTAAGTGCGGTCATTTTTATGAAAAATTTTGTAGCGATTTCAAATAAGTAAACACACTACTCTTATAAAAGATAATAAAAAAATAATTTTTTATTCCTTTAATCATTAAAAACAGATCAAAAATTGCGCTTTCTGT
Organism: Bisgaard Taxon 46; assembly: GCA_049941595.1. Taxonomy (GTDB): domain Bacteria; phylum Pseudomonadota; class Gammaproteobacteria; order Enterobacterales; family Pasteurellaceae; genus Pasteurella. The sequence continues at coordinate 12,604 of JBNFNA010000006.1, forward strand.
GTATATTTTTTGTCATCTTGAGCATATAATAAGCTAATTTAAAGTTTTTTATATGGATTTCTTGAATAGGATAGGAAATTATGGATTATTTAACGATAAGGACTTTTAAAAGAACTCTTTTATCTCTCGTCATTGCCAGTTGGTTCTCTCCAATCTCAGCGTCAGCTGCAGCCAATAATGAATATTTAGGTATAAATAGTTCGTCGAGTGCTTCTGATGGAAATTATCAAGGTAGCGGTGCAACAGGTAACGACTCAATCACTTTAGGTAAAAGCGCAAAAGCAGAAAATGAAGCCAGTATTAGTATCGGATATGCTGCTTTTGCAAAAGGAAGTAATTCTCTTGCTATTGGTCGCTCTGCTTCTGTCGATAATTCCAATTCTGCTGTCAATAATAGCGTTGCTATTGGGCACAATGCATCAGTTAAGGTTAATAATTCAATTGCGCTTGGCTATAACTCATCTATTAAAACTAGCGATGTATTAACTAATAAACGTTCACATTTTCTCGAAAACCACAGTTCTGAGAACTTAAATGATAGCGGTCAAGGTATCGTATCGGTGGGCTCTTCAGATGGCGGCATCAGACGCCGAATAATGGGCGTTGCTGGTGGCTATAACGACTATGATGCAGTTAACGTAAAACAAGTGAAATCGGCTGTACGTTATATTTCTATTCAATCCGATAACACAAGTGATCCTAATTATTATCGTGATGGAGCTACCGGAGTTGATGCCATTGCTATTGGTAAACGAGCGTCTTCAGCAGGACGAGAAGGGCTCAGTTTTGGGGTAGGTGCGAAAGCGAATGGAAACAATGCAATTGCCTTTGGCTCTGGTGCAATAGTGGGTGAAACGACATCAACACCTAGTGCTATCTCGCTTGGTCAAAATGCAAAAGTGAACCTACAAAGCTCACTGGCACTAGGTTATAACTCTTTAGTGCAAGCTAGCGATGCTTTAAACGCTATGTTGACCAGCTTCAACAAAATAATCAGAAACAAATTCTGGCAATCGACAACCGAGTCACTCAACTTGCCAAAGATGTGAATACAATGAACCGCGATTTACGTGCTGGTATTGCAGGGGCGACAGCAATAGCTAACTTGCCGCAAGCCTCAAGACACGGACAATCAATGGGCGCAATTGCGGTGGGTTCCTATCGTGGACAATCCTCTGTGGCGGTGGGCTTAAGCCGTATCTCTGATAATGGCAATATTAGTTTTAAAGCTTCAGGTAGTGCGGATACACAAGGACATATCAACATCGGTGCGGGTGTAGGTTGGGCTTGGTAAGTTTATCAATCAAAAACAAAAATGGCTGAGTAATTTCAGCCATTTTTTTATTTGCATTAATGCGACGATAAACTACGCCCTTTGGTTTCAGGGGTAAGGTATAAGGCAATGACTGAAACAAGTGACATCGCGGCTAAATAAGCCCCTACGCTAATCAAACCGTAGTTCGCATTGAGTTTTACAGAGAAAATCGTAAAGACACTTCCGCCTACAATCCCTGCCACTGTATAAGAAAGTGCTGCGCCAGAATAACGCACTTCCGTAGGGAATAATTCCGGTAGCATTACAGCCATCGGGCCGAAGGTTAAACCTTGAACAATAAAGCCTAGAGCCAAGAATAAGAAAATACTGGTTGGCGTACCGTTGCCTAAAAAGAGCGGTAACATTAAGCCAAAAATTGCAGTCGCGAGCGTTGACCAAAGTAACAAGTTTTTACGTCCAAATTTTTCTGCGTAAATACCTGATAATGCAATGGAAATCGCAAAAATCACAGAGGTGATCAACAAGTAAGTGGTAAACATACTGGCTGGTAAGCCAAGCCCAAGTACGTGACCTGCTTCGGATACAGTAGGTGCATTTTTCACATAAAGTTGTGCAAATGCCACCAAAATGTAAAACAGCACATAGCCTGAGCTAGCGATTAATACACCCAACGTGAAAGGGCGTAAATGCGTACTAAGCAAGGATTTTACTGGCACAGTTTGTTTTCTGCCTTGTTCTGTCGCCTCTAAGAAGACTTGGCTTTCCTCAAGTTTGGCTCGCATATACAAGCCAATAACAACTAACACAACAGAGGATAAAAATGGAATTCGCCAAGCCCATTCTAACATTGCTTGTTGTCCCCAAATTACACCGACTAAGAAAAAGGCGCCGTTAGCGAGCAACAAGCCGATAGGGGCACCAAGTTGAGGGAAAATCCCAAACCAAGAACGTTTTTCCGGTGGTGCATTTTCCACTGCAACCAATGCCGCCCCAGCCCATTCACCACCTAAGCCAATGCCTTGCCCTACACGACACAAGCAAAGCAAAATAGTCGCCCAAATACCGATATCGGAATAGGTTGGGAGTAAACCAATCAAAATGGTTGAAAAGCCCATTAATAATAAAGAGGCAACCAGCATTTTTTTACGCCCTACTTTATCGCCAAAATGCCCAAACAACACCGCTCCGACTGGGCGTGCAAAAAAGGTCAGCGCCAAAGTAGAAAGTGCGGCAAGATCATTCGACATTGCATCTTCGCTATTAAAGAACTGATGGTTAAAAATTAACACTGCAGCCATTGCATAAATGTAATTATCAAAATACTCAATTGCTGTACCGACCATCGTCGCCACCGCAACTTTACGAGGATTATTACGCATTCCCTAGCAACTCCTGAACAACTTTTTTGATGTTATCTGATTGTGCGATAGCTGAAATGACAGCCACGCCATTAGCACCACGTTGACGTAGCTCACCTGCACTTTGAGCAGTGACCCCACCAATTGCCACAATTGGCTTATCAATGCCGTTTTGACGAATCTTGGAAACGAATTCCACACCTACAACAGGTTTGGGATCTTCTTTCGATTGGGTCGGGAAAATCGGGCCAGTGCCGAAATAATCAATAAGCGGGTTCGCTTGTGCGGCAAGCCCTTGCTCAAGGGTATTGACGGAGGTACCGATAAAACATTTGCTATGACAAAGTGCGGCAACATCGGCGACTGCCATATCTGTTTGCCCAACGTGAATGCCGTCAGCCCCAATTTCAATCGCCAGCTGTACATCATCATTCACTACAAAAGGCACATTGTATTGACGACAAAGATCGCGACATTTAATCGCAAGTTCTTTCACTTTCGCGGGATCTTGTAAGGATTTTTTACCTTTTTCGCGGAATTGATAACAAGTGATTCCTGCTTTTAACGCCTGTTCTAAAATCCCTAATAGATTTTCTGCAGGATCGCCCCCCGTATTTGGGCAGTCTTGTGTGCCAGCGATAAAATACAATCGCATTGCTTGTTCAATTTTGTTCATATCCATCCTTTCAAAATGTTGTGTTTTTTGACCGCACTTTTGTGCAAATTAGACTTATTTTTCCACTTTGGAATAGGCCCAATGGTTTGTCGGACCATGTCCGTGACCAATATTTAATGGATGACTAATCGCTGCGGTAATAAATGCTTTTGCTGTTTTTACTGCTTCTATTACTTCTGCGCCTTTTGCTAATTCTGCAGCAATACAAGCTGAAAACGTGCAACCTGTCCCGTGGGTATGGCGAGTATTAAAACGTGGGCTATCGAAATGTAAAATTTCCGTTGGGGTGAATAACCAATCACGACAGATATCGCTTTGTGAGTTTTCACTATGACCACCTTTGATGACGGCATTACGTACACCCATAGCGCGTAATTTTTCCGCTGCTTCGCAAGCCGTTTTGTCATTCTCAATTTTGATTCCCGTTAATGCTTCCGCTTCAGGTAAATTTGGTGTAATGACTGCTGCTTTTGGCACAAGTAGCGTGCTCAAGGCTTCCACAGCATCAGGTTCTAACAGGGCTGCACCACCTTTGGCATACATCACAGGGTCTAACACCATTCGACCAAAATCATATTTTTTCAAGGCATTCGCAATACATTCTATAATTTCTGTGTTGCCCAACATTCCAATTTTGAATGCATTTACTTGGTAGTCATCGGCAATCGCTTTTAATTGCCCTTCAATAATATGGAGAGGCACAGGATGGATATCGTACACACCAAGGCTATTCTGCACTGGAATGGCAGTAATGGTTGTCATTCCAAAGACATGTTGCATTTGAAAGGTTTTTAAATCTGCTTGGAAACCTGCACCACCGCAATTATCCGAGCCAGCGATGGTTAAGGCGATAGGGATATTACTCATAAGAAATCCTTGCATATTGATTGATTTTTTCAGGTGAAAGGCTTGCCAATTGATCAAGCAAACCAAGATAAAATTGCCCAAGTTGGGCTTCGGTTAAAGGTCTTGCAGCGAGTTCACCAGCAATAGCGTAGGCTGTACACGCTTCTAACATAGCATCGAAATATTGTTCAGGATTAGCTACGGCTAAAAACGCACCACAGACTGCACTTAATAAACAACCCGATGCCGTAATTTTGGGGAATAATGGTGTGCCATTGTGAATTTGTGCTTGGCGTTTGCCGTCACTTAAATAATCCGTTGCACCGCTAATCATCGCAACACAATGATATTTTTCAGCTACCACTCGTGCGATTTCCGCAACATTCGCATTACCTTTGCCAGCGTCTACGCCTTTTGCTTGCCAGTCCACACCTGCAATTGTTGCTAACTCACCTGCATTGCCACGAATTGCCGCAAACTTCACTTCTTTTAATAAGGTTGCGACAGTTTGTTTACGGAAGCTAGTTGCACCGACGCCCACAGGATCTAGCACCACAGGAATGCCTACTTGGTTAGCCGTTTGCCCCGCTAACACCATCGCAGCCACTTCTTTCCCCATTAACGTGCCGATATTAATCACTAGTGCATTGCTGATGCGTGGCACTTCGTCCATTTCCTCAGTCGCAGCAGACATTAACGGCGAAGCTCCAATCGCAAGCAATCCATTCGCAGAGAAGTTAGCCGCCACCACGTTGGTGATATTGTGGATGAGAGGATTTTGGGATTTGATTTTTTGTAGGTATTTTGGTTTTAGCATTTTGGTTGTACTTCTGTTTTGTGATGTTTTAGTTTTATCGGGTTTCGCCGATGGCGACCTACTTTTTCTTTTGCATTGATTGTCACTTTTCTTTGCTTCGCCAAAGAAAAGTAACCAAAAGAAAGGCGACCCTGCTTTGCCTTGAATCCTTTGTTCTATTGAATTTGCTTTACTGAAAATTTTGAACTCGCTACGCTCAAACAGGCAAAATTTTCCTACAAATTCAACTTCACAAAGGCAGCAAAGAAGGGAACTCAAAGTGCGTTATTCAAATATTTTTTTCTATAAAAAACACCGCACTTTTATTTCCCTTCGTAATAAAATGGGGTCCCCGTGTAAGTTGCCCGAGTGAAAAAGAAATTTTTAGGGAAATAAGGTTGCGTAGCAAAGCGAAGACAACTTATTTTTCGTTTAAAAAATTTCTTTGGAATGAGGTTAAGCAACTTAGTCGGGGTGTGCTTTCTTTTTGCCTACTTTTACTTTGCACAAGCAAAGAAAAAGTAGGTCGTCCTCGGGCGAAACCCGATATCGAATAAAAATTATTTCACTTCTACCGCATAATCACTCAACGGTTTAACCACTTTCGTTAAGCCATTTTCTTTCAAAAATTCGGCCATTCTTTCATAACGGTGACCGTCTAATGCTCTTGGACGTAAGGCTAAACGTGGTAAGGTATCTTTCCACGCTAAACGGTTGAGGTCGTTGTCTAACTCTTTTGGTTTATATGCAACGAATGATTTCCACGCATCGTCAGGGTGGTTTATTGTGTAAATGGTGGCTTGCTCAAGTGCGGTTAAAAATTTGCTAATTTTTTCTTTTGGCATTGATGTTTTGTTTGCCACTAAAATTAACTCATCATATACCGGTACCCCGTGCTCTTCTGGGTAGAACGCACGACCTGGCTGTTTTTCTAATTGCATTTGGTTTAATTCAAAGTTACGGAAACCGCCGACCACAGCGTCCACTTGACCGCTAATTACAGACGGTGAAAGTGACCAATTTACATTCACCATTTCCACATCTTTGCCAGTCAAACCTGCTGACTTCAACATTGCTTTTAACAATGAATCTTCAAAGCCACTCACTGAATAACCAATTTTTTTGCCTTTTAAATCCGCGAGAGTTTTGATGTCGCTTTTTTCTAATACAATCAAGGTGTTTAATGGCGTTGCCACTAATGTAGCAACACGAGTAAGTGGTAAATCTTCTGCGACTTGGATTTGTAATTGTGGTTGGTAATCAACGGCTAAATCCGCTTTACCTGCTGCCACTAATTTTGGCGGTAGAGATGGGTCAGCTGGCTCAACAATTTCAACTTCTAAGCCGTTTTTCTCAAAATAACCTTTTTGTTGTGCCACGATAATTGCTGCGTGATCAGGGTTTACAAACCAATCGAGCAATAAGGTTAATTTTTCTTTGGCTGATATAGAAAGGCTCACGCCCATTGCAAGTGCAACTGTAAGCGTATTTTTCACGAAGTTTTGCATTTATTTGTCTCCTTTTATTGTTAGCTTAAATCTAATCCCATTTGCCAGAATGCAGATTCCATACGGGTTGCAGTATTAAAAATCTGCTGTAATTTGGCGATTTGTGTCTCAGTTAAACCTGCACATAACGCATCTAATGCTGTAATTGCGTTTTGTGCCGCGGTTTGAAATTCCTCACCTGAATAAGCATCAATCCACGCTTGATATGGGTTGTTTTCAGGGCTTACGCCACTTTCTACAATGTGTTTTGCAATCACCGCATAACCAATAGCGCAAGGTGCGATAGCGGTATAAAGCTCAGCTAGACCGCCAGTTATTCCAGCATCTAAAACATAACGTGTGTAAGCCACGCAAGCAGCAGATTCTTCGGTGCTAAATAAGGTTTTTTCATCAATTCCCCAACTTTCGCAGAATTGAATATGTAATTGAATTTCGTGCAACAATGCGCCAATGGCTTCGTGAGCCGTTTTCATTTGGGCAAAATTTTCAGCTTTATAAATGCCCAATGAGAGCGCACGGTTGTATTGAAACAGAAATAAGTAATCTTGTTTCAAATAGTGTTGGAAGCAGGCTTTTGGTAGTGTGCCGTTTGCCATTTGTTGCACAAATGGGTGGTGGATATAATCCTGCCAATATTGCCCTGCATTGTTGATAAGTTGTTGTGTTGTTGACATTGTTGTGTTCCTTCTCGATTTTTTTAGGCGTTATTTTAGGAATTTTACCCAAGGTAGCCATTTGTTCAGTAAATAATCCACGCTGAAATACAAACACAAGCTCATTAGCATTAAAACGAATAACGCTGAGAACATTAAATCCACTTGCATTCGTGCGTTGGCGTGGAGCATTAAATAACCGAGTCCCTGTGATGAACCAACCCACTCGCCAACAATCGCCCCGATGGGTGCAACGGATACCGCAATGCGTAAACCTGATGCAAAAGAAGGCAATGCGGCGGGTAATCTGACTTTAAATAACATCGAAAGTGGTGGCACTTGCATTGTTTTTGCGAGTTCTAGCCATTGGTTTGGCGTGTTGCGTAAGCCGTCATAACAAGCGGCGGTAACAGGGAAATAAATAATCAGCACCGTCATTACGATTTTGGAAGCTAACCCATAACCAAACCACAGTACCAATAATGGTGCGATAGCAAAAACAGGAATAGCTTGCGAGATGACTAATAACGGTAATAAAAATGCGGATAAATGGCGCGATAAGCTTAAAAGTAGGGCGGAAATAAGCCCTAATGTAACGCCTAAAAATAGTCCTAACCCGATTTCTAATAAGGTCACTTGTGCGTGTTCCCACAATAAATCGTAGCGGTTAGCGAGTTGGTCGAAAACTTCGGTTGGCGGTGGAAACATATAGCGTGGAACATCAAAAAAACTGACCGCACTTTGCCATAATCCAAGCAATAATAATGAAAGTAGCGTGACTTTGAGGAGCGTTTTGGTTTTCATTGTTCCGCACCTTTCATCAGCTGGGCGAGTAAATGCTGCTGCAATTGCCACAAATCATCTTGTACTAATTCGCGTGGTGCTGTGCCTGTGGGCGTGATTTTCTCTGAAAGCACCGCTGGATAATTTTGTAACACATAGATTTCATCACTTAATCGAATCGCCTCTTGCGGATCGTGGGTGATCAATAAAACGGTCTTGTGTTTCAGTAACTCACAAGCGAGATTTTGCAATTGCAAACGGGTTACGGCGTCCAATGCCGAAAAAGGTTCATCCATTAAAACGATGTCCGCCTCTTGCATTAACGTGCGAGCAAGGGCGATGCGCTGTCTTTGTCCACCAGATAAATGATAACAAGCCTTGTGTTGATGCATATCCATTTTGACCGCAGCTAACAACTGCTGTGCTTTGGCTTGTGTTTCTGGTGTTTTTGAATGGGTTAAATGTTGAGCTAATTGAACGTTATCAATGACAGACAACCAAGGATATAACGCATCTTGTTGTGCCATATAGCTAATTTTTTCATTATGCGGAAAACAAATTTCCCCTTGTGTTTTCGCTTCATTCTCAAGCCCAGCAATAGTGCGTAACAAGGTGGATTTTCCCACACCAGATGCGCCCAAAATACTCGTCCACTTTCCTTTAGGTAAAGCAAAATCAAACCCTAAGAACAAAGGCTCTTGGTTATAGGTCAATGTGAGTGAATGAATTTCAACCGCATTCATTGTATTAACAACAAATTAATTAGCGTTGAAATAGGAATAAGCGAGATAAGGAAGTTGAAAAAATCAAAGAAAATGAAAGTGTTCGCATAATTAGTTTCCTACGTCAGTATTAGCTGTATCAGGTTCACGGGTATTATCTCAGCCATACGTTTTATTGATACGTAAAGCACCCCGACTAAAACGAAATAAGACTACCTTACTCTACTAAAAAGAGAAGATATTTGTTAAAGAAATGTGATCTATGTCACGTTATTAATTTATGTTTTGGTTATGGCTTGTTGATTTTTTCTTCAACTTTAACCACTTGCAAGCGTTCGACTTCTACATCATTGTGGAGCAATTCCACGTTTGGCATTGTTTTATTGGCTTTGGCGGAGAGGTCTTTGAATCGTTCGACTTTACCCACTAAGCCTTGTTGACCAACAAGTGCAGTGACGGTGTTGTTGTAGTGAGAACTCACAGTGGAAAGCGTGCTACCGAGTTTGCCAAGACGTTCTGCAACTACGCAAATTTGATTGTAAATTTCTCCTGCACGCGCACTGATTTCTCTTGCTTCCTCATTGCCTCGTTCGATACGCCATAAGTTTGCGACGGTGCGTAAAATCGGCATTAATGTGGTGTGAGAGACGATAATGACGTTCTTCTCATAACCATAATTAAACAGGCTTGGATCCATTTTCATTGCTTCGATATAAGCTGGCTCAACCGCAATAAACATCAACACAAAATTCGGGCTTCGCATTCCAATTAAGTTGCTGTAATCCTTGCGTGACAGGTCGTCAATGTGGTTTTTAATCGCCTTGATATGCTCACGTAATTTGCTTTGACGAAGAATTTCATCATCAGAATTGACCGCACTTTCATACGCCACTAACGACATTTTGCTGTCGATAATCAAATGTTTTTTATCTGGCAAATTCAAGATGAAATCAGGATAATTGTGTTTACCTTCGCTGTCTTTAAAATGCGCTTGGGCTTCGTAATGTTCGCCTTCAATCAAGCCAGCTGATTGCAACGCGTGCGCTAATTGCACTTCGCCCCAGTTACCTAAGGTTTTCTTTTCCCCTTTTAGTGCAGAAGCCAAATTATCCGCTTGTTGCGACATATTTAAGCCAATATCCAACACTTTTTTGATTTCTGCTTCTAACCCCGCATTACCTTTTAGCGACTCAGAGTGGATTTCATTCACCCGCTTTTGGAAACCTTCAATTTGCTCACGAAATGGCTTGAGTAGGCTGTCCAATGCAGTTTGGTTACTTTGGCTAAAGCTACGGCTTTTTTCTTCTAAAATACGGTTAGCAAGATTTTGAAATTCGGTACTTAGTTGCTGTTTACTTTGCTCAATATTTTGTTGCTGTTCGGCAAAGTTTTTTTCTTTTTCTGCAAGCGTGGTTTTTAGCTCAGTAAACTCTTGCGAAAGTGCGGTCAATTTTTCCACTAACTCACGATTTTCTTGCTCTTTGCGATAGAAATTGCTTTGGCTATGTTCAAGTTGTTTTTCTAAACTTTCCGCTTGTGCAGAAGCAATCCCAAAGCGTTCTTTAAGTGCGGTAATTTTTTCTGAAATTTCGTTATGGCGAGCTTGTTCTTCATCTAACTCTTTTTGTAAGTAGCCTAACTTTTCATCACGCTCAATCAAACGCACTTGCAACCCTTCTGCATTGGTTTGATATTTCACCACTGCTTGTTCGAGCTGGCCTTTGGCGAGTTGAGAAGCTTCAAATTTGCTTAATAATTGATTGAAATCTTCGATGGTTTTATTGAGATCTTGTTGCAATTCTTGGCTGTCACGTTTACGACGCGCGCTGATAAAAAATAATACGACACAGCAAAAAATAAGCGCGCCAATAATCAAAAGGTATTGTGATGAAGTCAATTCAGAGAGCATAACGATTTTCCATAAATTTAAGCGAGGGTTAAAGTATAAAGGAAAGTGGCGGATTTATCCTAACAGGTTATAATATTTTTTATTTATCAGGTTGGCTTATGTCTCATTCCAAATTTTACCTTGCCTCGAGCAGCCCACGTCGTTCACAAATTTTGCAAAATCTTGGCTTTAATTTTGACGTGTTTTGTTGCGAAATTGATGAAACGCCATTGCCGAATGAAAAGGGCGCGGATTATGTGTTGCGTATGGCGATTGAGAAAAATCACGCTGCACGCCTAAAGTGGCAACAAGAAAAACGTGTAAAAAATGTACCGAGCTTGCCCTTTCTTTCTGCGGATACCTCAGTGATTTTAGACGATAACATTTTAGGCAAACCACAAAATGAAGCTGATGCAGCACAAATGTTGCGTGCATTGTCAGGCAGAGAGCATCAAGTGATTACGGCGGTTTGTGTTGCCGATAATCAGCAAATGAAAACAGCGGTACAAATCAGCAAAGTACACTTCAAACCCTTAACAGAAAAAGAAATTCAACGCTATATTGCGACAGGTGAACCGATGGATAAAGCGGGTGCTTATGGTATTCAGCAGCTAGGCGGTGCGTTTATTGAGCATATCGACGGCAGTTTTACTGGCGTAATGGGGTTACCAGTGTTTGAAAGCGTGGCATTATTGAAGGCGTTTGGGGTAGAATTGTTTTAATTTAACTGAGGAACACCAATGAGCGAGCGCCTTTTTCAACATACGAAACAAGAAGAACATTGCCCTGTTTGCAATGCCTTGTTACAGGTTAAACAAGGGAAAAAAGGCTTGTTTTTAGGTTGTAGCGCGTATCCTGATTGCGATTATTTGCGCCCTTTACAGCCACAATCTGAAAGCAAAATCTTAAAAGTGTTAGAACAGCAATGCCCAGAATGTCAGCACCCGTTGGTGTTAAAACAAGGGCATTTTGGAATGTTTATTGGGTGTAGCAATTATCCAGAATGTCATTTTGTGGTCCACGATGAACCAGAGGAGCACGTGGAAGAAACCGTCCCTTGTCCTGAATGTCAAAAAGGTGAATTGGTGGCGCGTCGTGGGCGTCAAGGCAAAGTGTTTTATGGCTGTAATCGCTATCCTCAATGCAAATTTACTTTACCTAGCAAGCCATATTTAGTGGCTTGTCCTGCTTGCGAAAGCCCAGTTTGTACATTGAAAAAAGAAACGGAAACTCACCGCACTTTTCAATGTGTGAACAAAAGCTGTCGCCATATTTTTGACTCGGAAATCTAATTTAATGAATATTCAACAAATCGTCGCACAACTTAAACAAAATGAAGTAGTCGCTTACCCAACAGAGGCTGTATTTGGCTTGGGTTGCAATCCAAACAGCGAAAGTGCGGTGCAAAAATTATTAATTTTGAAACAACGCCCAATCGAAAAAGGGCTGATTTTAGTCGCCCCAAACTTGGATTATTTATTGCCATTTATTGATACTTCAAACTTTGAAGATGCACACTGGCAACGCCTGCAAGGGCAATATGAGCGCCCAACCACTTGGGTAGTGCCAGCAAAAAGCACCACGCCGAAATTTTTAACCGGACAATTCGACAGCATTGCGGTGCGTTTATGTCAGCACGATGCGGTGAAGCAACTCTGTGAGCAAGCGGGCTTTGCGTTAACTTCAACCAGTGCCAATCTCACCACCTTGCCACCTTGTCGCACTGCGCAAGAAGTTCGAGCACAATTTGGTGAGGATTTTCCTGTGTTAGATTTACCCGTTGGCCGTGCGACGAATCCGTCTGAAATTCGCGATCTTTTTACTAATCAACTGTTTAGACAAGGTTAAAATATGGATAAATATGCGGTGTGGGGCAACCCAATTGCACAAAGTAAATCCCCACAAATTCACAAAATTTTTGCTGAGCAAACCCAACAGCAGATGGAATATGTGGCAATACTCGGTGATGAACAAGATTTTGAACAGCAATTGCGTGTCTTTTTTGATAAAGGCGCACAAGGTTGCAACATTACAGCACCCTTTAAAGAACGTGCTTTCCAGTTAGCAGATATTCACAGCGAACGTTGTTTAACTGCTGAAGCCTGTAACACCTTGAAAAAATTAGAAGACGGACGTTTATATGCCGATAATACCGATGGTGCAGGCTTAGTCAGCGATTTACAACGTTTAGGCTGGCTTAAACCAGAACAAAGGATTTTGATTTTAGGGGCGGGCGGTGCAACAAAAGGCGTGTTATTGCCTTTATTACAAGCTAAGCAACATATTGTGTTAGCTAACCGCACTTTGAGCAAAGCAGAAGATTTAGCGCAAAAATTTGCACGATATGGCAGTATTGAAGCCGTCGAATTAGCCAATATTCCCGTACAAAAATTTGATTTAATCATCAATGCAACTTCTTCTGGCTTACACGGACAAACCGTCAACATCAACCCAGAAATTTTGCAAAAAGCTACCGCACTTTACGATATGCAATACGCTAAAGACACCGACACGCCATTCATTGCCCTCTGCAAACAATTGGCCAATCACAATGTGAGCGATGGCTTCGGTATGCTCGTCGCACAAGCCGCTCACGCCTTTGAATTATGGCGTGGTGTAATGCCAGAGTTTAAACGGTTATTAGAAGAAAAAGTGCTTTAAATTAGCTAGTGAAATTAAGAGATTGATTTTGTCTTAAAGCAGAAATGAATATATTCACAATATGCGTACATCATCTGACCCCACCAAAGATAAATTTTTTGCATTATCTCTCAAAATAATGGGTTAAGGCCTCACGACTTTAACCCATTATTTACCAACTAGTTCCTATAAAATGTTTTACTCTTCCACCATAAAGCAAGCAATTTTTGTGCCGTTGGCGTAAGTTTTTAGCTCAGGTTTGCTTTCACGACATTTGTCTGTCGCTTTATGACAACGTGCGTGGAAGGCGCAACCGGCGGGTGGGTTTAATGGGCTTGGTAACTCGCCCGTTAATTTAATCCGTTCACGGCGATGCTCTGCCTCTAAACGTGGCGTCGCAGAAAGTAATGCTTGAGTATAAGGGTGGCGTGGGTTGCCAAAAATGGCTTTGGTTTCCCCTTGTTCCACACAACGGCCTAAATACATCACCATCACTTCATCGGCAATATGTTCCACCACCGAAAGATCGTGCGAAATGAACACATAGGATAAGCCCATTTCATCTTGTAAATCCATCATCAAGTTGAGCACTTGTGCACGTACGGATACGTCTAATGCAGACACCGGCTCATCAGCCACAACAATATCGGGGTGCAACATTAATCCACGTGCAATAGCGATACGTTGGCGTTGCCCACCTGAAAACATATGCGGATAACGGTCGTAGAATTCTGGTTTCAAGCCCACTTTTGCCATCATTTCTAAGACTTTCTCTTTGCGCTCTTTGGCGGAAAGATCCGTATTAATCAACAAAGGTTCTTCTAGGATCGTGCCGACTTTTTTACGTGGATTGAGTGACGCATACGGATTTTGGAAAACAATTTGGATTTTCTTACGACGTAAACGTTGCGTTTCTTTGTCGTTCACCAAAAAGTTTTGGCCTTTATAGAACAAATCCCCTTCCGTTGGACATTCAATCATTGTGAGCATTCGCCCAAGCGTAGATTTGCCACAGCCCGACTCACCAACAATTGCTAAGGTTTTTCCACGTTCTAAAGTAAATGAAACACCATCAACGGCTTTCACTAATCTGGTTGGTGCAAATAGCCCTTTTTTCACTGGATAATATTTTTTCAGTGCAATTGCATCAAGCAATGGGGGCTGCTTTTGTGTTGTTTCTGTCATTATTTTTCTCCCCCAAGCGTTGGAATAAAGGCACGATTTGGTTTACCACTAGCATCTAACGGCGTATGGCATTTCACCTGACGACCTTCAACAATGTGAATTTCAGGCTCTTTCGTGCGACATAAATCTGTTGCATACGGGCAACGTGGATTTAATAAACAGCCTTGTGGGCGGTCATACTTGCCCGGCACAACGCCTGGTAGCGATTGCAAACGTGATTTACCTTCTGCAAACTCCGGTAAAGCTTTCAATAACGCTTGAGTGTAAGGGTGCAACGGTGCTTTGAAGATTTTCTCAGCTTGCCCTTCTTCCACCACTTGCCCTGCGTACATCACAATAATGCGATGGGCAGACTCTGCAACTAAAGCTAAGTCGTGCGTAATCAAAATCAACGCCATATTTTCTTTGCGTTGTAATTCTAATAATAAATCAATGATTTGCGCCTGAATGGTCACATCAAGTGCGGTGGTTGGTTCATCAGCAATCAATAATTTTGGATTACAAGCAATCGCCATTGCGATCATCACTCGTTGGCTCATACCGCCGGATAACTGGTGCGGATACACCTCTAAACGTGATTGTGGATCAGGAATCCCCACCATTGTGAGCAATTCGATTGCACGTGCATAACGGCTGGCTTTTGTGCCACCTTGGTGTACTTTCAACGCTTCCATAATTTGATAACCCACAGTGAAGCTTGGGTTCAAACTGGTCATCGCATCTTGGAAAATCATTGAAACATCTGCGCCCACAATTTTCTGTTTCGCTTTGGGGCTTAAACTCAGCAGGTCTGTACCGTTAAATTCCAAGGATTGTGCTTCCACACGTCCCGGATAATCAATCAAGCCCATAATCGCTAATGAACTCACCGATTTACCTGAGCCAGACTCACCAACAATCCCTAATACTTCCCCTTCATTTACTGTATAACTAATACGATCCACTGCTTTAAAAGGGGCTTTTTTGTCACCAAAATGGACTGACAATTGATTCACATTTAATAACGCCATTTTCCCCTCCTATTGTTTTAATTTTGGATCAAGTGCATCACGTAAGCCATCACCCATCAGGTTGAAGGCAAGCACAAGGGAAAGAATAGCAAGGCCCGGAATGGTTACAAGCCAGTTTGCGGTTTGCATAAAGCCACGAGATTCCGCTAACATCGTGCCAAGCTCAGGCGTTGGCGGTTGCGCACCAATACCTAAGAAGCCAAGTGCGGCAAGTTCTAAAATCGCATTGGAAATCCCCATCGTCATTTGCACGATAAGGGGCGCTAAACAGTTAGGTAAAATCACGATAAACATTAAACGCAACACACCTGCACCCGCCACTCGAGAGGCGATCACATAATCACGATTTTTCTCACTTAACACAGAAGCACGCGTTAAACGCACATAGCTAGGAATGGAAACCACTGCAATAGCAATCGCCGCATTCATTAAGGAAGGTCCAAGAATGGTCACCACACCAATGGTCAACAATAAACTTGGAATGGCAAGCATAATATCCACAAAGCGCATAATGATGGTATCCACCATACCGCCATAATAGCCAGCTAATAAACCTAAAATCACACCCACCACGCAAGACAATACGACGATAACTAAACCGATAAAGACCGATAATCTCGCACCATAAATAATTCGTGAAAGAATGTCACGCCCGATATCATCTGTACCCAATAAATACGCACTGTCACCGCCCTCAAACCAAGCAGGTGGCAATAATAATGCGTTACGGTTTTGTTCAATTGGGTCAAAAGGGGCAATGAAACTTGCGAAAACACTCGCAAAAAAGACAATTGCAATAAATGTTAAACCAATCACCGCACCTCTATTTTGGCAGAAATAATGCCAAAACTCTTGTAATGGGGTCTTCGGTGTTGGGGAAGCTACTTCTGTAGTTACAGACATACTCACTCCAGATAAACGTTATTCAAAGATGAGCAAAACAATGCTCATAAAATTCGATAAAAATTGACCGCACTTTTAGGTATGGCGGATTCTTGGGTTCACAATGCCGTAGATCAAATCCACTGTTAAGTTCACTAAAATAATCAGCGTTGCAATAATTAAAACAGAGCCTTGTAATACAGGATAATCACGCGAATTAATTGCATCGATCACCCATTTGCCAATCCCCGGCCAAGAGAAAATATTTTCGGTTAATACCGCACCTGACAATAACTGCCCAATAATCAAACCAACCACAGTGACAACGGGAATTAAGGCATTACGTAATGCGTGAATCATCACCACGCGCGTGGTATTTAAGCCCTTAGCTTTCGCAGTGCGAATATAATCTTCACCCAGCACTTCTAACATTGAAGAACGCGTCATACGAGTGATGATTGCTAATGGAATCGTGCCTAACACAATGGAAGGTAAAACCAAAGATTTAATTGCCGCAATAAATGCCCCCGGTTCATCTGAACGCCAAGTATCAATTAGCATAAAACCGGTATCGGTTTCGATCCAATATTCTGCGGGTAAACGCCCTGATGCCGGCAAGCCTAACGGCGCAGACAAATAAAGAATAAGGATTAACCCCCACCAGAAAATTGGCATTGAGTAGCCTGTCAGTGAGAGAGAAGTCACCGTATGCGAAATCCACGAGTCTTTTTTCACCGCAGCAATCACGCCTAAAATGATGCCGAAAACTAACGACCAAGATAACGCAAAAAAAGCCAATTCAACTGTCGCTGGAAATAGGGTGAAAAATTCTTTTAAGACCGGCTCATTGTTACGGAAAGAGTTGCCAAGATCCCCTTGCAGTACGCCTTTAATATAATTGAAGTATTGTTCTGGCAACGGCTTATCTAGCCCAAGTTGCGCCATCATTTGGGCGTGAATTTCAGGCGATAATCCACGTTCCCCCATACGAATCTCAATTGGATCGCCAGGTATTAAATGCACTAAAGCAAAAGTAATTAAAGTGATCGCAAAAAAAGTCGGAATCACCATTAAAATGCGTTTTAAAATAAACTGAAACATAATGAATCTCTATTTCTGTTTTGTATTATTCTATATGACAATCAATAGAGCAAAAAAAGAACTAATAAACGAATCTACACATCCACTGTGTAGATTCGTTCTATGTTATTTTCAAGATTTGCTGTTATTTAGCTAAATCCACACCATAGAAATTGTGAAGACCAAATGGATTGATCACATAGCCTTTTACTTCCTTACGAACAGGGAAGTAAGTGACAGAGTGTGCAATGGTGATCCAAGGTGCTTGCTCTTTAAATACGACTTGTGCATCTTTATATAACTTCACACGTTCTTCGTGATCGGTAACTTGCGATGCTTTTGCCACTAATTTTTCAAATGGCTCATAGCAGAAATTCGCATAGTTCGAACCTTGTTGAACCGCATTACAGCTTAATAATGTATTTAAGAAGTTATCAGGGTCACCGTTGTCGCCTGTCCAGCCCATCATACCAGTTAAATGGTCACCTGCACGCATACGTTTTAAGTATTCACCCCATTCGTAGCTCACGATTTTCGCTTTCACGCCCACTTTTTCCCAGTCTGCTTGGATAAGCTCTGCCATACGGCGTGCATTCGGGTTGTACGGACGAGATACTGGCATTGCCCATAAATCCGTTTCAAAACCATTTTCAAAGCCAGCCTCTTTTAACAATGCTTTCGCTTTTTCTGGGCTGTATTCGTAGTCTTTTACATCATCATTGTAAGACCACATTGTTGGTGGGATTGGATTTTTCGCCACACTACCAGAACCTTGATACACAGAATCAATAATCGCTTGTTTATTGACTGCGTGGCTTAATGCTTGGCGTACTTTCACATTATCAAACGGTGCTTTTTGCACGTTGAAGTTTAAGTAACCCACATTTAAGCCCGGTTTGGTTAATAAAGTCACATTACTGTCTTCTTTTAATTTTGCGATATCTGCAGGGTTTGGATATGGCATTGCGTGACATTCACCTTTCGCTAATTTTGCATAACGTACTGATGCATCAGGCGTAATTGAGAACACTAAGCGGTCAATTTTTGCCTTACCTTGCCAGTAGTTTTCAAAAGCTTTAAAACGCACTGCGGAGTCTTTTTGATAAGACACAAACTCAAATGGACCCGTACCGATCGGGTTGCTGTCAAATTTGTCTTGAGTTTTCGCTTGTAACATTTTGTCTGCATATTCTGCCGACTGAATAGAAGCAAAGTCCATTGCGATGTTCGCAAGGAATGGTGCGTTTGGCACTTTTAATGTGAATTTCACAGTATAATCATCAATTTTCTCAACATTTTCGATGATGTTTTGCATATCCATACCAGTGAAGTACTCATAAGTTCCACCAGAAACTTTGTTGTATGGGTGGTTTGGATCTGATTGACGTTTAAATGAGAAAATTACGTCATCTGCGTTGAGATCACGAGTTGGTTTAAAGAATTTATTACTATGAAACTTCACGCCTTTACGAAGATAAAACGTATAGGTTTTACCATCTTCAGAAATTTCCCATTTTTCCGCTAGTCCTGGCACCACATTTGTCGAACCGGCTTCAAAGCTGGTTAAGCGATCAAACATTGGTTGACCTGATGCATCAATGGTCGCACCATCTGTCCCCAAAGCAGGGTTTAAATAAGAAGGCGAGGCTTCTGAACAGAAAACAAACGTTTTTGGTGCAGCTAATGCTGAACCAGAAATTAAAGCTAAAGAAATTAGCGACAGTTTCGTAAGTAATTTCATAGTTTTTCTCCAAGAGGATGTTGTGTGAAAAGAGATGCCGAATGGCTGTTTTATTATGTTTTTTTTGAATATGTCAATTTTTTAAACAAAATTCAATATCCTTGCTTAAAATTTGTGAAAAAAATGTTAAAAAGGTCGCAAAAAAGTGGATTTTTTGATAAATCCGGACGAAAAGAAAGGCTAAAAAAGGAAAATTTGGCGAAAGAAAAAACAAATCGAGTAGAAAAAATATTAAAAATAGAAAAGTAGTGCCGAATAACTAAACAAAATAGGAAAACAACAAGGGCAAGCACCTCCGCTTGCCCTTCTAATTTTGATGTATCAATCAACGAAACTCAACTAGCCACGCACTGCGATAGCTTCAATTTCAATGCCAACATCTTTTGGTAAACGAGCGACTTCCACACAAGAACGCGCAGGGAAATTTGGATGATTGTTTTCTTTGAAGAAACGCTCATACTCTGCGTTCACTGCGGCAAAGTCATTCAAGTCTTTCACAAACACCGTGGTTTTCACAATGTTTGCCACGCTTAAACCTGCTTGTTCCACAATCGCTTTCACGTTTTCTAATGATTGACGTGCTTGTGCCACGATATCCGCAGGCACTTCACCTGTTTTTGGATTCACTGGAATTTGGCCTGAAGTCAACACCATATTACCTAAATCTACCGCTTGAACATAAGGGCCAATTGCTGCTGGTGCATTGTCAGTATGAATCACTTTAGTCATTTTTATCTCCTTTTATATGATTAAAAAAGTGCTTTTATTGTACGCTCTTCAACAAAAATTTACAGCGGATTTAACGCATTAATTAAGCGAATTTCGTCAAAACTTGCCACATCTTCGAGCAAAATCGGACATTGTTGAATTTTGTTTTCAGCTAACAATTTCGCCCGTTGTGTACCTGCTAACAACGGGGTATCAGACGTAAACCACTGCTCACCTTGGCGAAAAACCAAATTGCCAATGCTACAATCGGTCACTTTGCCTTGCTTGATGATCATAATCTCATCGCAATCGCCTTTTTGCAGTAATAACTGGTTTAAATAAGTCCGATCAGCATATTTCAGCCCGTATTCAATCTCATCGCAAATCACAGGCTGAAAAGTGCGGTAAGTTTTTCGTTGATAGGCAAAATACTGCACTTGATAATCTTGCTGATTGTAATCCACTCGACAGCGAATGATCGGTGAATGTTGAGTTTGCTCAAGTGCGGTCGAAATCTGGATAATTTTTGCAAGATCGTGCACTTTCGCTACATTTTCGCCATAAAACTTCGCCAAACTCGCTTCATAACGCTGTTGATGCCAGGCAAGCTGTTGAAGCTCGCTGTTCACAATGGCAATGGTTTCAAATAAAGGAAATGTCATCGCTTATCCTATGGGTACATAGACTTTTTGGATTAATTCTTGGTATTCGTCTTCTAGCTCGCTCAAGATCGTAATGCCACCACCACTACGGAAAATATATTTCTCGCCCACTTGCTCAATAAAACGAATGGCTACTGCACTTTGTAGCGACTCACCATCGAAAATACCAAAAATTCCCGTGTAATAACCACGAGGTTGTTGCTCTGCAGCTTGAATAATTTGTACGGTTTTTTCTTTCGGTGCGCCGCTAATCGACCCAGCGGGTAATAATGTAGCCAAAATAGTACCAATGCGAGCTTGCCAATTATCAGCAAGATCGCCTCGAATTTCCGAACTTGTCTGCAAAATCGCACCTTTTTGTGTATGAATTTTTTCCACATAACGAAAACGGGTCACTTCCACTTTTTCTGCTACAGTTGCCAAATCATTGCGCATTAAATCCACAATAGTGTAATGCTCTTGGCGTTCTTTGTAGGAATCTAACAAGCGGTTTTCCGCATCAGGCAAGGTGGCATCAATCGTGCCTTTCATCGGGTAGGTATAAATTTGATTATGATGAATATTGACAAAACACTCTGGCGAAAAGCACACAAAACGCTCCTGATAATGCAACTTATAAGGTGCGGTAGTTTGTTGAAAAATCTGTGCAAGACTGAAATTAATATGAATTTCAGTAGGATAGGTTAAATTCAACAAATAGGAATTGCCTTTTTGCAACTCTTTTTGCACCAAGTCAAAGCCACGCTGATAATCCGCTTTTGTCATTGGAAATTTGTGCAATTCAAAAGGCTTGCAAGGTGTTTCTACCTGCCAATTCACATTCTTCTTACCTCGAATTTCAAAAAACAATCCATAATCAGCCGCTTGATCTAACGGGCAAATTATCGGTTGTTGCTGTTCAAAATCAATCAGGAAAAAAAACGGTTGGCGTTGCTTGCCATAATGATTGGCTTGTTGAATAAAAGAATCGAAGCACATAAGTTATCTGTTCTTGAAAAAAATAAGTGAAAGTTTAACGGAAAATCGCACAAAAATCCGCATTTTCCTTTATACTTTGCCTCTTTATCAACAGAATATGGCGCAGATATGAAACGACTTCTGATCATCAATAATCAAGATTCTTTTACCTATAATTTAGTGGATTTAATCCGCCGATTAGATGTGTCTTTTGATGTAATCAACGTGCAAGAATTGGATTTAGACGCCGTCGCCAATTACAGCCATATTCTGATTTCTCCCGGCCCTGATGTGCCTCGAGCTTATCCGCAACTGTTTGAAATGTTAGAAAAATACCACCAATCAAAATCTATTTTAGGGGTGTGCTTAGGACATCAAACGCTATGCGAATTTTTTGGTGGTGAGTTATACAATTTAGATAAAGTACGCCACGGACGCATCCAACGCTTAAAAGTGCGGTCAAATTCGGTATTATTTCAAGACCTACCTACTGAATTCCAAATTGGTTTATATCATTCTTGGGCAATTCGTGAACAAAACTTCCCTGAAGAACTCACTATCACCGCCCAGTGCGCCGAAGAGGTAGTGATGGCATTTCAGCACAAGAATTTGCCCATTTACGGCGTTCAATTCCACCCAGAATCCTTTATGACTGAGAACGGCGAAAAGCTATTACGCAACTGGTTGGAACATAAAGTATAAGATTAAATAAGTCCCATAAAAAAACAGTCAATTTCTCAAAGCCTAAAACTTTTTTGAAATTGACCGCACTTTTTTAAACGTTACACAAGTTGGCTCATTCCAACATTCACGAAAAATCCGCCGATAACTAACCAACATAGCACTAACGCACCTAAAATCAGCGGTTTAAGACCGGCTTGTTTGATGGCGTTGATATGCGTAGTTAAACCTAAAGCCGTCATTGCTGAGATTAATAGTAGTCCGTCGAGTTCGACAATCCAACGCACGATATCAACAGGAATGAGAGAGAAAGAGTTGATGATCGCCATTAAAATAAATAAAAAGGCAAACCAAGGAATGGTAATTTTACTCGTTTGTGGGTTATCGCTTTGTTTTGCAAGTAACCACGAAATAAAGAGTAAGAAAGGCGCAAGCATCATTACACGAATCATTTTTGAAATCACTGCCGTATCTGCCGTAGCTGGGCTAATATTGCCACCTGCAGCATAAACTTGTGCGACTTCGTGTACGCTCGAGCCGATATAAATACCAAATTGATGTTCACTCAACCACGCAGAGAGATAAGGGTACATCACAGGGTATAAAAACATTGAGATCGTACCGAAAATCACAATAACTGCCACCGCAACCGACACTTGGTGCGATTCGGCTTTGGTCACAGGCTGCATTGACATAATCGCTGCTGCACCGCAAATACTGCAACCACCCGCAGTGAGATAGACAATTTGTTTATCCATTTTGAGATAACGCAAGCCGAGCCAAAGCGTAATTACAAAAGTCCCAATCAGCATAATGACATCGGTCAAAATCGCATTCACACCGACCGCACTGATATCTTGAAAGGTCAGGCGGAAACCATACAAAATAATCCCTAAGCGCAATAAAGTGCCTTTGGCCAACATCACGCCTTGTGAAGTATGTTGTGAAATTTTGGGGTAAAGCGTATTGCCTAAGAGGATACCAAGTAGAATAGCGATGGTGAGGGCGCTGAGTTTTGCATTCACTGCAAATGCGCTTTTGGCGAGCATATCAACAATAAAAGTAAGTAATGCGACAAAAGCCAATCCAATATACATTGTTTTATTTTTCATTAGAATTTCCTTAGTGGATAAGGCTAGTTGAATAAATGTAATTCAAAAGGATAAAGCGATTTGAGGTGGATGTAAAATTGATTCTATCGATATTTTCAGCAAAAATTTGGTAAAAAAACAACCGCACTTTCACTGAGTGAGCAAAAGTGCGGTTAATTTTTTTATTATTTAAGGATTAATACTGCCCTTCCTCATAACCGTTGTAAGCGTTGGTTAAAATCACTTCCATATCAGCGACAACTGGTTGGCGTGGGTTTGCTGGTGAGCATTGGTCTTCAAACGCGAGTAATGCGATTTGACGACGTGCATCCATCCATTCTTTTTCATCAATGCCTTGCTCTTTGAAAGACATTTTGATGCCCACACTCACAGCTAAGTCGTAGCACGCTTTTGCGAAAGATTTCACACCTTCTTCTGGTGTTGAACAAGGTAAACCTAACATACGCGCGATGTCTTGGTATTTCACATCGGCTTTGTAGTAGTTATATTTCGGCCAAGTTGCGGTTTTTTGTGGACGAGTACCGTTATAACGAATCACGTGCGGCATTAATACTGCGTTGGTACGACCGTGTGGTGTGTGGAAACGGCCACCAATTTTGTGCGCAAGTGAGTGGTTCATACCTAAGAATGCGTTTGCAAATGCCATACCAGCCATTGTTGAAGCATTGTGCATTTTTTCACGCGACTCTGGATCTTTCTCTTTCACTGAACGTTCTAAATGTTCAAACACCAATTTAATCGCTTGTAATGCAAGACCGTCGGTAAAGTCGTTAGCAAGTACTGACACATAGGCTTCGGTTGCGTGCGTTAATACGTCTAAGCCCGTGTCAGCAGCAACGTGCGCAGGCACACTCATTACAAATGCCGGGTCAACAATAGCCACTGTTGGGGTTAATGAATAGTCTGCGATTGGGTATTTTTTATCGCCTTCAGTGATAACAGCAAACGGGGTCACTTCAGAACCAGTACCTGATGTGGTTGGAATACCCACAAAGCGCGCTTTGCGGCCTAATTGTGGGAATTTGAATGCACGTTTGCGGATATCCATAAATTTCTGTACTAAATCACGGAAGTCCACTTCTGGTTGTTCGTAGAATAACCACATCACTTTTGCTGCGTCCATTGCTGAACCACCACCTAACGCAATAATTGTATCTGGTTGGTAATTGCGGATTAACTCAGTACCACGACGAACAGTTTCGATTGATGGATCTGGCTCAACATCCGCAAATAATTGGTAAGTTACGTGATTACCACGAGCGGTAATTTGTTTTGCGATTTTTTCAACGAAACCTAAATCCACCATCGTGCGATCGGTCACAATAACCACACGCTCCATTCCTTTCATTGATTGTAAATATTGGATTGAGTCGCGTTCAAAATAGATTTTTGAAGGCACTTTGAACCATTGCATATTATTTCTCCGTCTTCCCACTCGTTTAATGTTTAATAAATTGACCGCACTTACGTTGTTGCCTACAGAGTTTTTGCCGTACGAACCACAACCAAGGGTGAGAGATGGAAGGAAAGAGTTATACACATCACCGATACCACCGAAAGTTGAAGGTGAGTTCCAAATCACACGAATCGCTTTCACACGATCGCCATACGCTTTCGCAATAGCTGCATCTTTCGTGTGAATTGCAGCTGAGTGACCTAAGCCGTGGAAATTCACCATTGCTTCTGACAGTTCAAAGCCGTTTTCAGTTGAAGTAGATTTTAAAATTGCTAACACAGGTGATAATTTTTCACGCGTTAATGGCTCTTTTTCGCCCACTTCTTTACATTCTGCTACTAGAATGTTGGTTTTTTCAGGCACTTTAAAGCCTGCTTGTTCTGCAATCCAAGTGGCTGGCTTACCTACAATATTTGCATTTAATTTTGCACCACCACAGTTTGCACTATTCGCTTTTACGCCAAAAATGAATTCTTCTAGCATTGCTTTTTCTTTTTTGTTTACGAAGTACACGCCGTAAGATTTCATTTCTGCCACAAATTCATCGTACACTTCCTGATCGACAATTACTGCCTGCTCAGATGCACAAATCATCCCGTTATCAAAGGATTTTGACATCACAATATCGTGGGTTGCTTGTTTAATGTCCGCTGTTTTTTCAACGTATGCCGGCACGTTACCTGCCCCTACGCCTAATGCCGGTTTTCCGCAAGAATAAGCTGCTTCCACCATCGCATTACCACCCGTTGCAAGAATAGTTGCAATGCCAGGGTGTTTCATTAATGCCGCAGTGCCTTCCATTGATGGGTTTTCAATCCATTGGATACAGTTTTTCGGTGCACCCGCTGCAACAGCTGCTTCGTAAACAACTCGAGCTGCGTGAGCAGAACATTGTTGTGCAGAAGGGTGGAAAGCAAAGACGATTGGGTTACGGGTTTTTAGAGAGATGAGGGCTTTGAAAATAGCGGTGGAAGTTGGGTTAGTGGTTGGTGTGATACCGCAAACAACTCCGACTGGGTCAGCAATTTCAGTGATACCGGTGACATCGTCTTCACTGATTACGCCTACTGTCTTCAGGTTTCGCATATTATTGACGACATATTCACACGCAAACAGGTTTTTGGTTGCTTTGTCTTCAAACACGCCACGCCCTGTTTCTTCATAGGCGTGCATTGCTAACACACCGTGTTGATCTAGTGCTGCAACAGAGGCTTTCGCAACAATATAGTCCACCTGTTTTTGATCAAGTTGGCGAAACTCTTCTAGTGCCACCAATCCTTTTTCAACCAGTGCATTCACTTCCGCTTGTGCAGGACTGATATTATTTTCAGCAGTATGACTCATAATAATTTCTCCTAATATTTATAAAACTTAAATTTTTAAACTGATAAAATTATAGTCATTTATCTACCTAAAAAGTAGCAAAATCCACAAAATTAAGACAATTTGTGACCTAGATCAACTTTTTTTGAGGTGTATATTTTACATACAATATTTTTGCTTCGACCTCTTTATTTCTACGTAAAGATAGTGGATACTATTGCACCTTTTTAAAAAGGTGATTTTTTTAACTCTAAAGGAAACTTTTTTATGTCATCATCAAAAGATAAATACGCAAATCCAGGCCCATTAGGTTTATGTGGTTTTGCTTTAACAACTTGGTTACTATGCTTAATTAACGGCGGATTCTTTGATACTGAGAGCCTTGGTATCGTGCTTGGTATGGCATTTGCTTTCGGTGGTACAGCACAAATGATCGCAGGGATGTTTGAATTCAAAAAAGGTAACACTTTTGGTTTCACTGCATTCATCAGCTACGGCGCATTTTGGTGGTCTTGGGCATTATTTGTGGTCTTCTTCAAAGGTAACACCCCTGCAACATTCGTTGGTTGGTATTTAGCAGTTTGGGGCACATTCACATTAATGATGTTCTTAGCAAGCTTTAGCAAACCACGCGCATTACAAGCAATTTTCTTCTTCTTAACGCTAACCTTCTACGCATTGGCGATCGGTGATGCAACGGGTAACCACAGCATCGTAAACGTAGGTGGATACTTAGGTTTAATCACTGCACTTTGTGCATTCTATTTAGCGGCAGCGGAAATGTTAATCGACTCTTATGGTCGTGAAATTTTACCAATCGGTGCTAAAAAATAATTTTCTTTGCTGGAAAATGAAACGACCGAGCGCTTTGCTCGGTCTTTTTTTATCAAAACTTTTATGGAAACAACCGCACTTTTTTCCATTGTTCAGAATGGCGTTCATATTGAATACGATCGTGTAATCGGCTCGGTCTGCCTTGCCAAAACTCAATAAGTTCTGGAATCACAACATAACCGCCCCAATGTGGCGGACGAGGCACATTTAATGGATGTTGGGTGGCTATTAATGCCGCTTTCGTCAATAAAACTTGTTTACTGGAAAGTATCGCACTTTGCTCACTTGCCCAAGCGCCAATGCGACTGGTATAAGGTCGTGAGGCAAAATAGGTATCGGATTCAGCTTCAGATAATTTTTCCACTCGACCTTCAACACGCACTTGCCGTTCTAACTCTGGCCAGAAAAATGTGAGGGCCGCATAAGGATGCTCAGCTAATGCTTTGCCTTTACGGCTAAGATAATTAGTAAAAAAGACAAAACCCTGTTGATTCACTTCTTTTAATAACACAATACGGCAATTTGGCTTACCCTTGGTATCCACAGTCGCAAGGCTCATTGCAGTTGGCTCGTGAACTTTGGCTTGTATTGCCTCAGTCAGCCATTGTTGGAATTGAATCAGTGGACTTTCGTGACAGGCTTTTTGGGATAAGGTTTTCTTGCTGTATTCATCACGGATATGGTGCAAATCCATTTTACCCTCCTTAGAAAAGAAAGAGATTAGCCTTTTTCATACCAAATTCGGTTCACATAAAATATCACAACCCCTGATGGCGTAGTGACTTTTATTTCATCATCAACGCCTTTACCAATTAATGCTCGCGCCACAGGTGAGTCGATAGAAATCCAGTTTTTGGCAGGGTCAAATTCATCACAGCCGACAATACGATATTGTTTTTCTTCGCCTTCTTCATTTTCTAATGCAACCCAAGCACCAAAAAACACTTTGCCCTCTTGTTTCGGGTGATAATCCACAATTTGTAGCACTTCCAAACGTTTCATTAAAAAACGAACTCGGCGATCAATCTCACGCAAACGGCGTTTACCATAAATATATTCTGCATTTTCACTGCGATCTCCTAATGCAGCCGCATCAGATACCGCTTGAGTCACTTTTGGGCGCTCATCTTTCCATAAAAATTTGAGTTCCTGATCGAGCGCATTCCAACCTGTACGAGTGATGTAATTTGACTTTGCCATAATGTCCACCAGCATAAAAAATGATTGTGATTATTGTACCTCATTGCGGGCGATCGGGCTAAGACACGCTAACTATTTTTTATTTTACGCATTTATGTATAATGCATATTTCGTGACTGATAAAAATTCAACACACAACAAGGAACTTAAATGAAAAAAATTATTGCCTTAACAGCGGTATTAGCATTATCGGTAACAGCAATTAGTGAAGCAAAAGGTGGGCGTGGTGGTCGTTCAGTAAGCCCATCTCGCCCAGTGGCAACTAAGCCTGCACCAGTGAAACAAACACAACAGCAGCAACAAAATGCCCAACAACCTGATGCGACTTTTAACCAACAAGCAATTAATGCCGCAGCGGCAAAAGCACCAGCAGCGAACCAAGGAAATCGCTTAGCAAGCTTTGCAACTGGTGCGGCAGCAGGTTATTTATTAAGTGAAGTGTTAACCCCAACAGAAGCACACGCACAAACGCCAGCACAAGCAGATGCAAGCAAAAATTTACAACCATTAACAGCACCAGCAGGTAGCCCAGTGGCAACAACATTCAAAGCATTTGATGCAAGCAATCCAGCACTTGTTGGAATGGCGGGTGAGCAAAGCTTATTCTGCTTAAATGGTGCACTTTATTTAGTGAACAAAAACAACAACCAAATCAGTGCAGTGACCGACAACCAAGCGAAACCAATTGCTTGTAGCGTAGCACAGTAATTCCTTATAAAAGCGGGCTTAGCTCGCTTTTATTGTCTTTATATTCTTCTCAGTTTTTAAAAATTATGCTTAATCAACAAATTAGCCAAATTATTGCAACGGAACTTAGCGTTCAACCACAACAAATTCTCGCCGCAATTCAACTTTTAGACGACGGTAACACCATTCCATTTATTGCACGTTACCGTAAAGAAGTCACTGGTGGCTTAGATGACACCCAATTACGCCATTTTGAAACCCGTTTAATTTATTTGCGTGAGCTTGAAGATCGCCGTCAAACTATTTTAAAATCCATTGAAGAACAAGGCAAATTGACCGATGAGCTTTGCCGCCAAATTCAGCAAGTCCAAAGCAAAACCGAATTAGAAGATTTATATTTACCTTACAAACCAAAACGCCGCACCAAAGGACAAATTGCGATTGAAGCAGGGCTTGAGCCATTGGCGGATTTGCTTTGGAATAGCCCAGAAAATGATCCAGAAACCACCGCACTTTCTTTCGTAGACAGTGAAAAAGGCGTCGCTGACAGCAAAGCGGCATTAGACGGTGCAAGATACATTTTAATGGAGCGCTTTGCCGAAGATGCAACACTTTTAGCGCAAGTTCGCCGCTATTTACAACAAAATGCGGTATTAGTTTCAAAAGTTTTAGAAGGCAAAGAAGCTGAAGGCGCTAAATTCCAAGACTATTTTGATCATCAAGAACTCTTTAAAAATGTACCTTCACACCGCGCACTAGCAATGTTCCGCGGTCGTAATGAGGGTTTCTTACAGTTAAGTTTAAATGCCGATCCTGAACAAGAAGAAGGTGTGCGTCAAAGTTACTGTGAAGAAATTATCCGCCAACATTTAGGTGTACGTTTTACAGGACAGCCCGCCGATAAATGGCGTGAACAAGTGATTGCTTGGACGTGGAAAATCAAAGTCGCATTGCATTTAGAAACAGAATTAATGGGCAGCTTACGCGAAAAAGCGGAAGAAGAAGCGATCGATGTTTTCGCCAGAAATTTAACCGCACTTTTAATGGCTGCACCGGCGGGGGCGAAAAATACAATGGGCTTAGACCCGGGCTTGCGTACAGGCGTGAAAGTCGCTGTTGTGGATAACACAGGTAAATTACTGGCAACAGATACTGTTTACCCACACACAGGGCAAGCAGAGCGTGCCGCCCTTGCAATTTATCAGCTTGGTAAAAAACACAATGTGGAGCTGATTGCAATTGGTAACGGTACTGCCTCTCGTGAAACAGAACGCTTTGCCAAAGACATTATGAAGCAATTCACTGACTGGCAAGCACAAACAGTCGTGGTGAGCGAAGCGGGCGCATCGGTGTATTCTGCTTCCGAATTAGCCGCAACCGAATTTCCTGAGCTAGACGTGTCCTTGCGTGGAGCGGTATCCATTGCTCGCCGCTTGCAGGATCCCCTTGCCGAGTTGGTGAAAATTGAACCGAAAGCCATTGGCGTGGGACAATATCAACACGATGTGAACCAAAGCCAATTAGCCCGTAAATTAGATGCGGTGGTGGAAGACTGTGTGAATGCGGTAGGCGTGGATTTAAACACAGCGTCAGCCCCATTATTGGCTCGTGTCGCGGGAATGACCAAAACCCTTGCACAAAATATCGTGGCATATCGTGATGAAAACGGACGCTTCGACAGTCGTGAACAACTGAAAAAAGTGCCCCGTTTAGGTCCAAAAGCATTCGAACAATGTGCGGGATTTATGCGTATTGCAGAAGGTAAAAACCCACTTGATGCGTCGGGCGTTCACCCAGAGGCTTATCCTGTGGTTGAGAAGATTTTGCAAGCGACCGAGCAATCAATCCAAGATTTAATGGGCAATGCAAGCGCCGTTCGTCAACTTGATGCGAAGAAATTCATTGATGAACAGTTTGGTTTGCCAACAGTGCAGGATATTTTCAAAGAGCTTGAAAAACCAGGTCGTGACCCACGAGGTGAATTTAAAACCGCTACCTTTATGGACGGCGTAGAAGACATCAACGACCTGAAAGCCGGTATGATTTTAGAAGGCACCGTGACCAACGTAACCAACTTCGGGGCGTTTGTGGACATTGGCGTGCATCAAGACGGTTTAGTGCATATCTCGTCACTTTCTGACAAGTTCGTGGAAGATCCGCACCAAGTAGTGAAAACGGGCGACATCGTGAAAGTGAAAGTATTGGAAGTAGACGTACCTCGAAAACGCATCGCCTTAACAATGCGTTTAGATGAAAGTGCGGTCAAAAATTCAGAAAAAACTGACCGCACTTTATCGGCTAAATCACGTAGTAACCCTTCCACCAAAGGCCGTGAGCGCTCATCTGGCAACAATGCAATGGGCAATGCTTTTGCTGACGCGTTGAAGAATTGGAAAAAATAGCTACAACCCCAAAAACCACAAGGAAAAATACTATGACCAGTGCACAACAACGAGCAGAACTTCAACGTCGAATTTGGCAAATCGCTAACGATGTTCGAGGCTCTGTGGACGGTTGGGATTTTAAACAATATGTGTTAGGTACCTTATTCTATCGTTTCATTAGTGAAAACTTCACTAACTACATTGAAGGTGGCGACCCAAACGCCAATTATGCCAATTATACTGATGCGGAAATTGATGCATTAGGGATCAAAGACGATGCCATTAAAACCAAAGGCTATTTTATTTATCCAAGCCAACTGTTTAAAAATGTGGTGAAAACCGCACATCGCAATGATCATCTTAACACCGATTTAGCCACCATTTTCTCTAGTATTGAAAGCTCCGCAACGGGCTACCCTTCTGAATCAGATATCAAAGGGTTATTTGCCGATTTTGATACCACCAGCAATCGCTTAGGCAATACAGTCAATGATAAAAATAAACGTTTGGTCGCAGTATTAAAAGGTGTTGATGAACTCAATTTTGGAGAATTTGAACACAATCATATTGACCTATTTGGCGATGCCTATGAGTTTTTAATCTCCAATTATGCCGCCAATGCAGGCAAATCAGGCGGTGAGTTTTTCACGCCACAAAATGTCTCAAAGCTGATCGCAAAATTAGCCCTACACGGACAAAAAACCGTCAATAAAATTTACGATCCTGCTTGTGGTTCAGGGTCGTTATTATTGCAAGCGAAAAAACAATTTGATGATCACATTATTGAAGAAGGCTTTTTCGGACAAGAAATTAACCACACCACCTACAACCTTGCTCGTATGAATATGTTTTTACACAACATTAACTACGACAAATTCCATATTGAATTAGGTGATACCTTAATTGATCCTAAACTGAAAGATGATAAGCCGTTTGATGCCATTGTCTCTAATCCACCTTATTCAGTGAAATGGATTGGTAGCGATGACCCGACGTTGATTAATGATGACCGATTCGCCCCCGCCAGTGTACTTGCCCCGAAATCGAAAGCCGATTTTGCCTTTATACTGCACGCCTTGAGCTATCTTTCTGCTCGTGGGCGAGCGGCAATTGTCACCTTCCCTGGGATTTTCTATCGTGGTGGTGCCGAGCAGAAAATTCGCCAATATCTGGTTGACAACAACTTTGTAGAAACCGTGATTTCCCTTGCCCCAAACCTGTTTTACGGCACCTCTATTGCGGTGAATATTTTGGTGCTCGCCAAACACAAAACCGATACTAAAATCCAGTTTATTGATGCGAGCAGTTTCTTTAAAAAAGAAACCAACAATAACATCCTCACCGAAGAGCATATTACTGACATTGTTACACTGTTTGCGGATAAAGCAGACGTACCGCATATCGCACAATCTATTGATTATGAAAAAATCAAAGCCAATGATTACAACCTCGCTGTGAGTTCTTACGTGGAAGCCAAAGACACCCGAGAAGTGATTGATATTGGGGTATTAAATCAAGAAATCCGAGAAACCGTGATAAAAATCGACCGCTTGCGTGCCGAAATTGAAGAAATTGTGGCAGAGATTGAGGGGAACTAAAGGTGAATGATAAGTTACCTGTGAATATCAATGATTTGATTAAAAAACGTGTTATTGAAGATGAACGTATCGAATTTAAAGCTAGCTGGAATCCAGAGTCGATTATTCATACACTTTGTGCCTTTGCTAATGACTTCCATAACCTAGGTGGAGGTTATTTAATTGTTGGTATTGAAGAAATAAATGGCATTCCTCAATTACCCCCAAAAGGGCTAGAAATAGAACAAATTGATAAAATTCGTAAAGATTTATTACAACTCGAAAAAAGTGCCATTGTTCCTGCATTTCATACACTCACTGCCACTTATGAAATTCAAGGTAAATTAATTTTAGTGCTTTGGGCTGTTGGGGGCGAAATGCGACCTTATAAAGCCAAAAAATCCTTGTCAGAAAAAAAGAGTGAAAACTGGGCTTACTATATTCGTCAACACGCTAGCACCATTGAGGCAAAAGGGGAAATAGAGCAAGAACTTTTATCCTTAGCAAACAAAATTCCTTTTGATGATCGCCTGTGTTTATCCGCCAAATTAGATGATTTGCAACCTTACTTAATCCAAAGTTTCTTAAAAGAAATTAAAAGTGATTTAGCCTCACTTGCACCGAAATTATCGTTGGAAGAACTCGCACAGCGGATGAATATAGTTGGCGGTGCATCAGAAGCCTTATTCCCGAAAAATGTTGGGTTACTGTTCTTTAATGAACAACCAGAACGCTTTTTCCCCGCCACTCAAATTGATGTAGTGTATTTTCCAAAGGGAGCTGGAGGCGGAGAGATTGAAGAAAAAATTTTCAAAGGTCCATTAGGTAGAATTACGCAAGATGCCTTGCAATATATTAAAAGCCATTATTTACAGGAAAAAGTGATCAAAATCCCCAACCAAGCCAAAGCAAAACGCTTTTGGAATTATCCTTTTTTAGCTATTGAAGAAGCCTTAGTGAATGCGGTTTATCACCGCTCTTATGAAATCCGTGAGCCGATTGAAGTAAGAATAGATGACCAATTCATTGATATTCTCAGCTATCCGGGGCCTGATCGTTCCATTAGGCTTAATGAATTACAAGAAGGACGTGCGGTGAGTCGTCGCTATCGTAACCGTCGAATTGGGGAATTTTTAAAAGACTTAGAATTGACGGAAGGTCGCTCAACAGGCATTCCAACCATTATTAAGGCAATGGCTGAAAATGGCTCGCCAACGGCTATTTTTGAAAGCAATGAGGAGCGTAGCTATTTTCTTATTCGCTTACCTATTCACCCTGAAATGACGAGTACTGATCTAGCTACCGACCTAGCTACCGACCTAGCTACCGACCTAGCTACCGACCTAGCTACCGACCGAGTTGATAATTTGGCGGTTCGGCTATTGATCGTATTAGCCAATAATGAAAAAGGCATTTCACAGTTAATGGAGGCACTGAATATTCAGCATAAACGCCATTTTCGAACCGCTTATATCCTCCCTGCGATGGAAAATGGGTGGGTTGAAATGACATTACCAGACAAGCCAACTAGCCCTAATCAACAATATCGAATGACCGAAAAGGGGAAACAGGTGTTAGCGAATATCAAAAATCACGTGGCAACCTTGAATTGATGAGATGAGGAAAAGATAAGAAATGACGAAAATAAATATTCTGCAAATGATTGAACAAAGTCAGGTGAAATGGAAGACGTTGGGTGCCATTCTTATTCGAACCAAAGGTACAAAAATTACCGCTGGGAAAATGAAAGAACTACATAAAGACAATGGGGAAATTAAAATATTTGCAGGTGGAAAAACATTTGCCTTAGTAAATGCTGAAGATATACCAATGTCAGATGTTAATCATAATCCCTCAATTATTGTCAAATCTAGAGGAATAATTGAATTTGAATATTATGACAAGCCGTTTTCTCACAAAAATGAAATGTGGTCTTATTATTCAAATAATGACGAGATTAATATCAAGTTCATTTATTATTTCCTTAAGCAAAATGAACAGCACTTTCAACAAATTGGCTCAAAAATGCAAATGCCACAAATTGCAACGCCAGATACAGATAAATTTTTAGTTCCAATCCCCCCAATTTCCCTACAACAAGAAATTGTCCGAATTTTAGATGCACTTACCGCGGTTACCAGCGAGCTTACCAGCGAGCTTAAACTCCGCCAAAAACAATATCAATACTATCGTGATCATTTATTAAGTTTTGGTGATGATGTGGAGTGGAAGAGTTTGGGGGAGGTTTGCCACAATATTTTTTCTGGAAAGAATAAAGATAGATGTATTGATGGAGCTTATCCAATTTATGGTTCAACAGGAATTATTGGAAGAACCAATAATTTTATGTTTGAAGAAGATAGAATTTTAGTTGCGAGAGTTGGTGCGAATGCAGGATTTGTTCATATAGCAATGGGTAAATATGATGTTTCAGATAACACTCTGATTGTTGAGAATATGGATAGTATTTCTATGAAATATTTATATTATTATCTGAAACATATGAATTTAAATCAATTTGCAAAAGGAGCAGGGCAACCACTGATTACAGGAGGGCAATTAAAGGCTTTAAAAATCCCCATTCCACCCTTTGCAGAACAACAACGAATTGTCGAAATCTTGGACAAATTCGATCGCTTGACCCATTCCCTTAGTGAAGGTTTACCAAAAGAAATTGAACTTCGCCGTAAGCAATGTGAATATTATCGGGAGAAGTTGTTGAATTTTCCGAAATAACGTAGGATGGGCTAAAGCCCATCATTTTAACCGTCGATATTGTTTTGATGGGCTGAAGCCCATCCTACAAAATGAAACAAGTTAGAGGAAACAGGAAGTTAAAATGACAGACTTGATTATTTATAACACCGATGATGGCAGATCAAATGTTGCCTTACTTGTTGCTGATAATGAAGCGTGGCTGACCCAAAATCAGCTTGCTGAACTTTTTGACACCTCTGTTCAAAATATCGCCTTACATATCAAAAATATATTACAAGACAATGAATTAGATGAAAATTCAGTTATCAAGGATTACTTGATAACTGCCCAAGATGGTAAAAATTATCAGGTTAAACATTATTCATTAGATATGATTTTAGCGGTGGGATTTCGAGTGCGGAGTCCTCGTGGGGTGCAATTTCGTAGATGGGCAAATCACACTCTACAAACCTATTTAGACAAAGGCTTTTTAATTGATAGCGAGCGATTGAAAAATCCACAAGGGCGGTTTGATTATTTCGATGAGCTACTCGAGCAAATTCGAGAAATTCGAGCCAGTGAAATGCGGTTTTATCAAAAAGTGCGGGAATTATTTAGCTTATCCAGCGATTATGATAAAAGCGATAAAGCGACTCAAATGTTTTTTGCTGAAACACAAAATAAACTGATTTATGCCATTACTCAGAAAACGGCAGCAGAGTTAATTTTAGCACGTGCAAATGCCACGCTACCCAATATGGGATTGACCGCTTGGAAAGGAAAAGTGGTGCGTAAAGGTGATGTGATTATTGCAAAAAATTATCTGAATAATGATGAATTAGATTCATTAAACCGTTTAGTCATGATCTTTTTAGAAAGTGCCGAATTGCGAGTTAAAAAACAAAAAGATTTAACGCTCAGTTTTTGGCGAAACAATGTCGATAATCTATTAGAATTTAATGGTTTTCCTGTTTTAGAGAATAAAGGTGAACGATCAAGCGAACAAATGAAATTATTTGTTCATCAGCAATATGAACAGTTTGATTATGCACGAAAACAACTCAAACAAAGCCTTGCGGATGCTGAGGATTTGAGGGAGTTGGAAGATTTGGAAATTGGTCTAAAAATAACTCATAAAAGTTCTAAAGGAGAAGGTTAGATGATTATTGATCTTACTGGTAATGATTTATTCAACTCTAATGAAATCAAATTTGATCAAAAAGTTAATTTTATTTTTGGTAAAAATGGGTGTGGTAAATCTACAATCACTAAATTAGTAAAAGAGCAGTGCAATAACTATGATGTCAGAATATTTCAGGGCTTTGAGAGTGTTGTTAGTGCAAATAATAGTTTAGAAACGGTAGTTTTAGGAGAAGAAAACACTGAAATTAATAATAGAATTGAAGAAGAAAGAAGAAAAATTGAAAGCATTGAACGGGATATCGCTGTTATTGAAAACAACATCTGTGAAAATAAAGAAGACCCTGATAATTTATGGAGTAAGAAAAATTTAAAAGAAAAAGAGTATAAAGCTCAAAAAGATAAAATAGATGGTTTTTGTAGAGAGTCTGCAAAGAAAATCAAAGAGGATGAACAAAAGATAACCTCTTCATCGTACGATATTAGAAGTTTCAAAGAAGATATTCCACAGGCAAAATCGTTAAGCGAAGATAGAGTTTCCGAACTAAGAAAATTATTAAATTCTGAAGTTAAAACAGCGAATAAGTTGGAGACTTTGAACTTTTCTTTAAGTGATGAGCTAAATGATGTGAATGGATTGTTAGGGTTAAAAGTAGAAGAAAGAACACGTCTTGCAAGATTGGAAGGAGATCATAGAAAAAAAGCGTTTGCAGAACAAGGGCTGCATATTCATAAAGCTGGTGATGTTTGTGCTTTTTGTAATAATCTTGTTTCTGAAGATGTTCTTGAGGAGCTTCAAAAATATTTTTCTGCAGATGAAGTAAAAGAGTTTAACTCAAAAATAGAAAATAAAATACATAATATAGATAAATTCATCAAAAATATTAACAATATGCAGATTGATGTTAATAATTTCTATGTGGATTATCAGTCTAGGGTTGAAGATATAAGAATTAAATTTGATAGATTAAAAAATGAATATGTTGCATTTTTAGATAATCTAGCGTCAAGTTTGAAAGAGAAAAAATCTAATTTATTCCAAGAAAGTAGTTTGTTACAGATGAAATATCCTGATGAGATTAATGATGCCATTAATCAATACAACGATATTGTTGATGAAAATAATTCTAGCGATCTCCCTAAGAAAAAGGAAAAAGCAAAATCCGATTTACGACTTGATTTAGTTAGTAAATTCTTATCTGAATTTAAGTATGACATTGAACATACAAATCTAGATAATTTTTTAATGTCATTAAATGATGTTAAGAAGGATATTAATAAAGAAGAGTTAAGAGTAGAAGATTTAAAAAAAGAAATAGATACTATTAATTTAAGTATAAATGTACTCTTATCGAGTACCAAAAATGAAAAAATCCTTGTTCAGAGAGTAAATGAAAAACTTAAGCTATATGTTAACTTTGAATTAATCCATCAAGATGGAAGTAATGATTATAAGGTAAAGTGCTCAAGAAATGGTAGTATAAGAACTGTTCAAGAATTATCGACAGGCGAAAAGAATATTATTGCTTTTTTATATTTTATTGAGAAAATCAATGAATCATTAGATAGTAGACCAAAATGCATTGTTTTTGATGATCCAATGAACTCCAATGATGATACTGTTCAGTATTTAATTATAGAAGAATTGCAAAAACTTAAAGATAAAAAAATAAAAAATAATGAAAGAATTGTTATTTTAACCCATAACATACATTTTTATTTAAATATTAAATATGGTTGCAGCTATAAAGATAATAATTTTTATCATTTTGTTAGAGATGGAAAGAATACCATTTTAAATAAAATTCATAAAAAAGAGGATGATTTTGATACTAGTTATTCTGCTCTTTGGAAAGAGCTCAATATTCTTTATGGGAAAGATGATATAAGTGAAAATATGTTATTAAATCCAATTAGAAGAATTATTGAAACATACACCAAATTTAATGGTATTAGCCAAAACAAATTCTTCCAAAATGTTATTGGTGCGAGAAAGTTATTTAATGTCAATTCTCATTCTATAGATGATTTAGAAACGGACTTAAATGGCAAAACCAAAAAAGAAATTATTGATTTATTACAAGAATGTTTTAAACAAAATGATGCAATAGAACATTATAATCTGTTCTTCGGAGATAACCAATGACAACCCAAACCACCCCCATCACCGAAACCAACAATTTCATCATTCTCGATAAATACACCAAAATCGAGCAACGTGATTCCTATCAAACAGAGGCAGATTTAGAGCGTGAGTTAATTGCCGACTTACAAGCACAAGGCTATGAATATCGTCAGGATTTGAATAGCCAAAACACACTTTTAGCCAACCTAAGAGAACAATTACAAAAGCTCAATAATGTGCAGTTTAGTGATGCGGAGTGGGCACGATTTTTAGTGGAGTATCTGGATAAGCCCGCAGAGAGTTTAATTGATAAAAGCCGTAAAATTCACCACGATTATATTTATGATTTTGTGTTTGATAATGGGCGGATTCAAAATATTTACCTGTTAGATAAAAAGCATATCCAGCGTAATTTCTTGCAAGTGATTCATCAATTTGAGCAAACTGGCACGCAAGCCAACCGCTATGATGTGACGATTTTAATTAATGGCTTACCTTTGGTTCAAATTGAGTTGAAAAAACGGGGGGTGGCGGTTAAAGAGGCATTTAACCAAATTCATCGTTATACAAAAGAAAGTTTTAATCACGACAATTCTCTATTCAAATTCCTGCAAATTTTTGTCATCTCAAATGGCACCAACACCCGTTATTTTGCCAATACCACCAAGCGAGATAAAAACAGTTTTGATTTCACCATGCATTGGGCAAAATCCGATAATACGTTGATTAAAGATTTGAAAGATTTTACTGCTACTTTCCTCTCAAAAAATACCTTGCTCAATGTCCTGATTAATTATTCAGTGTTTGATACGACCAATACCCTATTAATTATGCGTCCGTATCAAATTGCTGCCACAGAGCGTCTTTTGTGGAAGGTGAAAAGTGCTTATCAGGCAAAAAATTGGGGTAAACTTGAAAGTGGTGGCTATATTTGGCACACCACAGGGTCGGGCAAAACCTTAACGAGTTTTAAAGCTGCACGTCTTGCAACAGAACTGGATTTTATTCAGAAAGTCTTTTTTGTGGTGGATAGAAAAGATCTCGACAATCAAACCATGAAAGAATATCAACGTTTTTCACCCGATAGCGTGAATGGTTCAGACAGTACCGCAGGGCTAAAAAGTAATATTGAGAAAGACGATAATAAAATTATTGTTACCACCATCCAAAAGCTCAATAACCTGATGAAATCAGAAGACGATTTAGCCATTTATCAAAAACAAGTGGTGTTTATTTTCGATGAATGTCACCGTTCTCAATTTGGTGAAGCACAAAAAAACCTCAAGAAAAAATTTAAACAGTTTTATCAATTTGGTTTTACAGGTACACCAATTTTTAAAGAGAAAAATGCACTTGGCGATCAAGGCACAGAAGATGTGTTTGGTGATCAATTACATTCTTATGTGATTACGGATGCGATTCGTGATGAGAAAGTGCTGAAATTTAAGGTGGATTACAATGATGTCCGCCCTAAATTCAAATCCTTTGAAACCGAAAAAAATCTGGAAAAATTGACCGCACTTGAGACCAAGCAAGCCTTATTGCACCCTGAACGCATTTGTGAAATTACACAATATATCCTTAATAATTTTAAACAGAAAACCCATCGCTTAACTGCAACGGGTAAAGGGTTTAATGCGATGTTTGCAGTGAGTAGTGTTGAGGCGGCGAAACTCTATTATGAAAGCTTTAAAACATTACAACAAGGCGTAAAAAATCCCCTTAAAGTGGCTACCATTTTTTCTTTTGCTGCGAATGAGGCACAAGATGCGGTGGGCGACATTGAAGATGAAAGCTTTGAGCCAAGTGCCATGAATAGCTCTGCCAAAGAATTTTTACAATATGCGATTGATGACTATAACCAACTTTTCCAGACCAATTATGGTGTTGATAGCAAATCATTCCAACACTACTATAGTGATTTAGCCAAACGTGTCAAAAATCAAGAAGTTGATTTACTCATTGTGGTGGGGATGTTTTTAACGGGGTTTGATGCCTCAGGTTTAAACACCCTCTTTGTGGATAAAAACCTGCGTTATCACGGTTTAATCCAAGCCTACTCTCGCACCAACCGCATTTATAACGCCACCAAAACCTTCGGCAATATCGTCACTTTCCGTGATTTAGAGCAAGCTACTATCGATGCCATTACCCTGTTTGGTGTGGCGAAGGAAACTAATATACACAATGTCGTGTTGGAAAAAAATTATCAAGCCTATATGGAAGGTTATACAGATGAAATCACAGGTGAGTCTTGTCGAGGCTACTTAGAGGTCATACAAGAATTAAAAGAGCGCTTTCCTGATCCTGCTGCTATTGAAACAGAAAAAGAGAAAAAAGAGTTTGTGAAATTATTTGGTGAATACTTACGCCTTGATAATATTCTGCAAAATTATGATGAGTATGTCGCATTACAAGAAGCTGCTTCCCCTACGAGTAATCAAGTGGAAGAACCTTCTGCAAAATACCTGACTCAGCCTGAACTTTCCGTCACGCCACTGACACCTCACCAAGTGCAAGATTATCGTTCTACCTATAATGATATTCGTGATTGGTTGCGTCGTGAAAAAGCCAGTAATAATGCCACGCAACTTACGATAGATTGGGATGATGTGGTCTTTGAAGTGGACTTATTAAAATCACAAGAAATTAATTTAGACTATATTTTAGAATTGATTTTTGAACAGCATAAGAAAAATCAAACTAAACCTGTGCTCATAGAGGAAATCCGTAAAATGATTCGTGCGAGTGTCGGGAGTCGAGCAAAAGAAAGCTTAGTTGTGGACTTCATTCATCAAACCAATCTTGATGCCATACCTGATAAAGCGAGTATTATTGATGCCTTCTTTGCTTTCGCACAAGCAGAACAGCAAAAAGAAGCGAACGCCTTAATTGAAGCTGAAAATTTAAATGAAGAAGCGGCAAAACGTTATTTGGCGATCTCGCTCAAACGTGAATATGCCAGTGAGAATGGTACAGAGCTACATGCAGCTTTACCAACACTCAGCCCTTTAAATCCTGAATACCGCACCAAAAAACAAACGGTATTCGAAAAAATTTCGGCATTTATTGAGAAATTTAAAGGGGTCGGCGGTAAAATAGTATGAAGTCGTCAATCATGAGATAAAAAATGAATAAAATTACTTTTTTTACCCGCTTTGAAGCAGATATTTTGGCGGGGCGTAAAACCATCACCATTCGTGATAAATCGGAATCGTATTTTCAGCCAAATCAAATGTTGGCGGTTTACACCAATGAAACCGATCGCTTTTTTGCTAACATTAAAGTGTTGTCGGTAACGCCTATTCATTTTAGTGATCTATCAGAACAACACGCCCAGCAAGAAAATATGACCTTGCCG
Source organism: Bisgaard Taxon 46 (assembly GCA_049941595.1). GTDB lineage: Bacteria > Pseudomonadota > Gammaproteobacteria > Enterobacterales > Pasteurellaceae > Pasteurella. The sequence continues at coordinate 54,552 of JBNFNA010000006.1, forward strand.
GAGTTGCGTCAGGTGATTAAAGAGATTTATCCACAAGATGAGTGGTTTTGGGTGATTGAGTTTGAGTTGGTCAATTAATTTCTAATAGAAACAAAGAGCGGTCAGAATTTTTAAAATTTCGACCGCTCTTTTTTTACTGGTTTAATGGGAATTACTCTTCATCTTTTTCCCATTCTAATGCGCGTTTAACGGCTTTTTTCCATCCTTTATAGCGACGAGTACGTTTGGCTTGATCACCATCTGGAGTAAAGGTTTTCTCGATAGCTGCTTTATCACGCAATTCATCAAGATCTTTCCAGAACCCCGTTGCTAGACCCGCAAGATAGGCAGCCCCTAATGCAGTCACTTCTTTGACTTTCGGCCTTTCGACTTTGGTCGCTAAAATATCCGCTTGGAATTGCATTAAGAAGTTATTTGCTGTCGCCCCACCATCAACACGCAATGAACTTAGCGTTTCGCCTGAATCAGATTGCATAGCTTCTAATACATCGCGAGTTTGGTAGGCAATCGACTCTAATGTTGCTCTCACAATGTGATTGCGATTTGCGCCACGAGAAAGCCCTAAAATAGCACCTCGTGCATAAGGGTCCCAATATGGTGCGCCCAATCCTGTAAAGGCAGGCACGACATATACACCATTACAATCCGGCACTTTCGTCGCAAAATACTCGGAATCATAACTATCGTGGACAATTTTTAGTTCATCACGTAGCCATTGAATAGACGCACCGCCCATAAAGATGGAACCTTCAAGAGCATAAGCAGGTCCACCTTTGGCATCACAAGCGATTGTCGTTAATAAACCATTTTGTGACTGTACCGCTTTATCACCGGTATGCATTAACATAAAGCAACCTGTGCCATAGGTGTTTTTCGCTTGGCCTGGATTAACGCAAAGGTGACCATAAAGTGCCGCTTGCTGATCACCTGCAATACCTGCCACAGGGATTCGCACACCGCCTTTTCCACCTATATTCGTTTGCCCATAAATTTCTGAAGAATTGCGTACTTCAGGCAACATTGAGCGTGGGATATCTAAAATTTCTAACATTTTGTCATCCCATTGCAATGTATGGATATTAAATAGCATTGTACGAGAGGCGTTTGTGTAATCTGTTACGTGCGCGCGCCCTTGTGTTAATTTCCAAACTAACCACGTATCCACAGTACCAAAAAGCAATTCACCACGCTCTGCTTTCTCTCTCGCACCTTCTACATTATCTAAAATCCATTTCACTTTGGTGCCTGAAAAATAAGGGTCAACCACCAAACCTGTTGTTTTGCGGATATAGTCTTCGTGACCATCTGCTTTTAATTTATCCGTAATATCCGCAGTACGGCGGCATTGCCATACAATAGCATTGTAAATAGGTTTTCCTGTTTCTTTCTCCCATACAATAGTGGTTTCACGTTGGTTAGTGATACCAATCGCCACGATTTGATCAGAAGTAATGCCCGCTTTCGCGACAACTTCATTGAGTGTTGAGCTTTGGGTCGCCCAAATTTCCATTGGATTATGTTCCACCCAACCCGCTTGTGGATAAATTTGCGTGAATTCACGTTGTGCAATTTCAACGACGTTAGCATCGTGATCAAGTAACACAGCTCTTGAACTTGTTGTACCTTGGTCTAAGGCAATAATGTATTTTTTCTCAGTCATAATCTGTCCTTTTTAATCAACGTGAATTATTTACAATTACAAGGTAAGTTTTTACCCACAAATTTGGTATAAATCCAACCTCCAATAAGCGCCCCCACCACCGGTGCAATAATTGGGATAAGTACATAAGGGATTTCTCGTCCACCAGTCATCGCAAGCTCGCCCCAGCCTGCCATACTCGCAAAGAGTTTTGGACCGAAATCACGCGCTGGGTTCATTGCAAAACCTGTTAGAGGCCCCATTGCACCGCCAATAACCGCAATAAGAATACCGATTAATAACGGAGCAAGTGGCCCTCTTGGTAAGCCATTACCATCATCTGTTAAGGCTAAAATTAATGCCATTAACACAGCAGTGATCACTAATTCAACCAAAAAGGCTTGGAAAACACTGATACTTGGATGTGGATAAGTAGAGAATGTTCCTGCTAAAGACAAGCTTTCAGGGGTACCGCGAACGATATTTTGTGCGATTTCGAAATCAACAAATAAGTTGTAATAAAGGAAATACACTAAAGCGGCAGCAAAAAACGCACCTGAGACTTGTGCCACAATATACGGCAGGACTTTTTTGCCATCAAAACAAGCAAATTTCCACAACGCAATGGTAACGGCAGGGTTTAAATGTGCACCAGATAAGCCTGCTGAGGCATAAACAGCTAATGCGACCCCCATTCCCCACATAATACTAATTTCCCATTGTCCGAAATTTGCACCTGCAACTTTCAAGGCTGCTACACAACCCACACCAAAGAAAATCAGAAGTGCTGTGCCAAAAAATTCACCAATACAGGCAGCTTTGAGTGATTTGTCCATATGAATTCTCCTAAAAGGATAATGTAGAAAGATAAATGCGAATTGAAATACTGATTAGTTTAATTTTTTACTCATAATAAAAGCGGTCATTTTTAACAATAAAAAACATTGTAAAAATTGACCGCTCTTTCGTACCTCCTTACAACACCTGAATACTGCTTTTACTACTTTAACGACGATTATTTATGTTTCTTCAAAAACTCCACGCCAGTATCAGGGAAGTCTGTGAACACGCCTGTTGCGCCTGCTTTATTTAATAATGCATCGTACATTTGGTTCACGTCTGTGAAGAATTCAGGTAATGCATCTTTACGTACAGTGTACGGATGAAGTTCCATTTTGTAGTTGGCGAGTTCTTTCACTAATGGGGTGTAAACAATGTTGCCTACTTTTGATTTTTCTTTATCGACTAACATATACCAACCTGGGCCAACACCATCTGCGTATTTAGCCACTTCAGCCATTGCGCCTGGTTTGAACATCCAATCGTAATCGTAGTTAACCCATTTGCCTTGTGCATTTTTCTCTTCAGTTTCGTGCCAATCAGTATATGCCACTAACTGAACCAGTTTAATGTCCATGCCCATTTTTGGTAGAAGTTCGGTTTTAATGCGTTTTAACTCATTGAAGTCGAAGGTTTGGAGGTAAACCATATCGTCTTTGGTGTCATAACCGTATTGTTTCAACACTTTTAAGGTTGCAGCTGCAATGTCTTTGCCTTCTTGGTGATGTAACCAAGGTGCTTTAATTTCTGGGTAGATACCAATTTTTTTACCTGTTGATTTTTCTAAACCTTGGATAAATTCAATTTCTTCTTCAAAAGTATGAATACGGAAATGTGATTTCCAAAGAGGGAAACGGTTTGGATACACTTGTACTTGTTTGCCGTTTTCCGTTTTGAAGTTTTCAGTCATTTCAAGGCTTTGAATTTCTTTTAATGTGAAGTCAACGACATAATAACGACCGTCTTTCCTTGCACGATTTGGGAATTTTTTCGCTACATCCGTTAAACCATCTAAGAAGTGATCGTGAATCACAATTAAGCGGTTATCTTTAGTCATTGCTAAATCTTGTTCTAAGTAATCTGCTTTTTGACCGAAAGCAAGCGCTTTAGATTCTAGGGTGTGTTCAGGTAAATAACCACTTGCACCACGGTGAGCAATAATCAGTTTGTCGCTGCTTACCATTGTTTGGCTTGAACAAGCTGCTAAAGTTGAAACCGCAACAGCGGCTGCGATTGCTTTTAATTTCATAGACTAGTCCTCTTGTTTATTGGAAAGTTATTATTTACATCTCGGTTTCATATCGTAGAAGTAAAGCTCGTTAATTTCTCGATCGTAACAAGGGTAGAAGCCTTTTGGCATACCCAATACAATTTGTTTTCCGCGATTGGAGTGAATGATCATTTGTTTGGTTTTTGGATTCACCACTAAACCTTCAATTTCGCCATAATCTTTTACTTCATCTAACGTGCGCTCTAATACCACACGACCTTGATTGTGTTTATCAGAAATTTCTACGCGATAAAGATGATCGTGTTCTTTTTCATCTGCGGTGCCGTCATCTGCTGTCAGATACAATCTACCTTCATAAGCAAAGACACCTTGAATCCATTGTGGGACTGGTTGTAAATGCACTTTGCGTTTGTATTTGCCAGTGTCGAGATCATATTCATACAAATATCGACCGCTCTCTTCACCCACCCAAGATGCCATCCAAATACTTTTATTAACGGTATCAACGGTAATACCTGAAACCTCTACTTGTCCTGAATCAGGGTTGAAGTCAAAAGCACGTTTTAAGGCTAGGGTATCTGCATCGTGAATAGCAATTTGAATATTGGTGCCTACACCATCGGCAAACCATTCTGATGATACATACAATTCATTGTTGTAAATGTCGATATCGCCAATGTGGTTAGCTTCTTTTTTATAGCCAACGAAGGGCGTTTTGTTTTCAGAAATCAGCTTGCCGTCCATATCGTATTTGGCGAGCGTGGTGCTGCCTGATACATAAAGGAATTTTCCATCGGTGGTAATACCTTGGCGACCATTCACTTCCATTACTTTATTTAAAGTATATTCATACTGTGGCAAGGCGGTTTTATGCGGAAGTTGGCAAGAATCGGTTGCTTGTGCCGCTTGAGATAAACCCATTGTGAGTGTCAGGATAGATAAAGAAAATGTGAGTTTGCTTAATTTCATAAAGTAAGTCTCCTTCAAAATATCCATTGGTGGAAAATTGTTTGATTCAATAAAAAAGGAAGATTGCGTTTGCATATCTTCCTTTTTATTGGATTAATTATTTACCGTAGTGATCTTCAAGTTTGGCTTTATGCTTACTTTCTTCAATCATAGTGATAAACATTAATAGGATTGCTAATACACCACCAGCGATCATCACATAGAAGCCGCCGTCCCAGCCGTAGTATTCTGCTGCCCAACCTACAACCGCAGATGCTGATACTGTACCACCTAAGTAACCGAATAAACCGGTGAAGCCTGCTGATGTACCTGCTGCTTTTTTCGGTGCAAGTTCAAGAGCGTGTAAACCAATAAGCATTACAGGGCCATAGATTAAGAAACCGATTGTTGTCATTAGGATGAAGTCTATTAATTGATATGGGTTTTCATACCAAGCGTGGCCTGCATATTGTGCTAATTCGTGTTCTGGTGTTGCTGGGTTTAACCATAATGCAATTACTGCTGCTGTGGTTAAAATCATAAAGATGAAGCCTGTTAAACCGCGTTTACCTTTGAACACGTGGTCTGATACCCAACCACATAATAATGTACCTGGAATCGCCGCTAATTCATAAATAGTATATGCCCAAGCTGTACCTTTGATGTTGAAGTGTTTTACTTCACCTAAATACACTGGTGACCATTTCAATACACCGTAGCGAATTAAGTATACGAATACGTTAGCGATTGCGATGTACCATAATAATTTGTTTTTCAATACATAAGTCACGAAGATTTCTTTTGTTGTTAAATCGTGCTCGTATGTTTTTTCATTATAGTCATCTGGATAGTCGTTACGCCATTTTTCAATTGGTGGTAAACCGCAAGATTGTGGTGTATCTTTCATCACAAAATAGATAGGAATTGCAGCGATCATTGCAGCGATACCTGGATAGTAAAGTGCTTGTTGCCATACATCTTTTGCTGTTGCTTCAACACCGTGAGTACTGAAGTAGATTGCACTTGCAAGTAACACCATCGCACCTGGAACCATCCCCCCTAAGTTGTGAGCCGTATTCCAAATAGACACGATAGAACCACGTTCAGATTTAGACCACCAGTGAACCATTGTACGACCACACGGAGGCCAACCCATACCTTGGAACCAACCGTTTAAGAAGATCAGCACGAACATCACCGCAATGCCTGATGTTGCCCAAGGCATTAAGCCCATCATTGTCATACATAAACCAGAAAGTAAAAGACCGAAAGGTAAGAATACTTTTGGATTTGAGCGGTCAGAAATTGACGCCATAAAGAATTTTGATAAGCCGTATGCTAAGCCGGCACCTGTACCGATAATACCAAGTTCAGCTTTGTTATACATACCAGCTTCGATCAAACCTTTTTGTGCTAAATCGAAGTTAGCACGCACAAAGTAATAAGCTGCGTAACCAAAAAAGATCCCTGCGAATACTTGCCAACGCAAGAAACGATATCTGGCATCTATTTTGTCCGCTGGAAGCTCTGCAATATGCGGAGCAGGTTTAAATGGACCAAACATACAATTCTCCAATAGTGTTTTTTAATAGGATTTCTAAAACTTTTTTTATCACAACATTCTTTTTACAAGAATCTCACACTGATAATAAGGGAAAAGAAAAAACTGAAAAGGGGAATTGTGTTAATTTGTGAGTGATTTCACAAAAAATCTCGTTCACTTGCATTATTTAGAAAATAAATTGTGACGTTTATCACAAATAAACTTTCTTTTTCAATCAAATGATTGTTTGATAATGCGTGTTTAGCCTAAAATGACATCAGAAGTATCATTTTATTGAGCATTTTACTTATGTGGGAGAGGAATGATGAAGATATCACCTCAAATGTATAAAAATACCCCTGATAATACACCTATTAGCACAGACGTGATTATCATTGGTGGTGGCGCAACTGGCGCTGGTATTGCTCGAGATTGCGCATTACGCGGAATAAATTGTGTTTTGTTGGAGAGAAGGGATATTGCGACTGGTGCTACAGGTAGAAACCACGGCTTATTACACAGTGGTGCACGTTATGCAGTAAATGACCCTGAGTCCGCAAAAGAATGTATTGAAGAGAACAAAATTCTACGTCAAATTGCCCGTCATTGTGTCGATGAAACTGAAGGTTTGTTTATCACCTTACCTGAAGATGACCTCGCTTATCAGAAAAGATTCATTGAAAGCTGTACCGTTGCTGGTATTGAAACCGTGGCGATTGATCCTGACCTCGCAAAACATATGGAACCATCAGTCAACCCAGCCTTAATCGGTGCAGTTGTTGTGCCAGATGGCTCAATTGACCCTTTCCGTTTAACCGCCTCTAATATGCTCGATGCCACAGAAAATGGCGCACGTGTTTTTACTTATTGTGAAGTCACTAATTTAATTCGTGAAGGTGGTCGTGTCATTGGCGTGAGCGTTTACGATCATAAATACAAAATTCAACGCCAATTTTTCGCACCTGTTGTTGTGAACGCAGGTGGGATTTGGGGGCAGGGCATTGCAGAATACGCAGATTTAAAAATTCGTATGTTCCCAGCCAAAGGCGCACTATTAGTAATGGGTCACCGTATTAACAAAATGGTGATTAACCGTTGTCGTAAACCTGCCGATGCCGATATTTTGGTTCCTGGCGATACTATTTGCGTGATTGGAACAACCTCAAGTCGTATTCCTTACGACCAAATTGACAATATGGTGGTCACCCCTGAAGAAGTGGATATTTTATTCCGTGAGGGGGAAAAACTTGCTCCATCATTACGCCATACTCGTGTATTACGTGCTTATGCAGGTGTTCGCCCACTAGTCGCAACTGATGATGATCCATCTGGGCGTAACGTAAGCCGTGGTATCGTCTTACTCGACCACGCTGAACGTGATGGCTTAGATGGCTTTATCACGATTACTGGCGGTAAATTAATGACTTACCGTTTAATGGCTGAATGGGCGACCGATTTAGTTTGTAAAAAATTAAATAAAACTGCGGAATGTATTACTGCAAAACAACCTTTACCAGGCTCCAATGAAAGCCGTTTAGAAACCAATAAACGGGTAATTTCATTGCCTAGTACCATTCGTTACTCTGCAGTTTATCGCCACGGTTCACGAGCAACCCGTTTATTACAAACAGAACGTTTAGACCGCACTTTAGTCTGTGAATGTGAAGCAGTGACAGCGGGTGAAGTTCGCTATGCCGTAGATGAATTAAGCGTCAATAATTTAGTTGATTTACGTCGTCGCACACGTGTGGGAATGGGCACCTGTCAGGCTGAACTTTGTGCTTGTCGTGCAGCAGGCTTAATGTCACGTTTTGGCGTAGCGACACCTCGTCAATCCACCACCCAATTATCTTCATTTATGGAAGAACGTTGGCGAGGCATCGAGCCGATCGCTTGGGGAGAGGCTATTCGTGAAGCTGATTTTACCTCTTGGGTCTATTACAGCTTACTTGGCTTAAATGATGTGAAACCGCTTGAACAACAAGCTCAGCAAGGGACAGATGACAATGAATTTTGATGTAATCATTATTGGTGGTGGTCTTGCCGGTTTAACCTGCGGGATCGCACTACAAGAACAAGGTAAACGTTGTGCAATTATCAATAACGGTCAAGCTGCAATTGATTTTTCTTCGGGTTCATTGGATTTATTAGGTCAGTTACCGAATGGCGATCGAATTGATAATTTTGAGCAAAATTACACCGCACTTTTAGCACAAGCCCCACAGCATCCTTACTGCTTAGTGGGCAAAGACAAAGTGTTGGAAAAAGCGAAAGTGTTTGAACAATTAGCACAAAAATTAAATCTTTCTTTAGTGGGTAGCCAAGCGGAAGGCAACCATTTTCGTGTCACGCCATTAGGCAGTTTACGCCCAACCTGGCTTTCACCAAATAGTGTGCCAACAGTGACAGGCAATACCCCTTTCCCTTATAAAAAAATTGCTGTGTTAGGGATTGAAGGTTATCACGATTTCCAACCGCAATTATTAGCAGACAACTTGGTACAACAAGCACAATTTGCGCATTGTGAAGTGACCACAGGTTATTTGAGTATTCCTGAACTTGATCACTTACGCCAAAACTCAAGAGAATTTCGCAGTGTAAATATTGCACAATTGCTTGAACATAAACTGGCATTTAGCGATTTAATTGCAGAAATCAAAGAAGCAGCAAAAGAGGCAGAAGCAGTATTTTTACCCGCTTGTTTTGGTTTAGAAACGCAAGAATTTTTCACCGCACTTAAACAAGCCACAAAATTAGAATTGTTTGAATTGCCAACCTTACCGCCATCTTTACTCGGTATGCGTCAGCACAAACAATTAACAGCCCATTTCAAAGCCCTTGGCGGGTTTATGATGAACGGCGACAAAGTGATTGCTGCAGATGTGGAAAACCAGCAAGTCAGTCAAGTTTATACACAACTTCACCAAGAAGTGCCGATTAAAGCGAAACACGTGGTGCTTGCGAGCGGTAGCTTCTTTAGTAAAGGTTTAGTAGCAGAATTTGAGAAAATTTATGAACCTATTTTTAATGTAGATATGTGTGAAACTGGTTCGTTTAAAGCAAATGATCGTATGACTTGGACCCACTCTCGTTTCTCTGCACCGCAACCTTATCACTCAACGGGTGTGGTAATTGACGGTCGTTGCAGAGCGCAAAAGAGCGGTCAATTTTTTGAAAATTTATATGCCATTGGCAATATTGTGGGCGGGTTCAATGGCATTGAACTCGGTTGCGGATCTGGTGTAGCTATCGTTACTGCATTAGTTGCCGCAGAACAGATTGGAGGTGAATAATGAATCTTCAACAGTTAGTGGAAAGCGCAAAACAAAATATGGCTGCGCCAATGACTCATCATCACGTTGATGAAAGTTTCGAAAGCTGTATTAAATGTACCGCTTGTACTGCGGTTTGCCCAGTTTCTCGTCAAAATCCATTTTATCCAGGGCCAAAACAAGCGGGTCCTGACGGTGAGCGTTTACGTTTAAAAAGTGCGGAGCTTTATGATGAAGCCCTTAAATATTGTACCAACTGTAAACGTTGTGAAGTGGCTTGTCCTTCTGATGTAAAAATTGGCGATTTGATTGTGCGTGCGCGCAATAATCACCTTGAACGTCAAAATAAACCATTAATGCATAAATTGCGTGATGCTGTGTTAAGTAATACAGACATTATGGGCAAAATGAATACGCCATTTGCTCCGATTGTGAATACCATTACTGGTTTGAAAGCCACTCGCTTTTTATTAGAAAAAACCTTAAATGTGAGTAAACACCGTACGTTACCAAAATATTCTTTTGGGTCGTTCCGCAGTTGGTATTTGAAAAAAGCCGCAGAAGCACAAGCATTATATAAAGAAAAAGTGGCGTATTATCACGGTTGTTATGTGAATTATAACAATCCACAATTAGGCAAAGACCTGATTAAAGTGTTCAATGCGCTGAACATTGGAGTAATGCTGTTAGAAAAAGAAAAATGCTGTGGCTTGCCTTTATCGGTGAATGGTTTCCCTGAACGTGCCAAAAAACAAGCGCAATTTAACCTCAAATATTTAGGTAAAACTATTGATGAGCGTGGTTTAGAAGTGGTTGGTACGTCATCAAGTTGTACAATGAACTTACGCGATGAATACCATCATATTTTGGGTATGGATAACCAAAAAGTGCGTCCACACATTCATATTGTGACACGTTATCTGTATAAATTAATGCAAGAAGGGCGTTATTTCCCATTCAAAGAATTGCCGTTACGCATAGCTTATCATACAGCGTGCCACGTGGAAAAAGCAGGTTGGGCGCCTTACACTTTAGATGTGTTAAAACAAATTCCAGGTATTGAAGTGGTTGTATTGCCATCACAATGTTGTGGTATTGCGGGAACTTACGGGTTTAAATCTGAAAACTATGATGTTGCGCAAGCTATCGGGAACCCATTATTCCGTCACATTAATGAGGGTGGTTTTGATTATGTGGTGTCAGAATGTGAAACCTGTAAATGGCAGATTGATATGTCAACCAATTTGACTTGTTTACATCCAATCACATTATTAGCAATGGCGTTTGAATAATCAGACAAACACTGTAAAAAAGGGTGGAAAATAATCCACCCTTTTCTTTTGAATGTTATTCACAAACGTGGAGCTTCACGTGGTTTGCTTTTAAAATTTCTAAGATAGGCTCTGGCGGTAATGAATCAGTAAATACGTGATTAACATCACTGATAGGCCCTAAACGTACCATTGCTCTGCGAGTAAATTTTGAGTGATCGGTTACCAAAAATGTTTCTCTTGAGCTTTCAATAATCGCACGTTTTACCTGAACTTCGTGATAATCATAATCTAACAATGATCCATCTAAATCGATGCTACTAATACCTAAAATCCCGAAATCTAAACGGAATTGCGAAATAAATGCCACTGTTGCTTCACCAATAATACCGCCATCTTGACGTAATGATCCTCCCGCCAAAATAATATCGAAAGTTTCATTCTGCATTAAAATGTAAGCTGCATTAATATTATTGGTCACAATACGCAGTTTCTGGTGGTTAAGCAATGCGCTCGCCACCGCTTCAGGTGTTGTGCCAATATCAATAAACAAGGATGCACCATTGGGGATTTGATGAGCGACTTGTTGAGCAATCGTATTTTTTCCTTTTAAAAAGAAGTTCTTACGATCAACATAATCACTATTTTCAGCTGTGGAAGGTGAAGCAGCACCACCGTGATGGCGACGAATCAGGTTTTTTTCTGCAAGTTCGTTCAAATCTCGACGAATTGTCGGTGGGCTAACATCCAGTAATGTGACTAACTCATCGGTACTGATATAACCCTTTTGAAGCACTAGATTGATAATTTTTTGATGACGAATAGATTGTTTCATTTTATTTTCTTTCGCTTACGTGAAATGCAATCACATTTTATTGCATTTTTTTACCGAGATCATCAAAGTGCGGTAAATTTTTCAACAATTTACCACGAAAAATTAATCGCTGTGTTATACGTCAAACGACTGTTTGGGCTAAATGCCACACCAGCACGTGTTGCTACGTGCTGATTAAAACGGTATCCCATACCCACAGCTAATGCCATATTTGTATGATATCCGCCTAATGCCGCCGTTAAATTCATCTTATTTTTCTCATCTGGCTGGAATAATCCACTTAATGCCGCTTGGGTGGCTAAGCCTGCGTTGAGTTTTTTATCCAAAGAGGCAACTTCGGTTTTTAGTGCATTAATTTTTTGATCAATATGCTTAATAAGGTCTAAATTGCCCGCATACATCAAATTATCTGCACTCATCGGGCGTAATGTCACCGGCATAATTTGAGGTTCAGAAGGGATTGTCGGAGTTGAAAGCATTGATAATTGCTCGACAGTATAAACTGACATTTCTTTGATATTTTCACTATTTTCTTGAATTTTAACTTCATTATTAGAAATTTTAGAAGCAAAATTATTTAATGCAGTTTCTACACCTTCCATACTGTCTGCAGTATCTACTGCAATATTTTCAACTTTCTTCGTAAGAAGATATAAGTTGTGTATTAAATCTTTTGTATGTTCGGCAATTAAGTCGATTTTCTCTTTGTCTTTATATTGATCAATATGCACTAATTCACCATAAATTGAGGGTTTATTGATCGCACCATAAGCCTCACAATGCTTCAAGATTTTACAAGAGTTATCATAAGCAATTGGATCGGTATAAACGAGATTGTGATGTTCAGGAAAATCTGTCGGTGCAGCGATTAAAGATGAAGTGGAAAAGAAAAGAGAATAAAAAAGGATTGTTTTTGAAAATTTCATAAGTAATATTCCATAAGGTAGATAATGCATCACTTGCTGAAACGTTATTATAACATTTTTTCATAAGATTTTATATGGACAGATAACTCAAAAGAGGTATAAATGAGCAAACCAGAATTACCAAAAGGATTTAGTGGATTTAGCTGGGCAATCGCTATTTTCTGCTTACCCATTTTATTATGGCCATTAGCGCTGACGATTTCACCAAACTTACTGAAAAATCCCAATTTAACCGATGGACAACAAACGTTTATGTCGATTTTCCTATGGGTTTATCCTTTCTGTTTGGCGATTGTAGCGAGATGGATTTATAAACTACATCAAACGAAAGCAACGTTAGCACGCAATTTATTAATCGTAAGTGCGGTCGTTTTTTATGCTATTTTATTCTATGTAGCGACTGGCTTTAATTAGCCAGTCACAATAGGCAAACCTTCTCTTTCCCAAGCTTCAAAACCACCTCTAATGCTATACACTTGTGTATAACCTTGCTCAAGCAAATACATCGCAGCACCACGACTGCTTACACCGTGATAACAAATCACTAAAATTGGGTGATCATCGTCATTTTCTAATTCAAATTGCCCGTAACTTTCATTAGTTAAATGGAACGCATTTTTAGGATGAGATACTGAAAAATGCATTTCATTACGAATATCGACCAATGTCGCCCCTTGTTCTTGCATAAGTGCGAGAGCTTGCGCCGGAGAAACTTCAGAAAATTGTGCCATAATTAATCCTATCTTTGCTGTAAAGTTACCCAATATAGCACTTTCCCCACAAAACCCAAAAGCTCGTTTTATATCATTTCTAAAGATATTGAGAAGAGCGAGCTAAATTAATTTGCAAATAATAAAAACAATTAAGCACCGATAATGCGATAAAGTGCGGTGTCTTTTCTATCTAAATAGTGAACGGATTGAATACGGCGGATAGTGCGAGAACGGCCACGAATCAATAAGGTTTCAGTAGTCGCAAGGTTGCCTTTACGGTGAATTCCTTTTAATAAATCGCCGTTGGTAATGCCTGTTGCAGAAAAAACTAAGTTATCATCACGCACGAGATCTTCTAGTTTCAGCACTTGATTCACTTCAATTCCCATTTCTTGGCAACGACGAATTTCATCTGCTGCAATAGCTTGGTTTTCTGGGGTATTACCTTTGACTTGATGACGAGGTAATAAACGTGCTTGCATTTCACCGCCTAATGCACGAATTGCCGCTGCTGCGACGACACCTTCAGGTGCACCGCCAATACCATAAAGCATATCCACACCACCATCAGGTAAACAACATAAAATCGAAGCTGCAACATCACCATCTGGAATAGCTAATACTTTTACACCGAGTTGTTGCATTTTTGTGATGACCTCTTGATGACGAGGTTTATCTAATGTGATAACAGTTAATTGAGAAAGGAGTTTACCCATTTTGGAAGCGACGCGGCGGAGGTTTTGTTCTAATGGAAGATTCAGATCAATCATTCCTTTTACTTCTGGCCCCACTACCAATTTTTCCATATACATATCAGGCGCTTTTAAGAAAGTATCTTTTCCACCAGCGGCTAATACAGATAAGGCATTTGCTTGTCCCATTGCCGTCATTCGAGTGCCTTCGATTGGATCAACAGCGATTGACACTTCTTCGCCTTTTCCTGAACCTACTTTTTCACCAATATAAAGCATTGGTGCTTTATCAATCTCACCTTCGCCGATAACAATTTCACCGGCCATATCCACTTGGTTTAAGATTAAACGCATTGCTTGAACCGCAGCATTGTCTGCTGCATCTTTATCACCACGACCTAACCAAGCAAAACCCGCAAGTGCGGCAGCTTCAGTTACTCTTGAAAATTCAATCGCTAATGCTCTATTCATTTTATTATCCTTTGCTTTGGTTGATGAAAAATTTGGCGCTATTCTAGCACCTAGCAAACGATTGCGTAATAAAAAATGAAAAATAATGATAATTTTTTCGAATGAGATAGGAAATTATGCTAAGGTTACAGCGAAATTGTATTCATCTGTTTAACATCAAAGTTAACTAGAGTAGAATAAGCAAACTTATTACATTTGTAGAGGAAGCCTTTATGTCTTTAGAAATTTTAGATCAATTAGAAGAAAAAATTAAACAAGCAGTTGAAACTATTCAATTGCTTCAATTAGAAATTGATGAATTAAAAGAAAAAAATACACAATCACAACAAGCTTATGATGCATTACGCAATGAAAATGAGCACCTCAAAAGTGAACACCAAAACTGGCAAGAACGTTTACGTTCATTGTTAGGTAAAATTGACAACGTATAATCGATTTTTGCATTAAGGCTTAGTTTTTCTAAGCCTTATTTTTTGGGAGGAGTTAATGAAACCAAAAATTTGTATCATTACGGGTAGCACACTAGGTGGTGCAGAATATGTAGCTGAGCATATTGCTGATGTGCTTGAACAACAAGACTACACAGTCCGCATAGAACACGGTCCAAGTTTTGAAGAGGTTATCAATGAAAAATGCTGGTTAGTAGTCACTTCAACTCACGGAGCAGGCGAATTACCCGATAATATTAAGCCATTATTTGAAAAATTGGCTTTTCATTCGAAACCTTTAGCAGATTTACGCTTTGCGGTGATCGGGTTAGGAAATTCTGATTATGACACTTTCTGTTATGCGGTAAATCAAGTTGAGCAATTACTTACAGGTAAAGATGCTTTGCAAGTTTGCGATTCTTTAAGAATGGATATGTTACACATTACAGATCCTGAGCAAACAGCTGAAGAATGGTTACCTCAATTCACCAATCAATTATAGTTTTTTCCTCTCTAAAAATGATATGCTGGCATTTCTGCATATCATTTTTTATTCTCTTTTTGTTTGTCATTTAAGCATTCAATCATCCGTCTAACTGTGGATAAGTAAGTTGAAAACTGTATAAAAGCTGTTTTTATGCAATGAATAAAATTTCTTTATTTTTACTCTGTGGATAACTTAGCTTTTTTTACACAAGTTTTTTAATCTAAAAAAGAGAGATCTTAACAGGATAGAATCAGATCTAACTTATTCATTTTAAATAGGAAAAAGATCTTAATCACAGATCGTAATGATCTTAATAATAACAATAATAAGATCTCTCTATATAAAAAGATCTTATTTCTATTAGCAAACGATCCTTTTTCAGATCTCAAGCCATTCTCGATCACAAAATGTTTCTTTCAAGGATCAGCAAATTTCAGTAGAATAGCCAACCAGCAAAATGAAGGATCAAAAGATCGAAGAATACGAGATAAATTAGTAAAGGTTATTATGTTTTATACTGAAAATTATGATGTGATCGTGATTGGTGGTGGCCACGCAGGAACAGAAGCTGCACTCGCACCGGCACGTATGGGGTTAAAAACCCTATTATTAACCCATAATGTAGATACATTGGGTCAAATGTCTTGTAACCCTGCAATTGGTGGTATTGGAAAAGGTCATTTAGTAAGAGAAATTGATGCAATGGGCGGTTTAATGGCAACTGCTGCTGACCAAGCAGGGATCCAATTTCGTACATTAAACAGCAGTAAAGGCCCAGCAGTGCGCGCAACACGTGCTCAAGCTGACCGTGTTTTATATCGTCAAGCAGTACGTATTGCTTTAGAAAATCAAGAAAACTTAGATATTTTCCAACAAGAAGTCACAGATATTATTTTAGAAGGGGATCGTGTTTCAGGTGTTGAAACCAAAATGGGTCTGAAATTCCGTGCAAAAGCCGTGATCTTAACAGCAGGGACTTTCTTATCAGGCAAGATCCACATTGGTTTGGAAAACTACACTGGTGGCCGTGCAGGTGATCCAGCATCTGTAATGCTTGCAGATCGTTTACGTGATCTCAATTTACGAGTGGATCGCTTAAAAACAGGTACACCACCACGTATTGATGCAAGAACCATCGATTTTTCTATCTTAGCAAAACAACACGGAGACGAAAAATTACCTGTATTTTCATTTATGGGATCGGTGGATCAACACCCTCGCCAAATTCCTTGTTTTATTACTCATACTAACGAACAAACGCACGAAGTGATCCGTAATAACTTGGATCGTAGCCCAATGTATGCGGGAATTATCGAAGGGATCGGCCCACGCTATTGTCCATCGATCGAAGATAAAGTAATGCGTTTCTCTGAACGCAATTCACACCAGATTTATCTTGAACCTGAAGGCTTAACCAGCAATGAGATCTATCCAAACGGGATCTCAACTAGCTTACCTTTTGATGTGCAAATGAAGATCGTGAATTCAATGAAAGGGATGGAAAAAGCGCGCATTATTAAACCAGGTTATGCCATTGAATATGATTATTTTGATCCACGTGATCTCAAACCAACTTTAGAAACCAAATCTATCTCGGGTTTATTCTTCGCAGGTCAAATTAACGGAACTACTGGTTATGAAGAAGCGGCTGCACAAGGTTTGTTAGCGGGGATTAACGCCGGTTTATTTGTACAAGAAAAAGATGCTTGGTTCCCACGTCGTGATCAGGCTTATGTGGGCGTATTAGTTGACGATCTTTGTACTTTAGGCACAAAAGAGCCTTACCGAGTGTTTACTTCACGTGCTGAATATCGTTTGTTATTGCGTGAAGACAATGCGGATAGCCGTTTAACACCAATTGCACAGGAATTAGGTTTAATAACGGAAGAACGTTGGGCGAGATTTAATCAAAAAATGGAAAATATCGAATTAGAACGTCAACGCTTACGCCAAATTTGGTTGCACCCACGTTCAGAACATTTAGAAGAAGCCAACCAAGTGTTAAGTAGCCCATTAGTGCGTGAAGCAAACGGTGAAGACTTATTACGTCGTCCTGAAATAAATTATCAAATTTTGACCGCACTTACGCCATTCCAACCAGCAATGGAAGATAAAGAAGCGGTGGAACAAGTGGAAATTGCGATTAAATACCAAGGTTATATTGAACATCAACAAGAAGAAATTGAGCGTCAAAAACGCCACGAAAATACCGCAATTCCAGCGAATTTTGATTATTCTGCCGTTTCTGGTTTATCTAATGAAGTGCGTGCGAAATTAGAACAACACCGCCCAGTTTCCATTGGACAAGCTTCACGTATTTCAGGTATTACCCCTGCTGCGATTTCAATTTTATTAGTGAATTTGAAAAAGCAAGGTATGTTAAAGCGTGGTGAATAATGACTAACCTCGAACAACAATTAAGCCAAAAATTAGAAACTTTATTAAAACAGACCGCACTTTCGATAACCGATCAACAGAAAGTGCAGTTAGTGAAATTAGTGCTACTACTTCACAAATGGAATAAAGCCTATAACCTTACATCAGTGCGTGATCCAATGGAAATGTTAGTCAAACATATTTTAGATAGCGTTGTTGTTAGCCCTTATTTAGAAGGTGAACGTTTTATTGATGTGGGTACTGGCCCAGGGCTACCAGGTTTACCTTTAGCCATTATTAACCCTGACAAACAATTTGTCTTATTAGATAGTTTAGGGAAACGAATTAGCTTTATTCGTAACGCTGTTCGTGAGCTCGGTTTAAATAATGTTGAGCCAGTATTAAGCCGCGTAGAAGAATATCAACCTGAACAATTATTTGATGGTGTATTAAGTCGAGCATTTGCTTCATTAAAAGATATGACTGATTGGTGTCAGCATTTACCAAATAAAAATGGTTATTTTTATGCGCTAAAAGGAATATATCATCAAGATGAAGTGAACGAATTGGATAAACAATTTTCAATTAAAAATATTTACCAATTAAATGTGCCTGAATTGATAGGTGAAAGGAATTTAATTATTGTAAGTTAAATTACATTTTTGTAAATTGTTCATTTTTAGGGAAATTAAATAAAATTTTAATTTATTTTATAATCAAATAGATAAAATTATTTTTTTTAATTAAATATTTAGACTGCTTTAAATTGAATAAATTTACAGCAGTCTTTTTATTTATTTTTATATTAAGGATAAATAATATGAAAAAGTTAATGATTGCATTAAGCCTAGCGGCTGCATTTAGTGGTTCTGCTTTTGCAGAGGAAACTCTTGAATTGGATATTTCAATTCCTGAAAAACAAGTTAATTTTGATCTTGTACCTGTTGTTGATGGAAAAATGGTTTTTGATGGTATGATTTACCCAGAAACTTGTAGTATTAAAGGTGGCGCTAATCAGCAAATTAATTTACCAAAAATTGGCTCGGGAAGTGTCAAAGGAACTTCATTTGGTGATGCTAGTTTCAGTATTTCATTAGAAAATTGTGCTACTCAAGATAGATCCGTAACATTAGAACTAAAACCAGAAGAAGGTTCTGTTACTAAACAAGGTAACTTAAAAAATACAGCTAAAGACGGTGCGAATGTAGCTATTGAACTAGCTAATAAAGGGGTCAAAATTGATTTAACTAAGAAAGAGCTAGATGCTGGTTTCACTACATTGCCTCACGAAACAGTTTTAGCTGGAGAAGTTATTGATTCCATAAATTTAGCTGGCCCTAGTGTCACTACTTATACATTCTCTACTAAATATGTGATTGAAGAAGGAACGAAATTAGTTCCTGGTAAAATTCAAGCTACTCTTCCATTCACTATTGTTTATAAATAATTTATAAAACCTATTACTCCCCTATTGTTTTAGGGGAGTTTTTTACTTTTTAGTTTGCTAAGGACATATTTATGCTGAAATGGTTATTCGGATTCTTTATTTTACTTTTTACGTTAAGTAGCCAGGCCAATGTTGTTATTTTAGGTACTCGAATTATTTATGAAGCTGATAAAAAGAATATTTCAGTTCAATTAGAAAATAATGCTAAACGCCCAGCCCTTGTTCAAGCGTGGCTAGATGATGGCCGTGCTAATGTTGATCCAAGCACAATTAAATTACCTTTTGTGATTACTCCATCTGTTTCACGTATGGAGGCTAAATCACAGCAAGTGTTGCGTGTACGTTATACCGGTGAGCCGCTAGCACAAGATCGTGAAAGTCTTTTCTATTTTAATTTATTTGATATTCCTCCTAAACCGAGCAAAAAAGACTTAGAAAAAAATCCTAATTATTTGCAGTTTGCAGTGAATAACCGTTTGAAGTTTTTCTTCCGACCAAGCAACTTGCCCTATCCAGTGACTGATGCTTACCAAAAAGTACAATGGCAAGTCAGTGGTAAAACGTTGGTGGTGAAAAATCCAACACCTTATCATATTACTTACTTAGCTATCGATCTTAAACAAGGTAGTAAAACTTATAAAGTGAAAAATGCCGATATGGTTGCCCCTTTTTCTGAAGCAAATTTTGATTTAGCACAGCCTGTCAAAGGCAAAGCTGAAGTGCATTGGCACATTATCAATGATTACGGTGGCAAACATTCAGGACAATCAACTTTATAAGAGGTAGCAATGGATTCTGCTCTTATTCGACAAAAACTTAAAAAATGTCGACCGCACTTTTTAAGTTGTTTTGTGCTATCTAGCATTCTTCCAAATTTTGCCTTTGCTGAAACCGTGACACAACCTGAAACAGAAGAATTTGAATTTGATTCTCGTTTTATGAATCAGTTAGCGGGTCAGCCGTTAGCGGACGTTGATCGCTTTAAATTTGGTAATCCTATTCCTTCTGGTGAATATCAAGCGGATGTTTATGTGAATAATATCCGACGTGGTCAAATTTCTTTAATTTTTGTTGAACGTGGTGAAGGTTATGAGCCTATTGCTGGGTTATGTTTAACAGAGAATCTGTTAGAGGTTTTAGCATTAAAATCAAAAGCGATTGATATTAAAGAAAAATCAGACTGTGTGAGTGCAGTTGAGTCTATTTCTCAAGCAAAGATCAAATTTAATGTCGCTGAACAAGCCTTACAAGTTACCATTCCACAAGAATTGTTAGTGATTCAACCAAAGGGCTATATTTCACCTGCCCTTTGGCAATCAAGTGATCCTGCACTTTTTGTGCGTTACGATGCAAACCAATATATTTCAAATTCCCCAACCTTTCGATCGAAAAGTACCTCATTAAATATTCTTGCTGGGGTAAATGCAGGGCGTTGGGCAATCAGACATCGCGGTTCAAAGCAATGGTTTAATGAACTTTCTGCACGTTATCATCCGGATTATACTTATATTCAAACAGATATTTCACCAATTCACGGGCAAATTACCGTCGGTGATTTTTATGCTGAAAGTCAATTTTTACCAGGATTTTCAATGCGAGGGGCAAAATTAGTTTCTGATCAACGTATGTTGCCCCCTTCTTTACGTGGCTATGCGCCATTAATTCGTGGAGCAGCCAATTCAAATGCCAAAGTCGTGGTAAAACATAAAGATTATGTGATTTATGAAACCACTGTACCAGAAGGTGCATTTGAAATTAATGATCTGTATCCAAACAGTACTTCGGGTGAATTAGAAGTGGAAATTACCGAATCAAATGGCCAGGTGAGAACATTTATTGTGCCGTTTTCCACAGGGATTAACTTAGTTCGCACAGGGCAATTATTATACAAGTTAAATTTAGGCCGTTATCGAGAAGGTGAAAAAGCCTTTAATGATATTGTGTTCCAAGGGGAGACCCAATATGGCCTATTTAATGGCTTTACTCTCAATTCAGCAGCAAGTATTGCACCAAATTACGGCTTAGGTTTACTTGGTTTTGCAACAGAAACACCGATCGGGCGTTTTTCATCTCACTTTTCGTTATCAAAAGTGCGGTTAAAATCTGAAAAAGATCAGAAAACCTATTCAGGTAAAAGCATCAATGCTCATTACAGCGTCAAACTTCCAAAAGTAAACAGTTATATTTCCTTGTCTGGTTATCGTAATTTCACAAAAGATAATTACGATCTGCAAGATGTGATTTATAGCAATAATAACTTGCCGAACATTAGTGCAAAAAATATCAAGCAACGTTATTCCTTTTCATTTAACCAAAGTTTAGGTGACATATTCGGTAGTTTGTATTTCTCATTTGCGGATTCGTATTACTGGAGCAATGAAAAAAATCAGAAAGATTATTATCTCGGTTATAGTAACTCATACAAAACCTTGCAGTATCAGGTGAGTTATGCAGAATCCAGAATATCGGGTTCAAACGAAAAAGATAAACGCTTTTATGTGAACCTTTCGTTCTCTTTCCCTGATTATCGAGAATTACCAACAGTTTCAATGAATTATGCCAAACAATATGGTCAAGATTATTACTTGAGAACGGCAATTAATGGATCTTTGGGTAAAAATAACCAGTTTAATTATGGTTTATCAAGCTCAAAACAGGGTGAGTTTACTAATAATGCCGCTTATGTGGGTTATAACTCGCCGTACGCCTTATTCAATGCTTCTGCCTCAAAATCAAAAGATCTGAAACAATATGGTTTTGGTATGTCAGGTGCAGTGGTTGCCCACCCTTATGGTGTGACCTTAGCCAATGATATTGGCGATACTTTTGCCATTATCCACGCAAAAGGGGCAAGTGGTGCGAAGATCAATAACTCAAATAACAGTTACTTAGACTGGTTTGGGAATGGCATCGTGTCTTATGTTTCGCCTTATGAAGTCAATTACGTCAGTATTGATCCTGAAAATTTAGATGATGATGTAGAAATTTCAGCGACTGGCCGAGAAATTATTCCGCGTGCCAATAGTAGTATATTGGTGAAATTTGATACGCAATCAGGTGATGTGGCGATATTTGACGTGCAACTTGAAGACGGCAGCTTACCGCCACTAGCAACAGAAGCTTTTAACCAACAAGGTGAAACCATTGGTTATGTGGTGCAAGGTGGACGCTTATTTGTACGCGGTATCGACAAAAAAGGCACAATCAAACTCGATTGGGGCGCTAGCGAAAATAATAAATGCCAGTTTGATTATCAGTTAGATAAATCAGATTCGGCGATTTATCCAGTGCGTTGCTTAAAAAAATAATTAAATAAGGACTAGTAATGAAATTTTTAATGAAAGCGTTACTTGTTTTATTCGGTATTTCGAATGTGGTTTTTGCTCACGTTGAACAGGTGAATTTTTCTTTCAGTAATCCTGTGAACCTTTATTTTTATCAAAATAAAATTAGTGGGAGAATGTTTGAGGTGCTCAATAAAGAGTTAAAAACCACTGAAAATACTGTCAGTTTAACGATTAATAAAAAGTATCAAGATGATCACATTGTGCACTTTGTAAATGAGAACATTCTCAAAACCTCAATCGAGGGGATTGGGGTGATTGTATTGCTAAATAATAAAAATATTTATCAGATTTCGGAAGAAGAGCTGAAAAACATCACTGTAAGCAATAATCATCTTACTTTAACGGCAAAGTTAGTGACTTATAGCGATCAAATTCAAAGCGGAAAATTTTTATCAGAGGCTATTCAAGTGGGGTCTATCAATGATGGAACCCGAAAAGTGGATATTTTAGTTCAACCTATTAATGTGCTGATCAAACCAAAATCTTGTGAAATTAATCCAAATAGCATTCATCAAACAGTGAATTTAAGAAAAATTGTGCAATCTGATATTCCAACAAAAGGGAGTGAAACCTTTGGTGGGCAGTTCAATATTGGATTAACTTGTGATGAAAATGTGATTGTGACTTCTGTTATTAAAGACAATTCCGATCCTGACAATATGACCAATGTCTTAAGCCTTGATAAACATCGTTCTACTGCAACAGGTGTTGGGATTCGCTTATATCGTGCGGAACAACCTATTCAACTTAAAACAGAATGGGAATTTTCACGTAATTTACGTCAGCCAAATGTCTTATTTACAGCAAAATATGTCAACACAGAAGGTAAAGTGACTCCGGGTTCGGTTAATGCGACCGCAATCGTTTCCTTTTCTTACCGATAAACGATAAAAATAAATAATTTTTATAGTAAAATAAATGTTACAACATTGTTAATATTTCTCTATTTTTGTTACAATTAGGTTTAAGTGCAACTACTTAAGCTAATTCGATGGTTGAATAAAGATTATAGTAACGTATAATTGGTAGTTATGGTTTGCTAACGTGAAGGTTTGATATGTCAGCGGTATTAAAGAAAGATAGAAAGATATATCAAAAAGCGATCATTAGTGAAACCTTAGTTTTTGTTTTTTTATCAATAATAACAATAGTTTATAATTTTAATGTTGGTGTTTTAGTTTCTCTGGGATTTCTTTGTGGTTTCTTACCGCAATGTTTTTTCCTCTTTTTTGTTTTATTTCGTAGAGAACCTCAGCAAATCGCAAATAAAATCACCGCACTTTATTATGGCGAAGCACTTAAATTAATTATCACTATTGCATTAATTGTAGCAGTCTTTACTACCTATCAAAAAATAGATTGGACTTTTTTTGTGGGTTATTTTTTAGCCATTTTCTTTAATAACATTCTTCCTATGTATTTAAAGATGAAAGCTGAGAAAAAAGTTAAAAATTAATTTTAATTTTAATTTCAATAGGATCAATTATGGCAGCAGAACTTACAACAGCTGGATATATTGGACACCACCTTGAGTTTTTAAAAACAGGTGACTCATTCTGGAATGTTCATTTAGATACGCTTTTCTTTTCACTCGTGGCAGGCGCTATCTTTCTTCTTATTTTCTCTCGCGTTGCAAAAAAAGCAACATCGGGTGTACCGGGCAAGTTACAATGCTTAGTTGAAATCCTCGTTGGTTGGGTTGATGGCGTTGTTAAAGAAAACTTCCACGGTCCAAGAAATGTAATTGGTCCTTTAGCATTAACAGTGTTCTGCTGGGTTTTCATTATGAATGCTATCGACTTGATCCCAGTGGATTTCTTACCTCAAATTGCTAACTTATTTGGCATTCATTATTTAAGAGCAGTGCCAACTGCAGATATTAGTGCAACACTTGGTATGTCAATCTGCGTATTCTTCCTAATTTTGTTCTATACCATTAAGTCAAAAGGCGTAACTGGTTTTGTGAAAGAATACACACTTCACCCATTTAATCACTGGGCATTTATTCCAGTGAACCTTGTCCTTGAATTAGTTACATTACTTGCAAAACCAATTTCATTGGCTTTCCGTTTGTTCGGTAATATGTATGCCGGTGAACTTATCTTCATCTTAATTGCGGTAATGTATTCAGCAAATATGGCAATCGCAGCTTTAGGTATCCCATTACATTTAGCGTGGGCTATTTTCCACATTCTTGTAATTACCTTACAGGCATTCATCTTTATGATGTTAACGATTGTGTATTTGAGTATTGCTTATAACAAAGCAGAACACTAATTAATGATTACAGTGAACACAAATTCACTGTAATTTATTATTTTTTAACACTAACCAGCCTTTGGGCTAATTTCTTTAAAATCTAACTGGAGAAACTTATGGAAACTGTAATTACAGCAACAATTATCGGTGCATCAATCTTATTAGCGTTTGCTGCATTAGGTACAGCAATCGGCTTTGCGATTTTAGGTGGTAAATTCTTAGAATCATCTGCACGTCAACCTGAATTAGCAAGCAGCTTACAAACTAAAATGTTTATCGTTGCTGGTCTTCTTGATGCTATCGCGATGATCGCTGTAGGTATTTCATTATTATTCATCTTCGCAAACCCATTCATCGGCTTATTACAATAATTGTCGGCTTGTCAGAGACTGCAATTAATTACTCTTTTGAGTAATCTAAACGACAATTATTAAGGAGGGGGTTGTGAATTTAAATGCAACACTAATTGGTCAACTTATCGCATTCGCAATTTTCGTTGCGTTCTGTATGAAATTTGTTTGGCCACCAATTATTAAAGCAATTGAGGAACGCCAACGCTCAATTGCCAATGCACTTGCATCAGCTGAAGCTGCTAAAAAAGAACAAGCTGATACTAAAGCATTAGTGGAACAAGAAATCACTGAAGCGAAAATGCAAGCGCAGCAAATCATTGATTTAGCAAATAAACGCCGCAATGAAATTCTAGAAGAAGTGAAAGCGGAAGCGGAAGCAACTAGAAGCAAAATCATTGAACAAGGTTATGCAGAAGTGGAAGCAGAGCGTAAACGTGTTCAAGAAGAATTACGTGTTAAAGTTGCATCACTTGCCATTGCTGGTGCTGAGAAAATTGTGGGTCGTACTGTTGATGAAGCGGCAAACAATGACATTATTGATAAATTAGTTGCAGAACTATAAGAAGGTTGGGCTTATGTCAGAATTAACTACAATAGCTCGCCCTTATGCCAAAGCAGCTTTTGATTTTGCAGTAGAGCAAAGTGCGGTAGAAAAATGGACAGAAATGTTAGGTTTCTCATCTGAAGTTGTTAAAGATGAAACCGTACAAACGTTTCTAAAAAGTTCATCATCTGCAAATAAACTTGCTGACACAATTATCGCAATTTGTGGCGACCAACTTGATCAATATGGGCAAAATCTTATTCGGTTAATGGCTGAAAATAAGCGTTTAACTGTGCTTCCAGCGGTTTATCAAGAATTTCAACATTATGTTGAAGAACATAGAAAAACAGCAGAAGTTCAAGTCATATCAGCGCAACCATTAAATGCACAGCAAGAACAAAAAATTGCAGCAGCAATGGAAAAAAGATTAGCTCGTAAAGTTAAATTAAATTGTAGCTTAGATAGCTCACTCATTGCAGGGGTTATTATTCGTACAGATGATTTTGTTATCGATGGAAGTAGTCGTGGGCAACTTGCTCGTCTAGCAAATGAGCTGCAATTATAAGAGGAATAAAAGATGCAACTAAATTCTACAGAAATTAGTGAATTGATTAAAAAACGCATTGCCCAATTTGATGTAGTGAGTGAAGCTCGTAATACAGGGACAATCGTTTCTGTGAGCGACGGTATTATCCGTATTCACGGTTTAAGTGATGTAATGCAAGGTGAAATGATTGCATTACCAGGTAATCGTTATGCTATGGCACTTAACTTAGAAAGAGATTCTGTGGGTGCTGTGGTTATGGGCCCTTATGCAGATCTTGCAGAAGGAATGGAAGTTCAATGTACTGGCCGTATTCTTGAAGTACCAGTTGGTCGTGGTTTATTAGGTCGTGTTGTTAATACACTTGGTCAACCAATCGATGGTAAAGGCGAGATCGTAAATGACGGTTTCTCACCAGTTGAAGTAATCGCGCCAGGCGTTATTGATCGTAAATCAGTTGATCAACCAGTTCAAACGGGTTATAAAGCGGTTGACTCAATGGTTCCAATCGGTCGTGGTCAACGTGAGTTGATTATCGGTGACCGTCAAACAGGTAAAACTGCATTAGCAATCGACGCAATCATCAACCAACGCGATTCAGGTATCAAATGTATCTATGTTGCGATCGGTCAAAAAGCATCGACAATTGCGAACGTAGTGCGTAAATTAGAAGAGCACGGTGCGTTACAAAATACTATCGTTGTTGTAGCTTCAGCGTCTGAATCAGCAGCATTACAATACCTTGCACCATATTCTGGTTGTGCAATGGGTGAATATTTCCGTGATCGTGGTGAAGATGCGTTAATCGTTTATGATGATTTATCAAAACAAGCAGTAGCATACCGTCAAATTTCATTATTATTACGTCGTCCACCAGGTCGTGAAGCATTCCCAGGGGATGTATTCTACCTACACTCTCGTTTACTTGAGCGTGCATCACGCGTAAATGAAGATTATGTTGAGCGTTTTACTAACGGCGAAGTGAAAGGAAAAACTGGTTCTTTAACCGCACTTCCTATCATTGAAACTCAAGCGGGTGACGTTTCTGCATTCGTTCCAACAAACGTAATTTCGATTACCGATGGTCAGATCTTCTTAGAATCTAACCTATTTAACTCGGGTATTCGTCCAGCGGTAAACCCAGGTATTTCGGTATCTCGTGTTGGTGGTTCTGCACAAACTAAAGTGGTTAAAAAATTAGCAGGCGGTATTCGTACAGCACTTGCTCAATATCGTGAATTAGCAGCATTTGCTCAATTTGCTTCAGACCTTGATGATGCAACTCGCAAACAATTATCACACGGTCAAAAAGTAACTGAATTATTGAAACAAAAACAATATTCTCCATTATCAGTAGCACAACAAGCGTTAGTGTTATTTGCGGTAGAGTTCGGTTATTTAGATGAAGTGGAATTAGATCGTATTGGTTCATTTGAATCAGCACTTTTAGAGTATGCTAACCATAACTATGCTGACTTTATGCGTGAGTTAACCCAATCTGGCAACTACAATGATGAAATCAAAGATTCATTGAAGGGCATTTTGGATAGCTTCAAAGCAAACAGTGCGTGGTAAGTTAACACTTTAAATGGAGAGACAAAATGGCAGGTGCTAAAGAGATAAGAACCAAAATCGCAAGTGTAAAAAGTACTCAAAAAATTACCAAAGCGATGGAAATGGTTGCTGCCTCGAAAATGCGTAAAACGCAAGAACGTATGTCTTCTTCACGTCCTTATTCTGAAACAATACGTAACGTGATCAGCCACGTTTCAAAAGCAACGATCGGTTATAAACATCCATTTTTAGTGGATCGTGAAATTAAAAATGTGGGCATCATTGTTGTGTCCACAGACCGTGGTCTTTGCGGTGGCTTAAACGTTAACTTGTTTAAAACCGTATTAAATGAAATGAAAGTCTGGAAAGAAAAACAAGTTTCTGTTCAGTTAAGTTTAATCGGTTCTAAATCTATCAACTTTTTCCAATCTATGGGTGTGAAAATTCTTACCCAAGATTCAGGTATTGGTGATGCACCTTCTGTCGAGCAATTAATTGGTTCTGTGAACTCAATGATTGATGCTTATAAGAAAGGTGAAGTTGATGTAGTGTATTTGGTTTATAACAAATTCATTAACACAATGTCGCAAAAACCTGTGCTGGAAAAATTAATTCCATTACCAGAATTAGATAATGATGAATTAGGCGAAAGAAAACAAGTGTGGGATTATATTTACGAACCTGATGCAAAAGTCTTATTAGATAATTTACTCATTCGTTATTTAGAATCTCAAGTTTATCAAGCGGCAGTTGAAAATCTTGCTTCTGAACAAGCGGCTCGAATGGTTGCAATGAAAGCGGCAACTGACAATGCGGGCAACTTAATTAACGACTTACAGTTAGTGTATAACAAAGCTCGTCAAGCAAGTATTACAAATGAATTAAATGAAATTGTTGCGGGTGCAGCAGCAATTTAACAAATAGAGGATCGGTAATGGCAACTGGAAAAATTGTACAAATCATCGGTGCGGTTATTGACGTTGAATTCCCACAAGATGCAGTACCAAAAGTATATGATGCCTTGAATGTTGAAACCGGCTTAGTGCTCGAAGTTCAACAACAATTAGGTGGTGGTGTAGTTCGCTGTATCGCAATGGGTTCATCTGATGGATTAAAACGCGGTTTAAGCGTAACTAACACAAACAACCCGATTTCTGTACCAGTGGGTACAAAAACATTGGGTCGTATTATGAATGTATTGGGTGAACCAATCGACGAACAAGGCCCTATCGGCGCAGAAGAAAATTGGTCAATCCACCGTGCGCCACCAAGTTATGAAGAACAATCTAATAGTACTGAACTTTTAGAAACGGGTATTAAAGTTATCGACTTAGTATGTCCGTTTGCGAAAGGGGGTAAAGTTGGTTTATTCGGTGGTGCGGGTGTAGGTAAAACCGTTAATATGATGGAATTAATCCGTAACATCGCGATTGAGCACTCAGGTTACTCAGTATTTGCTGGTGTAGGTGAGCGTACTCGTGAAGGTAACGACTTCTACCACGAAATGAAAGATTCTAACGTTTTAGATAAAGTATCTCTTGTTTATGGTCAGATGAATGAGCCACCAGGTAACCGTCTACGTGTTGCGTTAACTGGTTTAACAATGGCTGAAAAATTCCGTGATGAAGGTCGTGATGTATTATTCTTCGTAGATAATATTTATCGTTATACCCTTGCCGGTACTGAAGTATCAGCATTATTAGGTCGTATGCCATCTGCGGTAGGTTACCAACCAACACTTGCAGAAGAGATGGGTGTACTTCAAGAGCGTATTACTTCAACTAAGACAGGTTCTATTACCTCTGTTCAAGCGGTTTACGTTCCTGCCGATGACTTAACTGACCCATCGCCAGCAACAACATTCGCGCACTTAGACTCAACAGTGGTATTAAGCCGTCAAATCGCATCTTTAGGTATTTATCCTGCGGTTGACCCATTAGAGTCAACTTCACGTCAGTTAGATCCATTAGTTGTTGGTGAAGAGCACTATAACGTTGCTCGTGGTGTTCAAACTACATTACAACGCTATAAAGAATTGAAAGATATTATCGCAATTCTTGGTATGGATGAGTTATCTGAAGAAGATAAATTAGTGGTAGCACGTGCACGTAAAATTGAACGTTTCTTATCGCAGCCATTCTTCGTTGCGGAAGTATTTAACAGCACCCCTGGTAAATATGTTCCATTAAAAGAAACGATCCGTGGCTTCAAAGGTATTTTAGATGGTGAATATGACCATATCCCAGAACAAGCGTTCTATATGGCTGGAACCATCGATGAAGTATTAGAAAAAGCGGCGAAACTATAATTGCTTCTGAAAGCAACTAATAAAGCTTGAAGGAGAAAGTATGTCAGTATTTAACTTAACCGTAGTAAGTGCAGAACAGCAAATTTTTTCTGGTCAAGTAAAGAGTATTCAAGCAACAGGTATTGAGGGTGAGCTTGGGATTTTAGCAGGTCACACCCCTTTATTAACGGCAATTAAACCGGGTATTGTAAAAATTACTCTTGAAAACGGAAAAGAAGAAGTTGTTTATGTTTCTGGTGGTTTTTTAGAAGTTCAACCAAATATTGTTACTGTGTTAGCAGATACCGCTATTCGTGGTGATGAGCTTGATGGCGATCGTATTTTAGCTGCGAAAAAACGCGCAGAAGAAAATATTCGTAGCCGTCACGCGGATGCGAACTATGAAATGTTGGCGTCTAAACTTTCTAAAGAATTGGCGAAACTACGTGCTTATGAGTTGACAGAAAAATTAGTGAAAAATAAACGCTAATTTGACCGCACTTTAAAGACAAAAAAGACCACATTTGTGGTCTTTTTCTTTTTGCTTATTTTCCTTTTTTAACCCAATATTGAAATGGCGTGCTTTCAACTTTACTTTTCAATAATGTGTGTTCCATAAATTGGCAAAAACTTGGAATATCTCTGGTTGTTGCTGGATCATCTGCAATCACTAATAACACATCCCCTTCTTCCAAAAAGCGAATATGTTTTCTGACCAACATCACTGGCTCCGGACAGCGCAAGCCGAGTGTATCTAAAGTTTGTGTTACCCTAATTTCGTTCATTGATTTTTGTCATTTGTTGAATAAATTTAAGCTGTATAATACAACAAACTCAAATAGCGTAGAAGTTTAATGCGAATATGATTGAATATAAAATCCCAAAAAGTGCGGTCGTTTTTGAAGAAGAAATCAAAAAAAGTCGTTTTATTACTTATCTTCAGCACGTGGAAGATATTGCCGAAGCAAAAGCCTTTTGGCAGCAGATTAAATTGCAACATCCACAAGCTCGCCATCATTGTTGGGCAACAGTAGCTGGCGCACCAAATGATTCGCAACTATTAGGTTTTTCTGATGATGGTGAACCAGCAGGAACGGCAGGTAAACCAATGTTATCTGCTTTACAAGGCAGTCATATTGGTGAAATTTGTGCGGTGGTTGTGCGTTATTATGGCGGAATTTTGTTAGGTACTGGCGGATTGGTTCGTGCTTATGGCAATGGCGTTCAACAAGCATTAGCTTTATTGGAAACGGATATCAAAGTCGATCGAGCTTCCTATAAAGTGCGGTGTGATTATTCTCAAATTAATAGCCTGCAATTATTGTGTGAGAAACACGATGTGACGATTTTAGATCAACAATTTGCTGACATTGTAGGGTTTGAGTTAGGGATCAGAGATGATAAACTGGCGACATTTGAACACGCCTTAATTGAACGTTTTAGTGGACAGTTACAGTTAGAAAGAGAGTAAGTTTTGCGAATATTATCCATCATCCGAATTGTCGGCATTCTTGTTATGTGCTTTTCCCTCACGATGTTAGCGCCTGCTTTCGTGGCATTGTTATATGGTGATGGTGGCGGTAAAGCCTTTATGCAAACTTTTTTGATGAGTTCAATTGTCGGTGTTTTGCTTTGGTGGCCGTGCCATCACCATAAAGAAGAACTGCGTTCACGAGATGGGTTTTTAATCGTAGTGGCGTTCTGGCTTGTGCTAGGCAGTATCGGGTCAATTCCTTTTATGCTATTTGAAAAACCGCACCTTTCTTTTTCTTCTGCGATTTTTGAGTCTTTCTCTGGTTTAACCACAACAGGTGCCACCGTGATTGAAGGCTTGGATCAACTACCTAAAGCGATTTTATTTTATCGACAACTGCTTCAATGGCTTGGTGGCATGGGGATCATTGTCTTAGCTGTCGCCATTATTCCTTTATTAGGTATTGGTGGAACACAGCTATACCGAGCAGAATCTTCAGGTCCATTAAAAGAACAAAAGTTACGCCCTCGTATTGCAGAAGTGGCAAAACTCTTATGGATTTTATATTTCTCATTAACCGTGCTTTGTGCGATTGCTTATTGGTTTGCTGGCATGAATGCATTTGATGCGATCGGGCATAGTTTTTCAACCGTAGCAAATGGTGGATTTTCAACGCATGATGCGAGTATGGGGTATTTTAATAATGCCAATATTTACTTAATTACAACCGTATTTATGCTAATTGCAGGGGTAAATTTTAATTTGCATATTGTAGCTTTCAGTTATATAGGAAAACAAAATATCTGGAAAAATTACTGGAGAGATCCAGAATTCCGTTTTTTCTTAGCCATGCAAATCCTATTTATTTTGTTATTCTCTCTCTCTCTCTATTTTTATCATTTTATTCCTGATTTAAAAGATGCCTTTATTCAAGGTTCGTTACAGTTAACCTCCATGTCTATGACCGCAGGTTATACCATTTTTGACATTAATAGCTTACCCGCTTTTTCTGCCATGTTATTGGTCATCGCCAGTATTATTGGTGGTTGTGGCGGATCAACAACAGGCGGACTGAAAACGATCCGTGTGTTAATTCTGTGGTTACAAGTTAAAAGAGAATTGCGTAGCTTAGTGCATCCTAACCTCGTGCAACCTATTAAGTTAGGACAAAATATTTTACCTATTCGAATGCTAGAAAGTATTTGGGCATTTTTAATGATTTTTATTTTGGTGTATTGGGTGTGTGTGTTTGCGGTTATTCTGTGCGGAATGAATGTATTTGATGCAATGGGGGCGGTGTTTGCCACTCTAACCAATGCAGGGCCTGGGCTTGGTGTTGTACATCAAGATTTTTTTAATGTACCAGAAAGTGCCAAAATGGTCTTTGCTTTTGCCATGATTTGTGGGCGTTTAGAAATTTTCTCACTCCTTGTCCTTTTTACCCCAACTTTTTGGAAAGAATAATGAAAACATTAATTCTCTATTCAAGCCGTGAGGGCCAAACTAAAAAAATTGCAGAATATATTGCGACTCAACTTGGTGGCGAAGTGAAAATTCAAGCATTAACCATTGATAGTGATATTTCGAGTGCTGACCGCATAATCATAGGTGCTTCCATTCGATATGGACACTTTAATAAAATGCTTGATAAATTTGTTAAAAAACGGACCGCACTTTTAAACCAAAAGCCAACAGCATTTTTTGCCGTGAATTTAACGGCACGAAAAGCGGGTAAAGATACGCCAGAAACTAATGTATATACCCGAAAGTTTTTACAACGCATTAGTTGGCAACCACATCTCGCTGCTGTTTTTGCTGGTGCATTGTTTTATCCTCGTTATTCTTTCTTTGATCGCACGATGATTCGATTGATTATGAAAATCACTGGTGGCGAAACAGATACTAGCAAAGAAGTGGAATATACAGATTGGGATAAAGTGAAATCTTTCGTAGGAAAAGTCGAGCAGCTTAAATAAATGGCATAATTTGGTGGCTTTTTCGTCCCAAAATGTGTTTTTGCTTAATAAAAAAGCAGTCGATAAAAAAATGAAAAAAAGCACTTGATCCAATTTCTGAAA
>JBNFNA010000007.1:0-184109 GCA_049941595.1 Bisgaard Taxon 46
TTTTTTTTAGTTTTTTTATCAAAAGATGCTTTTTTGAACTTTTTGTATATTTTGTTAGCTTTTTAGTCGTTTTATTAACTTAGGTAACTCTGCGATCGATTCAATCACTTCATCAGCGATCTTTTCCCCTTCTTCTGTGATTGCTTTACCTGTTTTGACCAATATATTAGTTTTCACTTTTGCACCTTTTCCAGCAAGCATATCTTCTACTTTATCGCCGACCATAAAAGAACGCTCTGGGTCAATTCCTAATTCTTTAATCGCTTGTAATAACATTCCAGATTTCGGCTTACGGCAATCGCAATCCTGTTTATACTCACCTTGCCCATCAATATGGTGTGGACAATAATAAATGCCATCAAGATCAACACCACGATCAGCCAGCGACCAATCCATCCACTCTGTCAGTTGCAAAAATTGATCTTCAGAAAAATAGCCACGTGCGATCCCGGATTGGTTCGTCACTAATACTAATAGATAACCCATCGCTTTTAATTGTTGCAATGCCTCAATACTGCCTTCAATAAAGTGAAATTGGTCAATTTGGTGCACATAGCCATAATCAATATTCAATGTACCATCACGATCTAAAAATACTGCTTTTTTCATTTCAATTCCTTTATTACATATTAATGAGGTCATTATCACTTTTCTTATTCACATTGGCAAATAGTGGATTATTCGCTTTATCTGATCACTAATTATTATAAAAATATTTTGAATATGTATTGACATAGCAATCCAGACGTCTAAAATGCTAACCCATCGTTATAAAAAAGAACCATTTAAGGGCTTATATGATTAAGCTAGAAAATATTAGTAAAATTTTTGAGGTTTCAGGGAAAAAACTGACCGCACTTGATAATGTGTCACTTCACGTGCCAAAAGGGCAAATTTGTGGCGTAATCGGTGCTTCTGGTGCAGGTAAAAGTACCTTAATTCGTTGTGTTAACTTACTTGAAGTACCATCTGCCGGCTCTGTGATTGTGGACGGCAAAGATTTAACTCAACTTAGAAATTCGGAGCTTGTGCACGAGCGCCGTAATATTGGAATGATTTTCCAACATTTTAACTTACTGACATCAAGAACGGTATTTGGCAACGTTGCATTACCACTAGAGCTAGAAAACGAGCCAAAAGACAAAATTGAACGTAAAGTGAATGAATTACTCGCGCTTGTGGGTTTAGCAGATAAAAAAGATGCGTACCCTTCAAACCTATCAGGCGGACAAAAACAACGTGTAGCAATTGCACGTGCATTAGCAAGTGAACCAAAAGTATTGCTTTGTGATGAAGCAACAAGTGCATTAGATCCTGCAACAACGCAGTCAATTTTAAAATTATTGAAAGAAATTAACCGCACTTTAGATATCACAATCTTGTTAATCACTCACGAAATGGAAGTGGTAAAACGTATTTGTGATCAAGTGGCAGTAATTGATAAAGGTCAGTTAATTGAACAAGGCTCTGTAAGTGAAATTTTCTCTAACCCGAAAACACAACTTGCAAAAGAATTTATCCGTTCAACGTTCCATATCAACTTACCAGAAGAATATATGGAAAACTTATCTGATACGCCAAAATCAGCTCACTCTTGGCCAATTGTGAAATTTGAATTTACCGGACGTACTGTTGATGCACCAGTATTATCACAAGCGTCAAAAATGTTTGGTGTAGATTTAAGTATTTTGACCTCGCAAATTGATTATGCGGGTGGCGTTAAATTTGGTTTCGTGATTGCCGAGATGGAAGGTGATGATGAAGCAATTACAAAAACAAAAGCATATTTAATGGAACATAACGTAAAAGTTGAGGTATTAGGCTATGTTTGAGCAACTTTGGGCAGATTTTAATAATGAGCTCACACCAAAAATTTGGGAGCTTGTTGGCCTCTCAACTATTGAAACCCTTTATATGGGCTTTATCGCTACTTTATTTGCGATTGTGATTGGTTTGCCAATTGGCTTTTTAGCATTTTTAACGGGTAAAGGCGAAATTTTACAAAACTACAGAGCGCATCAAGCATTAAACGTGATTATTAATATTGGTCGTTCAATTCCGTTTATTATTTTATTAATTGTCCTATTACCATTCACACGTTTAGTCGTGGGGACAACATTAGGAACAACGGCTGCTATCGTGCCTTTGAGTGTTTCTGCAATTCCATTTTTTGCGAGATTAACATCAAACGCATTATTAGAAATCCCAAGTGGATTAACCGAAGCGGCAAAATCAATGGGGGCGACAAACTGGCAAATCGTAACAAAATATTATTTACCAGAGTCGATTCCAATTTTAATTAACGGCATCACGCTAACTTTAGTAGCATTGATTGGCTACTCAGCAATGGCGGGGGCTGTCGGCGGTGGCGGTTTAGGTAACCTTGCAATTACTTACGGCGAACATCGCAATATGGTCTATGTAAAATGGATCGCAACTATCATTATCGTATTGATCGTAATGTTAAGCCAAAAATTAGGTGACGATTTAGCAAAACGTTTTGATCATCGCTAGTAATAACACTTAACTAACACAACATCTTTTAAGAGGATTTATTCTATGAAATTAACAAAACTTTTAGGTCTAGCGACCCTTTTCTCGGCAGTGGCACTAGTTGGCTGTAAAGATGAGAAAGCAGCAACAACAGCACCACAAGAACCAGCAGCACGTAAATTAACATTAGGTGTAATGTCTGGTGCTGAAGCACAAGTGGCTGAAGTTGCAGCAAAAATCGCAAAAGAAAAATATAACATTGATGTGAAATTAGTAGAATTCACTGAATACACACAACCAAATGATGCATTATCAAAAGGCGATTTAGATGCGAACGCATTCCAACACAAACCATATATGGATAAAGAAGTGGAACAACGTGGCTACAAACTTGCAATCGTTGGCAACACTTTCGTATTCCCAATCGCAGCATACTCTAAAAAAATCAAAAACGTTTCTGAGTTAAGAGAAGGTGCGATCATCGCAGTGCCTAACAACCCAAGTAACTTAGGCCGTGCATTAATTCTTTTAGAAAAACAAGGCGTGATCAAATTAAAAGATTCTAACAATTTATTCTCAACTTCAATCGATGTTGTTGAAAATCCAAAAAATGTTGTTATCAAAGAAGTGGAAACTTCATTACTTGCACGTGCATTAGACGATGTTGATTTTGCAATAATCAACAATACTTATGCCGCGCAACACGGTTTAACTCGTGAAAAAGACGGTATCTTTGTTGAAGATAAAGATTCTCCATACGTAAACTTATTAGTAACGCGTGAAGACAACAAAGACAACGAAACATTAAAAGACTTCGTGAAAGCATTCCAAAGTGATGAAGTTTACCAAGAAGCAGTTAAACACTTCAAAGACGGTGTTGTAAAAGGTTGGTAATCTCACTTTTATCAAAAGTCTGATACAAAAAATCCCCGGCTCTGCTGGGGATTTTTTTTAAAGTTCGGCACTTCAAAAATTTTCAGCGTAATATTTCTCAAACATCCTGACCTGAAATAAGACTATGAAAAACCCCAGCTATGCTGGGGTTTGTTCAATTAAGTGCGGTTGATTTTTTGCAAATTTCTCAAATTACAATACATCAACACAGTTTAAGTCTTCGAAAGATTGCTCTAAGCGTTTAGACATAGATTCTTCCATTTTACGTAACCAAACACGTGGGTCGTAGTATTTTTTGTTTGGTGCATCAGGACCTTCTGGGTTACCTAATTGACCTTGAAGATAGTCTTTATTCGCATTGTAGAATTTTAAGATACCATCCCAAGATGCCCATTGTGTATCAGTATCGATGTTCATTTTGATTGCACCATAGCTGATTGCTTCACGAATTTCTTCGCGGCTTGAACCTGAACCACCGTGGAATACGAAGTCGATTGATTTAGCTGGAAGATTACGTTCTTTAGAAACAAACTCTTGTGATGCACCTAAGATAGATGGTTTCAATTTCACGTTACCTGGTTTGTATACACCGTGTACGTTACCGAATGCTGCCGCAACGGTGAAACGTGGGCTAACTGGATTTAATGAATCGTAAACGAATAATACGTCTTCAGGTTGGGTGTATAAACGTGATTCATCTACATCAGAGTTATCTACGCCATCTTCTTCACCACCAGTGATACCGATTTCGATTTCTAATGTCATACCCATTTTGTCCATACGAGCAAGGTACTCACGGCAGATTGCCATATTTTCTTCCATTGGCTCTTCTGAAAGGTCGATCATATGAGATGAGAATAATGGTTTACCGGTTTCTGCGAAGTGTTTTTCACCAGCGTCTAATAAACCATCAATCCAAGGTAATAATTTTTTCGCAGCGTGGTCAGTGTGAAGAATCACAGGCACACCATACTCTTCTGCTAATGCGTGAACGTGTTTTGCACCTGCGATTGCACCTAATACGTCAGTGCGTGCACCAGATGCAGGTTTTAAACCTTTACCAGCATAGAATTGTGCGCCACCATTTGAGAATTGAATAATTACTGGTGCTTTTACACGTGCTGCGGTTTCTAATACTGCATTTACAGAGTCTGACCCCACACAGTTTACCGCTGGAATTGCGAAATTGTTTTCTTTTGCATATGCGAATACTTTTTGAACATCATCACCCGTTACTACGCCCGGTTTTACAAGATCTAATAATTTAGCCATTTTCTGCTTCCTTTTTATTTGATTAGAGCCATTCACTCACAAGTAAATATAATCTACTTATTTTAATAATAAGATAGGGGCGACTTCACCCAGTCTGCCCCTACCACATTAACCATTTGCACGTTTTTCTAAAATTTCTACTGCTGGTAATACTTTACCTTCAACGAATTCTAAGAATGCGCCACCACCGGTTGAAATGTAAGAAATCTTATCTTTGATACCGAACAGATCGATCGCCGCTAAAGTGTCACCGCCACCTGCGATTGAGAAAGCGTCACTATTTGCGATTGCGTGAGAAATAATTTCAGTACCTTTACGGAAGTTAGGGAATTCAAATACGCCCACTGGACCATTCCAAAGAATAGTTTTTGCGTTTTTGATGATTTCCGCTAATTGTTCTGCTGATTTATCACCTATATCAAAAATTGATTCGTCATCTTTCACTTCATTTACTGCTTTTTCAGTTGCTTCTGCAGTTTCAGAGAATTCTAAACCAACACGTACATCAACTGGCACAGGAATATCAGTGCTTGCAGCTAAGTTTTTCGCTACTGGAATTAAATCTTCTTCGTAAAGTGATTTACCTACATTGTGACCTGCTGCTGCGATGAATGTATTTGCGATACCACCACCAACGATAATTTGGTCAGCAATTTTTGAAAGAGAATTTAATACTTCTAATTTCGTTGAGACTTTAGAACCACCAACGATTGCTACCATCGGACGAGCTGGTTCTTTTAATGCTTTACCTAACGCATCTAATTCCGCCGCAAGTAATGGGCCTGCACAAGCTACTGGCGCAAATTCTGCCACGCCGTAAGTTGATGCTTGTGCACGGTGTGCAGTACCGAATGCATCCATTACAAATACATCACAAAGTGCTGCATATTTTTTGCCTAATTCAGGCTCGTTTTTCTTCTCGCCTTTGTTAATACGCACGTTTTCTAAAACAACAATTTCGCCTTCTTTCACTTCAACACCGTCTAAGTAATCACGAACTAAGCGAACTGGAACATCTAAATGCGCATTTAAGTAATCAACAACCGGTTGTAGTGAACTTGCTTCATCAAACTCACCTTCGGTAGGACGACCTAAGTGTGAAGTCACCATTACTTTTGCACCTTTTTCAAGCGCAAGTTTTAAAGTAGGAATGGTTGCACGAATACGAGCATCAGAAGTCACTTTGCCATCTTTTACTGGCACGTTAAGATCTGCACGAATAAACACACGTTTGCCGGCTAAATCTAAGTCTTTCATTTTGATTACTGACATATTTCATCCTCTTACTAGTTAAATTAAAAAATAGGAAAACTGATGGTATTATACCCCTTTCTAACTAGGCTGTACTGCGTTAGATCAAACAATTTTCATTATTTAATAAATAAAAATTAATACCCAGTTCGACTTCTTGGGCAATCCATTACATTCCAATTCAAGTCATAGCAAATAAAAAGCTCATTGCGACTTGCGCCTAAATACACATCTTTTAAGTTTTTGTTATTCTTACGTAACCACTGAAAGAGCTCATTACGAGAGAGTTCATAATTCGGTAATTTTAAAGTGCGGTATAATTCTCGCTGTTTTTCAAAATAGGTTTTTGCGTTATCAAATGCACAGGCGCCGTGTTTTTCCCATTCACCTTGCAATAAATTTGCACTTGGCGATTCTGGTAAATATTGTTCGATTAATTCTTGTGGCACAATGGGTAAGTCACCTTTACAAAAACGTGGCTGATCAGATACTGATCTCGCGCGATTATTTTGTGGCCATAAACCGTGAATAATCCACCCAAATTGTTGGGTTAAACCACATTGATACTGTAAAGATTTTGGCAGGTTGTTACCATAGCGGTTGCGTTGTTTGTCACAAAAGGCTGGCGACCAAGAAAGGACGAAAGTGTAATAATCGGTTGGTGCATTGGCATTTTGACCAATCGGATCGTTTTTCATTACATAGTCATAATTACGATCTACAATCACTTCAACGGCTTTTTTCTGTTTCGAAAAATAATACCAACCTGACAATAAAAACATTAAGAAACAAACCACAAAGATGGAAAGTTGAAGCGTTTTCTTTTCGTTCATAAAATTCCTATTTCACTTTTAAAGAGTATTCATTATAATCTGTCGCTTTCACTTTAACACAGTCAAGGACAAATACAATGGCGCTTTTAATCACAGACAAATGCACAAATTGCGATATGTGCGAGCCTGAATGTCCCAATGAGGCTATTTCAATGGGGGACGAGATCTATGTCATTGATCCTGCACTTTGTACAGAATGTGTTGGGCATTATGAAATCCCAACTTGCCAAAAAGTGTGTCCGATTAATAACTGTATCATCACCGATCCCGATCACATTGAAACCAATGAACAGCTTTGGGAACGTTTTGTGCTAATTCATCATTCAGATAAATTATAGTTTTCACACCTTGCTCATCGCAGTTTGCCAAAATTCGAGCACCTTAGGTTGGACACAACCTTTCTCCACACCATATTTCAATACACAAGTCTGTAATGATGTTGCAACGAGTTGATTGCCACATAACGCAAGGCTTCGAATAATGCGAGTCATCCGCAATTGATTATGTCCACCTCTTTTTAACCAAATATGTTGCTTCATATTTAAGTTATCACAAGCGGAAATCACATTGTCTTGTCGAATTAATCCATAGTAAGCCAGCATTAAATCCAAAGATTTAAGCTGGTTTTGTTGGATTAATTCAGATTGCTGACAATACGCACAATCCTCTGGAGTAAGCGCTGGTGCGTGTTTATTTGAACGAGATACTGAATCTAGAGGAAAAATCCATTGAATATAATCGTGTAAATATTCCAAGTTAAAGTAATCAAACTGCCAAATATCATTGAGCAGTCGCCCTTTATGATCGGGGACTTTTCCTTCTAAAAAATCAGTTAATTGACTCATTACAGACTATAATCCCATTGTGCTAATAAAACCCCCGTTGCAACCGCAATATTTAATTCTGCGTTTAATGGGTTGCCGAGGGTCAACACCACTTGCTCGTCTTCTGGCTGTGCAAGGCTGGCTTTGCCTTGTTCATTCACTACAAACACCACTTTTTGTGCAAATTTTAATTTTGCTAATGGCTTCGCTTGTTTATTTGCTGTGAGGTGAATAATTTGATAACCCGCTTTGCGCAACTGTTGTAAAGCGTTGTCGGCATAATCGGTTTCAAGCACACGAATATATTCCATTCCACCTTCTGCCACACGCACTGCTGCTGATGAATTTAAGTTATCTGCAAAGGCTTTTTCAACAATCACGCCCTTCACACCGAATGCAGCACTGGTACGAATAACACCACCTAGGTTATGTGCGTTTTGTACGCCATCAACGAACACAAGGCAATCTTGTTTACGTGGAATATCCAAGTAGCCTGATAACGTTAATGGACGTGCTTTCTTCACCAGCATACAAATGCCGCCGTGGTGCTCTGTGCCACTCACTAAGGTTAATTCAGCGTTATCCACAACGTGATAGGCTTTTTTGTTTTCGGCTAAATAACTGAAAAGTTCACCGCTCTTTTTCGCCATTTCCACGGTTGCCCAAATTCGGACAATGCTTTCAGGACGTTGAGAAAAGAGTGCTTGGCACGCATTTTCACCATAGACCTTCATTTCTTCAGAACGATTTTTTTTAATTTTTTCAGGTGCACGAGGTGATAATGGGCCTGTTTTCTTCTCACGTGTTTTTTCTGCTACGCCACTGCTTTTCACCACGACCTTGACTTTACCTTCTTCACCACTTGCCGTACGCATTGTGGTTTCTGAAATGCGCGGTTCACGCTGTTCCGATTTTTGTGGCGCACGTGTTTTGCCTTTAGCTTCAAATTTATTACGGGAAGATGAAGAGAAGTTATCACGAAGTTTGCGCTCTCCACGTCCTTCAAATTTATCCTTAAAGTGCGGTGCTTTTTTTTCAGGTTTTTCACCGACAGAACGTTCATTGAATTTTTTTTGAGAAGCTTGTTGAAAGACAGGAGTTTTTGTTTTGTTATTCATTTTGATATGCCAATTTGATTGTTGGAAGACGCAAAAATGCGTAAAAAAGCACCGCACTTTGCGAGAAAGTGTGAGCATTATAACGAAAAAACCGCATTTTTCTACCAAGTTACAGCGTAAATATTGTAAACTACAAAACTAATCAAACTAAAGAGAATGATTTTTATGTTGATAAACAAAACCAAACGAGCAAAACAAAATATCAATCGTTTAT
The DNA here is from genome assembly GCA_049941595.1 of Bisgaard Taxon 46. GTDB lineage: Bacteria > Pseudomonadota > Gammaproteobacteria > Enterobacterales > Pasteurellaceae > Pasteurella. The sequence goes on from JBNFNA010000007.1 coordinate 8,900, forward strand.
TCTGTTTACCGTTACAAGCTGAAAATGTGGAATTTATTTACAGTGCTGCGGATTTTAAACAGCAAATTATTCAGCTAATTAAACAAGCAAAATCAAGAATTTATATCACTGCACTTTATTGGCAAAATGATGAAGCGGGCCAAGAAATTTTAGATGAAATTTATCGCGCTAAACAAAATAATCCTGCGTTAGATATTAAAATCCTGATCGACTGGCATCGTGCACAACGCAATTTATTAGGTGCAGAGAAAAGTGCTACAAATGCTGATTGGTATTGTGAACAACGAGTAAAACATCAAGACAATAGCCATATGTTTTTTGGTGTGCCGATCAATACACGTGAAGTTTTTGGTGTATTGCATATCAAAGGATTTGTGTTTGATGACACTGTGCTTTATAGCGGTGCAAGCATCAACAATGTTTATCTCAATCAGTTAAATAAATATCGTTACGATCGTTATCACAAAATCACGCATCCACAACTTGCAGATGGTATGGTGGAATTTGTGCAGCAGTATTTATTAAATCCTTTAGCGGTACACCCACTTGATAGTTGTGAACGTCCAAAAACTAAAGAAGTGCGCGCAGCAATTAAAGCCTTTCGTAAAACACTTGCATTTGAGGCAAATTATTCACTAAAAGGGGCAACATTATTAGAGGTTAACCCAGATCAACTCAGCATTTCAGCGTTATTTGGGTTAAGCAAATATCGCAATCACTTAAATCAGACCATTGAAGATTTATTCCAAGTGGTTGAAGAAAAATTAGTGATCTGTACGCCATATTTTAATTTTCCACGCACGTTACAACAAAAAATTCGCCAGTTGTTAAGTAAAGGGAAAAAAGTGGAAATTATCGTCGGTGATAAAACCGCAAATGACTTTTATATTCCACCGTCTGAACCATTCAAAATGGCGGGCGCATTGCCTTATTTATATGAAAGCAATTTACGCCGTTTCAGTAAAAAGTTTGAATATGAAATTAATCTTGGGTTATTAGAAATTCGTACGTGGAAAGATGGCGATAATTCCTATCACTTAAAAGGCATTTGGGTGGATGATAAGTATGTGTTACTCACGGGTAACAACCTTAATCCACGTGCTTGGCGTTTAGATGCAGAAAATGGTTTATTCATTTACGATCCAAAACAAGAATTACGTGCACAATTTGAAAAAGAGTTGGATTGCATTCGCCAACATACACGTGTGTTAGAGCATTATTCTGAATTGGAAGAAATGAAACAATATCCAGAACCCGTGCAAAAGCTGTTGAAGAAATTTGCGCGAGTGAAGGCAGATAAATTAGTGAAAATGATACTTTAATTAATAGAGGGAATAGGTTTCCCTTTCACATCAAAAATGTTATAAAAAAGACCGCACTTTTATGCGGTCTTTTCTTTTATCTTAAGAATACTGAGTTATGCCACAGCAACTGGCTTAGTGTCATCAATAATTAAGTATGCTTTTGCCACAGGGCCGTGTACACCCACCACTTTGATTAACTCAATATCTGCCGTTGAACTTGGACCTGCGATTAAGTTAACGCATGATGGCATACGCTCGCCTTGTTGTGCTTTGTGGTGCAAAATTCCAGAAAGCTGTGCAACACGAGGTAAGATTGAGCTTTTGTTCAATACTACAATCGACACTCTCGGAAGCAAACTGACTGAACGACCACGCTGTGAATTTGAGAATAATACGATACCGCCCGATTCAGTTAATCCGTATTCTGCAAACACAATCCCGATATTCGCCGTGTTCGCAAAAGTGCGGTTAATTTCTGCTGAATTTTCTGCCCAAATATGGGTTTCATATTTTGCTTGTACTGCTGGCGTAATGCCTGATTCCACTAAACGGTTGTCATCATTTAGGATTACCGGACCACCACCGTATTTTTCACACATTGCTAACAAATCCGCAGTCACATTTTCAGGTGTTGTCACTTGGCAATTCACTAGCATTGTTTGTGAAGCAAATTCCACAAACGCATCACAGCGTTCATCAATGCTTAAATCCGTTAAACGGGTGGTGGGATAATCATTTAATGGATGATATTCACTAATCACTTGCGTACGTGGTTCACGTCCTAATTGTTTCGCAAGGTGATCTAAAAACTGTTGTCTATTTTTTTGATCTAACATAGAAATTCCTCACTATTAACGATTTTTGAACCAAGAACGGAAGCTTTCACCTTCAGCTTCTGGCAAGTCACGTGCTTTTGTCCACTCTGCTAATGCACCTACTTGAATTGGCGCTTTACCATCACGAATCATTAATTTCGCCACTTTTGCCCCCACATTAACACCAATTTTCCATAACGCAGGATTGCTATTTGCAAGCGTAAAGGCTTTTACTGAAAGACGCTCTGCTAATGGGTTCATTCCCATTTCTGCGATATTACGACGGTGTTTCAATAATAAGTGCGCTAATGGAATTTTAACTGGGCAAACTTGGTTACACGCAGTACATAAAGAACAAGCAGACGGTAGATCTTTAAATTCATCGTAGCCACCTAAAATTGGTGAAATCACAGAACCAATTGGACCTGGATAAATCGAACCATAACCGTGGCCACCGATTTGGCGATACGCAGGGCAAGTATTTAAACAAGCGCCACAACGAATACAACGTAATACTTCACGGAATTCTGAACCTAACATTTTTGAACGACCGTTATCCACAATCACTAAGTGGAATTCTTCAGGACCGTCTGTTTCGCCCGGAAGACGAGGGCCAGTTAACCAAGTGTTATAACCAGTTAAACGTGCACCTACCGCACTACGTGCAAGCAACGTAATTAACACATCAACTTCTTTAAAAGTTGGTGCTAAACGTTCCATACCCATTACAGCGATATGTGTTTTTGGTAATGAAGTTGCTAAACGTAAGTTCCCTTCGTTTGTTACTAAACACACACTACCCGTTTCCGCCACCGCAAAGTTACAACCACTTACGCCAATATCCGCTTCTAAGAAATCTTTACGGATCGTTTCACGAATGAATAATGTCATTTCTTCAGGTGTTTCAGAACCGGTATAACCTAATTTTTCTGCTAACACTTTGCGAATTTGATGGCGATCTTTGTGAATCGCAGGTACAACGATATGTGATGGTTTATCTTCCGCAACTTGTAAAATATATTCGCCAAGGTCAGTTTCAATAACTTTGATGCCTTCTGCTTCAAGAACGTGGTTCATTCCGATTTCTTCGGTTACCATCGATTTTGATTTTACAATTTTCTTTGCATTTTTCGTTTTTGCGACGTTTTTAATGTAGTTTGTTGCATCTTCTGCAGTTGATGCGAAATAAACGTGGCCACCATTTTGGGTCACTTTTTCAGACAGTTGATATAAGTACGCATCGAGGTTTTCAATCACGTGGTTACGAATGTCTTTTGCGTGCTCACGCCATTCTTCCCAATGACCTAATTCTTCCACCATTTTTTGACGGTTAGCACCGATACGTTCTTGTGCCATTACCACTGCTTTACGCATAATATCGTTTTGAATTTCTTCATTGATACGCGGTTTAAATTGAAGGTTACTTGTTTTAATTGACATTGTTATCCTCCTTAGTGACTCATTAATACTTCAGCGATATGCATCACTTTCACATTATGACCTTCACGTTTTAAACGTCCGCCAATATTTAACAAGCAACTTACGTCTGCTCCGATAAGATAAAGTGGTTTAACTGCCATAATATGTTGCACTTTCTCTTTTACCATTTCGCCTGAAATTTCAGCCATCTTGACCGAGAAAGTACCACCGAAACCACAGCAAGTTTCTTGGTTGTGAATTGGTAATAACGTTAAACCTTCTACATTTTGTAATAACTTAACCGGCTCTTCTTTCACGCCAAGTTTACGGAATAAACTGCAAGATGGGTGGTAAACAGCGTTACCTTCTAATTTTGCACCCACGTTTTCAACGCCTAATTTATTCACGATGAAATCAGTTAAGTCGTAAAAACGCTCAGCGACTTTTCGCGCGCGTTCTGCCCATTCGGGTTCATCTTTTAAATATTCTGAATAAGTGGTAATTGCATATACGCAAGAGCCAGCTGGGGCTACGATTGGATAATCATTCACTTCAAAAGTTTCGATTAATTTTTTCATCGCGGGAATAGCTTGAGATATGTAGCCACTATTGATGGCAGGTTGTCCACAACAACTTTGTTGTTCAAGAAAGGTAATTTTGCAACCAAGCTTTTCTAATAAAAGAACAGATTGTTTAGCAACATTAGATTTCAAAGCATCACCAATACAGGTAACGTAGAAATTAACATTCATATTTATCACTCCATAAATGCCATATAGCTAACTTCATTAAAGTTAGCTATATCGGAAAGTAAATTAATAGTAAGTTAGAACACTATGACTGCAACAAGTGCGGCCATCACGCCATAAATAAACATTGGTACTACAGTTTGTTTGAGGATAGAACCTTCTTGGTTACTTACATTCAATACTGAACACACTGCAATAATGTTATTTAAACACACCATATTACCCATTGCGCCTCCCACAGACTGCAATGCAAGAATTAATGGTACAGACATACCTGTTGTTTCAGCAATTGATAGTTGGATACCACCAAAAGTGAGGTTCGAAACAGTATTTGAACCTGAGAAGAATGCACCGATAGCACCTAGGTAAGAAGAGAAGTAAACCCATTTATCACCTGTTACATCAGCAAATGTTTTACCAATTGTGATTACCATTGAGTCATAGTTATCGTTACCAACTAACATTAATTTTACCATAACTAATGCACCTAAAAGCGCAAAGAATGGTTTTTTTGTCTGATGATAAGTTGATGAAACAATGTTTTTCGCTTTTTCACCACTTAACTTGAACACTAAAATCGAAGTGATTACAGTGACAATAAATGGAATCAATGATGGGACATATAAGGTCTTATAGCTTTCGTTGATGCCTTGACCTAAGATGTTGTTTAACGAAAGAATTAACGCCTGGCTCACTTTGAATTCACCTAATGTACCTAAAGACACAGAGAACCAAGTTGTCGCATCATTTAATAACTGTTTAATACCTAACTGGTGAATACGAGTCACAACTAAGATTGCGATAAGCATCATCGTTGGGAAAAGTGCTTTGAATACTTGACGGAAGTCGACTTGCTCAAGCACCAATTCTGAGTTTGTTTCTTTGCTAATACCGATGCCTTTGTTTGCTGAAAAAATCGAAATTAACAAGCCGATTGCCCCACCTACTAACGCTGGGAACTCATAGTTCACTTGTGCTAATAATAAATAAGGGATAGTACAAGAAAGAATACTGATATAGATAAACAATAAGTTTTGTTTAATTTGTTTCCAAGTCACTAAGAAACGTAAGGCTAATACAGGGATTAAAAACGCTGCAACAAAGTGAATAAATGCAGTTTTTTGACCAACTTCAAGTACGAGATCTTCATTTAAGCCTAATGAACCGAAACCAAACCACGTTGGTGTACCTACTGCACCGAAAGACACTGGAACAGAGTTCATTACTAACGCTAACATTGCCACTTGCAATGGTTTAAAACCTAATCCCATTAGGATTGGTGCTGCGATTGCTGCTGGTGTACCGAAACCACTTGCCCCTTCAATCATAAACGCAAACGCCCAACCGATGATCATAATTTGAGCCACTGGGTTTGGGTTAATGTTTGCTAACCACTTACGTAACACGTCTGTACTACCCGAGACTTCCATCATACGGTTAAATAAAATCGCTCCAAAAATAATCGTAATTGGAGTTTGGGTTGCAATTAATCCTGCAATGATATTCGCATTTAAGCGAGACAAGTCTGTACCAAAGTAAAATACTTGTAAAAGATAGGTTAATAATGCAATTAAAGGAAGTGCGATGTAGGAAGGTAAACTATTGCGTTTTACCATTAAATAAATTAATAACGCAATAGGCAGAATACTCAAAAAGAAAACCATATAAAAATCCTATATTTAGATTAAATCTTAAACCAAATCAAAATATCATAAATTAAAACTAACACTTTGTAGGTATATATTTAAACAACAACCTTAAAATGCTTAAATAATAAACTTTGCAAGGAAATGTTAATCATTTGTTATAATAAAGTAATTAAAAAAAAATGCTTGGAAAAATAACTTTTTTTCTGTGATATATTTCACACAACACAAAAAATCTTCTTAAATCGCTCATTTTTTACACCAAATGACAAGTCAAAAATGGATACATTTTTAGTATTCAGCATAAAAAAGAAGGTTGTGCCAAGAAAAGGCACAACCTTCCTCATCATATTCAGCAACTTTTCTAACTAAAGTGCGGTGAATTTTTACAAAATTTATAGCTTCTCAACTAATTCCACTGCCGCACCGATATAAGTTGCAGGTGTCATTTGCTGTAAACGCACTTTTTCTTCCGCTGGAATTTCTAACTTTTCGATAAACTTACGCATTGCTACTGCATCAACACGTTTGCCACGAGTGAGCTCTTTTAACTTCTCATAAGGTTTCTCGATGCCATAACGACGCATTACCGTTTGAATTGGCTCTGCTAACACCTCCCAGTTTTGATCCAGCTCATCACGTAAATGTTGTTCATTCACTTCTAATTTGCTGATACCTTTGCGTGTTGCCGCATAAGCAATTAAACAATAACCTAAACCCACCCCTAAGTTACGCAATACCGTTGAGTCGGTCAAATCACGTTGCCAACGAGAAATTGGTAATTTCGCCCCTAAATGTGCCATTACTGCATTGGCTAAACCTAAGTTACCTTCAGAGTTTTCGAAGTCGATTGGGTTCACTTTGTGTGGCATTGTTGACGAACCAATTTCGCCCTCAATGGTACGTTGTTTAAAGTGGTTTAATGCAATGTAGCCCCATAAATCACGGTCAAAGTCGATAATAATAGTGTTGAAACGCGCCACGTTATCGAAAAACTCAGCAATATAGTCGTGTGGTTCGATTTGCGTAGTGTACGGGTTCCACGTTAAACCTAATGAAGTTACAAACTCTTCACTGAATTTATGCCAATCAATGTCAGGATAAGCCGATAAATGTGCATTATAGTTACCTACTGCGCCATTGATTTTGCCAAGAATTTCAATGTGTTGTAATTGTTTGAATTGGCGTTGTAAACGATACACCACGTTCGCCATCTCTTTACCCATTGTTGATGGAGATGCTGGCTGACCGTGTGTGCGTGAAAGCAATGGAATGGTTTTATACTCATTCGCAAGGGCAGTAATATCTGCGATTAATTTCTGCCATTCTGGAAGGAGTACCTCTTCACGCGCTGTTTTTAACATTAATGCGTGAGAAAGGTTGTTAATATCTTCTGATGTGCAAGCAAAGTGAATAAATTCGCTCACTTTCGCTAATTCAGGTAAAGCTTCACTTTTTTCTTTTAAGAAATACTCCACCGCTTTCACGTCGTGGTTAGTGGTGCGTTCAATTTCTTTGATACGTTCTGCATCTTGCACGCTGAAATTTTCAACGATTTGGTTGAGGTAATCGTTTGCCTCTTTCGACAATGAAGAAACTTCTTGAATTTGATCAGTCGCCGCCAATTTTTGCAACCAACGAACTTCTACGGTTACACGGAATTTTAACAAACCAAATTCACTGAAAATGGAACGAAGTGAAGTGACTTTGTCTTGATAACGGCCATCAATCGGGGAAAGTGCAGTTAATGCATTAAGTTGCATAGAGGTTAGCTCCATAAAATAAGATGATTAAAGTGAAGAATAAATTTGTTTTGCCATTGCTGCAATCTTACGGCGTGAAAACAAAATTTGCCATTTTGTGCCACCAACTTGGCGCCATAACACCGCAGAACGAATGCCAGCCAATAAGCAGGCACGGATACGGTGGTGCATTGCAATTTGTTGTAAATGATAGGTTGAACCTTTGACTTGGATTTTATTGCCTAAAGGGCTAATCACATCAACATAGATACTTGCCAGTGTCGAAAGCATTTGATCATCTAACAAATCATAGTGCGTAAGTTGAGTTGGTAAATACTGAATACGGCGGGCTAATTCGGCTTTCGCTTGAGGCTTTTTACTTAGTTTGCTTTCAAGCGCTAATAAACTAATCCAATATCGGCTAAGATCAGAACCACTGCCATTCATTTGCTCAAGTAAGGTTTCTAAACCTAATTTCAAATTCTTTTCGTCGCCACCAAAAACCGCAAGTGTGTTTTCTGGTGCCATTTGTAGCAAGGTATTCAAACTGACTTCCAACGCAGCAGGGTCAGCTTCGCCTTTTTCTGCAAACTGTTGGACTAACTTGGCGGCTTGGCAAACACCAGCCAGTGCTAAAGTAATATCGTAATAATTCGCCATAAGATTGGAATAAATTAAGACTAAAAAATCGGTGCACAATATAGCACTTTTTAACATTTTTTTAAAGTAACCGATTACCTTTCGTCAAAAGTTGTGACACTGATTTTGCAATGTTCGCTAAAACGATTAATGGTAAATACATTTTTAGTGTGTTTTTTGTTAAAAAATCCGAGCAAATCTCCAAAAAAGGAATATTATATGAATTCAATATTGTGGAAATTTTATTTTGAAAATAAGAAGTATCATTATGAAAAGCTCAACAAAATTTTTATTTGCCTTGATTTCTCTTTTATCATTCAACGTATTCGCCAAAATCAACGTTGACCAAGCTTTTGTTTTTAGCGCTAAAGCTGGTGAGCCCACTGCGGTGTTTATGAATATTTATAATACCGGGCAAGAAGACGTTAATTTAGCAATGGTACAAAGCGATGTGAATGCCAATTTAGCACTACACGGCACACAAAACGGCAAAATGATTGAGGTGACGGGCATTGCTATTCCTGCTCACAAAATGACATCGCTCAAACGAGGTGGGCTACATATTATGGTGTTTGATGTTGAACAAGAACTCGAAGTAGGCAAAACATTTCCACTGAGTTTACTATTTGATAATGGCGAAATCATTAAGATCAATGCAAAAATTATTCAATACCAATAAATCATCATAAAAATGAGCTAAAATAAGCAACATTATTGCTCATTTTTAAAAACTAATGGAATAAGTATGAAGATTTTAATTATTGGCCCTTCTTGGGTTGGCGATATGATGATGTCGCACAGCTTATATCAAGTGCTCAAACAGCAATATCCTGCGTGCGAAATTGATGTAATGGCGCCAAATTGGTGTAAACCACTTCTCGCCCGTATGCCTGAAGTGCGTAATGCGATTACAATGCCAATCGGACACGGTGCATTTGCACTTGGTGAACGTTATCGTTTGGGCAAGTCATTACGCAATCAATATGATATGTCGATTGTATTACCGAACTCATTAAAATCAGCTTTCATTCCATTTTTTGCCAAAATTCCACGCCGTCGTGGCTGGAAAGGCGAAAGCCGTTACATTTTCTTAAATGATATTCGCAATAACAAAAAAGATTATCCGATGATGGTGCAACGCTATATTGCGTTAGGGTTTGAAAAAGGTACGATGCCAAAAGCGGCAGATTTACCACGCCCGGTGCCCTATCTGACGATCAATCCTGAAGAACAAACAGAAACTTTAAAAAAATTCGAAAAACAGACCGCACTTGCTGGGCATCGTCCGAGTATTGGTTTCTGTCCAGGTGCTGAATTTGGGCCTGCAAAACGTTGGCCACATTATCATTATGCGAAACTGGCAGAAATGTTAATTCAACAAGGCTATGCCATTCGCTTATTTGGATCGGCGAAAGATAGCGAAGTAGGTGAAGATATTCGCCAAGCTTTACCAGAAGATTTACGCAATTATTGTGTCAATTTAGCAGGGCAAACCGCGTTAAATGAAGCTGTGGATTTAATTGCAGATTGTGTAGCTGTTGTAAGCAACGACAGCGGTTTAATGCATATTGCAGCCGCCGTGCAACGCCCATTAGTAGCACTTTATGGCCCGACTAGCCCAACTTATACGCCGCCGTTATCTGATCAAGCTATCATCATTCGTTTGATTGAAGGCGGATTAATCAAAGTGCGTAAAGGCAAAGACAGTGCAGAAGGTTATCATCAAAGTTTAATTGATATTCAACCAGAAATGGTATTGGAAAAACTCACAGAATTACTTACACGCTAATGAAAATTTGTTTAGTAAAGACCTCATCGATGGGCGATATTTTACACACACTTCCCGCCCTGACCGATGCTCAAAATGCGATCCCAAATTTACAAGTGGATTGGGTGGTTGAGGAAAATTTTGCTGAAATTCCACATTGGCACAGTTCGGTCAATCAGGTCATTCCGATTGCATTACGTCGCTGGCGAAAATCCCCTTTTTCGGCTGACACTCGAAATCAATGGAAAAACTACCGCACTTTATTACAAGCCGAGCAATATGATGCGGTGATTGATGCACAAGGATTATTCAAAAGTGCATTTTTTGCCACCCGTTTAGCGCAAGGCACAAAACACGGCTACGATCGCCATTCCATTCGTGAACCAATCGCCTCATTTTTCTATGACAAAAAGTATGCGATTAGTTACCAACAACACGCCGTAGAACGCATCCGCCAGCTATTTGCGCAAAGTCTTAATTATGCGTTACCACAAACACAAGGCGATTATGGCATTGCGCGTCATTTTCCAACCCAAGCAAGCGAAATGCCTTATGTGATATTTTTCCACGGCACAACACGCCAAGATAAATTCTTGCCAGACGAACAATGGCGAAAATTAGCAGAAAAATTGACTGCACTTGGTTTAGAAATTCGCTTACCTTGGTCAAATGCACCAGAAAAACAGCGTGCCGAAATGATCGCACAAGATCTGGCGTTGGTAAAAATTCTGCCGAAATCGAACCTCTCTGCACTCGCACAACAGATTGTCAATGCCAAAGCTGTGGTGTCTGTGGATACTGGTTTAGCACATTTAACCGCAGCTTTAGATAAGACCAATATCACCTTATATGGTGCAACAGATCCAAAATTAATCGGCGCTTACGGTAAAAATCAGCATCATTTAGTGGCGGAAAGTATGGACAAAATTCAAGCCGATGAAATTTTGCAAAAACTGACCGCACTTTTATAATCGACAAATCCCAAAGCGATTAATAAGCTATAATCTACACTTCAGAAGAGCGCTTGAATGGCATTCAAGAGGTCGATCAAAAACATAAAGGCACCGCCGGTCTTGAAAACCGGCGAGTTTTCAAACCGCCTATACGACAGTGAACATCTGATTTTAATGACACAAGCACAAATGAAATTTCTAAGCCACCTATACGGCGGTGAACTGTGGTGGCACAGGCTGAGCTTGCGGAAGATATTTTCTAAGCCACCTATACGGCGGTGAACGATGTGATTTTAGATCATCTGGTGCTTCGTAATTTCTAAGCCACCTATACGGCGGTGAACTAGACTAGTCTAATCAATGTGGATTTATTCATCAAGAAAGGGCCGTTTAAAGGGTGAAAAACCGTTTTTTCAGGCATAAAAATAACCCTTTCATCTTATTCGATAAATCATCTCTAAAGAAAAAAGGGTTAAAGATAGGTTGTTAATTATTCTGTGCTGTTCGTTGCTGAACTTGGTTTACGGCGTTTACCAATATTTTTGGTGTCTTTATGGCGCAGTTTTGTTTTCTTTTTCTGCTCTTGTTTTTGCTTTTCATCACGCTTCGCTTTAATGCGTGCTTTTTGCTTTTTAGTGACCGTTTTCACTTCGCCATCTTTTGGGGCTTTAGTGCGAGGTTCTAAGCCTTCAATCACGCGCGCTTTCAATAGTTCTTCGGTATAACGTTTAATCTTGCCGAGTAATTTATAATCGTGTGCTTCGACAAAAGACACCGCAACGCCCTTTTTACCTGCACGCGCGGTACGACCTATACGGTGTAAATAGGTGTCTGCACTGTAGGGCAAATCAAAGTTCATTACGTGGCTGACATCTTCAATATCAATACCACGTGCGGCAACATCCGTTGCAACTAACACAGTAACGATGCCATTTTTCAGTTTATCGATCGCATTATTACGTTGAGTTTGCGCCATTTCACCTTCTAAATAAGTAGATCGAATACCACGTTTACGCAAGGTTTCTGACAACTCACGCACATCTTCACGACGACGCACGAAAACAATACCGCGACTCACTTTTTCTTCTTCAATAAAACGGGCAAGCAATTTGATTTTATGCTCGTTGCTATCCGCGTGATAAAACCATTGTTGGATTTTTTTACGCTCACGACGGCTTGGCTCCGCGTCAATTTCCACAGGATCTGTTAATAAACGCCCTGCGAAATCCACCAGCAACTCCCCCTCTAAGGTTGCGGAGAACAATAACGTTTGTTTACGCCAACGGGTTTCCGCAGCGATTTTCTCAGCATCTTGTCCGAAGCCCATTTGCAACATACGATCCGCTTCATCGAAAATTAAAATCTCGACCGCACGGCAATCAAAGTTTTCTTCTTTAATGTATTGCAACAAACGCCCTGGCGTTGCCACCACGATGTCTTGGTTTTTATTAAACACTTCACCGTGGTTTTGGTATGCCACACCACCGGTAATCGTAGCAATGCTTAAATTTGTGAATGCAGAAAGTTCTTCTGCTTGCTCTGCCACTTGCATTGCCAATTCACGGGTTGGGGTCAATACAAGCACACGAGGTGCGCCCGGTTTACGGCGTGGATAATCTAATAAATGTTGAATTGCCGGCAATAAAAATGCGGCGGTTTTCCCTGTGCCTGTTGGTGCTGAACCTAACACATCACGCTCTTCCATTGCTGCGGGGATCGTTTCTTGCTGAATTGCAGTTGGGCGTGTGTAGCCTTTTTTTGCCAAGGCTTTTAGTAAGGCAGGGGCGAGATCAAAATCTTCAAAAGTTGCTGATGTCATAAGTATGGGTTTCTATCATTGAAAAATTGTGGCAGATTATACCGCACTTTGCCCGCGTTGCGAAATTAAGGCAAGCTTGGCACTTAAGTGCAGTCATTTTTAAGGAAATTTATGTCAGCAAAACAGAATGGTTTCACCTTCAAACAATTTCATATTAATCACGATCGTTGTGCGATGAAAGTGGGCACTGACGGGATTTTGTTGGGCGCTTGGGCGGACGTTAGCCAAGCCAAACGCATTTTAGATTTAGGCACTGGCACAGGCTTGATTGCCTTAATGCTAGCACAACGCAGTGCAGACGATTGCCAAATCAGTGCGGTGGAATTAGATCACTCGGCTTTTTTACAAGCACAAGAGAATATTCAACAATCCAACTGGGCAAACAAAATTCACTTATATTCACAAAATATTGCGGACTTTTCTACAAATACTGTGGATAAATTCGACTTAATTGTGGCAAATCCGCCTTATTTTCCACAAGGTGTTGATTGTAGCAGTGAGCAACGTAATTTAGCACGTTATACAGAAAATCTCACGCATTTAGATTGGCTTAATTTGGCTTCGCAATGTGTATCAGTACAAGGCAAAATCAGTTTTGTATTACCTTTTGAAGCAGGCAAAACCTTATTAAAACACACCGCACTTCCCTGTGTTGAAAGTTGTGAAGTAATCACAAAAATCGGCAAAGCCCCGCAACGTTTACTGCTGACATTTGCCTTACAAGCTACGCCGTTAAAGCAAAGTCAGTTAATTATTTACGATGAAAATAATCAATACCATTCGGACTTTGTGGCGCTCACACGAGATTTTTATCTGAAGTTTTAAGTGATTGGAAAATTGAAAAAAGTGCGGTCAATTTTGAAGAAGTTTTAAATGTGCCCCATAAAATTGCCCCTCTGAACAAGAGGGGCGAACTGGAAATCACGACATCAATAACTATTTGTTCCAAGGCATTACGGCTAATAATCTTGCCATTCCACAGAAACCTGTCACACCCGCAAAAATTAAACCTGCGCCGACAAATAATGGAATTGCAAAGAAATATGGAGAAGCAAGCAAACCTAAAATTGAGCCTAACAGCACTAACGAGCCGGCAGCGATTTGCACTTGGCGCATCATTTCTAAAGGTTGTTTTTTATCAAATACCACTGGTAAGTTTGCGGCTTTCCAACCATCAATGCCTTTTTCTACTACATACACTTCCGCACCGAAATCCGCATATTTTGCTAATGTATCTTGCGCATTCTTCGTTCTCATTCCCGATTTGCAGTGGAAAATAATGACTTTTTGATCCTTCAATTCCTCACGTGGGCCTTTATTTAGCTCATCAAGAGGAATGGATTTTGCCCCTGCAATATGCTCGCGACGGTGTTCGTCTGGTTGACGAATATCCACTAAAACTGCGCCAGCAAGCACTCTTTGCTGTGCATCTTGGGCTGAAATAATAGTAATTGACATTGTGACCTTCCTTAGGTTGAATTAACGATTAACTCGTTCTAATTTACGCCAATTATAATACCCATAAAGAGAGTTTAGCAAATATGCAGAATACATTGTTACCATCGAAAGTGAACCTTCATCCGCTTGCATCCAAAGCACAATTGAAATCACGTTCAACATAATCCATAAAAGCCATTGTTCACGATAACGCAACACCATTAATAATTGCGCCACCACCACGATCACCGTAGTTAAGCCGTCTAAGCCTGTTGAGCTACCACCTGCTGCATTCAATGCTTGTACAAATAACAAAGTTCCCACAACAATTGCGGTTAAGGTAATCGCCCAGCCTTTTAAAGTGAGAGATTTACTGATAACACTTTCTGTATTTGCAGTTTCTTTTTGTAAATTATTCTTCCAAAGAAAATAGCCAATAAACTGCGCTGGAATATATACATAAAGCACGGTGTTCATTTCACCAAGATAATTTGCACCCCACGCCACGTAAAAATAAGTGTAAGCAAAAATCAAACCGAAGAAATAGTTACTGATTTTCCCTTTACTCACGAAGACCACGCATAAAATGCCAGAAATCCCCGAAATCATTGCTAAAATCGATTCTGGGTTTTGAACATAAATCACGATCTGTGCAATTAAAAACGCAGCTAACCACACCACTTCAAAAGGTTTCCAACCACCTAAAAATTCATTTTTAATGTCTTGTAAGTTCATCCTAATAGCCTCCGTAGAAAAAAGATGGTCAAATTTTCACACCTTGCCCCATTGATGTCAAGTGTAAGCTACATTTCATTATCAAAAATAAGCATTAACCACATTTTTTGTAACATATGGATTAATCAAAACAGTATAATATCCACCATTTTCAGAAAGCTGATATTTCGTTTTATTTTTCAGCTCAAGATCGCTAAAATAGCCGGCTATTTTTTATAAAAACAATGATTAGAGAAAGTATTTTATGACATTTGCAGTAGGTCAACGTTGGATTAGTGAAAGCGAAAATAGTCTTGGTTTAGGTTTAATTGTCGGTGTGGATATGCGCACCCTCACCATTCTTTTCCCTGCATCAGAGGAACAACGTATTTATGCGTTAGATTCTGCCCCTTTAACGCGTGTGTTATTTCAAGTGGGTGATGAAATCACTCACAACGAAGGTTGGAAAGGCACTGTGTTAGATATTTTAGAAAACAAAGGGGTGGCGTTTTATCTGGTGAAACGCAGTGACAATGGCGAAGAAGTCACGATGAAAGAAATGGATTTAGCTCACCAAATGACGTTCAGTAAGCCACAAGATCGTTTATTTACTGCACAGATTGACCGCAACGAACATTTTGCGGTGCGTTATAACGCATTAAAACACCAACAAGCACAATTCCAGTCGCCATTACGTGGCTTGCGTGGCATTCGTGCAGGCTTAATTCCACACCAATTACATATTGCAAAAGAAGTGGGGCAACGTACTGCACCACGAGTATTATTAGCTGATGAAGTGGGTTTAGGGAAAACCATTGAAGCGGGAATGATCTTGCAACAACAGTTGTTTGTGGAAAAAGTGGAACGTGTGTTAATCATCGTGCCAGAAACATTGCAACACCAATGGTTAGTGGAAATGTTGCGCCGTTTTAACTTACATTTCTCATTGTTTGATGAAGAACGTTGTGCGGATTTTGAAGATCCCACATCCGCTTTGTGGATCAATCCATTCACGACAGAATCGCAAATTATCTGTGCGTTAGATTGGTTACGTGAAAAACCAAAACGTGTAGAACAATTACTCGAATCGGGCTTTGATATGTTGATTGTGGACGAAGCTCATCACCTTGCGTGGTCAGAAGACAACCCAAGTTTGGAATATCAATTGGTTGAACAGCTCGCTCGCCAAATCCCAGCGGTGTTATTACTGACAGCAACACCAGAGCAACTTGGGCAAGAAAGCCACTTTGCACGTTTAAGCTTGCTTGACCCAGATCGTTTCTATGACTACCAAGCGTTCGTAAAAGAACAGCAACAATATCAACCCGTTGCCGATGCGGTGCAAAGTTTGCTTGCGGATAAACCATTAAGTGCGGTAGAAAAAAATCACATTTCAGATCTTTTGTCTGAACAAGACGTTGAGCCGATGTTAAAAGTGATTGACTCTAATGCCGATGAAGAACAAAAAGCCTTAGCACGCCAAGAGCTTATCGATAACTTGATTGACCGCCACGGTACCAGTCGCGTGTTATTCCGTAACACACGTCAAGGGGTAAAAGGTTTCCCTCGTCGCACTTATAACCAAATCACCTTGGAACTACCAAAACAATACAATAATGCGGCAAACGTGTTAGCAATGTTAGGCGAAAAAGGCGAGAAAGATTCGTTCTATCCTGAACAAATGTTCCAAAAATTGAATCCTGATGCACGCTGGTGGGAATTTGATCCACGTTTAGAATGGTTAATCACATTCTTGAAAAATCACCGCGATGAAAAAGTGCTCGTGATTTGTCGCCAAGCCAATACGGCGATTCAATTAGAACAAGCGTTGCGTGAAAAAGAAGCCATTCGTGCGGCAGTATTCCACGAGAAAATGACCATTGTCGAGCGTGACCGCGCGGCTGCTTACTTCGCTCAACGAGAAGAAGGCGCACAAGTGTTATTAAGCTCGAGCATCGGTTCAGAAGGTCGAAACTTCCAATTTGCCAGCCATTTAGTGCTATTCAATCTGCCTGATAACCCAGATTTATTGGAGCAATGTATTGGTCGTTTGGATCGTATCGGCCAAACCCGGGACATTCAGATTCACGTGCCTTGTTTTGCAGATACGGCGCAAGTGGTGCTTGCACGTTGGTATCACGAAGGTTTAAATGCCTTTGAAGAAACTTGCCCAATGGGGATGACTTTGTTCGAAAAACACCGTGTACAATTAGATGAAATTTTACAAAAACCGACCGCACTTGAAGGCTTTGATGACTTCATTGCACAAACTCGTAAACAGCAAATTGAACTGAAACAAGCCTTAGAAAAAGGGCGTGATCGTTTATTAGAACTCAATTCAAATGGCGGTGAAGTAGCACAACAACTTGCTAGTGATATTGCCGAACAAGACGGCTCAACGGAATTAGTCAATTTTGCGTTGAACCTGTTTGATATTATCGGTGTGGAACAAGAGGATTTAGGCGAGAAATCTATCGTTATCAAACCTGCGGGCAATATGCTTGTGCCAGATTTCCCGGGCTTAAAGGAAGATGGTTCAACCGTCACCTTCGATCGCCAACTTTCTCTTGCACGTGAAGATCTTGAATTTATCAGTTGGGATCACCCGCTTATCCGCAACGGTATTGATTTAATTACATCAGGCGATATAGGCAAAAGTGCGGTCAGTTTATTGATTAATAAAGCGTTACCCGCTGGTACACTCTTACTTGAAATGATTTATGTGGTCGAAGCACAAGCACCAAAAGGCTTACAGCTCACACGTTTCTTGCCACCAACGCCAATCCGCTTATTGCTTGATCAAAAAGGCAATAACTTGGCAGACCAAGTATCTTTTAATGCGCTACAAAAGCAATTAAAACCAATTGGTAAAAATATGGCGAACAAAGTGGTGAAAATGGTGCGCTCAAATATCGAACAGCTTATCAAAGCTAGCGAACAAAAAATCGTTGCACAAGCTGAACAAATTATCCACAATGCACAACAGCTTGCGGATCAAACTCTCAGCGCAGAGCTCAACCGCTTAACCGCATTACAAGCAGTGAATAAAAATATTCGCCAAGATGAAGTCGATGCGCTGGAAAACATCAGAACACAATCTCTCGCACAGCTACAACAAGCCACTTGGCGTTTAGACAGCTTACGCGTGATTGTGAGTAATAAAGAATAAAAAAACAAAAAAGTAAACGTCCCCGTGTAAACCGCCCGAAAACAACCATTTTTTAGGGAAATAAGGTTGCGTAGCAAAGCGCAGACAACTTATTTACTGTGAAGAAAAATGAGGTTGTATGAGGGAAACGCGGTTTAGTCGGGGTGTATTTCTTTGGCTACTTTCTTTGTACAAGCAAAGAAAGTGACAAACTAGAAACAGAAATTAAAATGGCCTTAATTATCTACAACCCACCCACAGAACCTTATCTCGATATCGTCCATTACGACGATCATTTTGTCGTTGTAAACAAACCGAGTGGCTTGCTCTCTGTACCCGGCAATCAACCGCAGTATTACGACAGTACAATGTCGAGAGTGAAAGAAAAATATGGTTTCTGTGAACCGGCACACCGCTTAGATATGTCAACTAGTGGCTTGATTTTGTTTGCCTTAAGCAAAGCGGCAGATCGTGAATTAAAACGCCAATTCCGCGAACGTGAACCGAAAAAACATTATCAAGCACTCGTTTGGGGACATTTGGAAGAAGACCAAGGGGAAGTCAATCTGCCCCTAATTTGTGACTGGGAAAATCGCCCTCGCCAAAAAATTTGTTTTGAACGTGGCAAAAGTGCGGTCACATTATATGAAGTTTTAGAACGCTACCCTAACAACACCACAAGAGTAAGATTAACCCCAATCACAGGGCGTTCGCATCAGCTTAGACTGCATATGCTAGCGTTAGGACACCCCATTTTAGGCGATAAATTCTACGCCCACCCACAAGCAAAAGCTCTTTCACCTCGCTTATGCTTGCACGCAGAAAGTTTAGAATTTAGCCACCCAATTACTCAAGAACGATTGGTTTTCACTGTAAAACCGGAGTTTTAGTTAGGCATTACCTATTGAACAGTGGTACAATTCGCCACCAATGATAAATTAAGAGAAAAGAATATGGCTCGTAAGAAGAAAACACGCCGAATTACCGATATTATGCCTGCGCGCAAGGTAGATAAAAAAGTGGAATTGCCAAAAGGCAAACCAGGCAAAAAATTAACTCGCTATGAATTAGATGCCAAAGCTCGTGAAGATAAAAAGAAACGTAAACACAAGGGCTTAGTATCAGGTTCTCGTCATAGTGCAACTGAAAATAATGCAAATAACCAAGCGTTAGAGAAAAAAGATCCGCGCATTGGTAGCCGTAAAAAAGTACCTTTAATTGTGGAATTTGTGAATAAACCTGAAAAAGGAATGACTATTCCACCAATGAAATTGGAAGAAAAAGCACCGAAATTAGATCCAATGTTGGAATTGGAACAACTTGAAAATAATGAGTGCTTAAACCAATTATTAGATGAATTAGATGCTGGCAAAACCTTAAGCGCAGACGATCAAAAATTCGTTGATGAGTGCTTAGATCGCATCGCACAATTAATGGATGAGTTGGGTATTTCTGACGAAGAAGAGACGGAAGAAGACCTCTATCGCACTTTTGAAAAAATAGATATTAACCAATTTAGATAATTGTTATGTGGACAACGATTTTATTTGTTTTTGCGATGGTCATTGTGGTTGCAATGGCAGTTTATGCGGGTTATTTATTACTCGCTTTGCAAAAACAACGCAAAGCTATTGAAAACGCTCGCTCAGCACGTTCAACACGCATTAAAGAAAGTGTCGTGATCATTGCGAAAGCGATGCAAAATGGCGATTGTAACCATTCTGAAGGGGTTATTCGCTTGAAAATGTTGCTTGATCCTTTGGGGCATAAATTGAAAACCTATCAAGCAATGTACCAACTTTATGAAGTCGTTATGGATATGCCGACGCACGAAAAACGCCGTGAATTAAAGAAAAATGAGCGTATGCGTTTAGATTTACAACGTGAAAGTGCCGAAGCAGATTTGGAAAAGAAAATCTTATTGGAAATTCATCAGCTATTGGCTGATATTGAAAAAATCTAATCTTGAGATTGAGGGGGGAAAATGTCCGAAATTATTTGGGACTTAGGGCTAATTCAAAAGTATAACTATTCTGGCCCACGTTATACGTCCTATCCAACCGCACTAGAATTTAATGAAAATTACACCGATTCGGATTTTATTCAAGCGGCACAACGTTATCCCAACCGCCCTCTCTCTCTTTATGTACATATCCCCTTCTGTCACAAACTTTGCTATTTCTGTGCCTGTAACAAAGTCATCACACGGCACCAGCACAAAGCGGATATTTATCTCGACTTTTTAGAAAAAGAAATCGAAACACGTGCACCACTATTTAAAGATCGCATCGCAACGCAAGTGCACTGGGGGGGGGGTACACCAACCTATCTCACAGAAGCACAATCTGCACGCTTAATGGCAATGTTGAGTAAACATTTTACCATTGCGCCTGATGCAGAAATCAGTATCGAAATTGACCCGCGTGAAATTGAGCTACTAATGCTAGATCATTTACGTCATCTTGGTTTTAACCGAATGAGTATGGGCGTGCAAGATTTCAATAAAGACGTGCAAAAAGCTGTTAATCGTGAACAAGATGAACTATTTATTGAAGCCTTGTTAAAACGTGGGCGTGAGCTCGGTTTCCAGTCCACCAACTTGGATTTGATTTATGGCTTGCCACTGCAAAATGTGGACAGTTTTATGTTCACGCTGCAAAAAGTGATCGCGTTAAACCCAGATCGTTTAAGTGTGTTCAACTACGCCCACTTACCAAGCCGCTTTGCGGGGCAAGCGAAAATCAAAAATGAGCAACTGCCTGCACCAGAAACTAAATTAACTATCTTGCAAAAAATGATCGAAACTTTAGGTAACGCAGGTTATACCTTCATCGGAATGGATCACTTTGCCAAACCGGATGATGAACTGGCTATCGCACAACAAAACGGCGTTTTACACCGCAATTTCCAAGGATACACCACGCAAGAAGAATGTGATTTATTAGGTTTAGGCGTGTCTGCAATCAGCTTGTTAGGCGACACTTATGCACAAAATCAAAAAGAATTAAAACATTATTATGCAGATGTGGACAACTCGGGCATTGCATTACACAAAGGTTTTGTGATGAGCCAAGAAGACTGCTTACGCCGTGATGTGATCAAACAATTAATTTGTAACTTTAAATTGGATTTCCAACCGATTGAACAACAATATGGCATTCAATTTAAAACCCATTTTGCTGAGGATTTAAAATTACTTGAGCCATTAGCAAAAGACGGTTTATTAGCAATTGGCGAAGATAAGATCCAAGTGTCAGCCAAAGGTCGCCTATTAATTCGCAATATTTGTTTGTGTTTTGATACTTATTCAAGAGAACAGGCAAAACGCCAACAGTTCTCGCGAATCATCTAACAAAAAGTTTGAAAAAAGTACCGCACTTTGCCCAAACCAAGAAATAACAATCAGGAGAGAACAATATGTCGATAACGAAAACGGATATTCTCAATGCGTTCCACTACCGCCACGCCTGCAAAGCGTATGATCCAACAAAGAAAATCAGTGATGAGGATTTTCGTTTTATCTTAGAAACCGGTCGCCTTTCGCCAAGTTCTTTCGGCTTTGAACCTTGGAAATTTTTGGTCATTGAAAATCAAAAAATCAAAGAACTGATCCGCGATACTGCTTGGGGCGCAAAAGACAAAGTGATGGATTGTAGTCATTTTGTCGTGGTGTTAGTCCGCCAGCCAGAAACATTACTTGCTGATGGTGAATATGTGCAACATATTATGCGAGATGTCCACCACATCCCCGAAGATGTGCTCAAAATGCGCCAAAATTTCTACCGCACTTTTACTGAACAAGATTTCGCATTAACGCAAGATCCAAAAGCATTCTACGACTGGGCGTGCCGTCAAAGCTATATCGCAATGGCAAATATGCTTACTAGCGCAGCAATGTTCGGAGTGGACTCCACCCCAATCGAAGGTTTTCCATTAGAAAAAATGGATCGTGCTTTTGTCGAACAAGGGCTTTACGATCCAAAAACCTATAAATTGAGCGTAATGATCGCATTTGGCTATCGATTAAATGAACCAAAAGTCAAAACACGCCAATCTTTTGATGATGTAGTGGAATGGGTGAAATAATTATCCTAACTGGATTTACACTGTGAAAATAGACGCACATTGCGTCTATTTTTTATTTGTTCTGAAAACTAAACTTTGGCTATTTTTTCCCCTTCCCCTATAATGAAATTCACGCAAGCTGAAATAAGGAGCAATTATGTATTATATCGGTGTGATGTCTGGCACAAGTTTAGACGGTGTAGATTTGGCGTTAATGGATTTTTCCTGTGAGCAGCCGCAACTTATCCATTCTGATTTTTACCCTATGCCACTCGCAATACGGCAACAGATTTCAGCATTATGCAACTCGGGCGAAACGACGTTGCAAGCCTTAGGCGAGTTAGATCACCAGCTTGGCTTACTTTATACCGACTGCATAAAACAGTTTTTGCAAAAATATCAGCTTTCACCAGAACAAATCACCGCCATTGGTTGCCACGGACAAACCATTTGGCATTCTCCAAATAGCCAATATCCATTTACTCTGCAAATTGGCGATGCCAACTTGATTGCCGCCCAAACGGGCATCACCACGGTCGCCGATTTTCGTCGTAAAGACATGGCATTTGGCGGACAAGGGGCTCCATTAGTGCCTGCATTTCACCAAGCCTTATTTTTTAAGCCACACCAAGCCACGGTGGTACTCAATATCGGTGGTATCAGCAATATTTCTTGTTTACTGCCCAATCACGCCGTGATGGGTTATGACACAGGCCCGGGTAATACTTTGTTAGATGCGTGGATCGAAAAACATCAAGGTAAAGCCTATGATAAAAATGCGGAATGGGCGAAATCCGGCCAAATGAATACTGACTTACTGGCAGATTTACTCGATGAACCGTTCTTTGCACTGCCTCCACCAAAAAGCACAGGGCGAGAATTATTTAATCTGGCTTGGCTACATAAAAAATTAGAAAAATATACCGCACTTTTACCGCAAGACGTGCAAGCCACTCTTGTAGAACTCACAGCGCAAAGCATTGTGGATCAGCTCAATCTGATTGAAACAGATTTAGAGCGTCACTTATTAGTGTGCGGCGGTGGGGTGAAAAATAGCTTATTAATGGAACGCCTCACAACTTTACTACCTCAATGGCAAATCCAAACCACTAATGACTATGGCTTAGATGCCGACTACGTAGAAGCCGCCGCTTTTGCGTGGCTCTCCCACCAACGCCTCAACGACCGACCTGCCAATTTACCAAGCGTAACAGGCGCAAAAAGTGCGGTCAGTTTGGGGGCAATTTATCCAAAGGAAAGAGAAATTGCCGCATAAAATGGTACTTTTGTAGGTGCATATCGATGTATCAGCCCTGATGTATCATCGATATTACAAAATCAGAGTATAAAAATAGGGCAAGCTCATCGGCTTGCCCCTAAAAATCAGAGAAATCCTCTCAAACTAACTTCTTCAGCTGATACAAATATGCCAATGCTTGTTTTGGGCTGAGTTCATCAGGATCGAGTTTTTCGAGCATTTCCCAAACGGCATTTTTGCCATCATCCTCTTCCATTAACGCCAACTCGCCTTGAGCTTGATTCAATTGACGTAAATCTTGAATACGCTGATCTGCATTTTGTTGCGACAACTTCTCTAATTGGGCTAATTTTTGTTTCGCCAGTTTAATCACTGATTGGGGCACACCTGCCAGTGCCGCAACCGCTAAACCATAACTTTTACTGGCAGCCCCTTCTTGTACCGAGTGCATAAAGGCAATAGTGTCGTTATGCTCTAAGGCATCCAAATGCACATTAGCAGTGCCTGCAAGCTGTTCTGGCAACACCGTCAATTCAAAATAATGAGTAGCGAATAATGTCAGTGAACGTAATTTTTTAGCTAACCATTCTGCACAGGCCCAAGCTAACGATAAACCATCATAAGTAGAAGTGCCTCGACCAATTTCATCAATCAACACTAAGCTATTTGCTGTCGCTTGGTGCAAAATATTCGCCATTTCGGTCATTTCTACCATAAAAGTTGAGCGACCAGAAGCCAGATCATCTGACGCTCCAATACGGGTAAAAATACGATCGATTGGACCAATCACCGCACTTTCTGCCGGCACAAAACTGCCCATATATGCCATTAACGTAATCAATGCTGTTTGGCGCATATAAGTACTTTTACCACCCATATTTGGACCGGTAATAATCAACAAATGGCGTTGCGGGTTAAGTTGCACAGGGTTGGCTATAAATGGCTCTTTCAGCACTTGCTCAACCACTGGATGGCGACCATTTTGGATATTCACGCCAATTTCATCACTAAATTGTGGTGCAACATAATTCAGTGTTTCTGCACGCTCTGCTAAATTGGTCAAAACGTCTAGTTCCGCTAAGGTTAAACTCGCCAGCTGTAATGCGCCTAAGTGCGGTAATAATTCGTCAAAAATTGCTTCGTAAAGTTGTTTTTCCAACGCTAATGCGGCACCTTTCGCTTTCAACACTTTATCTTCGTAAGTTTTCAGCTCAGGAATAATATAACGTTCCGCATTTTTTAAAGTTTGACGGCGCACATAGTGCATTGGTGCCTTGTGCGCTTGCCCTTGGCTGATCTGAATATAATATCCGTGCACGGCATTAAAGCCGATTTTTAGGGTATCAATGCCCGTACTTTCACGCTCACGGCGTTCTAAATCTTCCAAATAACGAGTTGCCCCATCAGACAAACTCCGCCACTCATCAAGCTCGGCATTGTACCCTTCTGCAATCACCCCACCATCACGAATAAGCATTGGTGGGTTATCAATTAATGCACGTTGCAATAAATCTAATTGTACCGAAAACTCACCAATTGGCTGCAAAAGTGCGGTTAAATTTGACGAAGTTTGATTTTCTAGAATTTGGCGAATCGCCGGCAGTTGTTCCAATGCGGTACGTAAACGGGTTAAATCTCTTGGGCGTGCAGAACGTAATGCAACACGTGCTAAAATCCGCTCCATATCACCGATTTGGTGTAAATACGGTTGTAATTCAGCGACTAAATCCTGATCTAACAATGCACTGATAATATGCTGACGTTGCAACAATTTTTGGCGATCACGAATAGGTTGATGAATCCAACGTTTTAACAAACGGCTACCCATTGCTGTCACACATTTATCTAGCACTGAAGCAAGCGTATTTTCGGTTCCACCCGCTAAATTCTGAGTTAACTCCAAATTACGACGAGTCGCAGCATCTAATTGAATATTCTGAGAGTTTTGTAATAAAGTAATGCTTTGGATATGCGGTAATGCAGTTCGTTGCGTGTCTTTCGCATATTGCAATAAACAGCCTGCTGCGCATAAACCTAAAATCGCTTTTTCGACCCCAAAACCACGTAAGTCTTTAGTATTAAATTGGCGGTTAAGCAATTGAATTGCGGTGCCTAATTCAAACTCCCAAATTGGGCGACGGCGTAAGCCTTTGAAATGTTCAATAGCAGCAAAATCTTCAATCTCTTCACAATACAAAATTTCTACCGGTGAAATGCGTTGCAATTCTGCTTGCAAGCTTGCACGATCTTCAGGTTCGCTGATTTGAAAACGCCCTGAAGTCATATCTAAAATCGCCAGCCCAAAACGAGATTTTTCTTGATAAAGTGCGGTGATTAAGTTGTCTTGGCGTTCTGGTAATAAACTCTCATCACTGACAGTACCCGGCGTCACAATGCGCACCACTTGGCGCTCAACAGGCCCTTTAGAGGTTGCAGGATCGCCCACTTGTTCGCAAATCGCTACTGATTCACCAAGTTGCACTAACTTCGCTAAATAACCTTCAACCGCGTGATAAGGCACGCCCGCCATTGGAATTGGCTGCCCCGCTGACTGCCCACGTTTGGTCAATGAAATATCCAACAGTGCCGCCGCTTTCTTCGCATCATCGTAGAAAAGCTCATAAAAATCCCCCATTCGATAAAACAACAAAATATCGGGATTTTCCGCTTTGAGAGCTAAATATTGGCGCATCATTGGCGTGTGCAAGTCTAAATTATCCATTCCAATTCTCTATAAATTTGTAACAAAAGTGCGGTCTATTTTCGCATAAAATCACAGGACGCCATATAGATTTATATAAAGATCAAATGTCGTAACGTTAATTCTCACTCAATTAAAATTTTCATTTTGGAACAAATTTCACAAATTTTGTAAAAATGACTTGATACTGTTTATCCATACAGTTATCATACACCCAAATTTCTGGTAATGATTTTTTATTGAGGATTCGAAAATGGCAACTAAAGAAGAAAAAAATAAAGCACTCGCCGCAGCACTTGGCCAAATTGAAAAACAATTTGGTAAAGGCTCAATTATGAAATTGGGTGATACTCAAGCGTTAGATGTTGAAGCTGTTTCAACAGGTTCACTTAGCTTAGACGTGGCATTAGGTATCGGCGGTTTACCAATGGGTCGTATTGTTGAAATTTTCGGACCAGAATCTTCAGGTAAAACTACATTAACATTATCTGTTATCGCACAAGCACAAAAAGAAGGTAAAACCTGTGCATTTATCGATGCTGAACACGCATTAGATCCTATTTATGCAGCAAAATTAGGCGTCAATGTAAACGAGCTTTTAGTTTCACAACCAGATAATGGTGAGCAAGCATTGGAAATCTGTGATGCATTAGTGCGTTCAGGTGCGGTTGATGTAATTATTGTTGACTCAGTTGCAGCATTAACACCAAAAGCAGAAATTGAAGGTGAAATGGGTGACTCACATATGGGTTTACAAGCACGTTTAATGTCACAAGCATTACGTAAATTGACTGGTCAAATCAAAAACTCAAACTGCTTAGTGGTATTTATCAACCAAATTCGTATGAAGATTGGTGTAATGTTTGGTAACCCAGAAACTACAACAGGTGGTAATGCTTTAAAATTCTATGCATCTGTACGTTTAGATATTCGCCGTACTGGTGCTATCAAAGATGGCGAAGAAGTCATCGGTAACGAAACTCGCGTAAAAGTTGTGAAAAACAAAGTGGCTGCACCATTCCGCCAAGTGGATTTCCAAATTCTTTACGGTCAAGGTATCTCAAAAACAGGTGAACTCATTGAATTAGGTGTGAAACACAAATTAGTGGATAAATCGGGCGCTTGGTACGCTTACAACGGCGAGAAAATCGGTCAAGGTAAAGCGAATGCAATGAAATGGTTAGAAGAACATCCAGCAGAAGCATTAGCATTAGAAACTAAATTACGTAATGAGTTATTAGCGAACCCAGAGAAAGTCCTCGCTGCTGATATTGCTGAACAAAATGAAGCAGATATGGATTTGGATTCAGATTATTAATCTAGCTTAACCTCCTCAATATGCTAAAAAGTGCGGTGATTATTTTAAAAATTTCACCGCACTTTTTTCATTGAAATACACAACAGAGCTGACAGAAGGTGCTTATATTATGTCTTCACAAGCATTAAATTATGTAATGAGCTTATTAGCCCGACGGGAATATAGTGAATTTGAAATCCGCTGCAAAATGCAAGAAAAGCTATTTTCTGAACAAGAGATTGATGACACGCTTGCCTTTTTCCAACAAAAAAATTGGCAAAATGATCGCCGTTTCACAGAAAACTATCTGACATTTCGAGCACAACGAGGCTATGGGCTCGCTAGAATCAAACAAGAATTACAGCAAGTTAAAGGCATTTCTTCTGAGGTGATTTATGATGTGCTGCAAGAAATGGAAATGAATTGGGAAGATAAAGCGTTATCTGTGTTACGTAAAAAATTTCCCAACTATGCAGAAATTAATGACTTAAAACTCAAGCAAAAAGTGTGGCGTTATATGCTATCACACGGTTTTAAACCCGATGAATTTACCCATTATATTGGCAATGGCCAATCTGATGATGAATATTAAACACCCATAAAAAAACGGCACTTAGCCAGTTTAAGTGCCGTTTTCAATTATGCTTTCATCAATTATTTGTTTTCTAAAAGTGCGGTCGTATTTATGTCAGTTTGTACATTTGTTAATGCCGTGACTGCCATTGTTGTTTTCACGCTATCTTCACGCACTTTCTGTGCTAATGCATTTTCACCGACTTGCTCAAATACATACGCTGCCATATTTACATCGTAAGGCTCAAGCTCACTCGTACAAGCAATCACATTTTTGAAGGCTTCGCTTGCTTGATTGAAGTCGTTATTACGCACATATAAATAACCTAACGCACGATTAATACAACATTGAACGCTTACATCCGCTTTCTTCGCACGTTTTTCAATAAGTTTGATTAACTTACTGTTATCCACTGGTTGTAAACGGATAACTTGGGCACAAAGTAATTTAGTATCAGCTGGATTGTCTTCCACTTTTTTCCAAGTATCGACACTCAAGTCATAAGCTGATTCGTGATCGTTACAGTCAATTAAACGTTGGATCAATGCAATTCTCACTGCCACATCATTACGACGTCTACGAGGTTGTTCTTCCCACCAAGCTAATAAGCCATCCACGCCTTCTTCATTCATTTTTTCATCTAGCAGGCCTTCTTCAACTTGTATTTTTAAAGCAAGGAATTCACTCGGTGAATATAAACCTGAATTTTCGATTTGATCTAGAATATTATCTAATGCGAGATAAGCTTTTGATTTTAAGTAAATTTCCACCGCAAGTTTCAACACTTCTTTATTGCGGTGAGTCATTACCAACAAGCTATCTACTGAACTACGTGCAGCGGGCAATTTGCCTTGCTGTAATAGAATACGCGTTCTCGCTAATTCAACCATCAAGTTATCTGAACCCGCAAGCTCAGTTGCTTGAATTAAATAGCGATTTGCATTGAAATCATCGCCACGTTGTTGTGCAGCTTCTGCAGCTTTAATAAAGTTAAGCACAGGCTCTTCTGCGTGTTTCGCATTTTTACCAATCAATTTCTCAGCTTTTGAATAATCACCTTCATTCATCAGCATCAAACCTTCAAGGGTTTGTTTTTGTGCTTTGGCACGTTTGCGACGAGAGAACCAAGTATAAGTATTATTGCTTAAGCGACAGAAACGGGTAACCACCCACTCAATGCCATAAATCACAGCCATAATCACAACAAAGAAAATCACTAAGGTGGTGATCGACATTTCGATGCTGTATTTGCTCGTTTCAATGAGCACATAACCTTGTTTGCCTGCTAAGTAAGGGCCTGCGATTAAGCCAGCCAACAATACCAGCATTAAAAATAGTACTCTAAACATAATCTATTTCCTCTACTGTTGTGGCTCTGCTTGGGCTGGTGGAGCGGTTTCTTCCGTTTTTTCCACCGCACTTTCAGCTTTGCTTTCTGGCTTAACTTCAGATGATAAGGCTTTATCTACGGAGATCTCAACTTTTTGTAATTCTTGAGGTTCTCTGTTCAATAATTTGTCTAACACATTTAAGCTCGATAATTGGTTTGGTACGTTGACATAAATGGATTGCTCCGCCAATTCATCTACACTTTTCAAGAAGTTTTGTGCTACTTCAGTGTTAGTATCAAAATAGCTTCTTACCCAAGATGCCACTGTTTCAAGTGAGTGTTTATAAAGCTCATCTTGTTGGCGAGGCACTGCCATAATCGCAATTTGTAAACGTAAACGAATATTTTCACGTAAGTAAATATCTTGATTTGGTGCTAATAATACTTTGTCATTCGCATTTCTTGGTGTGATACGAATAAAATGATTTAGGAATGAAATTGCACTTTTTTCTGCATTTTCTTTCCAATCTTCAATAGAATCACTTAATTGCGTTGAGGCAGTTTGTAGCTCGCCAAAGTTCACATCAAGCACGTCCATTTCATCTAACATTGTCGTGAGTTGTGATAAACGTTGCATAATTGCATTTTGATCCACGTTATTCACTTCAAGCAATTGTTTTAAATCGCTATTTAGTGCTGTTCTTGCACTAATCACACGCGGATCAGACACTTTCGTTAACACTTCATCAGCCACTTTTAATAAAGAAATACTGGTATCAACATCATTATCAATCACTAATTTACGTAACGCATTATTTAAGAGGAAATCCGCTTCTGATAATAACCAGTCATTCGGTTGCTCTTCTTTCGCCGCGGTATTTAAACGATTGATTTGTGTTTGTAATGCGGAAATAGCTTGATCTTTAATCGTTAATTCATTTTGTAACTGCGCTAATTTTTCTGCTGATACAGATGAGGCTGCAACTAACTGTTCAATCTGTTGACGCTCTTTATCAAAGGAAGGTAAATCAACAGGTTGAGCAACAACTTGTTGTGCGACTTTACTTTCAAGTGCGGTCAATTTTTGTTGCATTTTATCGACTTGTTGCTGACCAAAATAATAACCAGCGCCACCAAGACCTAGTGCGATCAACAATGCTAATAGTGCTAAACCTGTGCCACCTTTTTTCACCACTACGGTTTCTTTCACTTCAGGTTGTTTAGTTTCAGGTTGCTTAATTTCTGGCTCTACATTCATTTTTGGCGCTTCGTTTTCCACTTTTTGCTTTTTCGCTTGATGTTGCTCTGCAGTGCTTTCTGTTTTTGGAGATTTTTGCTTTACTTCGCTGTCCGCAGTTTTCACATTTTCTTGTGTTTCTGCTTTAATCTCCACAATATCAGCCTCATTCTTTGGTACTTCATTGGTTTCAGAAGATGTTATTTTATTTTCAGCCATAGTAATACCTATTTCCTTTATGATGATTTAGAGTTCTGTATAAATCAGTTAGTGCTTAATAAAGTTTGTAATAAGCTATGATTATCTGCCTTTGGTGAAATCACAATATTTGTCCAACCTTGTGCCTTCGCTAAATTGGCAATTCGTTTACTAATTGTAATAAGTTGACAATTTTTCAACCAATTATGTTCATTTTCTGGAACAAAATCCATAAGATACTGCAAAATTTCTGCACTTGTCACGACAATACTGTTAATTCCCGCACGTTTACAAATGCTAATCTGCTCTGCATTATTATAATCTATTGGCACGCGTTGATAACATTCTACAATATCTACTTTCGCACCACGCAGTTCTGCTTGTTCTGCAAAAAACTCTCGCCCACCATTACCACGCAAGATTAGAACCGTTTTATCGGCTAACTGTTGCATTGCGGGCAAATTCAACAAGCCTTCACTCGTTTCTTGCTGATGAGGATAAAACACAGGGCGTTCAGTTTGTGCCGTGAAAAATTCGGCACTACGCTGCCCTACTGCAAAATAATTTAAGTCCTGACGCCAAGAAAACCCAGTGTGCTTTAATGTTTGATCCGCAAACGTTACTGCGTGTGGCGAAACTGCAAAAACATAATCGCCCGCTTTTAATTGAGACAATTTATTTGGCAAATCATTTAATTCTCGTCCAGATTCAATAGTAAATAGCGGTAAATGAATAGCAAAAACGCCAGCTTGTGCTAACATTTCAACCAATTGTTTTCCGCGTTCATCGGGACGTGTAATTAACACTGCCATTCTCGTAATTCCTTTTAATCATTCGCTGAATATAATGCCTTGAGAATGTTGTCCGCACCTTGCTGTAACAACATTTCAGCTACTTGAATACCTAAATTTTCTGCGTTTTCGACCGCACTTTTTGCTTCTGCACGAATAATCAATGAGCCATCTAGCTCGCCTACTAATGCACGTAAATAAAGCTGTTCATTTTCAATAATCGCATAACCTGCGATTGGCACTTGGCAGCCACCTTGCAAATGAGTATTCATTGCACGCTCTGCTAAAATACAAGACGTAGTTTTTGCATCAGCTAAAGGCGCCAACAATTGTTGCACTCGTGTATCATTGCTACGACATTCAATCCCCACGGCACCTTGCCCTGCTGCTGGCAACATATCACTAATATCAATAAAAGACGCTATACGTTCTGTCAGCCCTAAACGAATCAAACCAGCTGCTGCGAGGATAATCGCGTCATAATCACCACGATCTAATTTAC
Organism: Bisgaard Taxon 46; assembly: GCA_049941595.1. Classification (GTDB taxonomy): domain Bacteria; phylum Pseudomonadota; class Gammaproteobacteria; order Enterobacterales; family Pasteurellaceae; genus Pasteurella. Next base: position 41,006 of record JBNFNA010000007.1, read on the forward strand.
TCAGACGGGTGCCAACATTGCCTCGTAAGGATTCAATTTTTAGGTCTGGACGAAGCTGTTTTAATTGACATTGACGGCGTAGGCTAGAAGTGCCAACCACTGCGCCTTGTGGAAGATCCGCTAAAGTGCGGTAAGTATTGGAAACAAAAGCATCGCGAGGATCTTCGCGTGGACAGATGACACTTAATCCAAGCCCTTCTGGGAATTGCATTGGCACATCTTTCATTGAATGGACAGCAATATCCGCTTCGCCATTTAATAAAGCCGTTTCAAGCTCTTTAACAAATAATCCTTTACCACCAATTTTTGCCAATGGGGTATCTAAAATCACATCACCTTTTGTCACCATAGGCACTAAAACCACGTTTAAATCTGGGTAAAAACCCTCTAAACGTTGCTTCACATAATTCGCTTGCCATAATGCAAGTGGGCTTTGGCGGGTTGCAATTTTCAACGTATTATTTGTCATAAATGTAGCCATTTTTCATAAAATAATTCTTCGTTATCCTACCATTGTTCACTCAAAATGTCAGTTTCCATTTAATTTTTTTGCTTTCATACAGGGCAAATGTTAGAGTAATTGAGAAAACACACTGCATTATAAAATTGTAGGGGATGATTTGAATTACGATCTCTTTAGTGCGAAAAAACAAGTTGAATATTTAGATAATTTACGCCTCAAACGTGCATTATTAGATACTTCTAATGAATTTAAACACGTATTTCAACTGATCACGTTGTTATTACACGCCAACCATCCTAATTTACCTGGCTACACGTCTGATTCGCCAGCGGGGATCGTCGATTTTAAACTCACTGCATATCAAAAAAATTATTTGCGTGAAAATCTACCTCATATCAACTTAGAAAAAGACACAATTTCTTCATTTTCATACCGCACTTCGAATGCCATTTTAGGTGTGTATGTGATGGGTAGCATTGCCTCCATTTCACAAACAGCTTTGTCCGATCTCGACATTTGGGTGTGCCATCGTGAAGACTTAAGCCCTGAAGAAAAAGCCGCCTTACAACGCAAAGCCGATTTTCTACAAAAATGGGCAAGTCATTTTCATATTGAGATCAATCTTTATCTTATCGATCAACAACGTTTCCGTTGCTTCAAATATGCAGAACCATTAACCGCAGAAAACTGTGGATCTGCACAATATGTGTTGTTGTTGGATGAATTTTATCGTTCTGCCATTCGTTTAGCGGGTAAACCCCTGCTTTGGCAGCACTTGCTCGTACAAAATGAAATGCATTATGAAAGTGAAGTGGAACGCTTGGTCGCTAATCAAGAAATTAATTTGGATGATTGGGTCGATTTCGGTGGTTTAGGTTCATTTTCAGCTAACGAATATTTCGGTGCGAGCTTATGGCAACTCTACAAAGGAATTGATGCACCGTATAAATCTGTCATTAAGATCTTATCCCTTGAAACCTATTCTTCCGAATATCCCAATACCTATTTGATTGCACGTGAATTCAAAGAGCAATTATTAACAGGGAAAATCAATCCATCCCACCAATTTGATCCTTATTTAGCAATGCTTGAGCGTGCAACGCGTTATCTCCAACAAAATAATGAATTAAAGCGTTTAGGTTTTGTACGCCGTAGTGTTTATCTAAAAGCCACTGAAGGTATTAATTGGGAAGATGAAAATAGCCGAAATAATTGGCGTGTTGCGTACCTACAACAGTTAGTGAAAGAATGGCAGTGGTCTGACAGCTTAATTAAAGAGCTCAATCAACGCCCACAGTGGAAAATTAAATACGTCAAAAAATCACATAATAGCTTGGTGAAGTTTTTAATGCTAAGTTATCGCAATTTAGTGAATTTTGCCCGCAAACATAAAGTAAATTCAAGCATTATGCCGCAGGATATTACGGTGCTCACTCGCAAACTTTATACTGCATTTGAGGAATTACCCGGCAAGATTACTTTATTAAACCCACAAATTGCTTTAGATTTATCGGAAAAAAACTTGCTGTTTTTTGAAGTGAAAAATAACAAAGCCTTTAAGGATGGTTGGTATGTGGTGAACCACACTCCAAATCTCGATGGTTTCTCACAAAAGCGTTACACAGAACATAGCACGAGCTTAAATAAATTGGTGGCTTGGACTTACTTCAATCGTTTATTAACTGCCAATACGCACATTAATATTATTAGTGATAATGTTTCGCTCAATACATTGCGTAACTTTGTGACCGATTTGCGTTTATCTTTCCCAACCACAATGCCTTCTGCTACCAATGAAAGCCTAAGTAATGCGTGCGAAATTAGCAACTTGATGGTCGCAATTAACTTAACCGTTGACCCAACGAAAAACCTCACACAAGCCAAAGAAAAAATTCAGGCAAGTGATCTATTCAGCTTTGGTCCGAAAGAAGAAAGCTTAGTAGGCAGTATTGATATTACTTACCGAAACTTATGGAATGAAATCCGTACACTGCATTTTGAAGGGCAAAATGCCATCTTATTAGCTTTAAAAGTCCTTTCTAATAAAATTCACCGTGGTGCGCCTTCACCAAAATCGGTAGAAGTGTTCTGTTATAGCCACCGCTATCGTCGCACATTGCGTAATATCGTCACCGCGTTAATTACTCGTTGTATCAGTATTCAAATTGGGGCCACCCAACCACCTAAAAATAACTTGTTACGTGTTGCAGGTAAAAACTGGCAATTTTTCTTTGAAGAACGTGGTATTAGCTTACAAGAGTTAAGCACCAACAATTTAGTCGAAAATTCAGAATTTGATACCGCACTTCAAAATGAAGTTGAAGAAAAAGAAATAATGACTTGGGCGCAAGCACGTTCTTACCCACCAGAAATGGACAATTTTGCAAGCGAAGGATTTTTACAATTCTTCTTTGAAGATAACCCTGACGATTCCTTTAATGTTTATATTCTAGACGAAGCTAATCGAATTGAAATTTATCGCAACTGCGATGGTTCAAAAGAGCAAAAGATAAAAGAGATAAATCATATTTATCAATCTTCAGGCTTGGATGAAAATAATAATCCGTATAAAATTGTGCAGCGTGATTTTAACTATCCACAGTTTTATCAATTATTATCACAAGAGAATGGGGTCAAAATAGTACCATTCCACAGTCGATTGGCGATGTCATAGTCATATTGGGGGTTATATGTCAGAAAAAATGAAAGTGTTGATTATCGATGATCATCCGTTGATGCGTCGAGGGATCAAACACTTAATTGAATTAGACGAAAGTTTTAGCGTTGTAGGGGACGCTGGTAATGGTAGTGAAGGCATTACCCTCGCATTACAAACTCAACCTGATTTAATTATTCTTGATCTAAATATGAAAGGGCTATCAGGATTAGATACATTAAAAGCGTTACGTGCGGAAGGTGTTGATGCACGTATTTTGATCCTGACTGTATCTGATTCGAAAAGCGATATTTTCACTTTAATTGATGCCGGTGCTGACGGTTATTTATTAAAAGATACTGAACCAGACACCTTATTAGGCCAAATTAAACGTATTTCACAAGGTGAGGTAATTTTAAGTGACTCAATTAAGAATGCGTTAATTGAGCGACAGTCCACAACCGATCCAATTTATTCATTAACTGATCGTGAAATGGATGTGTTACGCTTAATTGCCACGGGCTTATCAAATAAGCAAATTGCAGGACAATTGTTTATTTCGGAAGAAACGGTCAAAGTCCATATCCGCAATTTATTACGCAAATTAAACGTACATTCACGTGTTGCGGCAACAGTCCTTTATTTCGAACACAAAGGCCTGTAAATCCACCTCTATATCTGAAAGCCAAGAACATTCCTCTTGGCTTTTTTCATTTGTAAATTAATAAAAATTTTCCAAAAATGACCGCACTTTACGTTGCCAATTTGGCTGATTAAAAGGTACACTAAAGAAATTTTCTATTTGGGGAATCTATGAAATTATTTCGCAATAAAGTGGCATCATCCATTGCCAATATGCTCATACTTAGCACTGCATTTGTAGGTGCTACCTCGCTTGCTCACGTAAAAACCGAAGTCGTCGGAATCAAAAATTCAACCCTCAAAGAGAATGTAACGATCTACATTAATCTAATTGATGAATACGATGCAGATGGCTCTGATAGACACAAAGAGCTCGTCGAAGAAGCGATTAGCAAAGGGCTAAGAGCTTACGGTCATTACCACAGCACAGTTGCATTTCAACTCAAACAATTACCAAACAAAAAAGATGATATTCCTACTCAACTTTTAGTGGCGGCAGTAGATATCGGTGAGCCGGTTAAAATTGCAGAAACAGATGTCGTAATTGAAGGCGATGCCCAAAACGATAAAGAATTTGATAAAGTGAAAAACAACGTGCCTGCAAAGGGGGCGGTCGTTAATCACGAAACCTACGATAATTATAAAGATAGCTTACAAAAACTGGCGTTAAGTCGTGGTTATTTTGACGCAGATTTCACCCGTTCTCGCCTCGAAATTATGCCTTCGACACACCAAGCTTGGTGGCGTTTAACCTATGATAGTGGCGAGCGTTATCACATCGGTGAAATTACTTTCGAAAATTCACAAATTCGTGAAGATTATTTGCGTAATATGTTGAATGTGAAAACTGGCGATCCTTATTTAATCAATGATCTCTCTAAACTCACAAATAACTACACCTCATCAAACTGGTTCAGTTCAGTCTTGTTACAACCAGACTTAGACGATGACAATAAGCTCGTCAACGTCAACGTAATGCTCCGCCCACGTAAGAAAAATAGTATGGAAGTGGGTATCGGTTGGGCATCAGATGTAGGCCCTCGCTTACAATTGGGTTGGAACAAACCTTGGATCAATAGCCGTGGCCATAGCTTCCGCACCAATCTTTATGTGTCAGCACCAAAACAATCTTTGGAAGCGACCTATAAAATGCCACTACTGAAAAATCCGTTAAATTATTATTATGAAATGTCGACGGGTTTTGAAAATGAGAAAGTCAACGATACCAGCACATTTGCCTCAACCTTTGCGGCATTGCGTTATTGGAACCACGCTACCGGTTGGCAACATTCACTGGGCTTGCGTGTGCGTTATGACTCATTCACGCAAGCGGGCATCAAAGATAAAACCTTATTAGTTTATCCAACAGCCTCGTTGCGTCGCACCCGTTTACAAGGTGGGTTGTTCCCAACGTGGGGCGATCGTCAGAATATTACCGTTGATTTTGGTCGCACTTGGTGGCTCTCTGATGTGGACTTTTTCAAAGTTCAAGCCTCCAGCCTTTGGGTCAGAACCTATGCACAAAACCACCGTATTGTGACCCGCTTAGAGCTTGGCTGGCTACATACAAAAGAAATTCAACGTATTCCACCAGCACTGCGTTTCTTCGCAGGGGGGGACCGTAGTGTGCGTGGTTATGGTTATAAGAAAATTTCACCGAAAAATGCTCAAGGTAAATTAATTGGCGCCTCACGCTTACTCACTGGTAGCTTTGAATATCAATACCAAGTCTATCCAGACTGGTGGTTAGCTACTTTTGGTGACACTGGCTTAGCGGCAAATACCTTCAAACGTGAAGAACTCCGTTATGGCGCAGGAATGGGGGTGCGTTGGGCATCGCCTGTGGGCGCAATTAAATTTGATATCGCAACCCCAATTCGAGATAAAGACAACAGCAAAAACATCCATTTCTACATTGGGCTGGGTGCAGAACTTTAATCCTATGGATACTTAAGAATGACAGATAAAACAGAAAATACTGAAACCAATGAAAAACAGCCTACTGCGAAGCCGAAAAAACGCAGATGGTGTCGCATTTTACTCTGTGTAAGTGCGGTCATTTTTTTACCTATTTTCGCACTTGTCATTGCGTTAAGCACTAGCGCTGGGCAACGCAATCTGATCGAACTTGCGGATAAATACCTTGATAATCTCAATATTGCGCAAGTCAGTGGTGGCTTACAAGAAGGTTTAGTGCTGGATAAGCTACAAATCACTTCTCAAGGTGTCACCACCAATGTTGAGCAAGTTCGCCTACAAATGGGGCTGAATTGTTTATTGCGTTTGCATATTTGTATCCAAGATATCACTGTCAAACAACCCCATATTCAAGTAGATACGGCGCTTTTACCACCAAGCAAAGCGAAAAAAGAACGCAATCAACCAATGCAGCGCATTACATTGCCAATGTCCGTAGAGGTGGAAAATATTCTCATCGAGCAGGCAAAAGTACAAATCGATGAAAACAACATTGATTTGGCTCGCTTTCAAAGTGCGGTTAGTTTAAACAATGAAACGGGATTAACTATTCAGCCGACCAACATTGATGAATTGCTTATTGCAATGAAAGCCAAAGCCGCAATTGAAAAGGCTGAAAAGAACCAAGCTGAACCAGCTACTGCACAAACTGCAACGGAGAAAGTCAAAGAAAAAGTGGCAGACAAGGTGGTGGAAAAAGTTGGTGAACAAGTTGAAAAAGCCACAGGTGAAGAGATTGTTCACAGCCAAGCTGATGAAAAAGCGGAAAAAGCAAAATCACCAATCGACTGGGATAAACTTGCAGAAATCCTTTCGCAACCTTTGTTGGCGGATCTACCGCAAGTCGAATTACCGTTCGATATTCATTTACCAAATATTCAAGGCAACCAATGGCAATATCAACACATTGCTGAAAAACCTGAAAATAATCAACTAATTGAAATCTCAAAAGTGCAATTACAAGCCGATGCTACTGGCGATAAAGTGCAATTAAGCACGATTGCGTTAGAAAGCAGTGCGGGACAAATTCACGGGCAAGGTCAACTACAATTAAGTGGTGATTATCCAATTCAATTAGATTTGCAATCTCAATTGGTAAAACAACAGTTTGGTGCAAACTTCACACTGCCTAAAACGGATGCAAAAATTCAAATTTCAGGAAATTTGTTAAAACAGACCGCACTTTCCTTGCAAACCAACGGCATTGTCAATGCATCGTTAACTGGACAAGTGGAATTACACGAACCGAAAACGCCTTTCCAGTTAAATCTTGATATAAAAGATTTCAAATACCCTTGGGACGGCTCACAAAAAAATCCACTCACAGTGCCTGCCGCTAATTTAGCCTTAAGCGGTAATTTACTGAACTATCAAATGGCACTGACTGCGCAAGCAGAAGGAATGGATATTCCAAAAACCAAACTGGCACTTGATGCAGCGGGTGAATTAACCGACCTCACGATTAATCAATTGCGTGTAGATGCGTTGCAAGGCACTGCAACAATGCAAGGTAAATTAGGCTGGCGTAATGGCGTGCAGTGGTACAGCGATTTACAGCTCGCCAAGCTCAATTTAAGTGAATATGTTGCTAAATTGCCAACTGTTTTATCCGGTTCGATGTTCTCAACAGGTTTAATCAACCAAGATAAATGGTTGATTGATGTCCCAAATTTGGACTTACAAGGCTCGCTCTCAAACCGCCCATTAGCATTAAAAGGCAAATTGAGCTTCGGTGCGGAACAAGGCATTCGTGACTTGTTAGTGAAATTACCTGAGTTATTACTCAGTTATGGCGACAATAACATCAATGCGCAAGGTTTCTTAGGGGAAAAATCGGATTTAAAACTGGATATCAACGCACCAAACCTACAAGGATTATTGCCAACATTGACAGGCAATCTCAAAGGTCAAATGCACATTTCGGGAAATTTAATTCAGCCTAAAGTGGATCTTGATTTAGCGGGTAAACAAATTAAGTTCAATGGCTTACATCTCGCTAACCTACAAGCAAAAGGTGACATTGACATTGCCCAAGGCACCAAAGGGCAACTTGAGTTGCAACTAGATGGCCTCAATTACAGCGATATTAAAGTCAATAACGCGAAATTAACAGTGCAAGGTGATGAAAAACAACATCAACTCACCTTAACATCACAAGGTGACCCAGTGGGTGCAAAACTGAATATAAATGGAAGTTTTGACCGCACTTCACAAAATTGGAAAGGCAATATTAGCCAAATTAATATCCAATCCCCTGTGGGTAGCTGGCAAACCAATCAAGCGGTCAATGTCAATTATGATCACAAAAATACAATGGCGAATATTCACGCACATTGTTGGCAAAATCCGAATATTGAATTGTGTTTCCCACAAAATTTCCAAGCGGGAAAATCAGGCGAAGTCCCCTTCAACATTAAAAAATTCGACTTAGCATTAGTGAACAAACTGGCTGAACAAAATATGTTAAAAGGTCAGCTGACTAGCGAGGGTAAAGTCGCTTGGTTTGTAGATAAAGCACCGCAACTGAATGTGACTGTGAATGGACAAAATCTTGAGTTTAGCCAAAAAATTGATCGTCGATCATTTAACTTAGATATCTCGAAATTACAGCTCAATGCAAATTTACAAAACAATAATCTTGCACTGACTTCAGAAGTAAACGTGCAAGATGAAGGCAAAATGACCGCACAGCTTGATATTAAAGATCTGGCTAAAGCTCGTCAGTTAGGTGGGGCTTTTGTTATTCATCATTTAAGTTTAGATATTTTTAACCAGATTCTGCCGTTAAAAGACAATATCGGCGGTAAAGTCACAGCCAATATTAAATTTGGTGGCAGCCTAAATGCCCCTGATTTGAACGGCAGTTTCAACGTGCAGAATATTCGTGCGGAAATGGCAGCCTTACCATTTGATATTAAAGATGGTCAACTAAGCTTAAACTTCCGTGGCCACAATTCTACTTTGCAGGGTTATATTAAAACTGCTGACAGCCAACTAGACGTGACAGGGAATGCAAGCTGGCAAACTGTGGATAAATGGACAAGTGCGGTACATATTAAGGCAGATCAATTTAAAGTTGATATTCCATCTATCGCCAAGTTAAGAGTCAGCCCTGATATTCATATTAATGCCAATCCGAAACGCTTAGAACTTTCGGGCAATGTGGACATTCCTTGGGCGCGCATTGCGATTGAAGAGTTGCCACCGACTGCCGTTGCTGTGAGTAAAGATGAGGTCATTTTAGACGGTAAAACCACTGAGAAAAAACTGCCGAAATTACCAGCAAAAACCAAATCTGGTATGGAAATTGTGTCTAACCTGACCATCAATATTGGTAAGGATGTCCACCTTGATGCTTATGGCTTAACCAGTAATTTGAATGGTTTGCTTTCAGTACGCCAAGACAAAGGCAATCTTGGTTTATACGGTCAAATTAACTTAACCAATGGTCGTTATGCCTCATTTGGTCAGGACTTATTGATCCGTAAAGGCTTGATCAGTTTCTCAGGCTTACCATCACAACCGATGCTGAATATTGAAGCTATCCGCAACCCTGAATCAATGGAAACCTCTGGCATTATCGCAGGGGTGAAAGTAGTTGGTTTAGCAGAAAGCCCAGAAGTAAAAGTATTCTCTGAACCGGGAATGTCGCAAGACCAAGCTTTGTCTTACATTCTCACAGGCCGTTCATTAGAAAATAGTGGTGAAGGTGGTTCAGGCGGCTCAATCGGTGCAGCATTACTTGGCTTAGGTTTAGCGAAAAGCGGTAAAGTCGTCGGTGGTATTGGACAAGCCTTTGGTATTCAAGATCTTAACTTAGGCACACAAGGGGTGGGAGATGCGTCTAAAGTGGTAGTGAGCGGTAGCATTACGCCACGCTTACAAGTGAAATACGGTGTGGGTTTATTTGATGGATTAGCTGAATTTACTGTCCGTTATCGTTTATTACCAAAACTTTATTTACAATCGGTTTCAGGGGTGACACAAGCGGTAGATCTACTCTATCAGTTTGAATTTTAGGTGAATTATGAACAATGAAATTTTGATGGAAAAAATGACCGCACTTACGTCACATCGACACGAAGTGCGGGAAATTGCAGCTATCGATCTCGGTTCGAATAGCTTTCACATGATTGTGGCACGCATTGTCAATGGTTCAATCCAAATTCTCTCGCGTCTTAAGCAGAAAGTGCAACTCGCTGAAGGCTTAGATGAAAACAATGTATTAAATCAAGCGGCGATTGATCGTGGGGTCAATTGCCTTGCTTTATTTGCAGAACGCTTACAAGGGTTTGATCCTGAAAATGTTAACGTAGTGGGCACTTACACCTTGCGAAGAGCGGTCAACAATGAAGAATTTTTACGCCAAGCAAAAGCAGTATTCCCTTATCCAATCAATATTATCACGGGGAAAACCGAAGCCAAAACTATTTATGCCGGCGTTTCCCACACTCAACCTGAAATGGGTCGTAAATTAGTTGTGGATATTGGTGGTGGCTCGACAGAAATGATCGTCGGTGAAAACTTTACTCCATTGCTAGCAGAAAGCCGTCACATGGGCTGTGTGAGTTTTGCTAAACATTTCTTCCCTGAGGGTGTAATTTCACCAGAAAACTTCAATCAAGCACGTCAAACGGCCCTCACTAAAATCGAAGATCTGGCTTTTGAGTACCGCAATTTAGGCTGGGACGTAGCTTTTGGTTCTTCAGGTACGATCAAAACGGTGTATCAAGTGATTATGGCGAACATCGATCCTAACGGCATCATCACCAAAGAACGCATTGATCAACTTATCGAACAAACCTTACAAGTATCGCATTTTGAAGATCTTAAATTATCGGGCTTGGTTGAAGAAAGGGCCGACGTATTTGTGCCAGGTTTAGCCATTTTAAGTGCCGTATTTGAAACCTTTGGCATTACACAAATGCGCTACTCTGATGGTGCATTACGTGAAGGCGTGATGTACAGCTTAGAAAAAAATTTCCAAGTGACCAACATCCGTCAACGCACTGCGTTTGGCTTGGCAGAACAGTTTAATATAGACCAAGCGCAAGCAGAGCGCGTTTATCAAACGGCACATCTATTATGCACGCAATACCAAGCATGGCAAAAACCAGAATTCGCCGAAGAAATGTGTGAGATTTTATTGTGGGCAACACGCTTGCACGAAGTGGGGATTGTGATTAATCACAAAGGGGTGCAAAAACATTCTGCTTATATCATTCAAAATATGGAATTACCAGGTTTTGATAAAGAGCAACAACGCTTGCTGGCGACTTTAGTGCGTTATCAAATCAATTTGTTTAAACCAACTGAATTGAGCAAATCAGGGCGTTATACAGATCAAGATATTCTTGCCGTAGTGCGTTTGTTACGCTTAGCAATTATGCTCAATAAGCCACGCCAAGCGACGGATAAAACGGAACAAATTCATTTAAAAATTGACCGCACTTTGAACCACTGGAAACTAAAATTTGCTAAAGGTTATCTCACACATACGCCATTGATTCACAACGAGTTAAAAGCTGAAAAACGCTTGCTCAATGAAATTGGACTCGAGCTAACTTTCCAATAAAAGCCAACAATCACATACAAAAAACGCCCAACATCTCGGGCGTTTGTTTTAGTCAAAGTGCGGTCTATTTTGATGCTTTTTTCACAGGACGTTGCCAGTGCTGAATATGACGTTGTGGCACACGTGAAATCACTAATTCATCGCAAGACACATTTCTAGTCACTGTTGTACCCGCACCAATGGTTGCGCCGTCTTCAATTGTGACTGGCGCAACAAGTTGTGCATCCGAGCCAACGAAAACGTTATTACCAATCACAGTTTTGAATTTGTTTGCACCGTCATAGTTACAAGTAATTACACCAGCGCCGATATTACATTTTTCACCCACTTCAGCATCACCAACATAGCTTAAATGGTTCACTTTAGATCCATTGCCGACTTTTGCATTTTTGATTTCAACAAAGTTACCGATGTGTGTACTTTCCGCTAATTCTGTGCCTGGACGTAAACGAGAGAAAGGACCAATCATTGACGCTTTACCCACGACCGCATTTTCTAATACTGAATAGGGTTTAATTTCAACATCATCTGCGATTTCGCAGTTTTTCAGTACACAACCGGCCCCAACGCGAACGCGGTTACCTAAATGTACTTTGCCTTCAATAATCACGTTTACATCAATTTCTACATCTTTGCCGTGCGTTAATTCGCCACGCAGATCCAAGCGTTCAGGATCAGCCAATGCCACACCCGCTAAAAGTAATTTGTCAGCTTGTTTACGTTGATAATAACGCTCTAAACGTGCAAGTTGTTGACGATTATTCACACCTTCAACTTCCATTACATCACTTGGGTGCACTGCCACAACTTGGCAACCATCTTGATTTGCTAATGCAATCACATCAGTAATGTAATATTCACCTTGTGCATTATTGTTGGTTAATTGTGATAACCATTTTTTAAAGCTCTTACCATCAGCCACTAATAAGCCGGTATTAATTTCTTGAATTTTAAGTTGCTCTGGGTTTGCATCTTTTTGCTCAACAATCCCAACTACATTGCCATTTTCACGTAAGATACGGCCATAACCCGTTGGGTCATCAAGATGTACTGTCAATAATGCAATGCCATTTTCAGGTTTTGCTGCAATAAGTTTTTGCAAAGTTTCTGCGGTAATTAATGGACCATCGCCATATAACATCAAAATGTTTTCATCATCTTCAAAAAATGGTGCCGCTTGTTGCATTGCGTGGCCAGTACCAAGCTGCTCGGCTTGTAAAATCCAATTCACTGGCTCATCTTGTAAACGTGCCTGCATTACTTCACCACCGTGACCATAGACTAAATGAATATTTTTTGCGTTAATGGATTTCACTGTATCGATCACGTGCTTAACCATTGGCTTGCCTGCAATTTTATGCAATACCTTCGGTAAATCAGAATACATACGCGTTCCTTTCCCCGCGGCTAAAATCACAATGCTTAATGTTTTTGCTTCCATAAAATGCCCTATTCAGGTTATCAATAAAATTTAACTAAAATTATAATCCAAGTTAGTCATAAAAATAAGCCAGGATAATTAAAACAGTGTAAAATTGCGCCCAAAGCAAAAGAAGTGTAATATTATGTATGTATTATATTATCTAGCGTTTTATTTAAGAATTTAGCAAGGAACAGACTATGAATACACTAACTAAAATTACTACCATCGCATTTTGCTCGATGTTCTTATTTGCTTGTGATAAGTTTGACATCGAAAGTTTAACAATGAAAAGTAAGCCAGCGCCATCTGCGCCTGTGCATATCCAAGTAGATCCAAAATCAGATTTTCAGAAATTTACAGAGTTCCAAATCTCTCAAAATGCCAAAGTAGCGGCATTAAATGAAGAAATTACTCGTGCAGTACAAGCGGGCGATTTAAAAGCACTTGAGCCTGTGTTACTTAAATTCTCAACTCAAATTAATGACATTGCGAAAGAGTTGGATTCATTACCAATTTACAGTTCTGAAATTATTAAATTAAAAGAACAAGCAAAAGATTTATTATTAAAATCTTCTGAATTAATGATTGATAACGTAAAATTGCAACAAAATCCGTCACCACAAGGGGTTCAATCATTAGTAACGAAAAAAGAAATTTTGATTAAAGTTGCCGATGAATTTACTCAGCTAAATAATGAATTAGCGACCAAATACGGCGATATGACCACACAAAACTAATCTTAAAAAATAAAAAACCGCACTTAGGATGGTGCGGTTTTTTATGCCTTTTGAACGCTAAAGAGACTGATATAAATCGACTATTCTGCGTGATTTACATAAATATCAAAACGATGATTTTTAGTATCTCGGCTAAAGTGCGGTGCTTTTTGGGCAAGAAATTGAGCATAGTCAGGGCGTTTCACCACAACCCGTTTTTTTGCCAAGGCTAACGCAGGTTCAAGCAAAGTGTCTGCATCTAAATCGGCACCGACTAAATGTTGAAACACACGCATTTCTTTTTTCACTAACGCACTTTTTTGTTTATGAGGATACATAGGATCTAAATACACCACATCTGCAAAATCCGTTTCTGGATTCAGTTGCACAATGTGATTAACAGGTAAAAGCTGCATATTTTGTTGCATCATCTCGCCAATTTCACTGTCAGCATAAGCTCGTTGCAAACCGTCTTGTAATAAAAATCTCACTACCGGGTGACGTTCAACTAAGCGTACTTTGCAGCCAATCGAAGCTAACACAAACGCATCTCGACCTAAGCCCGCAGTAGCATCAATGACCGTTGGTAAAATATCATTTTTGATCCCAACAGCTTTTGCCACAGCTTCGCCACGTCCACCACCAAATTTGCGACGGTGCGCCATTGCGCCACTCACAAAATCCACAAAAACAGCGCCTAATTTCGGCTCGTCTAACTTGCGTAACTCTAATCGTGTTTGATTTTTTTCATCGTAAGTCTGCACTAACGCCAAATAGTTTTCTGGATCGTGTTGTAAACCTGCCGATTCACAAAGTACGGTGAAATTTTCAGGATTTTCTGTTTCGCAAAGCAGTTGAATTTTCATCGTTTATTTCCGAATTAACCAAACACCCGTTTCCATATGATCCGTGTAAGGGAACTGATCAAACAGTGCCGCTTTCTCAATACGGTGCGTTTGAGAAAGGGTTTGTAAGTTATTGCACAGCGTATGTGGATTACAAGAAATATACAGAATACGATCGTAACCTTGCACTAATTTCACTGTTTCTTCATCTAAGCCTGCACGTGGAGGATCGACAAAAATGGTATTACATTCATAGGCTTTTAAATCGATGCCTTTCAAACGGTTAAATTCACGCACGCCATTCATTGCTTGCGTAAATTCTTCCGCTGACATACGAATAATTTGTAAATTATCCACGCCATTTTCTGCAATATTAAACTGCGCAGCCGCCACTGAAGGTTTTGCAATTTCTGTGGCCAACACTTTGCGGAAGTTTTGTGCCAACGCAATAGAGAAATTTCCGTTACCACAATAAAGTTCTAACAAATCACCTTGACTGCCTTTGGTGCAATCAATCGCCCACTCAAGCATTTTTTGGTTCACCATTGCATTAGGTTGCGTGAAGCTGTTTTCTACTTGGCGATACACATAAGGCTTGCCGTGAACCGTTAATACCTCATCAACAAACTCATTGTCTAAGCAGATTTTTTGTTTGCTCGCACGACCAATAATTTGCACATCAAAACCTTGCTGTTCTAACGTACATTTTAACTGTCTTGCAGCCTCCTCCCACTGCTCATCAAGGGTTTTGTGATACAACAAACTCACGATAATTTTATTGCTTAAGGTGCTTAAATAATCGATCTGGAATAACTTATGATGCAACGCACGATCTGCTTTTAACAACGGTAAAAGTGCGGTCATCATTTGATTAATTAATTCGCTGGCAATCGGGAAAGTGTCCACGCGATAACGTTGGCGAGTTTGTTGGTCAAACATAATGTGATAGAAATCACCTTGATTATGCCAAATACGAAACTCTGCACGCATACGATAATGTTGCACTGGTGATGAAAACACATCAATGCTAGGTGGATTGAATGGTGCTAAAAGTGCGGTCAATTTTTGCTGTTTTTCCGCCAGTAAGTTGTCGTATTGTTCGATAGGTAATTGGGATTGCATAATCTTTGTATGTTGGTGAGTTGTGATCTCTAAAGTGATTGGGAGCCTTAAAACGCAATTCAGTGTCTTGAGTTTTCTTGGCTCTAATAAATAAAAGGCTTAGTTGCCTAAGCCTTTTCTCTGTGTTTTGGATGATTATTCTGCTGAGAAATCATCTAAGTTATCAACACCAACCACGCCTGATAAAGTATAAACGCGTTTAGTTGTTGAAATACGAGAGCGATATTTTAACCAAGTTTTTTCTAAGAAAGTTTCAGGTTGACGCTCACCACGGCAGCACGCCACGAAATCTTTTTCTTCTTGCGTCACAGGTTCACGTTCACCTGATTCTAACGCTTTAAATGCTTGACCATATTGCTCAAGCGCTTGTGATTCCTTGATGGTGTAATCACCGTGACGTGAGAACCCTCTTGGGTAATTTTTGTCGTCAAAAAAACGACGCGTAACACTAAAACTTTCAGCCATAATATCCTCTGCGAGTCATCTTCATTTTAAAAAATCGGCACGCATTAAACCAATTTTTTGCTATTTTTGCAATAAACCTTTTACAGTTTCTACATAATCTTTGATAAAACTCTCAGTATTTGAGGTGTTTAATCCTTCAGCATTCACTCTGAAGCGACCATTTACATAAAAATCTGGTACGCCACGCACTTTAAACTGATCTGCTGCATTCACTTGTTTGTTCACTAGTGCATTCACTGCAAAGCTGTTGATTCCACCATCAAATTGCTCTGCCGACACACCGTTATCTAAAAAGATCTGACGAATGTCATCCATTGAACGAAGTGCATTTTTTTGCGCAGCCAAGAAGAGAGGCTCTTTCACTTTATCTTCAATACCAGTCGCCATTGCAAATGCCCAAGCGCGTGTTAAGTTTTTGCCCTGTGGACCTAAAAATTCAACGTGATATTGCGTAAATTTCACATCTTTTGGCAAGCTATTTTTCACTTGCTCTGGGATTTTGTATTGATATTCAAAAGAATAACAATGCGGACAATAGAATGAGAAAAATTCCACAACTTCAGATTGAGCAGACGGCGCAGTTTTTAACACCACATATTGTTTGCCTTCTGTTAAATCAGCTGCATTTACAGAAAACGCAAGAAAAAAAGCACTTAATGTAACAAATAATTTTTTCATTTTAAATCCTTATTTAATAATACCACGCGCTTTTAATAGTGCGGTTTTAAAATCATCCTCGTAATCTTTTTTGATCCCTGGAATGGGTTCGTGTTTATCCGTTCCGTGCATTTTCAAGTGGTAAATAATCACTTCATCTGTTAATTCAGATACAGGTTTGTCAAATCCTGTTTCATCTGCAATTTTTTGTAACACTTGCAATAAATGGAGATCTGGGTCTTTAGACCAGTATGGCTGTAAAAGTTCCAATACTTCGTTTAAACGATGACATTTCATCTGCTTTTCCTTATGATTGAAAAATGTGTTGGGATCATACTGTAATTAGGCAAAGAAGAAAATATGACAATGACAATTAGTGCGGTTATTTTGGCAGGCGGTCAAGCTCGTAGAATGGGCGGGGTGGATAAAGGTTTGCAATTACTTAACCAAAAGCCCCTGTTTATGCACGTTTATCAACGCTTGAAGCCACAAGTTGAGGATATTGCAATTAACGCAAATCGTAATCAAGCCATCTATGCTGAAAGTGGTTTGCCCGTTTTTAGTGATGAACTTGAAGACTTTCAAGGCCCACTCAGCGGAATGCTCACTGCCTTAAAGCGAGCTACCACCGATTTTGTGTTGTTCGTGCCTTGCGACAGCCCTTTTCTGCCAGACAATCTCTTAGCCAAGCTAAAAAGTGCGGTTGATTTTTCACAAGTTTCTATTGCTTACGCACACGATGGTGAACGTGAACACCCAACCTTCTGTTTAGTGGCCAAAAAAGTCGCACCTGAATTAGCACGTTATTTAGCTGAAGGTGAACGAAAAATGCTGTTTTTTATGCGACAACAGCACGCCGTAGCGGTGGATTTTTCTGAGCAGAAAGCGGCATTTCAAAATATGAATACGCTCGATGATTTACAAAACCAGCCAGATTGCACAGTATAAACTGATTGAAAATAAACAAATTCCCCTTAACACTCGGTTCACAGTATAATGCTGTGGTAACTTCATTTGACTGAAAGGATCTTTTTATGTTGAAAAAATTCTCTATGCTCGCACTGATTGCAATGCTTTCTGCTTGCTCTTCTCTTTCTTCTTACGTCCCATTCACGGGTAATAAAGCAGTTATTCAGCTCGATGAAGATCAAATCGATCAAAAATCTTATGCCACTGCTTATGAAGCGACAATCGAAACCTATAAAGGTCGCGTAAACGACGACTTCGATGTGAACTCGTTTGCAAGTGGTGTGAATGACTGGTATTTAAACCGTATCCTAGTGCCAATTGAGCAAATTCGTCAGAATTTATATCAAGGTGGACACGACTCCAATGTACACGCTTATTACAGCGGTGTGGTGTTTGCTTCAGCGTTACAAACGAATTTTAATAACCTCAAAGCAGGTTGTTGGGCGCACTTAAATCCACCAAGTTTGACACAAGGGATTTATGATGCAATGAAAGACCTGCAAAAAGATAGCGTGCGTGCGCAAGATGACCCTTACATCGTGCAAGGTTCAGAGCAAGTTTTGAAACTCTGCACAAACTAATTGGATCAAAAAAACTATTGGTGTATAACTACATCGATAGTTTTTTATTTTTCCCAAAGCTGAATGGTTTAGCTTTATTTTTCTGAGCGTTACAGCTATTTTGCTTGATGATACATTCAAGAGGCAACAATGTTTCAGTCCGTTGAAAACGACACTTACACATCTGAAATCGCAGATGATATGACAGTAAAATCTGAAACCATTCTCCTTGATTTAGATACCACCAGCCTACTCACACTCACCCAACTCAACGCCAACAACTTAGCTCAACAGCACGCCGTCGATGAAACCTTTATTGAAGAAGTCATCACCTCGCCAGCATTGCCTTTAGTTGACGGGATTTGGTTGACTGATGCGCTTGTGGGTAATCAAAAAAACGCTCTCGCATTTAGCCGAGCAAAAAACGTCTTTCATAACAATGGCAAAGCCGTACTTGGCGTCCTTACCATTTCTGCCATTGACGATCAAATCAACTCTCTCTTATCCCGCTTATTAGCACCTGAAGTACAAAACGCCTTACTTTTTGGCAATATCCACGACATTCTCAATGCCTTAAATGGAAACCACTCTCCTCTCGCTCAGCCACAAAGTGCGGTCAAAAATAAGCAAAATTTACAAACAGGCTTAGGTGAAGAATGATGGCAAAAGTATTAACAATTACATTAAATACCGCCTATGACTTAATTGGGCATTTACCACGCATTGAACTGGGCGAAGTAAACTCAGTGGAATATTTAGGCTTATACCCTGCTGGCAAAGGGGTCAATGTAGCGAAAGTTCTCAAAGATTTAGATGTTGATGTAAGTTTGGGAGGCTTTCTCGGCAAGGACAATCAAAGTGGCTTTAGCCAAATGTTAGCAGAACGCCAATTCCCTGATTATTTCCACCGAGTGGATGGCGCAACACGCATTAATGTTAAAATTACGGAAACCCAATCTAATGTGACAGATTTTAATTTTCAAGGTTACCAAATTACACAAGCCGACTGGCAAGCCTTTGTGACAGACTCATTAGAGTACAGCAAAGAATTTGATATTGTGGCGATCTGTGGCAGTTTGCCACAAGGCATTTCAGCAGAACAGTTTGGGCAATGGATTCAAACATTAAGTGAGCAAGGCATAAAAGTGGTGTTAGACAGTAGCAATCAAGCATTGGAAGCTGGGTTAAATGCAAAACCTTGGTTAGTGAAACCTAACCATCGAGAGCTCGAAACTTGGGCTGGGCACAAATTAAATCGCTTGCCTGAAATTATCAATGCGGCGAAAAAGTTAAAGGCGCAAGGCATTCCGAATGTAGTGATTTCAATGGGTAAAGAGGGCGCAATTTGGTTAAGTGAGAAAGCTGTCATACAAGCGCAACCGCCAAAATGTCAAAATGTCGTCAGCACAGTTGGCGCTGGTGACTCAATGGTGGCGGGGCTAATTTACGGGCTGATTCACAATTTACCTCAAACAGACACGCTTGCCTTTGCAAGTGCGGTCTCTTTTTTAGCGGTTTCACAAAGCAACGTCGGCGTGCCGAATCCTACTTTAATTCCGCCAGTGATCGAACAAATCAAAATCACATTATTAGATTCCTAATTTATCAAATAAAAATAAGGGCGAACATTGCGGTTCGCCCTTGCCGTTTATAAGCTTGATTTTATCTCTGCTTGCAACAGTAAAATCAAAAACACAATCACTTGTTGATAAATTGCGGTCGTAATTTTTACTCTTTGTAATTTGTCATTAAACGGTAGCAACCAAGGTAAGAAATGATCTTGGATAAAACGCTGGTACATTGCCCAATCTTCTGCCTCTGCTAATTTCGCCAATAATTCCAAATACACACACAAATGATCACTTGGCTCTGGCTTATCTCGATTAATTTGCAACTGAAAACGCACTAATAACGCTTCTAAAAAAGCGAAATGGCTTTCCAGTTCTACTTCAGGCAAATAAGCTGAAGCGTAAGGCAACGCACTTGTTGTGCCGTCTAGCAAAAATAATTGCGTGTAATCTGCCGCCAGCTCTAAATGCGCAAAATCAACGGTTTTCAAACGCTGTAATTCTTGTTGAATCACAGCGACTTGGCTTTGAAATCCTTGTTCTGATAAGAAAGCAAAGAACTCATCAAATGCCCCTTGTTGATATTGCACTAACTGACTTTCTGATAATTCCTGACCAAGTAGATTGCTTAGCCAGGCATACACAAATTGTCGTTCTTCACGTTCAAATTTCATCATAATGAGATCTCTTGTGGGCCTTTGAAACCAGTGACTGCAGGCACTTCGCCGACAAATTTCTCAATATTCACCAAACAAGTATTCGCAGAAACTGCTTGTGCCAAACTTGAGCTACCAATATCCAAAGTCATTGTGTTCGGGTCACCATAGGTATCAATTGAACCCACTTTCTCATCTAACGGTGAATACCACGCCCCTTCTTGTAAGCGTACAACACCTTGTGGGAAGTTATCTGATACGTGTGCCCCAACAATAGCTTGACCACGATCGTTGTACACTCGTACTAAATCGCCGTGTACAATACCTAAGCGTTTCGCATCTTCAGGGTTGATAAACAACGGTTCACGATCTTGAATAGCATAGGTATCACGCAATTCTTTCGATTCGCATAATTGCGAGTGTAAGCGTTTATCAGGGTGAACTGATTGCAACCAGAATGGATATTGTTCTGATTTTGGCCCACCGTGTGAACGCTCTGCTTTTTCAAACCACATTGGGTGCCCTTTACAGTCTTCATAGCCGTAGCTCGCAATTTTGTTACTGAAAATTTCGATAAAGCCTGACGGAGTACCTAATGCGTGTAACTCAGGATCTTCACGGAAATCAGCGTGGCGTACCCAAGGCTCACCCTCAGGGAATAACACATAGCCTTTTTTCCAGAACTCCGCAAACGGTGGCATTTCAAATTTGCCTTGGTTTTCTTTACGGCAGTCTTCATAAAGCTGAGTGACCCATTCCATTTCGTCCATATTGCGGCAATATTCCTTTTCTTTACCAAAACGACGGCAAAGATCTTTGAAAATCTCAAAGTCAGAACGAGAGTCATACAATGGATCAACTAATTTTTGCATCGCAATCACACCACGGTTGCTGTATGAACCATAAGCGTCGATGTCATTACGCTCAAATGGGGTACAAGCCGGCAACACGATATCCGAGAAACGGCAAGTTGCAGTCCAGCTATAATTAATCGATACGATCGTCTCTAAACGTTGGAAAGCCTGTTTCATCTTGTTACGTTCAGAATGACGGTGCCATTGGTTACAGCCAGTAAAGATCGCCATTTTATACGGTGCATAAGTGACTTTTTGTCCGTTGTGATTAATGGTCTCACCCGGTTTTAATAACGAGTCTGTCATTCTTGCACAAGGAATAACCGCACTATAACCATCGTAGTTTGAGTTATCGTATTTTGGTTTTTGACCTTCGTCTAAGTTCAGTGGGAAAGACCCCGGCATTGCTGCACCTGAACTTGGAATACCGATCGAGCTATAATGGTGCGCATAACTGATACCACCACCAGCCAAGCCAATTTGACCAAGCATTGCCGCAAGCACTGCGCCCATCCAATATGGCTGTTCACCGTGTTGTTGACGCTGAATTGCCCAACCAAAAATTAATTGTGTACGCTTACCCGCTAACATTCTCGCAAATTGGCGAATTTCATCTGCACTGATACCACAAATTTTTGCTGCCCATTCTGCGTCTTTTACCACTTTGTCTTCAGTTTCGCCTAATAAATACGGGAGGAATTTTTCGAAACCAACAGTGTACATATCGATGAATTTTTTATCGTATAAATTCTCAATATATAAAGTATGAGCCAACGCTAACATAAACGCCACGTCAGTTTGTGGGTTGATGTATTGGAAGTCGCAACCTAAATAGTTTTGAGTCTTGCTTTTCACAGGGTCAACGCAGATCACGTTCACGCCTTTCGCTGCCACTTTCGCTTTTAATTGCTCTAGATATTTATAGGCTTCGTGAGTTTCACAGTTCCAGCCCACTTGTAAGTTTTTCACTGGATCACTTGCCCAGAAAATGATGTTCTCACTTTCTTTTAAGATCACTTCCCAAGAAGTACCCTGTGAATAAACCTCTGTTGAACCTAATACATAAGGCAGAATCACTTGTCCTGCACCTGTTGAATAGTCACCACTGGTACTCACGCTATTACCGTGCATACCCACTGCGCGAATCATATGGTTACCGCAGCTGTGGAATTGCCCTGTGGCACGCCAGCCGACATTACCTGTGTGCAATGCCCAAGGGCCGTAATCTTTTTGGATACGCTCTAACTCTTCATAGAAAAGATCCAACGCTTCGTCCCAAGTTACACGCACAAAACGGTTATCACCACGTTGTGCAGTGTTGCTGTTATAACGGTTTTTCAACCAATCCAAACGCACCATTGGGTAACGAATACGTGCATCACTATAAATTAACCCTTTGATCCCCTTGATCATTTCTGTTGGGTATTGGTCATATTCAAAAGGTTTTACATCAACGACTTTACCGTTTTGCACTTTGGCACGAATTGCACCCCAGTGTGAACCTGTAATTTTCCATTCCGTTAAATTCTCAGCAGACTGTGCAAATACGTTCTGAGAAACAAGGAAATTAGGCATCGCAAATGTGGCAGCCATTGCTGACATATTTTTCAAAAATTGACGACGTGATTGTTTCATTTTTTATCTCCTACTTACTCTCAGAATGTGCTTCAAAATCAGATGAATGTAGTTGTAAATAACGCAATACTTCTTTGCTGGTTTGTTTATCAATGTTGGTGAAGCCTACCATTCCGTTGAATAAACCGATCCACGTATTTGAATCAAAATGCGCTACATCCGGTTGTTTATGACAAGTACTACATTGAGTTTTATACACACTTTCTGCCGCAGCCCACATAGGTTTAACGTCTTCAATTAATTGTGATTTTGGTATCCATACTTGCATTTTCACTTGTTGCCAAGTTAAGCCTGTTAATGGATCTTCTTTCTTATCCAACACATCAAAGTGCGGTGCATTTTGCATAAATTCTTTGCTTAACACGGCATCAGTAATGTTTTTACCCAATTGGTGATACCAAATGCGTCCAAAGCCTTTGTCTTTACGCCACATTGTCATTTCCACCAAGTCAGCACTTTGCCCTGCTTTCACAAAACGTACCGGCACTGCAGTTTCAAGCTGGCCAATTTGCTCTTTCATTGCTTCATCTTTGAACAAGTTCACATTGGCTTTGCTGTAATAAGTTTTGTCCGCTTGCGGTGCTTTGCTCACCAAATTATCAAATTTAGATGTACTGCCTTCAGCCACTTCTATTTTCGGTAAGTGATGTGCCACACCTTTGTGGCAATCCATACAACTTTGATCTTTTTCAGCCGCTGGAATCATCGCTTTTCTCGCAGATTCTGACATTTTGTCAAAGTTCATACGATCATAACTGTGGCAAGTTTTACACTCTTTCGAGCCGTTAGCGGCAAAACGAGCCCATTCTCTTTCTGCCATTTCTTGACGGTGTTTTTCAAACGCCCCTTCCTCATCATATTTACCGCTAAATTCCGCAAACACTTCACGAATAGCCTGCACTTTGCGTGCATATTTTTCTGTTTTATCGTGTGGCAAATGGCAGCTTGAACAAGTTGCCGTCACACCAGTACGATTTGACCAGTGCGCAGTTTGTTTTAATTCTTCCAAAGGTTGTTGCATTGAATGGCAACTAATACAGAATTCTTCTGTGCTAGTGTGATCCATTACATCATTAAATTTCTCCCAGCTAATTGCCCCCGCAATAAAGCCGATAGTCACTAAGACCCCTAAACCAATTTTGGCGGAAGGTTGAGTAAAAAATCGTTTAATTGAAGTAAAAAGTTTCATATCCACTCCGTTATGCGCTAGGTAAGCCAATGACGAACATTTGTAATAACAAAACGATCAATCCATAAGCGCCTACGCTTCCCATCATTAAAATAGGCAAAAGAATGCCTGCGAAGAAAAAAGTTTTAACAATCTCTTTCAAAATTGAGTTTGTTTGTTGTTTCATTAAATGTTTCCACTTGATTATAGGAGGCGCAGATTATACAGAAGAAAGAGAAGTGAATGTTGAGTAGGATCAACGAAACTACCTTTAAAGGGGTAAAATGATACTTTTATGCTATAAAAATAAGCGGCATATAATCATTTATACAACAAAGTACGGTTGATTTTTAAACATTTTTTAATCAACATAATAAAAAATAGGACACAACAAAATGCCCCATTTTTCATTTTTTAGATCCGATTACGCTACATCATAAGTCATTAATGCATTGGTGTTATCCATTGCTAAATTAATGTAACGTTCATATTGTTTTAACACATCGGCAATCAATTCATCTTTAGTCATATATTGCACATCGTAGCCTTCTCGCCCATCAATAAAATACGTGATTGGCTCGTAAGCGCGCTCGGAGTCAATATTTGGCATTGCATCATCTTCCACCACCAACGCTGATAGCTCTCTTGATTTACATTCAATGCCATACAAGAAATTGCGTAGGTTTTCTTTCATTACGACAAATTCTACTTTCGGATTTTTGCCGGTAATCATTTCCACTTGTGCCGTTAAACCGTATTTTTCAAATTCGATGACTAATTCATTAAAGGCCGGCCGAGCAATATCATCAATAAAACTACGCACATCTGCTCGTTTTGATTGAGAAAGAATTTTCTCCAATCGACTTTTCCAATGTTTACCGCTCCAGTTGCCACTGCCTTGAGAGAAGGTTTTACTGAAATATTGGGTGTCCACCATTAAGCCTTTCCATAGCCCAAAGCACAGCAACAACATAATAAAAGTGAACGGCAAGGCGATAACTAACGTCATTGTTTGTAATGCTGATAAGCCGTCAGAACGTAATAAAGAAATCGCTAAAACAGCCAATAACACCGCCCAAAAGGCACTTTGCCATTTCACACTTTTTTCTTCCCCTTGAGAGGCAATGCTATTAATCACGTAAATGCCAGAATCTGCTGATGTCACAAAGAACAATGCAATGATCACAAGAGCAATAAAAGAGGCGACGTTACCCAGTGGTAGCTGATCAAAAAAGCCAAACAAAAGCGCTTCAGTATTGGCCGAAAGTGCGGTCAAATTTCCTGCAGTTTCACCGTCTAACCAAATAGCTGAATTGCCGAAAACCGTCATCCATAACGCATTGAATAATGACGGGATAAACAACACGCCCAAAATAAATTCACGAATTGTACGACCTTTGGAAATTTTGGCGATAAACAAACCAACAAACGGCGCCCAAGATACCCACCACGCCCAATAAAGCACCGTCCAGCCACTGAACCAACCTTGATTTTCAGGCTCATAAGCAAAGGTACGGAAACTTAGCGACACTAACTTACTTAAGTAATAGCCAAGATTTTCAGTAAAGCTAGTAAACAATAGCAAGGTTGGGCCGACAACCATCACAAAAATCAGCAGTGATAAAGCTAAAAATAGATTAATTTCGCTTAAACGGCGTACACCTTTCGCCACACCGGTAATCGCAGAAATGGTGGCTAAACACATCACCACAATAATTAAAATCGACAAGGTAGAAAAACTGCGAGAATCAATCCAACCAAGGCTATTTAACCCCGCATCTAATTGCATTGCGCCGTAGCCTAATGTGGTGGTGATACCAAAAATCGTGCTACACAAGGCACACACATCAATCACGTGGCCCCAAAAGCCTGAAATACGATGCTTAAGTAACGGATAAAACCCCGAACGAATCGTCAGTGGCAATTTATAGCGAAAACCAAAGTATGCCAACGCTAAACCAATCACCGCATAAATCGCCCAAGCGTGAATGCCCCAATGATAAAACGTCATCAGCATCGCTTCTTTGGCTTTTTCAGCCTCCGTTAAGCCTTGCGAAAGTGGGCTCACATAATGCAACATTGGCTCTGCCACCCCAAAATACATTAAACCAATACCCATTCCTGCCGCGAATAACATCGCTACCCAAGAGAGGAATGGATACTCTGGTTCTTCGTTATCTGCGCCCAAACGCACATCACCTAAGCGGCTAGAACAAAGTAACACTAAAAATAAAATGAAAATGGACGCTGCTAAAACATAAAACCAACTGAAGTGCGTGAAGATTTGCTGTTTAGCAAAATTCAATGTGGTTTGTGCGTGTTGAGGGAAAAATATGCAGTAAAGTGTAATAAAAGTAATTAAAAACAGACTTGGTAAAAAAATCGGTGCTTTTAACGTGCTATTGGCACGTAATTGCTTTAAAAACGTCAAAACGCCTCCTTAGTGAGTGTATTTTGCAGTAACGTATTATCAAGAAAAATGACTGTCATATAACAGTTTTACAAGTTTACAAGGAAAAAACTAAAACTTACTTAGTTTTAAATACGCAGGAATTTGAGACTAACTTCGTAGAATACGTAGCCAATATATCAGAAAATTCAACAATCTGCAAAAATGTACAAAGTAAGCTATATGATACAAAACAAGTGAGAGAGTTTATTTTCTATGCTTTCCTTGCTATATTTAGCAAGTTTACGTTTTCTAAGGGCATAAAATGACAAAATATAATAAATTACGGATCGAGTGGGATTGTCGTCGTGGAATGTTAGAACTTGATAAGGTGATAATGCCTTTTTATCAACAGCATTTTGACCAATTACCTGATGCACAGAAAGATGTCTTTATTCGTTTATTAGCTTGCACTGACTTGCAACTATTTTCTTGGTTTTTCAATCGTAGGCAAGCCTCTGATCCTGAGCTACAACAAATGGTCAATCATATTCAAACGACCTTGAAATTAACCGATTGATCACAATATTTTGTCTTTGCAAAAAAGATTGAACTTTTTTTATTCCGCACCGTCTAACCGTTTACAAGAGCTTGCTGTCTTTGCATATTAAAGCTTGTTAGAGGTGATATAAGAGGTTATATGGCTGAACAGCTAACAGATCAGGCTTTGGTAGAAAGGGTACAGCAAGGTGATAAAAAGGCCTTTAATTTATTGGTTTCTCGTTATCAAAATAAAGTGGCTGGTTTGTTGACACGTTATGTGTCACAAAACGATATCCCCGATGTTGTACAAGAATCATTTATAAAAGCATATCGCTCTATTGATTCTTTTCGTGGCGACAGTGCTTTCTACACTTGGCTATACCGAATCGCCGTGAACACGGCAAAAAATTATTTAACAGCTCAAGGGCGTCGCCCACCAACTGAAGACATTTTGGCAGAAGATGCCGAAAGTTATGAAATGGGCAGTAATTTACGGGACGTGGATACCCCCGAAAATGAAATGTTATCCAGCGAATTAAAGAAAATTGTGTTTGATACCATCAACGGCTTACAAGAAGACTTAAGAACAGCAATTACTTTGCGAGAAATCGAAGGCTTAAGCTACGAAGAAATTGCTGAAATTATGGATTGTCCAGTCGGTACGGTGCGCTCTCGAATTTTCCGCGCTCGCGAAATTATCGAAAGCAAAGTGCAACCAATGTTGCAACGTTAAACATAATTCTTATTAATCAATAAAAACCAAACGAAAGTTGGAGTTCCCAATGCAAAAAGAGTTACTTTCAGCCTACATTGATGGTGAACAAGTCAGTGCTGAATTGACAGAAAAATTATGCCAAGATTCAGAATTACAACAATCTTGGGCAAATTTTCACACAATTCGAGCTGTAATGCGTCAAGAAACTGAAGTGCTATTAGGTGCTGATTTCACCGCGAAAATGGAAAAACTCATTGAAGCAGAAGAAATCAAAGTGGCAAGCCCTGTGGTGTCACAGCCGTCACCAGAAGAGGTTGAAAAACTGCCATTTATGCAAAAATTCAAATCACTCTTTGCCCCATTGGCACAGGTGGCTGTGGCAGCAAGTGTGTGTTTAGTTGCAGTGCTTGGAACACAATCTTTAATGACAGCGAAAAACGATGCACCTACCAATGTAGATACACCCGTGTTGCAAACCTTGCCATTTAATAATTTAGTGCAAGAAGTGAGCTACAATGCGCCAGTAAAAGATGTGATTACCCCTGAGCAACTTGAACAAAAAAATAGACGCATTGGTGCGATGTTGCAAAACTACGAAGTGCAACGTAGGCTGTATTCTGATTCAATGATGTTGAATCCGCAGCAAAGCTCGCAAAAATAACGTTTCTCGAATAAAAATTCACCACCTCATTGGTGGTGAATTTGTTTTATGGTAGCGAATTATGTTAAAAACTTTTCAAAAATTGACCGCACTTTTTGTGACACTTGGGCTTTCCACCTCTATCTTTGCGGAACAAACCTTGCCTGCAAAACAACTTCTGCAAAAAATGCCCGTCGCTAACAAGCAGTTAAATTATGAAATGGCATTTTTCAAAGCGACTCCGCTCAATATTGAATCTTTGCGTTATCGCCATTTAATGCGTGATGGCAAAAATTACGCACAGTTAGTGTCTTTAGACGGCGTACAACAAGAAATTATTTTGCGTGATAATTTAGTCAGCTATTTCCAAACCAATTTCCAACCTTTCACTATCAACAGCCAACACATTGTGGACAGCTTGCCAGTGCTGATGAACAGCAATTTTGATCGACTTGAAAAGTATTACGACTTTATCAAAATTGGCCGCAATCGCGTGGCAGATCGTTTAGTGCAAACTATCCGCATTTTGCCGAAAGACGATTTCCGTTATCAATACGTTGCCTTTATCGATGAAGAAAACCATTTATTACTACAAAGCGATTTGCTCGATCGTGATGGTAATTTGTTAGATCAATTCCGTGTAGTGCATTTATATATTGGTGAAGGCTTGGACGGCTTGGCAGATTATTTGGAAAATACTACTTACCCACCATTACTGCTGGATAAAAAAGACGAAAAATCAGTCAAACTCAACTGGAAAGCCAGCTGGTTGCCACAAGGTTTTGAAGTGATTAAGCAACAAATTGGTGTAGAAGGAAATAGCAACATTGAAAGCCAGCTGTATAGCGACGGTCTGTTTTCTTTCACAATTTATGTTGCCGATCCAATTAATAAAACAGAATTAGACAATGCGTGGAAGCAAGGCGCTTACACAATTTATAGCGAAACGATCCAAGATAAAGAAATCACCTTTATCGGTCAGTTACCGCTTTCCACGGCAAAACGTATCGTGCAAGATATTAAATTTAAGTAACTAGGTTTTCAAAATGTTAAAAGAAAGTGCGGTTGTTATTGCCTACGAAGCAGGCATTGCCAAAGTCAAATGCCAGTCACAAAGTGCTTGTGGTGCTTGTGCGGCAAAAAATGCGTGTGGCGCCTCAGCACTTTCTGAACTCACTGGCGAAGTGGGCGAACATATTTTCACCGTGGAAAGCATTATGCCGTTAAAAGTGGGACAACGTGTTGAGATTGGTTTAGAAGAAAAATCACTGATTTTATCTGCATTATTGCTTTATATCGTACCATTATTGACGATTTTAGCCAGCACATTTATTGCCGAACAACTTTTCTCGCACGAATTAATCAGTGCAGGTTTTATCTTTTTTTGCACCGCACTTTCCTTCCTTGCAATCCGTGCCTATTCCAAAAAACTCAATCAAAAAGCCGCCTACAAACCAATTCTATTAAGAACTTTGTGATCTGTCCGCTTGCCTTTATAATGCACCGAGTAATTTAAAAAAGGACAATGTTATGATCCCAATGTTAGGTATTACGGGTTATAGCGGCAGCGGCAAAACCACCCTATTGGAAAAGCTCGTGCCCGCCTTAATTACGGAAGGCTTACGCATTTCTGTGATTAAACACAGCCATCACAATGCACAAGTGGACAAAGAAGGCAAAGACAGCTGGCGAATGAAAGAAGCAGGCGCTGCACAAGTGTTAATGGCGTGCGACAATCGCTGGGCATTGATGACAGAAACCCCAAAGCAAGCAATAGATTTAGCCTATTTATCCCAACAATTTGACCCTAATCTCACAGATCTTATTCTTGTAGAAGGCTTTAAACACGAACCCATTGAAAAAATTTTAGTACATCGCCAAGCAATGGATAAGCCGTTAAATACCGAAGACGAACACATTGTTGCCTTAGCAACAGACTATCCTGTGCATTCAACTCACACTCAATTAGATATTAATAATACCGCAGAAATCACCGCCTTTATTGTGCGTTGGTATAAACAAAAGTGCGGTACAAAATAGGAAAATTTTTTTATGACTGAACGCGAAAGTTATCGAGGCCTTGCCTGGATTGCTGCTATCGCATTATTTATGCAAACTTTGGATGCAACGATTTTAAATACGGCATTGCCTGCCATTTCGCGTAGCCTAAATGAATCCCCTTTGGAAATGCAGTTAGCGATTATTAGCTATGCACTTTCTGTCGCATTATTTATTCCAATAAGCGGTTGGCTTGCTGACAAATATGGCACACTCAAAATGTTCCAACTTGCAGTAGGCGTGTTTGTAATTGGCTCGATCGCCTGTGCGGTATCTAACACCTTAAACACCCTCGTTTTTTCTCGTGTATTGCAAGGCTTTGGCGGCGCACTAATGATGCCGGTGGCACGTTTAGCAATTATCCGCACCGTGCCGAAACAACATTTGCTGTCCGTGTGGAACTTAATGGCAATGGCTGGGCTACTTGGCCCGATCCTTGGTCCAATTTTGGGTGGCTGGCTCGTAACTTATGCCACTTGGCACTGGATTTTCTTAATCAATATTCCCATTGGGATTATCGGTATCCTGATTGCCGGCAACTATATGTCAAATCATACGGTTGCCACAAACAAACTCGACTGGGTAGGCTTTATTTTATTTGCTGGCGGATTAGTCGGCGTAACCCTTGGCTTAGATTTAATTTCTGAACGCAGTGGCAACCACTTTATTTCGTCTGCAGTCTTAACGCTTGGTGTTGTGCTATTAATATCTTATTATTTTTATGCACGCCGCAATGAAAACACTCTATTGCCATTATCCCTATTTGAAACACGCACTTTTAGTATTGGGATTTTAGCTAACTTATTTATTCGTTTATGTGGTTCAGGGATTCCGTTCTTATTACCGTTAATGATGCAAATTGTGTTTAATTACAGTGCAGAATTATCGGGCTGGTTACTCGCACCAATTGCGATAAGCTCCGTTTTAATGAAACCATTAGTAAGCCCCATTTTAAAACACCTCGGCTACAAAAATACGTTACTTTTGACCGCACTTTTACTGAGCTTATGTATTGCGGTAATGGGCTTTACTACCGTTGACACACCAATTTGGCTATTAATCGCCTTACTGTCTTTCTATGGTGCTTGTATGTCAGTGATTTTCACAGCAACCAACACCCTCACAGTGAGTGAATTACCCGATCATCACGCCAGTGCGGGCTCTACCGTATTAAGCGTAGCACAGCAAATGGGAATTGGGATTGGGATTGCCGTCTGTTCGGTGATTTTAGGCGTTTATCGTGACAATATTGGCGAAATTGGTTCACAATTACAGCAATCGTTCAGCTACACCTTTTTCTCGGTGTCGTTATTCGGTGCGATATTAATCTGGATCCTCACCTATTTAAAACGCACCGACGGAGAAAACTTACAACACGCCAGCAAACGCTCAAGATAACGATAAAAAAGCCATCTCATCAGATGGCTTTTTATTCTCTATTTCACAATATTAAAAGTCTTCAAAATATTGCTGAATAACTTTCGGATCCGTGGTTTGCGTTAAACCTAATTGCAACAGCACTCGAGCTTTTTGTGGGTTCAACGTGCCTGATGCACTAAAGCCATAGCTTGTATCGTCCACTTCCGCATCACGTGTTGTATAGCCCGTTGGCACACGAGAAGAACGCACTACAGCCACGCCCTCTTTTGCCGCTTTCTCTAACAATTCTAAGTTCGCTTGGTTCATATTCCCATTGCCCACACCTGCTACGACAATGCCTTTATATTTTGCATCAAGTAACGCTTGTAACGGCTCTGTTGGCATATTTGCATAAGCATACACAATCCCAACTTTTGGTAACTCGTCTAATTTATCCACATTGAATGGCGTGTTCACTGTATGCTTACTTTCAGGCGAACGCTCATAGTCCACACGATCTTCTTGAATGTAACCTAAAGTGCCAAAGTTTGGTGAAGCAAAAGTTTGCACTGCTGTTGTGCTAGTTTTTGTTACATCACGCGCACCAAGCACTTCGCCATTCATTGCCACTAACACACCACGGCCTGCTGATTTTTCATCAGTCGCCACCACGATTGCGTTATACAGATTTAAAGGGCCGTCTGCGCTTTTCTTCGTGCTTGGACGCATTGCCCCCACAAGCACCACAGGCTTTTCACATTTCACTGTTAAATCAAGGAAATACGCCGTTTCCTCCATTGTGTCAGTGCCGTGCATAATCACAAAACCATCGGTTTCTTTGCATTGCTGATTAATACGTTTCACCAACTTTAACCACACATCATCACTCATATCCTGCGAACCAATTTTCACCAATTGCTCACCACGAATATTCGCTAAAACTTTAATTTCAGGTACCGCATCAATCAATACATCTACATTCAGCTGGCCCGCTTTATAAGCACCACTTACCGCAGTTTGGCCACTTCCCGCAATCGTACCGCCTGTTGCAAGAATTGTGACATTCGGCAACTCCGCAGCATAAGCACTTGAAAGTCCAACACTTAATAAGGTTGCAGCTACAATTTTTGATAGTTTCATACCATTCCTCTCTAAGTTGACAAAAAGACAGCATATTATCCCCATAAATTGCATAAGAAGAAAACACAAAAATGATTTTCCTATTCAATTGGCTTTAAAAACAACAAGATAGCGCCAAGATGGCAATCTCTCCCAAAAACCACCGCACTTAGAAACAAAAAACCCAAGCAAGTTGCTTGGGGTTGGGTATTTTATTGTGGTCTAGGTTCTGCTGGCCGAGGAGGCGTTGGGGTAATAGATCTCTCTGGCTCCAATTCATCTTTCGACACAGGAATCATAGGAGTAGGCTTCTGAATATCTCCTCGTTTTCCACCAAAGGCTTCGTAAATACCGATGTCATCATTTACAAACCCTCTCACCTCTTCGGCAGTTTCGCCTGCAAATTCAGCGTAATAGCCCATTACTTTGTCACCCATACGAGCTGGTGCTCGGAAGTAACCACCCGTAGATACTCGTGTTTTTTCTAACACAATGTCTGCTAAACGCTTACCATCTTTCATTCTACGATCATACAATTTACCGGATAATGTATACTCTCCAAAATCGACATCAAGCTTCATTTTCCCTAACACTTCAGGACCAGCAGAATAGCCGTTATAAACTGCTTTTCCTATGTCTGGAACCTCTGTAGGTTGAGTCTTTGAACTATCCCAAAATAGTGGTTTTTTCAGATCATCTGGACGGATATAAACAAGATCATCCACAGTAATATTGTCAGTTTTCTCCCAAGCAATAAGTGAATACGGCAAATTAATCATACGAATAGTTTTACCATTCACATTTTTGGTCATTACCCCTTCTGGTAAATCACTAAAGTCAAGCTCTTCTCCAGTCTGCTGCGTAAACTGCTCACTTTTATCCACCGCCACAAGCTCCCCAAGTTCGGGATCTGGAATACTATCAACAGCTTTCTTATTCGGTTCGGGTGTATAATCAATACCCGGCATCCAATTCGCTCCACTTGTCCCACTTCCACAAGCGCCCAACACCATACTCATTAATACAACTAATAACGACTTTTTCATTTTAGCCTCCGCTGTTGTTTGATTTCGTTTTTATACTACCACGACAAATCGTTTCAGCTCTTTGACAATGATCACATTTTGAACAAAATAATGTTTCATATGATAATTTTCTTAATATATTTTTTAATAAAAATAATATTAATAAACGAACGACTAACGATTTTGATGAGGTTTGATTTATGGATTGGCGGAGAGAATGGGAGTCCAATTCACTATATAACACATTGATTTTTAAAGGACTAAATTTTAACATCTTAAAATATAGTACTATTCCTAGTACTATTTTTGTTTGCTACCCCCCTGTTTTGATTATTTTTCATACTTATTTTTGTTTGATTCATCTTCTCTAAAAATGGGTTTCTTTACACTATAAAAAGTGCTAATTAAAACTTGTTAAGAGAGTGTCAGCCATTGGCTGATACCTATCACGTACACGTTAGGATAATTTTCCTAACGGTGAAATATTTAGCTCTTATCTATTTGCTAATAAGCGTTGTGTAAATTTGCATATCGGCCACCATTGGCGGCTTAAAATATCCTCAATGTTTTATGTAGCATAATCTCCCTCATTTTTCATAAATCCACCACCACGATTTTTATCAAGAAAAAAAGCAATGTGTATATATAAGCAAAAAACTATAGGACCAATAGGACCATAGGACCAATTCAGTATTGGCACGGGTTGAAAGCCTGTTTTTTGGTCCTATTCGATTTTTAAAAATAGGACCAGTAGGACCAAAATAGGACCAGTTTTAAAAATGGTTGTTTTTTGAGCTTTAAAAAATAGGACCAAAACAAGCAAAAATAGGACCAAAATCATTAAAAATAGGACCAAAACAACTAAAAATAGGACCAGATTTTACTTATCTTTTCATATAACTTATTGTTTTTTTTTATTGATATATTGTTTTCTGGTCCTATTGGTCCTATAAAAAAACTGTTATCTACACGAAAAAAACTTTTTATCTAATTTTTTAATTCTGTGCTCATTTTATAATATAAATTAAATGCTACATATTTTGCCATATTTGAACATTAAGCCAACTTATATACTACAAATTAAGCGCTAAAAAAGAGGGCGTTTGCCCTCTTGTTTATACTGGATAGGTTATGTATTTTCTTCCTCGTCCTCGCTCTCTACCAGCGTATAGAGTAAATAGCATCTTGTGCGATCTCCTTTTATTTGGCGTGGAAGTTTGATTGTAAACCCGTAACCCTTCTCCTTTCCTCTCTTTAACATTCCTTTCTCCGCTAGAATTTGGCAAGCCTGTTTTTTAGGATGCCCTTTTATTGCCTCGTCAAATGCCATTGGGTACAAATAAAAATGCTCTTGCTTTTCGCCCTTGCTATCTGGTATTACACGAAAGCCAGCGATATTATTTACTTCTCTTTGCATTGGATCTGTGGGGTACTTAATAAAACGCCCCTCCGCATTTGCTAAAAGCCAGCCATTCACTTGCTCAATAACCTGTAATTCCTCTCGGCTATGATAACCAAAGATATTCACCCACTCATTAAAGGCTTTCGTTATCGCATTTTCACATTCTGATACTTCCCACCCTGTGAAGTTTAAGGAAAGTTTTAATGTCGTTTCTAATATCGCAAAACGGCTCATTACACGCTTAACTTGTGAATGGCAATCATTCGGCAAGGTATTTAGTCTATTCTCTAAAATGGCTCGATATAGCGGCTCTATGGCGTTGTTATGGTGTAAATCAATAAGGTGCTTAATCCACTCACGCCCTATAACGCCATAATGCAATTTTGAGGCTTGGTTTAAATGGTCAGCGTGTGCCTTTCCGTCTTTGTGGTGGTGGAATTGAGTAGCCTTTTGCAGTGGAATATTCAACAATCGGACTAATTGCCCTACATTGGTTTTTATCCCTACGTTAGTTAAATAGGTTTCTAAATCAATCTCCCCCGTAGAAAAAGCCACCGTGCGCCAGCGTGCTAAATCTCGGTTTCCGCCTTCTTTTGCGCCTTGTATCTTGCCTACACCATTGAATAGACTATAAGCAATGTCGCCCACGTGCTTGCGATTGGTGCTTTGCCCTATCTCATCCAACGGCATAAAGCCATCATTTCGGGCTTGTGCTTCGTTGCTAATCCCTAACGGTGTAGTTAGCCAACTTAAACGGATTTCATCAGGATGCCCATAAATCGAACTTGCAATATTGGCGATAGTTGTTTTCCCTGTTGAACTACCACCAAAGATATGTACACCAAAGCTCTCGGCATTGATCAAATGAATAATAGGCGCACTTAACGCAACAGCTACACCTAGCATCATAAACGGATTACCAGCCACGTTGTTAGCGATTTCCTGTTGCCAGCTTTCAATGCTACCACTTACGCCATAGCCTCTATTATTGGCGGACTGCCCTACAAAGAATACTGGCGTTTTAGGCTCTCCTATCACCTCACCATTAGGCAAAATATATGCGCCTGATTGCCACCCTGTCGCATTCACTACACGATAAAAGCCCTTTTGATAGTAGTCCTGTAAATAATCGGCTAAGAAAGGGCGTAAGCGTTGATTATTCGTGATATTCAAGCCATTTTTACGCAATAATTGCCAGCCTGTACGCTCGCCAACGTCTTTTAATGGCAAAGCAATAATTTTACTTTTCTCGCTGCGATTAGGCGTAAAGCGTAACATTGTGTAAAACTCATCCTCACTTTGCCCCATTCCGACAACTTCCACCGCATCGCAAAGCCATTCTATTTTGTCCTCGTAGATTTCACCAGTTGAACTATTGGTTTTTAAAGTAATGCGATATAAGCCCCTTTTCCCTCGTTCTGTGCGATCTTCGATAAAAGGTAAGGTGTTATCTTTGTGTACCTCTGCGATGCTCTCGCTCACGATTTCAGCCACGCTATCGCCCTTTCTTACTCGTTTAATATAATCACTTAGATTCTCGGTTACTTCACCAATACAATTACATAATGCCAATTGCTCAACCTTAGAATGTTTGGCAAGGTTAAGACAAAGTGCGGTAACTTCTGCTTGTAAAAGCTTACCACATTGAATTAGCCTTACTGCTCTCTGTGCTGGTGGAACAATTGCTAACTGCTCTAATTTATTCAACTGCTTTACATCAAGAACAATTGGCTTTTGTTTTGAGTCATGTTGCAATGCTTGGCAAAGTAAGAGCCATCCCTCGCCCTTACCTTTACCCCACCATTCCCACGCTTGATTGCCTGCTAGCACAATTAAATCACTCAACGGCTCATTAGGTTGTCCTTTAAAGTTTGGTGCCTGAATCATTTTTTTACTCATTTCCACCACCTTGTATTTCATCTACATTGAAACTAACGCTATATAATTTGCTAATTAAATATTTAGCACCACGCATAAAGGCTTTAATCTGCCCCTTTTGCTCCTTACTTAACGTTTTTCCTTCTGCTAACTCTTCCACCATCAGCAAGCCTTTTGATAACCGTTCGGCTAAATCATCACATTCTTTGGCTAATTTAATCTTATGGTGATAGCAATCTGGAAATTCATTAAAACAGCGTTGGTTACTGTCTTTCATTAGCTGAAATTGGCGGTTAATTTGCGTATATAGCACACATAAGCCATTTCCCTTGCCTAAGGTGAGGGTTGGCTTTCTATCGTTCAAATAGCCCTCTAATTTCGCTTTAAATGGTTTATTTGGTTCGGTGGTGGATTTCGCTACTTTCATTTGAGTAATTGGATTCATCATTGCTCCTCCCCTAAACCATCTGGATTACTGATTCTGATTTCAGAATACAAACCAGTGCTTTTTAAATAGTCGGATACTTCACAAGCTTGAGCATAGGTAGGATATTCGGCTATAAAATCAATCTCGCCTTGTTTATCAAAAACGGTTATTTCATAAGGGGAACGCTCTACTCTCAATGTTGAACCATAGACAAGCGGATCGTTATCCATTGCCTCACGTGCGATTTGTGCCGCCTCTTGGTATGTTTTCCCTGTGGCAATAATGAATGGTTGACCTTCTACGGTTTCATCTTCCCTATAAGTGATTACGCTGTATTTACGCATAAGCCACCTCCATAGCAGGAGTAAAAACAATAGATGTGCGTGAACGAACCGCTAAAAGTGCGGTAGATTTTTGACTGGTTTTCATTGTGGGATTTCTCTTGTATGTTTTAGTAAAAAGAGTACCGCCCTTAGTAGGGTGCGATACAGACTCAACTACCGCATACAAACGGCTAGCCTTATTCGTGCGATTGCTCGCCTTATTTCGACTTATCATCTGTACCGCAAATTCGATATTTTCAGGGTGTAGTAAGCCCTTGAAAGAAATTTGAGGTAAAAAAATTCCGCAAGTCTTACGGGTGCGGTGTCCGTTGTATGGGGTAGTACCTTGAATACTACTAGTAATAACAGATCTTGACAATGCTTTTTTCACATTACGCATAAACACCCCCTTTAACTTCTAAAGTGCGGTCATTTTTGGCGGTGTTTGGTAAGCGACCTAGTGAGATTAAAACATAATCACGGGCTAAATAGGCTCTAGCTTGGGTTTCGTTATCAGCTAATATGCGGATTTGTTCCGCTTTGGTTTGGTCATAATGTTGGCGTGATATGCCTAAGAATTGGTAAATCATTTGCGTAACTCCGTTGATAAATTTATTGAGAGTTACCGCTAAAAGTTTCCACGCTTTAGGGCGGTAACGTGCGACTGGGTGGAAAACTGCGATCAACGGAACACAGCCAACGATTAAACGTTGCCAATCGCACGCTACCATAGAGAATAGATCCATTGCTGGATTTATTTTAGGTGTGCGAACTTCACGAACAAAAAAAGCACGGTTAAATGGCGTGCTACTGTTCGCCGTTGATTTATTATTCGAGTTTCCACGCTCGGCTAGTGATTTTGCACTAACGGCTGAATGATGCCAAAATTGACCGCACTTTGTAAAGCGTTTTAGCTCACTTTTTTTAAATAAATCGGATATTTTGAATAGCATTTTGATATAATCCTTTTTGCCTAGATATTGATTTCATTCCAAAGCCTCATTGAGTTAAACCTCGGTGAGGTTTTTTGTTTTGGCGTTAAGTTATGGTTAAGTGCTTGCCCTCCTGTGAATCATTGGCTTTCATTTGATACATCAACTTGTATTAGTTCAGTTGTGGTCATATGACCACGGTTGAATTGTGTACATATGTACATGGCTAAGTGTTGTGTTATCGCAACAGCTCAGCCGATCCAAAATTGGATTAGTTACCTCAAAAATTCGGAGGGTTCATTTCTTCTCAACCTCGCTTAGCCTTTTATCTAACTTATTCAGCGTTTGCTTAGCCTTGAGTAATTGCCCTAATAAAAACTCTGTAGGACATTGTTTGCATTCCCGTTCAATTTCTAGCACCTTTTCTTTCTGCAGTTGGATGACCTCACTTAATGGATAGGGTTCGTTATCGTCATCAAGGCTAAGGAAAGAGTAGGTAGTCGCTCTCACCTGGTAATGTTGAACGGCATTAGGTAAGAGAAAACGCTTGGCTATCTTGTTTTTTATTTCCATTTCTTTTCCCAATAAATTCGCTTTTCCTCTTCTGTGAGGGTGTGAAAGTGTGTGGCATATCCACCATGTTTTAATGCGTTAAATCGGCTATGGCGATATGCTTTTCCCGTTTCGCAAATCGGCGTTTTATTTCGCACTTTTGTTGCTATTTGATCGCTCACAATCCACCACCAGCAAGGGTTTAACGGTTTTCACAATTCGCAGTTTGTGTCGCAATTTATCCGTAGTAATTGTGTTAATTTTTCTTGAATATTCTCTACGTCATAAATCACGCAATTGATACGCTCCAACGTCCACTCTAGATAGTCTTTATCACTCATCCTTACATCAGGTGCCCCCTCTGTTTTTACCATTGGATAACCTTTATCAATGGTGTTTTCTAAGCTCTCTTGAATATTGTTTAACTGCGCCAAAATATCTGCGTATGTTGGGTTATATTGGCTTTCTGCTGGTGGATTGGTATCAAGCATTTAATGCCCCCTTTCTCAAGTGGTGTAATGTGGTTTCTTGTAATTGTGCTTTGCGCTGGTGGTAGTCCATACCTAACTTAATCATTACGGCATTTTCAGAAAGCAACTGATCAACTAATTGCAATTGATCAACAGTCAAGCATTGCCTTATTTCCATATCATCAGGATAGCCATTTACCTGTAACCACGATTTACGGCTATTCCCTAGTGCTACCACATAAACAAGGTTATTCTCTCGGCTGTATGCGTGAGGGTCTTCCTTGCCTACTTGTTCTAAACGGTACTTAATCGCCTCATTCATTCGTAGTTGATCAGCCTTCATATTTGCTCTGGTCGCAAGGCGTTTTTTCATCTCGTTAAACTCTTTGATGTACTGCTCTTTAAATTGCATTGCTTTCTTGCCAGTAAAGCCCATCACTAACAACGTAAAACCATCTTGGGTCATTAAATACATTGGTCTTTTTTCACCTTTCTCATCGGTGTATTTAACCGCCTTAAAATTAAGGGCGTTAAATTCAGGCGAACAACCTAAGTTTTTTATAGTCGCTAGAAGATTGTCGTGCCGTTTACCAAAGTAATGAGCAACTTTCAGGCTATCAGTCATTGCTACTGTTTCTTTGTGGAAGACTTTAGGAAATACTGCGCTATTTACCGCACTTTCTGCGCCTTGTAGCTCGTTTACTTGGTTTACTTGATTCTTGGTATTAATCATCATTAAATCCTCGCTATGCGCTAAATATTGGCTTTTGGGCGTGATGGTTTTTGTACTATTCTTTCACCGTCCACCACCGCCAAAGGATCTACATAGTGAAAACGGTTCATTGCCTCATTAATATCTGCCTGTGAGAGTGGCTTATAACCTCGTTGGCTTGCTTTCAGGTTGTAATACTTGGCTAACTTCTCGCAATCTTTCGCACTTGCTACGCGGTAAGAGAGATAAACACCACCATATATCCCTTTGCGTTCCACTCGCACAAATGAAATATTGTTTTGCTCCTCGAGTTGATTAATCTCATTACGCAAAGAACGGTTAAAACAGATTTTTTGTAATTCAAGTTCACTAACCTCACCCAATAGCACAGCTAAGCCAGCCACTTTTGGCTTACGCTCCATCAGTGGAAAGTTAAAACTTGCTAGATATTGATTGCCTTCCATAATCGCCCCTCATACGTTAGTAGATTGAATAAAGGCATTGACCTCATCAGCACTAAAACGCACAGATCCACCGATTTTGATTTTTTTCAGTAAGCCCTGTCTTGCTAAGCGGTCAATTTTGGTGCGTGAGCCAATACCGAGGGCGGTTAGCTCGTTAATGGAATAGTATTTTTTGATTGGTGTTTGATTGGTTTGAGTAGTCATAAATACCCCTTTTAATTTGGTTAATTAAAATTAAGCAAAGCGTTTCATTTTGCTTTAGGGGTATTTTGGGAAATGTATTTGATAAGTGGGAAAAGTTACCAAAAGTATTTGGTAAGCGTTTTATAAAGTAGGGCTAAAGCCTTATATATTGGGGCTTGCGGTTGATTTGGTAGGTTTTAAAAATTTGATAAGTTTTGACTAGGCGATAAAAAAGGCGGTTTATTCCACCTCTTGTGAGTAAAATTTTATCGCCTCCGCTATTCTCGGTCTGAATGTTTCCGCACTTTTGGGGGTGGTAAATAATTCTGTGCTTTCATCTTTTAGGATTTTAGCAATAGAAGATTTTTTTATTTTGCCCGTGTCGGTCATTAATCGGCTTTCATTCTGTTCCGCATATCTTAAAGCAAGAATTGCTATTGCCTGTAAGTGCGTTTCTCTTTCGGTTGGATTGTATTTACTGCTTTCTATGTCAGGTTTTGATAGGTTTTGAATTTCTTTTTTTTGTTGTTCTTTTTCAAGCTCTGTAATTTTTTTCTGTAATTCCTCAATCTGTGCCTTTAATTCTAAGTTTTCGGCTTGGGTTCTGTTTAATTGTGTGTAAGGTGGTGTTGGTGTATGCTGGTCATTATAATTATTTTCACGGAATATTGATATTGGATTTTTAATCCTAGCATATTTACATTTTTCTTTAGGTAATGTGCTATACAGCACTTGGCACTGTTTCAAGTCATCTAAAGCAATATATATGGAATGATAAGGAACTTCTGACTCTAGAGCTATCTCATCTATAAGATTAAATGAAAATCCCGTAAACTCATTAAAAGAAGTAAAAAACTCAAACGTTTTCCCATTATCTAGAGAGCTTGTATCAAACCTATTTGTAATTGATACACCTCTTATAACGATATCCTTTATTTCTCCCTCTAAGAAAGAAACTGTTTCATCTATTGGTAAATCTAGGCTTTGTGAGTAAAACTGAATCAATTCCTCAACATTAATGATTGGTATTAAATCTTTATATAAATTTTCCCTTACCTGCTTTTTTAACTCATCTATTGAAAAACTCATAAAACGTCCCTATACGTTGCCCTATTTAGTGAGAGTGCAACAAAGAATAAATAGGGTTATTCTCTTTCGGTTCGGGTAATTAGTCCGCCCCTAGTTGCACTGATTCGCAAATTAGTTAGTTTTATACTTCTTGAGTGCAATTTAAACTCATTCAAAGTTAGTTAAATTTAATCATATTTCACCATACTGTACAAGTGCTGTATAAAAAGTTTATTTTCAGCACAATACAACCTATTTTTAGGCTATTTACTGCCTCATTTCGTCAAAATCACCCCAAAAAATAGGACAAAAACAGGCAAAAATAGGACAAAAACAGGCAAAAATAGGACAATTTGAAGGTAAAATAGGACAATAATTGATTAATATTTATACTATTTTTAATGTAAGTTATTGTTTTATATAGACCCCTGTTTTTTATTGTCCTAATTGTCCTATAAAAAAATTATGCTTCTATAAGAAAAGTTTTTTGTGGTGTTGGTGGAAATAAAAAAAGGCTAAACAAATTAGCCTTTGAAAGAAAGTGTTAAGCCACAACCTTAAGATGCTTTGGTGGTGGAATAATTGGCTCTGGTGCTTGGCTTTCTACATAATCCGCCCATTCTTGCAGCATCACCGCCCTTTGTGAAAGATACAAGGATTTATCATAGGTTCTTCGGATTTGGTTTTTATCTTTATTTTGCTTGTGTGATAAGGCTCTTTCTATCCAGTCTGCTTTGTAGTCTTTCTCGTTTAATGACGTGCTGAATAAATGGCGTATGCCGTGCGTAGTAAGCCGTTTTTCCCCTATCCCCTTAATAATGGCTTTCCGCATTGCTTCAATGCTTAAATGACCGCTTTTTGCGGTTAAACTGGCAAACACAAATTCACTATCAATACCAAGTGCGGTGTGTAACTGTTGCATTTTATTAAATATCCCCACCGCTTGGCGTGATAGTGTTACTATGTGTTCTCTCCCCTCTGGCAGATTCTTATTGCCTTTTTGGACTCGGTAGATCCACGTTTTTTCTTTGTAATGAATATCCGCCCATTTCGCTTTAGCGATTTCAGAAGGTCGCCCACCAGTCAACACCACCAGCATAACCGCATAAAATGAAAACGGGTTAAAGCGGTTTTCTTCTCTTGCCTTGTAAAAGCCGTGTAAAAACTCGCTTAATTCTTCAGGGGTAATAGTATTCATTCCCTTAGAAACTGGCTTGTCAAATTCCTTGCCTATTTCTGCCAACGGATTATACGCAATTAGCCCCCTATGAAGTGCGAACCGCATTACATGATTAAGGTTACTAATAATCTTTTTAACGGTTTCTAGCTTGCCCTCTTTCTCAAGTGGTTTGATCGCATTAATGGCAATAAGTGGCGTGATTTCTGATATAGGGTAATTGGCAAAGTGCGGGAGTAAATGGCGTTCAAATAAAGCCCACGTATCTTTAGCAGTACGTTCTGAAAAGTTGGCTTTGATTTTTCTATCTTCAAACCACGCTATAGCCATCTTTTCAAAGGTACGGTTTAACTTGTCCGCTTGCTCTTGTTCTTGTTGCTTACGATAGGTTTGTGGATCGATATTATTCGCCAGCAAGGTGTTATATTCATCACGCTTAGCTCTGGCTTGTGATAGGGATAAATCTGGATAGGTGCCTAAGCTAATTGTAGTACGTTTCTTAGTGTAAGGCTGGGCATATCTAAAACGCCATAACTTCGCCCCTTTGCTCGATACTTCTAAAAATAGCCCGTCACCATCATATAGGGCTTTGCTACTCGCTTTTGCGTTTTTGATCTCGCTGTCTGTTAGTTTCTTCACTAATCTAGCCATAAAAAAACTCCGTATAGAAAGAGTTATTTTTAGAAAGGAATCTTAAAGATAGTACTATTTTTCACATTTAGAAAATCTAGTACTAAACACTGCAAAGCCATATACATAAAGGCTTTATAAAACATTTAGTACTAGATTTTGCTATTTCCCCCTTGAGACTTTGGGAGTAAA
Organism: Bisgaard Taxon 46; assembly: GCA_049941595.1. GTDB lineage: Bacteria > Pseudomonadota > Gammaproteobacteria > Enterobacterales > Pasteurellaceae > Pasteurella. Next base: position 85,215 of record JBNFNA010000007.1, read on the forward strand.
TGGTACTAAAACTGCTTCTTTCTAAAATTCTAGTACTATTTATAGTACTAAAAATGTGGGTTAGATTGAATAAGTTTGATTAATTTTGCACTATATAAAATGCGACAAACCTTGATTTCATTGGGTTTTATTGATTGTTTTGGTGAGGTTTGATGAAGTTTGAATTATGGATTGGCGGAGGAGAATGGGAGTCGAACCCACCCGAGATTGCTGGCAACCTCAACAGGATTTGAAGTCCTGCCGCTTCACCGGAAACGACGCTCCTCCGTATAGGAAAGTGGTTGAACTTTAACGCAAATAACCGTTTGATTCAAGTTGTGCACTAAAATTTTAGCAAAACTTACCGCACTTTTTTAACCACATCACAAAATTTGCCTTTCTTATTTATGGATACTGAATTTTCAGCAGAAAACGAGTATGATTGAACCAATTTGATCTGCCAAACAGGAATAACAATGTCTCTTTATCAAAGCCTTCCTTCTGTCGATAAAATCTTAAAAACAGCTGATGGTATGGCGCTAGTTGCTGAATTTGGGCATTCGGCGGTGGTGAATATTTGCCGTCAATTAATTGAGCAAGGGCGTGAAAGTATAAAAAAAGAAAATAAATTACCGTACTTTTTCGCTGATGTTGAGCACACAATCGATGCTATTCGCGACAGTTTACAGCAACAACAGCAAGTGAATATTCAGTCTGTACACAATTTAACAGGTACAGTATTACATACCAATTTAGGGCGTGCGTTGTGGGCTGAAGGAGCACAACAAGCGGCCTTGACAGCGATGCGACAAAATGTGGCATTAGAATACGATTTGGAGGCAGGCAAGCGCAGCCATCGCGATAATTATATTAGTGAATTATTGTGCCAGTTGACGGGGGCAGAAGCGGCTTGTGTGGTCAATAATAATGCGGCTGCGGTGCTGTTAATGCTCGCCACTTTTGCACAAAGCAAAGAGGTGATTATTTCTCGAGGTGAGTTGATCGAGATCGGTGGTGCATTTCGCATTCCTGATATTATGCAACAAGCAGGTTGTAAGCTGGTTGAAGTGGGCACGACTAATCGCACACATTTAAGTGATTATCGCAATGCAATTAACGAAAATACGGCATTTTTAATGAAAGTTCACAGCAGTAATTATCAAATTTGCGGTTTTACCAAGTCTGTGACTGAACAAGAATTAGTTGAGTTAGCCAATGAATTTAATCTGCCTGTAATAACGGATCTTGGCAGTGGTGCTTTGGTGGATCTAGCCCAATATGGGCTGCAGGCTGAACCAACCGTACAAGAAAAATGGGCGCAAGGGGTGGATTTGATTTCTTTCTCTGGCGACAAGCTATTAGGCGGGCCACAAGCAGGCATTATTGTGGGGAAAAAGACTTGGATTGATCGTCTGCAAGCCCACCCGCTAAAACGAGCATTACGTTGCGATAAAGTGATTTTAGCCGGTTTAGAAGCGACATTGCGTTTATATTTACAACCTGAAAAATTACGTGAAAAATTGACCGCACTTTATTTGTTGACCCAGCCTGTTAGTGAACTATCAGCTAAAGCAGAACAGCTAAAAGTGGCATTACAAGAAAAATTAGGTAATGATTATTTACTGCAAATTGAAGAAAGTTCGGCACAAATTGGCAGCGGTTCGCAACCGTTAGCGACAATTCCATCTGTCGCTGTCACGGTTTCGACAGAAATTTCAGGAAAATTGACCGCACTTTTACAACGTTTTAAACGTTTATCACAGCCTATCATTTGTCGAGTGGAAAAAGAAAAAATCTGGTTGGATTTGCGTAGCCTTGCCAGTTTAGCGCTGTTATTAGAAACCATTGAACAGCTTTAAAAATACTCTCCAACAATAAAGGGGCAATCAATGTTGAATTGCCCCTTTTTTATTATTTTTTGCTTAACCAATGCGTCTTAACGCATCGTAAATTAGTCCCCAGAATTTATCTTTATCTAATTTCATTGCTACTTGGGTATGGCAATTTTCTGGAGTTGGATAACGAAAATCTGCCACCGTCATTCCTAAAGTATGTGTACCAGTGAGCTCAATATTAACCGGCACAGCTTTTGTGGTGCAAACGCTCGGATCGATCACATAAGCCACCGCACAAGGATCGTGCACTGGCGGATAATCAAAGCCTTGTGCTTGTTTATACATTTTGCCGAAGAACTCGAGCAGTTCGAGTACAAACTTCGCAGGCTTAGTTGGGATTTTGGCAATTTGTTCAACCACATTAGGGGTTGCCAGTGCTTGGTGAGTTAAATCCAAGCCGACCATTGTCACTTTCCAGTTTTCATTAAACACAATATACGCGGCTTCTGGGTCAATTTTAATATTAAATTCAGCCACTGCACTCCAATTGCCTGTGTGATAGCCACCACCCATTAAGACTACTTCTTTCACACGTTCCACAATGCGAGGCTCTTTACGTGCTGCCATTGCAATATTGGTTAAGCCACCTGTTGGCACTAATGTGATAGTTTTGGGTGGGTGCGACATCACTAAATCAATGATTAAATCGACCGCGTGGCGAGGGTCGAGCGTTAAGGTTGGCTCTGGCAACACTGGGCCATCTAGCCCTGACTCGCCGTGAATGCTAGGTGCGACTTCAACTTCACGCACAAGTGGTCGCACACAACCTTTGGCAATTGGCACGTTAACGATATTCACAATTTGTGCTACTGCTAACGCATTGCGGCTCACTTTTTCTAAAGTTTGGTTACCGACAACGGTGGTGATCGCTAATAAATCAATTTCTGGGTTGCCGTGGGCAAGTAAAATGGCAATCGCATCGTCGTGGCCGGGATCGCAGTCTAAAATAATCTTTTTCATTGGTTGCCCCTGTGGAAGATAAGAGTTTGTTTCTTTTGAAATTTCAAGTGTTCAGAGTAGAGGCAATCTTGCTTTATCACAATCGCTTCAATAAAGAAGTGTGAACAGGATCACAAGATCATCAAGGTTGCATTTTTTGTTTTATCTGAAATAAAGAAAAAGCTACTTATTTATGCCTTAAATGTTAAAATTCTGGCAAAAAGACGTTGGGGGAAAGCAGATGATTATTGTGACATCAGGCCACGTGGATCACGGGAAAAGTGCTTTATTACAAGCATTAACTGGAACAAATACCGCACATTTACCCGAAGAAAAAAAACGTGGAATGACCATTGATTTGGGCTATGCCTATTTACCTTTAGGAAAAGACGGTAAAATTGACCGCACTTTGGGTTTCATTGATGTGCCCGGCCACGAAAAATTCTTAACCAATATGCTAGCTGGCTTAGGTGGCATTGATTATGCGATGTTGATTGTGGCGGCAGACGAAGGTGTGCAAGCACAAACAGAAGAACATTTAGCCATTTTACGTTTACTGCAATTTAAGCAAATTTTGGTGGTTATCACAAAATCAGATCGTGCAACTTCAACGCAAATTGAGCAACTTTCACAGCAATTAAGAACCAACAACCCTATTTTGGCGAACTCACCCTTTTTTGTGACATCTGCCAAAAACGGTGATGGCATTATTCAATTACGCCAATATTTAACTGAATTGCCTTCCTTTGCCGATCCTACAAAACCATTTCGTTATGCCATCGACCGCGTGTTTAGCGTAAAAGGGGCAGGAACGGTAGTAACAGGAACTGCTTTTGCTGGCACTATCAAAATTGAAGACGAGCTTTATTTATCTAGCGGACATAAAGTGCGGGTGAAAAGTATCCACAGCCAGAACCAACCCGCTACGCAAGGGCTTGGCGGTGAACGCTTAGCGTTAAATATTCATACCGATTTAGACCGCACTTTAATTGAACGTGGGGATTGGCTATTGGCACAAGCACCATTGAAAGCTACCGATCGCATCACTGTGAAACTCTGTGCTGAAATGGCGTTAAATGAAACCCAGCCTGTGCATATTTACCACGCCACAGCTCGCACCACAGGTAAATTGAGCTTATTAGACGGCAAGACCCTCGCACCAACACAGCAAAGCCTGGCAGAAATTATTTTCGAAAAACCGCTCTTTTTGTCTTATGGCGATAAGCTGATTTTGCGTAGTGGTGATGCCAAACATTTAGTGGCAGGCGCAAGCGTGTTAGAAATTCACTCGCCAAGACGCTATAAACGCACCGAAAGTCGCTTAGCCTTTTTACAACAACTGTTACAAGCTGAAACTGCAGAAAAACGCACCGCACTTTATTTGCAAAATAAAGCGGCAGAAGCCAAAAACTTAGCTTGGATAGAACAGCTGACAGAAGTCCAGCTCGATGAAATTCTGGCAAATAATCAGCATATTCGTTTCCAAGAATGGGGGTTTAATGCCGATTATCAGCAACAACAAACTGAAAATTTATTAACCGCACTTGCTCAATATCACGAACAACATAATGACCAGTTAGGCATTAGCAAAGCCCGTTTATACCGTATCGCTAGCGTTAATCAGCCTGAAAAATTGATTTATCATTTTATTGATGAGTTATTGTCAGAAAACAAGTTACAACAAACGCGTGGTTGGTTGCATTTGCCAGAGCATAAAATTGCCTTCTCTGGTGAAGAACAAGCCTTGTGGCAAGCGGTATTAGCTGAATTTGAAAAACAAAAAGGGCAAGCATTTTGGGTGCGGGATCTTGCGACAATTTTATCTGTCGATGAAACAGCAATGCGTAACTTTTTGTATAAAGCAGGCAAATTAGGTTATATCACGCCGATTGTGAAAGATCGCTTTTTCCTCACCGAAAGCATTTATGCTTATGCAAAACTTATCAAAGCCTTTATTGCCAAAGAAGGGGCAATTTCAGTGAATCAGCTGCGTGACGAATTGCAATTTGGACGCAAATTAGTGGTGCAATTAATCGAATATTACGACCGCAGTGGCTTTTTACGTCGCAAAGGTAACTTACATATTCTGCGAGATGGCGATGTGTTTGACACTTAAAAGTGCAGTCATTTTTCACAAAATTTTTAAGGCAACAAAAAAGCAACCTCAACAGGTTGCTTTTTGCTTATCAGTAAATTCCGTTCAAATTATTTTTTCGGCATTCTTGCGAGCACTTTCGTGAGCAATTCCCAATAAATTTGTACCGCTGGGATATGCACTTTCTCATCAGGTGAGTGTGCGTTGCGGATTGTTGGTCCAATCGATACCATATCCATATTTGGATAAATTTTCTTCAATAGACCACATTCTAAACCCGCGTGAATTACTTTCACAATTGGATCATAACCCAACACTTCTGCATACACTTTCTCGGTTAATTCAACGATTGGCGCATCATCGTGTGGTTCCCAACCTGGATAGTAACCAGAAAATTCAACTTTAGCGCCGACTAATGAAGTCAATGATTTCAATAAGCTACCCACATAACGGTTACCGGTGTGAATCAATGAACGAATCAAAATAATCGCTTTAATATGCGTTTCTTCTGTGCGTAAAACACCCACGCTTAATGAGCTTTCCACCACATTTTCCACCACATCACTGTTGCGAATCACGCCATTTGGTAAGGCGTTGAATAAGTGAATTGCTTTGTGCGTTGTGGTTGCAGTAAATACTGTTTCTGCTTTTTCTGCTTCTTGTACAGTGAAAGTTAAGTTTGGCTCAACTTTCGCTAATTCTGCTTTCAAAATTTCTTCGAAATTTTTCACCGCACTTTTCAGTACATCTGCATCACCATTAAATGCTAACGTTGCAAAAGCTTCACGTGGGATTGCGTTACGAATTGAACCGCCACGAATTTCACTTAATGCAAACTTAAATTCTGGGTGATCTTGCGTTAATGTTGCAAGGAAGCGGGCTAATACTTTGATTGCGTTGGCACGACCGGTGTGAATATCGCCACCAGAGTGACCACCGCATAAGCCTTTTAATACGATTTGATAACTTTGGCTGAACGTATTTGCTTCACGCTCAATTTCTAATGAAATATTGGCATTTTCACCACCCGCACAACCGATATAAATCTCACCATTTTCTTCGGTGTCAGTATTGATCATCACCTCACTTTGTAACCAATTTGGACGTAAGCCTACTGCACCTTCCATTCCCGCTTCTTCGGTCATTGTTAATAACACTTCAAGCGGTGGGTGAGCTAAATCATCGCTATCTAATACCGCTAAGGCTGATGCCATACCGATACCGTTGTCCGCACCTAATGTTGTGCCTTTCGCTTTGACCCATTCACCGTCAATGTAAGGTTGAATTGGATCTTTTGCGAAATCGTGAACAGTGCCTTCATTGGCTTGCGGCACCATATCTAAGTGTGCTTGTAATGCGACTGGGGTGTGACTTTCCATTCCAACCGTTGCAGGTTTACGAATCAGAATGTTACCAACCTCATCACGCTCCGCATAGAAACCTTTGTCTTTCGCCCAAGCTAAAATAAATTGTGCGATTTGCTCTTCTTTATAAGACGGATGCGGGATTGCACAAATCTGGTCAAACCATTTCCATAATCGTGCTGGTTGTAACGTTTGAATTTCTGACATAATTCCTCCTTTTGGTATTAGTTATATTTAGACTAAAAAACAATCAATCTTTAGCCGTTTTATGAGAAAAAAATTAGTAAAATTATAGCATAAAACCCTATTTCAGGTTATCCTAACGCAATTTTTTAATTTATGGGTATAAATTTGCCCCTCATTTTTATAAAGGTGTGTTTATGAGCGAAAAATATGTAGTGACGTGGGATATGTTCCAAATGCACGCACGCAAATTATCAGAGCGTTTACTTCCAGCAACACAATGGAAAGGCATTATTGCGGTTAGCCGTGGCGGTTTATTTCCAGCAGCCGTTTTAGCACGTGAATTAGGTATTCGTCACGTAGAAACTGTATGTATCGCAAGCTACCACGATCACGTTGAGCAAGGTGAATTAAAAGTATTACACCGTGCAGAAGGCGATGGCGAAGGCTTTATCGTGGTTGATGATTTAGTAGACACTGGCAACACTGCACGTGCAATTCGTGAAATGTATCCAAAAGCAAAATTCGTGACTGTTTTCGCAAAACCAGCAGGCGCGGCATTAGTGGATGATTATGTGATTGATATTCCACAAAATACTTGGATCGAGCAACCTTGGGATTTAGGTTTAACCTTCGTACCACCTTTAGCAAGAAAATAATCCAACGTTAAATTTGAAACATAAAAAATGCGAGTGAAATACTCGCATTTTTGTTATCTGTCATTCAGATTATTGGTTAAATTTTGCTTTTAACACGTCAATTAATTGATCTTTAGCGATCATTTCTTTTTCACCTGAGCGACGATTTTTATATTCGATCTCACCTTTCTCAAGGTTTTTCTCACCGATCACGATCATATGTGGTACACCGATCAATTCCATATCCGCAAACATCACCCCCGGACGCTCTTTACGGTCATCAAAGATCACTTCCACACCTTGTGCAGTTAAAGTGCGGTATAATTCTTCGGCAAATTGTTGCACGCTTTCTGATTTGTGCATATTCATTGGCACGATTGCCACTTTGAATGGTGCAATATTTTCTGGCCAAATAATACCACGCTCATCGTGATGCTGTTCGATTGCTGCCGCGATCACACGTGTGACACCGATGCCATAACAACCCATAATCATCGTTTGTGGGCGACCATCTTCACCTTGTACAGTAGCATTCATCGCTGCTGAATATTTTGTTCCCAATTGGAAAATATGACCGACTTCGATACCACGTTTGATTTGTAGCACACCTTTACCGTCTGGACTTGGATCACCTTCCACGACATTACGTAAATCTGCAATTTGTGGCACTGGTAAATCACGCTCCCAGTTAATACCAAAGTAGTGTTTACCATCTTGGTTTGCACCCGCAGAGAAGTTATCCATATTCGCAACGGTGCGATCCACAATCACTGGCATTGGTAAATTAATTGGGCCTAAAGAACCTGTACCCGCACCAACTACTGCTCGAATTTCTTCATCCGTTGCGAATTGTAATGGGCTTGCAACGATATCCACTTTTTCAGCTTTGATTTCGTTTAACTCGTGATCACCACGCACTAATAACGCTACTAATTTGTGACCGCTTTCTTCTGTTGCGTGAACCACTAAAGTTTTCACTGTTTTTTCAATGGGCTGATTAAATTGTTCAACTAATTCGGCAATCGTTTTTGCATTTGGGGTATCCACTAAACGCAATTCTTCTGTTGCCGCACCACGCTCACCGAGAGCCACCGCTTCCGCCAATTCAATGTTTGCCGCAAAATCTGATTCTGTTGAAAATACCACATCATCTTCACCGCTTTGTGCTAACACTTGGAATTCGTGTGATGCACTACCACCAATAGATCCAGTGTCTGCTTGTACCGCACGGAAATCTAAACCTAAACGTGTGAAAATATTAGAATAAGTTTGATACATCACATCATAGGTTTTTTGCAAACATTCTGTTGAGGTATGGAAAGAATAAGCATCTTTCATCACAAACTCACGGGAACGCATTACACCGAAACGAGGACGCACTTCATCACGGAATTTGGTTTGAATATGATATAAATTGAGCGGTAATTGTTTGTAGGATGCACATTCACGGCGAATTAAATCGGTAATCACCTCTTCATTGGTTGGCCCAATCACAAAATCCCGATCACCACGATCTTTAAAACGCAATAATTCAGGGCCATATTCTTCCCAACGCCCTGATTCTTGCCAAAGTTCAGCAGGCTGAGTGACCGCCATTTTCACTTCCAATGCCCCACTTTTATCCATTTCTTCACGGATAATATTTTCCACTTTATTTAAGACACGAAGACCCGTCGGCAACCAAGTATAAAGCCCCGAAGCTAACGGGCGAATCATCCCCGCACGCAACATTAACTGATGACTAACAATACTCGCCTCTGCTGGCGTTTCTTTTAAGGTTGAGAATAAATATTGACTTGTACGCATTGATATACCTGCTAAATGAAAAACGGTTTATAAATCGAAAAAATTGTGGGTTAGTTTATCACTGAGTGAGCGTTGGACAAAGTATTACGCAATATTTTGTCACAAAATTAAAAAGAGATAATTTTATTTTTCAAATATCAATCAGTTGTGGCTATTTCGGTGCTTCTTTGCTCGCTAAAATATTTCCACTTTTCTAGCAAGAACCTGATTGTGAGCACGACATTTGAGCATAAAGGCACTCTTGACAGTGTGCTCAACATAAACAAACGGTGGTTTAAAATTTGCAGTAAAACGTGAAGGCGCAGGCGAAACAAAAGGCTTAGTTTCTCATTATTTACACGACAATGTACAAGTTGGCGATAGCTTAGACTTCGCTGCACCTGCTGGTGACTTCCTGTTAGAACAAAATGAAAAACCATTAGTATTAATCAGTGGCGGCGTGGGTATTACACCATTATTAGCAATGCTAGAAGAGCAAGTGAAACAAAACCCACAACGTGAGATTTGCTGGATTCATTCTTGCCGTAACAATGACAACCACGCATTTAAAGCAGAAGTAGAGGCATTGTTACAACAAGCAGAAAATGCGCACAGCCACGTTATCTATATCGCTGATGAGCCACGTATTAATGCAGATTTCATTGCAAAACACGTGCCGCAAAATGCAAATTTTTATGTATGTGGTTCAATCAACTTTATGGAAGGCATTATTGACTTATTAAAACAACAAGGCTGGAATGACAGCGATATCCGCTTTGAACCGTTCGGACCAAAAATGAGTGTAGTGACGGTTTAATCTACCAACGACGTAACTGTATTTATTAATAAAAAATCCACCTCAAAGAGGTGGATTTTTTCTACCTGGAAAAGCAATTAACCTTTTTTCCAGCCTTGCATATAAAGCATTTCTAATGCAACGGTTGCACCGGCTAATGCGGTGATCTCTGATTTATCGTAAGCCGGTGAGACTTCCACTAAATCCATTCCCACAATATTCACATCTTTTAATGCACGTAGAATTTTCAGTGCTTTGTCAGTGCTTAAACCACCACATACAGGGGTACCAGTACCTGGTGCGTAAGCTGGGTCTAAGCAGTCGATATCGAATGTTAAATAAACCGGTAAATCACCTACAACTTCTTTAATTTTTGCGACGGTTTGCTCTACGCTGTCATCGTTCACTTGTGGTGCTGAAAGCACTGTGAAAGGTAAAGTGCGGTCAAATTCGGTGCGGATACCAATTTGCACGGAATGTGCCGCATCGATTAAACCTTCTTTTGGTGCGTGATAGAACATTGTACCGTGGTCAAAGTTGCTGCCATTTTCATAGGTATCCGTGTGTGCATCAAAGTGAATCATCGCTAACTTACCAAAATGTTTTGCGTGTGCACGTAATAATGGCAAGGTAATGAAGTGATCACCACCAAACGTTAAGCAACGTTTGCCTGCTTTTAAAAGTGCGGTGGCGTGTGCTTCAAGTTCTTCAACAAAGTTTTGATTATCACCAAATGAATAGACTAAATCACCACAATCAATGATATTTAAACGCTCGCGCACATCAAAATCCCACGGGAAACGGCAATGCTCCCACGCTAAATTCACGGACGCACGGCGAATAGCTTCGGCACCAAAACGAGTACCTGAACGCCCTGATACTGAAGCATCAAAAGGCACGCCCGTAATCACCCACTCTGCATCAGTTTCAGTTGGGTTGAAATTGACAGGTAAACGTAAAAAACCAAAATTGTTAGACACTAAAGAAATATCTTCTTTGTTATGTAAAGTGTTGTACATAGTTATTCCTATATGCATATAAGTGCGGTCATTTTTTCCAAAATTTGGACCGCACTTTTTGTTCTCGACTACTCTTCTTCCAAGTAAGTATAACCGTTTAAACCAATCTCGAGCTCTTTCAAGAAATGAATTGCTTCTGAGGCTGGCAAATTAGAATGTTCAATTTGCTCACGATAACCGTCTAACAGTTTTTTCGGGTCAAGATAAACATACTCCAACATATCTGCGACAGTATTGCCTTCATCATAGTCCACAATGCGCACCTTATCTTTGCCTTCCACTAACACATCTACCGTGCTCGTATCGCCAAATAAGTTGTGCATATTGCCGAGGATCTCTTGATAAGCGCCCACCATAAAGAAGCCTAAAAGTGGCGGATTGTCTTCTTCATAATGCGGCATTGGCATTGTGGTGGTAATACCGTCACCATCAATATAATGATCAATCGTACCATCAGAATCGCACGTGATATCAAGCAATACTGCACGGCGACTGACAGGCTGATTTAAGTTTGAAATTGGACAAACTGGGAATAATTGATCGATGCCCCACGCATCAGGTAATGATTGGAACAATGAAAAATTCACATACAATTTATCAGCAAAGCGTTCTTGTAGCTCATCAATAATGGTGCGGTGTGAGCGGTGTTTTTCATTAAATAACTGCCCCACTTCGTGACAAATATTGAGATAAAGTTGCTCTGCCCAGGCACGTTGTTCCAGATTTAAAATGCCCACATTATACTGATTATGCACATCAGACAAATCAAACTGACTTTCGTGGATCCAGCTACGCAGAGAGCGTTTTTCGCGTGAAGATTGAATATCGACCCAAGTTTCCCACATACTGTGCAATACACTTGGTGCATCTTTTTCTGGTGCGCTTAATGGCTCTGGCTTATAACGCTCAATACCAATCACATTGGACACTAACACCGCGTGATGTGCGGTTACGCCACGTCCTGATTCCGTAATAATTGTTGGGTGCGGTAACCCGTGTTCACGACAAGCCTGACCAATTCCCCACACCACGGTATCGGCATATTCATTCAAGCCGTAGTTTACCGAGCAATCCGATTGTGTGCGGTTACCTTCGTAGTCCACACCCAGTCCACCACCTACGTCGAAACATTGGATGTTGACACCTAATTTATGTAATTCCACATAAAAACGCGCACTTTCACGCACGCCTGTTGCCACATCACGAATGTTGCCAAGCTGTGAACCTAAATGGAAATGTAAAAGTTGCAAACAATCTAAACAATCGTGTTCTTTAAGCATATTCACAAGGGATAAAACTTGTGATGCTGATAAGCCAAATTTAGACTTTTCACCTCCTGAAGATTGCCATTTACCTGAACCTTGCGAAGCTAAACGCGCACGCACGCCTAAACGTGGTTTCACATTCAATTTCGCGGCTTCTTCTAGCACTAATTGAATTTCAGAAAGCTTTTCAATCACCAAATAAACTTTGTGACCAAGTTTCTCGCCCATTAACGCAAAACGGATGTATTCACGATCTTTATAACCATTACATACGATCACCGTTTGTGTCACACCTGCGTGTGCTAACACCGCCATCAATTCTGCCTTTGAGCCAGCCTCTAAGCCAAGCACTTGGCCAGAATTAATCAATGACTCAATCACCCGGCGATGTTGGTTAACTTTAATTGGATAAACCAAAAAGTAATTACCCTCATAACCAAAATTTTCACGTGCTTGTTTAAAAGCTTGATTAATTGAACGTAAACGATGTTGAATAATTTGCGGGAAACAGAACAGTGTCGGCAAGTGTGCGCCTTGTTCTTTTTGTGCTTTTTCAGCAAGTTTTGCTAAAGAAACACGATTTTGCGGTTTTTCAGGATCAGGGCAAACGAAAATATCACCATTTTCATCAACGTTATAATAACGCATCCCCCAGTAATTGATGTTACATACTTCGCGCACAGTATTTTCTGCGAAAATTGGCGAAGTCGTCTCTTGAGAGTCTAAAGTAACCTGTTCCAATGTCTTAGTTTACCTCTTAACACGGGTCAAAAATTCAGGCGAAAAGTACGCCATACGCTGTATTTTCTGTGTCATTTACCGACACAAAAATAACTTCCAAAGCATAAAACAAATGCACTTGAATAACTAGCTTTTTCTTTTATTTCACTCAAAAATCTGACATAAAAAAATGGTGAATTCATTATGAACTCACCATTTTCTATCTGCTTTAAAATTAACGATATTTATCTAAAAAGCGATAATAATTGGTACCAATAAATAACGCAGCTTTTTGCAATAATTTACCACCGTGAACGGTTGGTACTTTTAATTTTTCAAATACACGTAAACGCTCATCATTCCCTAAAATGGCTTCCGCAACAATACGCCCCGCTAAGCCCGTTAATGCCACACCGTGCCCCGAATAACCTTGCGCAAAATAAATATTCGGTGCGATACGTCCAAAGTGCGGATTAGAATTTAGCGTCATATCAATCGGTCCGCCCCAACCATATTCAATTTTGACATCTTCTAATTGCGGGAAAACGTGCAACATATTACAACGCATTACCGTTTTCATATTCAGTTCAGGGCTGGAATCGCTACCAAATAACAAACGATTATCTGCGCTTAAACGATAATAATCCAAGAAATAATTGTTATCGCATACTGACATACGATTGCGGATCAAACTGTTTGCCATTTCATCGCTGAGCGGTTCAGTGGCAATAATAAAACTTTCTACGGGTAAGATTTTACGTGCAATACCGTGATGCAATGTTTTCGGCAACGCTCGAACATAAGCATTAGTCGCCAACACCACATCTTTCGCCAATACCGAGCTTTTATCGGTTTTTACTTTCACTTTAGATTTACCAATACGTAAATCCATCACAGGTGAATGCTCATAAATCTCAACGCCTAAATCCAAGCACGCTTTCGCTAGCCCTAAGCAGTAATTAAGCGGGTGCAAATGCCCAGAGTTTGGGTCAAATAACGCCCCTTGATAAATTTGGCTACCTAATGTTTTTTCGAGCGTGGCTTTGTCCCACAACTCCATACTTTGATAACCAAAATACTCACGGCAGGATTTTTCAATCGTGACTAAATCATCAAAACGGCGATGGTTTAATGCCAGTGTTGCATAACCCCGTTTCCAATCGCATTGAATACCGTATTTAGTAATGCGCTCATCGATAATATCCAAGGCTTCCAAAGACATCTGCCATAATTTATTTGCCGTTTCAAAACCCACGGCATCAATATAATCACTGATATCTTCTTCGAAACCGTTAATCGCTTGTCCACCATTACGCCCTGAAGCGCCAAAGCCAACCCTTGCACCCTCTAGCACAATCACTTTTTTTCCTTGCTCTGCAAGTTCTAAAGCCGTGGATAGCCCAAAAAATCCGGCGCCAATAACACAAACATCAGCAGATTGACGGTGTTCTAAAGGTGGAAGCGTGAAATGAATATTACGAGTGTCTGAATAATATGATTTGATATGCTCTTGATGAGAAAATTTCAGCATAAAATGGCTCTTTGTTAAAAACTGCGGGCAGTTTACTCCCACCAGAAAATATGTCAATTTAATTCAATCAGTTTCTAAAGTTTGCTATACTCACTGCCGTCTTTTCAGACACGAGATGTCATTGTGGATTAGCTAATGAAATCCATTTATTTTTAACCGCACTTTATCGTCTTTATGACGTTGAGGACTATGAATTGAAAAAACTGTTTACTAATGTGATCAAATCTCTTGCCTTAACTTCTCTCCTTTTCGTAACTCAATCTGCATTTGCTTCAAAAAAATTGTATGTATATAACTGGACAGATTATATCCCTTCAACTGTGATTGCAGACTTCACCAAAGAAACTGGCATTGAAGTGATTTATTCAACCTTTGAAAGCAACGAAGAAATGTATGCGAAATTAAAGCTACTTTCTAAAAACAATGGATACGACCTTGTATTTCCATCAAGCTATTACATCGATAAAATGGCAAAAGAAGGGATGCTAGCACCATTAGATCATAGTAAATTAAGCAATTTTCACCAAATTCCACGCCATTTACTCAATAAAGAATTTGACCCCGATAACCAATATTCATTGCCATATATCTATGGTTTAACTGGCATTGGGATCAATGCTGATGACATCGATCCAAAACAAGTGACTAGCTGGGCAGATCTTTGGAAACCAGAATATAAAGGCAAAGTCTTGCTCACCAGTGACGCGCGTGAAGTTTTCCACTTAGCGCTTTTATTGAATGGTAAATCACCAAACACCACACAAGAAAATGAAATTAAAGAAGCTTACGACAGATTGGTCAAATTAATGCCAAACGTGTTGGTATTTAACTCTGACTCACCGGAAGTGCCTTATGTGCAAGGGGAGGTATCTCTTGGAATGATTTGGAATGGTTCTGCTTATTTAGCGACGAAAGAAAACCCAAGCATTCAATTTATTTATCCAAAAGAAGGCGCAATTTTCTGGATGGACAACTACGCCATTCCAAAAAGTGCGAAAAATGTTGAAGGCGCTTATAAATTTATCGACTTCTTACTCCGCCCTGAAAACGCAAAAATTGTGATCGAAAGAATGGGCTTTTCAATGCCAAATGAAGGTGTGAAAAAATTATTATCCCCTGAACTTGTCAACAACCCAGTATTATTCCCACCTGCGGAAGAAGTGGAAAAAGGCGTGATGCAAGGTGATGTTGGTAAAGCAGTTGATATTTACGAAAAATATTGGAGTAAATTAAAAACCAACTAATTTGCAAAGAAACAAATGAAAAGTGCGGTCAGAATTTTAGAAATTTTGACCGCACTTTTTATAGTGAAAAACTTAATTAAAACCCTTTAATAAAGAATCAAAAATATAACTCTCTACACTTGAATAACTATTTTTCTTTAAGCGACATAAGGTCACAATCCAAGGAATAGGATCTTTAATACGACGACAAACAAAGTCATTTGATGGATATTGTTCCGCAATTGGTAAAGGTAAAATCGTTAATAAATCTTTATTGATTTTCGCCGAATTTAATAGAAAATCCCACGAACTGGATTCCAAAATCACATTAGGATACACATTGTGTAATTCAAAGGCAGAGGTTAATTGGTGGTAAATAAAAAAGGTTTTATCAAAAATGGCTAATTTTTCATTATGTAAATCTTTCCATTCAAGCCTTTCTTTTTGAGTAAGATGGTGATTTGGAGAAAGGAATACTGCTAATTCAGAATGAACAAGCTCAACCGAGTCAATAATATTCTTAGAAATGTGTTCTGGATATAATAATGCAGCAAAATCAATATTCCCTAATAATAATTCATTTCTTAATACATAAGCACCTTGTTCTTTTATTGTAAAATTAATATCAGGATTATTTAAAATAAGATTTGGCATTATTTCAGAAAATACGACAGACAACACTAAAGGTGGAATTCCAATTGTCACATTACCTGTTATTTGTTTTGTGACTTTATGCAAATTTTTATTCATCTCATTATATTTTTGAATCAACTCTTTGGCATCGTTATAATAATTTTCTCCAGCATAAGTTAATCCAATTATTTTACCTTTCGAACGTTTAAACAATTGCACCGCCTCTCGTTGTTCAAAATCGCTAATCATCATACTTAGAGCAGGTTGTGAAATATAAAGATTTTGCGATGTTCGACTTAAGTTGAAATCATTATCCACAATCGAAATAAAATAGCGTAGATGTCTAATATCCATAAGAACCTCCAGACTGATTTTCCTTTTCACAGCATAAAAGTATTTTTCCTCATAGTCAAATGTCTATAAAATTAATTTATATGTAATTAAAAAAACAGTATTTCCTCTAAAAAATATTTCTTGCTATCTTTTAGATAAACAAATTATATCTGTTTACAAAAATTTAACTTTTTAATAATAAAATGAATATATTATCAATTTGTTATAAGTAATTAGATTTATATTCATTAAAGTAATTAAACATAATGACTCATATGTTTAATCAGGATTTCTTTACTTTATATAAATTTATTTTATTAAATACCTGGAGGACTACTATGTCTAAAGTCATACCTATTATGGATGTACAAAGTCATTTATCGGATGGAATGACCATCTTATTTGGGGGATTTATGGGGATTGGCACACCAAATCGCTTAGTACAAGCGATCTTAGATTCTGGTGTAAAAGATCTCACTATTATTGGTAATGACACTGCATTTGTTGATACCGGTGTTGGTCCATTGATTGCAAATAAACGTATTAAGAAAGTCATTGCTTCACATATTGGTACTAACGCAGAAACTGGCCGCCAAATGATTTCTGGTGAGTTAGAAGTTGAACTTGTGCCACAGGGCACTTTAATCGAACGTATTCGAGCAGGCGGCGCTGGGCTGGGTGGAGTACTCACTCCAACAGGTGTTGGCACTGTTGTAGAAGAAGGGAAACAAACTCTTGAATTAGACGGTAAAAAATACCTCCTTGAAAAACCAATTAAAGCAGATATCGCAATTATTGGTGCTCATCTTGCAGATAAAAAAGGAAACTTAACTTATCAATTAACAACGCGTAATTTCAATCCAATCATTGCATTCTCGGCAGAGAAAACCTTCGTTGAACCAGAGCAAATTGTTGAAGTTGGCGACATTCAGCCAGATCACGTTGTGACCCCTGCGGCACTGATTGATTACATTATTCTTCCAGAGGAGCACTAAGATGAACGCTAAAGAACGAATTGCTCGCCGAGTAGCTTTAGAATTAAAAAATGGAGATATCGTTAACTTAGGCATTGGATTGCCTACACAGGTAGTGAACTATTTACCAGAAGGAATGGATATTACTCTGCAATCTGAAAATGGTTTTTTAGGTTTAGGTCCCGTCACGGAAGCGGATCCAAGCCTAGTAAATGCAGGAGGTCAACCTTGCGGAATGATTGCTGGTGCTGCGATGTTCGATAGTGCGACTTCGTTTGCACTTATTCGCGGTGGACACGTTGATGCTTGTGTTCTAGGTGGTTTGCAAGTAGATGAAGACGCAAACCTCGCCAACTGGATGGTGCCAGGGAAGATGGTGCCGGGAATGGGTGGCGCAATGGACCTCGTTACAGGTGCGCGTAAAGTAATTATAGCAATGGAGCACTGTGCCAAGGATGGTTCTTCAAAAGTGTTAAAACGTTGTACATTACCTCTTACAGCAGTCAATGCCGTACATATGTTAGTAACAGAATTGGCTGTATTTGAATTCATTGATGGAAAACTACACTTAACTGAAGTCGCAGAAGGACAGGATGTCGAGGCTATTAAAGCTAAAACTGAAGCAGAGTTTGTTGTGTCCCCATCTCTCAAAATGATGCCTCTAGCACAATAAGGAGATTATATGATTAGCACCATTTCGAGAGGAATGACAAAATTTGTGAGCCGTTATTTACCGGACCCACTCATTTTTGCCTTACTACTTACGCTAATCACCTTTTTTGTTGCGTTGGGTCTGACAGACTCAACGCCTGTACAAATGGTGAAATATTGGGGAGATGGCTTCTGGAACCTGCTTGGTTTTGGTATGCAAATGGCTTTAATTGTCGTCACAGGCCACGCATTAGCAAGCTCACCTCCTGTCAAAAATGTCTTACGCAATATTGCTTCTTTAGCGAAAACACCAACACAGGGCGTAATGTTAGTGACGTTCTTTAGTGCACTAGCTTGTGTGATTAACTGGGGGTTTGGCTTAGTTGTTGGTGCAATGTTCGCACGTGAAGTTGCTCGTCGTGTCAAAGGATCTGACTACCCACTCCTGATTGCTTGTGCTTACATTGGCTTTATGTCTTGGGGCGGTGGTTTATCTGGCTCAATGCCACTACTTGCTGCAACACCGGGCAACCCAGTTGAGCATATTGCAGGTTTAATTCCGATTCAAAACACCTTACTCACTGGCTTCAATCTATTCATCACAATTGGATTAGTGGTATTCCTACCATTCTTAACCAAAATGATGCTACCAAAACCAACCGATGTGGTAATGATTGATCCTGAGTTACTAAAAGAAGAAGCTAATTACCAGAAAACGCTTTCTAAAGATGCTCCACCATCTGAAAAACTAGAAGAAAGTCGTGTATTAAGTTGGGTAATTGGTGCATTCGGTATTGGTTATTTAGTGATGTACTTTATGGATAAAGGCTTCAACATTACAATCAATACAGTAAACCTTATTTTCCTTATCGCTGGTGTATTACTTCATAAAACACCTATGGCATATATGCGTGCTGTTAAAGCAGCTGCAGGAAGCACTGCCGGTATTTTAATCCAATTCCCATTCTATGCGGGCATCCAGTTAATGATGGAACATTCTGGATTAGGCGGATTAATCACTGAATTCTTTATCAACGTATCAACGAAAGAAACCTTCCCTTTAATGACCTTCTTCAGCTCTGCCTTCATTAACTTTGCAGTACCTTCTGGTGGTGGCCACTGGGTAATTCAAGGACCTTACGTTCTCGCAGCAGCACAAGCATTAGATGCAGATTTAGGGAAATCAGTGATGGCAATTGCTTATGGTGAGCAATGGATGAATATGGCACAACCATTCTGGGCTCTACCTGCACTCGCAATTGCTGGCTTAGGTGTGAGAGACATTATGGGCTACTGTATGACAGCACTCATCTTCTCAAGTGCCATTTTCATTATCGGATTAACAGTATTCTAAAAACAAAGGAGAGTTTATGAAAAACGTTGTTATCGCAAGCGCAGTCCGCACCCCAATTGGTAACTTTAATGGTAGCCTATCCGGAGTAAGTGCGGTTGAATTAGGCACAATTGCAATTAAAGCCGCAATAGAAAAATCAGGGATTGATATTTCAAGTGTTGATGAAGTCATTATGGGGCAAGTGTTACAAGCTGGTCAAAAACAAAACCCTGCTCGTCAAGCATTGCTAAGAAGTGGCATTTCACAAGATGTGACTGCTTACACTGTTAATAAAGTATGTGGTTCTGGTTTAAAAACTGTTGCACTAGCTGCTCAAGCAATTCGTGCGGGGGATGCCAATATCATCGTTGCTGGTGGTATGGAAAATATGAGCCAAGCCCCTTACCTCTTAGATGCTAAAGCACGTTGGGGACATCGCTTAGGAAATGGACAGCTCAATGATGTCATTTTATTAGATGCACTGGTTTGTGCTGAAAACCATTACCATATGGGCATTACAGCTGAAAATGTGGCTAAAAAATATGGTATTACACGTGAGCAACAAGATGAAATGGCTGTAGAATCACAACGCAGAGCAGTGCAAGCTATTGAATCTGGTGCATTCAAAAATGAAATTGTACCTGTCACTGTCAAAGTGAAGAAAAAAGAGATCATCTTTGATACTGATGAATTCCCGAAAAAAGATACCACATTAGAAGGACTTTCTTCTCTACGCCCTGCATTTGATAAAGAAGGAACTGTCACTGCAGGTAATGCCTCTGGTATCAATGATGGCGCAGCAGCATTAGTTATCGTTGAAGAAGAAACGGCAAAAGCACTAGGCTTAACCATTCTTGCTCGTATTAAAAGTTATGCAAGTGGTGGCGTTGCCCCAGATATTATGGGGATGGGCCCAGTGCCAGCTTCACAAAAAGCACTCGCTAAAGCAGGCTTAACCTTAAATGACATTGATCTTATTGAAGCCAATGAAGCCTTTGCAGCACAATTCCTTGCAGTAGGCAAAGAACTCGGCTTTGCCCCAGAAAAAGTCAATGTTAATGGTGGTGCGATCGCTTTAGGTCATCCTGTTGGTGCAAGTGGTGCTCGCATACTTGTCACACTTATCCACGCGTTACACGCAAGAAATAAAACCTTAGGTTTAGCGACATTATGTATTGGTGGCGGCCAAGGTATTGCGATGGTTATCGAGCGCGTATAACCCTACCACCCGATTGCACCTTATGTATTCGCTTTGGCAGATAAGGTGCAAATTTTCATAAAACTCACCGCACTTTTGCGGCATCACATTCCTATATGGATTCAGGAGTCACTATGTTAAAAAACAAAGTTGCATTAGTCACCGGCGCAGCAAGTGGTATTGGCCTCGCTGTTAGTCAAACTCTCGCACAGGAAGGTGCGAATGTTGTGATGGTAGATATCAATGAAACCTTATTAAAAGAACAAGCAGAGAAACTCAACGCCACCTATGTTGTTGCAGACTTATCTAAACGACAAGCCTGTAAAGCAGCGGTAGAACAAGCTGTTGAAACCTTTGGTAGCGTAGACATTTTAGTCAACGTGGCAGGTATTCAAACCGTTTCGCCGGTTGAAGATTTCCCAGAAGACAGATGGGACTTTATGATTAACGTAATGTTGACGGCACCATTCTTATTAACAAAATACTCTTGGCCATATATGAAAAAAAATCAATGGGGCCGTATCATTAACTTAAATTCAATTCACGGTGTTGTTGCATCTGAATTCAAATCGGCTTATGTTTCAGCAAAACACGGTTTATCAGGTTTAACAAAAACGACCGCTCTTGAAGGTGGTCAATACGGAATCACCGTAAACTCTATTTGCCCAGCCTACGTAAGAACTCCGCTTGTTGATAAGCAAATTGCCGACCAAGCTGCTCACCACAATATCTCCGAAGAAGATGTCATCAGCAAAATTATGCTACAAAAAGCCGCGGTTAAACGCTTAATTGAGCCTTCTGATATCGGTGAATTTGTCAAATTCCTCTGTTCAGATGCAGCAGCATCTATTTCAGGTTCCTGCCTAACAGTTGATGGCGGTTGGACTGCAGGTTAATAAACACAATCCTTAGCCACAATTGTTCATTCAATTGTGGCTTTATTGTAATAGGGGGAAAATTATGCTTAGTTTATTAGGTATTTTCGTTGGCCTTGTGCTACTTATGTATTTAGCTTTCAGAGGCTACTCGATTGTTTGGATTGCACCGCTTTGTGCAACTGTCGTTGCATTCACAGGAGATTTGAATGTTTTAGATGCCTATTTAGGCAGTTATATGACCGGTTTAGTTGGGTTTGTTAAAGCTTGGTTCCCTGCATTCTTACTCAGTGCTATTTTTGGCAACTTGATGGATGTCACAGGTGGGGCAAAATCAATTGCAATCTGGTTAACTCGAATGTTAGGTTCCAAGAGTGCAATTGCCTCAATAGTATTAGGCTGTGCATTACTCACGTATGGTGGCGTAAGCTTATTCGTGGTTGTATTCGCAGTTTATCCGCTCGCTCTAGCGGTCTTTAAAGAGGCGAACATTACCCGTCGCTTAATTCCTGGCACAATCGCTTGTGGTGCATTCACCTTCACAATGACCGCACTACCAGGTTCACCACAAATTCAAAATTTAATCCCAACCGCTTATTTTGGAACTAACGCACTCGCAGCACCGATTATGGGTACGATTGCTTCTGCAATTCTCTTTTTTGGTGGTGTCTCTTATTTAGAAATGCGCCGTAAAAAATATGCTAAAAATGGGGAATATTTCATCGAGCCAGCCGTAGAAAATACGGAAGATAATAGCAATGCAAATTTACCTTCTCCACTTTTGGCTATCTTGCCATTAATCAGTGTTATAGTTGTGCTTAACTTTGTGCCTGAACTAATCGGCTTAAAAAATGGTGATCCTAAAAATATTGTATTAGCATTATTAGCTGGCATTGCCCTCGTGATTATCTTAAATCTGAATAAACGATCTGCTTTTATTCCCGCCATTGGAAAAGGTGCAAATGGTGCAGTTGGCGCAATTATTAATACGGCGGCAGCTGTTGGGTTTGGTAGTGTAGTAAGAATGGCTCCCGGTTTTGAACATTTAACAGCAATGATTTTAAATGTTCCAGGTAGCCCACTTATTTCTTTATCTGTTGCTGTCAATATCTTAGCAGGTGCAACAGGATCAGCCTCCGGTGGGATGGGAATTGCTCTTGAAGCGTTAGGTGAAAAATATCTCGCCATTGCTAAACAAGCAGGCATATCACCTGAGCCATTCCACCGTATTGCATCTTTATCATCTGGTGGCTTAGATACAATGCCACATAATGGCGCTGTATTAACTTTACTTAGTAATACAGGAATGACACACCGTGATTCTTATTTAGAAATCGCAGTGACTTCTTTCATTCTACCTATTGTCGCAACAATCATTGTCATTACATTGTTTAGTTTATTTGGTATTTATTAACTTTTTATCCCATAAAAAAACACCTGTACAACAAGCACAGGTGTTTTTTCATAGTCTGCATCCAGAAAAATTATAAATTATACTTCTGACGATATTCCACTAAATCTTCAATGGTTACCACTGGGAAACCAAATTTCTGTGCAAATACGACTATCTCTGGAGCACGCGCCATTGAGCCATCATCGTTAGTGATTTCGCAAATTACCCCTGCCTCTTTATAGCCGGCTAAACGAGCTAAATCGACAGAAGCTTCAGTATGGCCACGACGTTTTAATACACCACCATCTGCTGCACGTAATGGGAAAATGTGTCCTGGACGACTTAAATCACTCGGTTTTGCATTATCTGCAATCGCTGCACGAATGGTTGTCACTCGGTCTTTTGCTGATACACCGGTTGAAACACCTTGTGCCGCTTCAATCGTTACTGTAAATGCGGTTTTATTAACACTGGTGTTCTCTTGTACCATTGGTGGCAAATCAAGTTGTTGGCAGATTGCATCCGTTAAACATAAGCACACAATACCGCTACCATAACGAATTAACATTGCCATTTGTTCTGGGGTAATTGTTTCTGCAGGGAAAATCAGATCGCCTTCATTTTCACGATCTTCATCATCTAACACTAAAACACCATTACCTTGTTTGAAGGCATTAATCGCTGCGATCACTCGTTCTTCAGCGTTGCCAAAAGGCGATAAAATTGACTGATTCATAGTAAATTCCTTGAAATATCACGATCTTTAGATACCAGAATCAGGGCTGATGAGAAAATTAAGTGGCTAAGAAAATCTTAAACAAATAAAAAATACAGGTTTTGTTCAAAACCTGCTTATTCTCTTTCATCCAGACTATACTGTCGGCTTTGGATTTTCACCAAATCTGCTGACTTTGTTCAACACTGAACAAACGCTCGTGGGCTTGTGCAATGGCACTTACCACCGGTAGGGAATTTCACCCTGCCCTGAGAATGCGCGCATAGTATAACGCAAACTTAATCTTGAAAAAATGTTTTTATTTATAGCCAGATTGCATACAATAGACCATATTTTATTAAATGTGAGGTCAGTATGCTAAATCCTAAAAAAATAGAGCAAATTATACAACAAATTCAAGATTCATTACCGCAAGGGCTAAAAGATTTAGGGCAAGATGCTGAAGCGAAATTAAAACAGACATTACAAGCGCAATTATCCAAGTTGGACTTAGTCACTCGTGAAGAATTTGATGTTCAAACTCAAGTATTAATGCGTACTCGAGAGAAATTGACCGAGTTAGAAAAGCGTGTTGAAGCACTACTTGAACAACAAAAACAATCGTAAAAACCACCGCACTTTCAACCAAGTGCGGTAAATTTTTTTACTATTTTTGAATGAGGAACACATTATGTCCGCCTTTGCTTACTTACAACAAAAGCGTAAACAATTGAATCTCAAAGTCAATGATATTTGCGAACAAGCCAATATTACGCGCGCCTATTTTAATCAGTTAGTCAGTGGGAAAATTAAAAATCCAAGCGCAAACAAACTCAGCGCATTGCACAAAGTCTTACAAATTACCGAGCCGAATAACAAAAAAGTCGGTGTGATTTTTGGTAAATTTTATCCTGTGCACACTGGTCATATTAATATGATTTATGAAGCATTCAGTAAGGTGGATGAAATTCACGTTGTTGTGTGTAGCGATACGGAACGTGATTTAAAACTCTTCTACGATAGTAAAATGAAGCGTATGCCAACAGTGCAGGATCGCTTACGTTGGATGCAACAAATCTTTAAATACCAGAAAAATCAGATCTTTATTCATCACCTTGTGGAAGATGGTATCCCAAGCTATCCAAATGGCTGGGAAGCTTGGGCAGCACAAGTGAAAAACTTATTTAAAGAAAAAAATGTCAATCCAAGTATCGTGTTTAGTAGCGAAACTCAGGATAAAGCACCTTATGAAAAATATTTAGGCTTAGAAGTAGCATTAGTCGATCCCGATCGCCAGTTTTTCAATATATCTGCTACAAAAATTCGTAATAATCCTTTCCATTATTGGAAATTTATTCCAAAAGAAGTTCGTCCATTCTTTGCAAAAACCATTGCTATTTTAGGTGGTGAAAGTAGTGGTAAGACAGTTTTAGTTAATAAGCTAGCAACTGTATTTAACACCACATCTGCTTGGGAATATGGACGCGAATTTGTGTTTGAAAAATTGGGTGGGAATGAGCAAGCAATGCAATATTCAGACTACCCACAAATGGTATTGGGGCATCAACGCTACATTGACTATGCAGTGCGCCACGCCCATAAAATCGCTATTATTGATACAGATTTCATTACAACACAAGCATTCTGTATTCAATATGAAGGGAAAGCACACCCATTCTTGGATTCAATGATCAAAGAATATCCTTTTGATGTGACGATTCTATTAAACAACAATACAAAATGGGTAGATGACGGATTACGTAGCCTAGGCAACCATAAACAACGCCAACGTTTCCAGATGCTGCTGAAGAAATTGCTCGATAAATACAATGTTCCCTACATTGAAATTGAATCACCAAGCTATTTAGAGCGCTATAACCAAGTAAAACAAATTGTTGAGAAAATCTTAAACGAAGAAGAGCTCCCTAATTTACATAATGAACAACATTCAACGTCAATTTTTGAGGAAGAAGAATGATTTTATTTGCTGGTGATCCACACGGAAGTTTTGATCATCTTTATCCTTTTATCAAAGACCGCCAGGATATGGCATTAATTATTTTAGGTGACTTACAGCTCAGTACCGCTGAAGAATTAGAAAAACTCGCAAAGCATTGTGATCTTTGGTTTATCCACGGTAATCACGACAGTAAAACTGTTGATGCATTTGAATCAATTTGGGAAAGTGAATGGCAATCACGCAACTTACACGGTAAAGTAATTGAAATTCAAGGCAAGAAAATTGCAGGGTTGGGTGGTGTATTCAGAGGACAAATTTGGATGCCACCGAATAAACCGTTGTTTTTCGATCCCATTCATTATTGCCAATATTGTTCGCAAGAAAAAATCTGGCGTGGCGGTGTGCCATTACGCCATCGTACCTCTATTTTTCCTTCAGATATTGAAGCATTAGAACAACAAACTGCAGATATTCTTATTTCTCACGAAGCGCCCAAGCCACACCCTTCTGGTTTTGCTGTGATTAATGAGCTTGCAGAAAAAATGCAAGTTAAGCATATTTTTCACGGACATCATCACGAAAACTTCGATTATGAAAGTGTGAAAGAACAACCCAATTTCAAAATCACAAACGTAGGATTCCGTAGCCTTTGCAATATCGATGGGGAATATTTACTGATGGGGATTGATGATCGAGAAGACTAGACCAGTTCAATAATACAAAATACATTATATTTTGACCGCACTTTTTTCTATTAACTATATGAGAAAGTGCGGTTAATCTTATCTAAATTTTAATAGCCAAACTGAATACATCACATATCTGAGTATCTGTTGTTTTACTACATAAAATTCAGACAAAAGAAAACCCACTAACAATTGCTAGTGGGTTTTATCTCGATATAAGTTAAAAAATTAACTTATCTAAATCATTATTCTGCAGCAGCTTCTTCAGTTGCTACTTCTGGACGATCAACTAACTCAATGTAAGCCATTGGCGCGTTGTCACCTGCACGGAAACCACATTTTAAGATACGGGTGTAACCACCTGCACGTTGAGCAAAACGTGGACCTAATTCATTGAATAATTTAGCAACAGTTTCAATGTTGCGTGTACGAGCAAAAGCTAAACGACGATTTGCAACGCTATCTACTTTTGCTAATGTAATTAACGGTTCAACTACACGACGTAATTCTTTAGCTTTTGGCAATGTAGTCTTGATAATTTCGTGACTAACTAAAGAGCTTGCCATATTACGGAACATCGCTTGGCGATGGCTGCTATTACGGTTTAGTTGACGACCACTCTTACGATGGCGCATGACCTTATCCTTCTCAGAAAAATCTTTAACCTATGACCAAACTAGTCTTCAGCAATACTTGCTGGTGGCCAATTCTCAAGGCGCATACCTAGTGATAAGCCGCGTGAAGCAAGAACGTCCTTAATTTCAGTAAGAGATTTCTTACCAAGGTTAGGCGTTTTTAATAACTCAACTTCAGTACGCTGTACTAAATCACCGATATAGTGAATTGTTTCTGCTTTCAAACAGTTAGCAGAACGAACTGTCAACTCTAAGTCATCAACAGGACGCAACAGAATCGGATCGAATTCTGGTTTTTCTTCCTTAACTTCTGGTTGACGAACATCACGCAAATCAACGAATGCATCAAGTTGCTCTGCTAAAATTGTTGCTGCACGACGAATTGCTTCCTCTGGATCAATAGTGCCGTTAGTTTCTAACTCGATAACAAGTTTATCTAAGTCAGTACGCTGTTCAACACGTGCAGCTTCAACATTGTAAGCAATACGATCTACTGGGCTATAACATGCATCTACTAATAGACGACCAATTGGTCTTTCTTCATCTTGAGCGTGTACGCGAGCAGAAGCTGGTACATAACCTCTACCACGTTGAACACGAATACGCATATTGATTGATGCGTTTTCATCTGTCAAGTGGCAAATTACGTGCTCAGGATTTACGATTTCAACATCTCCATCATGGGTGATGTCAGCTGCAACAACAGGGCCAATTCCAGATTTGTTTAATGTCAGAAATACATCATCTTTATTCTGAACTTTAACCGCTAGGCCTTTTAAGTTTAGAAGCACTTCAAGAATATCTTCCTGAACACCTTCTTTACTGCTGTATTCGTGCAATACGCCATCAATTTCTACTTCAGTTACAGCACAACCTGGCATTGAAGATAGAAGAATACGACGTAATGCATTACCTAAAGTGTGGCCGAATCCACGCTCTAACGGTTCTAAGATCACTTTAGCATGAGTTGAGCTAATTTGCTCAATATCTACTAAGCGTGGCTTTAAAAATTCTGTAACAGAACCCTGCATTTTATCCTCTCTTTGCTTCTAAGCTTTAACTATTATTTAGAATAAAGCTCAACGATCAGATGTTCGTTAATGTCTGCTGATAAATCAGAACGTTCAGGAACACGTTTGAACACACCTTCCATTTTAGCAGCATCAACTTCTAACCAAGTTGGTTTTTCTCTTTGCTCTGCTAATTCTAATGACGCTTTGATACGTGCTTGTTTTTTAGATTTCTCACGAACAGCAACAACATCATTAACTGATACTTGGAATGATGGGATATTAACAACACGACCATTTACAACAATCGCTTTGTGACTCACCAATTGGCGAGCTTCAGCACGAGTTGCAGCAAAGCCCATGCGATAAACAACGTTATCCAATCTGCCTTCCAATAATACTAGTAAGTTTTCACCAGTATTACCTTTTAAGCGGTTTGCTTCTTTATAATAATTACGGAATTGACGTTCTAAGATACCGTAAATACGACGAACTTTTTGTTTTTCACGTAATTGACTACCGTAGTCTGATAAACGTGGTTTACGAGCACCATGCTGACCAGGGGCAGTATCAATTTTACATTTTGATTCAATCGCGCGCACACCTGACTTAAGGAATAAGTCAGTGCCTTCACGACGGCTTAGCTTGAGCTTAGGACCCAAATATCTTGCCATTTTCTTTCTCCAACTATCCTATGACGCCATTAAACACGACGTTTTTTCGGTGGACGACAACCGTTATGAGGAATCGGAGTCACATCAGTAATATTCGTAATACGGAAACCCGCAGCGTTTAACGCACGAATAGTAGACTCACGACCAGGACCAGGTCCTTTCACCATAACTTCCAAGTTCTTTAAGCCGAATTCTTTTACAACTTCAGCACAACGTTCAGCAGCAACTTGTGCAGCAAACGGGGTAGATTTACGAGAACCACGGAAACCTGAACCACCAGCAGTAGCCCATGCTAGAGCGTTGCCTTGACGGTCAGTAATGGTAACGATTGTATTATTGAAAGATGCGTGAATGTGAGCAACGCCATCTACAACTTGTTTTTTTACACGTTTACGTGCACGAACTGGTGTTTTAGCCATCTTACTTTACCCCGACTTATTTCTTGATCGGCTTACGAGGACCCTTACGGGTACGCGCATTAGTTTTAGTACGTTGACCACGTACCGGTAAACCACGACGATGACGTAAACCACGATAACAACCTAAGTCTAATAGACGTTTGATGTTTAGTGTTACTTCACGACGTAAGTCACCTTCAACGGTAAATTTACCAACTTCGTCACGCAGTTTATCAATCTGCTCTTCAGACAATTCGCTGATCTTAACATCTTCGGCAATACCAGTTGCAACACAAATAGCTTGTGCGCGAGTTTTACCGATACCATAAATTGCAGTTAAAGCGATTACAGTGTGTTTATGATCAGGAATGTTAATGCCTGCAATACGGGCCACTATGCACTCCTATTATTTTAACTAATTTGACACTTTGATCTTGAAAAGCCCGTTTTCAGGATACTCAAACAAAGTGTCAAGGACATAAATGAGCTGAGCAGTATAACTGCTCAACTGGTTCTTTGCAAGAAAAAAATGTCAATTAACCTTGACGTTGTTTATGCTTAGGGTCGCTACAAAGTACACGAACGACGCCTTCACGTTTAACAATTTTACAGTTACGACATAATTTCTTAACGGAAGCACGAACTTTCATTGCTTATCCCTTTTATTTAATGGACAAATTATTGTCCTAAACCTTTAAGGTTTGCTTTTTTCAACGCAGATTCATATTTTGTCGACATCAAATGACTTTGAACCTGAGCGATGAAATCCATAATTACTACTACAACAATCAGAAGTGATGTACCACCAAAGTAGAATTGTACATTCCAAGCTGATGTCATAACGTAAGGAACCAAACATACAAACGTAATATACAAGCCACCAATTAAGGTTAAGCGAGTCATAATTTTATCAATATAACGTGATGTCTGTTCACCTGGTCTAATTCCTGGTATAAATGCACCAGATTTTTTCAAATTATCCGCTGTATCACGAGGATTGTATTGCATTGCGGTATAGAAAAAACTAAAGAAGATGATCGCTACTGCATAAACAAGTAAATATAGTGGCTGACCTGGATGTAATAACATTGATAAATCAGTTAACCACTCCAAACTAGAACCCTCACCAAGCCACTGCGCTAATGTCGCAGGGAATAAAATAATACTTGAAGCGAAGATTGCTGGAATTACACCCGCCATATTAACTTTTAATGGTAAGTGTGTTGAGTGTCCACCTAAGATCTGACGACCTTGTTGACGTTTAGCATATTCAACTTTAATTCTTCTTTGTCCTCTTTCTACGAAGACAACAAAATATGTTACTGCAAAAACAATAACTGCGATCAATAAGAGAACTAATGGATGCATTTGCCCTTGACGAGCTTGCTCAATAGTTTGACCAATTGCAGATGGTAAACCAGCAACAATACCTGCAAAAATAATTAAAGAAATACCGTTACCGATGCCACGCTCCGTAATTTGCTCACCTAACCACATTAGGAACATTGTTCCTGTAACTAAGCTAACTACAGCAGTGATATAGAACCAAATATCCAAATTAGGCACTAGACCTGGCAACATATTTGGTAATCCTGTAGCAATACCAACCGCCTGTAAAGTCGCAAGTACTAACGTTGAATAACGTGTATATTTACTAATTTTACGACGACCAGTTTCACCCTCTTTCTTTAATTCTGCTAATGCAGGGTGAACCGTTGTTAATAATTGGATGATAATCGACGCCGAAATATAAGGCATGATACCTAACGCAAAAATAGACGCACGGCTCAATGCACCACCAGAGAACATGTTAAACATATCAATGATGGTGCCTTTTTGTTGTTCAATTAATTGAGCTAATACGGCTGCGTCAATACCAGGAACCGGAATGAAAGAACCAATACGGAAAACAATCAGTGCGACTAATACAAATAATAATCTGTTTTTAAGTTCACCTGTACCGCTTTGAGTACTTCTACTTTGATAACCTGGTTGCTTAGCCATTTATTTATTATTCCTCAACTGAACCGCCAGCAGCTTCAATTGCTGCTTTAGCACCTTTAGTTACGCGTAAACCACGAACAACTACAGCACCTTTTACTTCACCTGCTAAAATTACTTTTGCAAATTGAATATCTTTAGTAAGTACGTTAGCTGCTTTTAATGATTCTAAAGTTACTACGTCGCCTTCAACTTTGCTTAAATCATTTAAGCGAACTTCAGCTGTAACAGCTGATTTCATTGAAGTGAAACCAAATTTTGGTAAACGACGGTATAAAGGCATCTGACCACCCTCGAAACCACGACGAACACCGCCGCCTGTACGAGATTTTTGACCTTTGTGACCACGACCACCTGTTTTACCTAAACCAGAACCGATACCGCGACCTAAGCGTTTAGCGCTATGTTTAGCGCCTTCAGCTGGTGATAGAGTATTTAAACGCATCTGATTACTCCTCCACTTTAACCATGTATGAAACTTGGTTAATCATACCACGTACTGCTGGAGTGTCGATTAACTCAACAGTATGATGCATATGGCGAAGACCAAGACCACGCAATGTAGCCTTATGCTTCGGTAAACGAGCAATAGAACTACGAACTTGAGTTACTTTAATAGTTTTAGCCATTATCAATTACCCCAAGATTTCATCAACGGTTTTGCCACGTTTTGCAGCAACCATTTCTGGTGATTTCATATTTGCTAGTGCATCGATAGTTGCACGAACAACGTTAATTGGGTTGGTTGAACCATAAGCTTTAGATAAAACGTTACGAACACCTGCAACCTCTAATACTGCACGCATTGCACCGCCTGCGATGATACCTGTACCTTCGCTAGCTGGTTGCATAAATACGCGAGAACCAGTGTGAGAACCTTTAATAGGGTGTTGTAATGTACCTTCATTTAAAGCTACATTGATCATATTGCGACGTGCTTTTTCCATCGCTTTTTGGATCGCTGCCGGAACTTCGCGCGCTTTACCATAACCAAAACCTACACGACCGTTACCATCACCTACTACAGTTAATGCAGTAAAGCTCATAATACGACCACCTTTTACAGTTTTTGATACACGGTTTACCGCGATTAGCTTCTCTTGCAGTTCACCAGCTTGTTTTTCGATGTTTGCCATCTAAAATTACCTCTATTAGAACTGTAGACCAGCTTCACGGGCAGCGTCCGCTAAAGTTTGGACACGACCATGATATTTAAAACCAGAACGATCAAAAGCAACGTCTTTAACGCCTTTTGCTAATGCTCTTTCTGCAACAACTTTACCAACTACTGCTGCTGCATCTTTGTTTCCGGTATATTTCACTTGCTCACTAATTACTTTTTCAACAGTTGAAGCAGCGGCAAGAACTTCTGAACCGTTTGGTGCAATCACTTGCGCATAGATATGACGCGGAGTACGGTGAATAACTAAACGAGTTACACCTTGCTCTTTCATCATATGACGTGCGCGAGTTGCACGACGGATACGAGCTGATTTCTTATCCATAGTGTTACCTTAATTATTTTTTCTTAGCCTCTTTGATACGTACAACTTCATCAGCGTAACGTACCCCTTTACCTTTGTAAGGCTCAGGACGGCGATAAGCACGAATATCTGCAGCAACTTGACCGATTAACTGTTTGTCTGCACCTTTTAACACAATTTCTGTTTGAGATGGACATTCAGCTATAATACCTGCTGGTAAAGCGTGCTCCACAGGGTGAGAGAAACCTAAACTTAAAGCAACTGCGTTGCCTTTGATTTGTGCTCTATAACCTACACCCACCAATTGTAACTTCTTAGTGAAGCCTTCAGTAACACCGATAACCATTGCGTTAACTAATGCACGTGCAGTTCCTGCTTGTGCATCTGCTCCAACAATACCTTCGCGTGGAGAAAAAGTTAATTCGTTATTATCTTGTTTAACTTCAACTGCGTTATGAATGGTACGAGATAACTCGCCATTTTTACCTTTAACTGTTAGTAGCTGACCGTCAAGTTTAACCTCAACGCCGGCAGGAATACTAACAGGTGCTTTTGCAACACGAGACATTTTCCTACCTCTCTATTAAGCTACGTAACAGATAATCTCACCGCCTAAACCCGCTTGGCGAGCTGCACGGTCAGTCATCACACCTTTAGATGTAGATACTACTGCAACACCTAAACCACCCATTACTTTTGGTAATTCGTCTTTACGTTTATAAATACGTAGACCTGGGCGGCTAACACGTTGAATGCTTTCTACAACTGGTTTGCCTTGGAAATATTTTAAAGTAATTTCCAACTCTGGTTTAACACCATCTAAAACTTTAACGCTCTCGATATAACCTTCTTCAGCTAATACATTGGCAATTGCCACTTTTAGCTTGGATGAAGGCATACTGATCGCAACTTTGTTCGCAGCTTGACCGTTGCGAATGCGAGTCAACATATCTGCGATTGGATCTTGCATACTCATTGTATTTTTACTCCGATTCCAAAATAAAGTGGTAAATTACCAACTAGCTTTCTTAAGGCCTGGGATTTCGCCGCGCATTGCAGCTTCACGAACCTTAATACGGCTTAAACCAAACTTACGAAGAACACCGTGTGGGCGTCCAGTTTGGCGGCAACGGTTACGCTGACGGCTTGGGCTAGAATCACGTGGTAAAGTTTGTAACTTTAACACTGCATTCCAACGGTCTTCGTCAGAGGCATTTACATCTGAAATGATCTGTTTTAATTCAACGCGTTTCGCGTAGAATTTTTCAGCTAGTTTTACGCGTTTTACGTCACGCGCTTTCATTGATTGTTTAGCCATGATAACCTGCCTTATTTACGGAATGGGAAATTAAAGGCAGCAAGTAGTGCTTGACCTTCTTCATCACTTTTCGCAGTAGTGGTGATAGTAATATCTAAACCACGTACACGATCCACTTTATCATAATCGATTTCAGGGAAGATGATTTGCTCACGCACACCCATGCTGTAATTACCACGACCATCAAATGATTTCGCGCTTAAACCGCGGAAGTCACGAATACGTGGAACAGCAATTGTAATTAAACGTTCAAAGAACTCCCACATACGTTCGCCACGTAGTGTTACTTTACAACCGATTGGATATCCCTGACGGATTTTAAAGCCTGCAACAGATTTGCGTGCTTTTGTAATCAAAGGTTTCTGACCGCTAATCGCTGCTAAATCCGCAACTGCGTTATCTAGCAATTTCTTATCGGTCAATGCTTCACCCACACCCATATTTAGGGTTATCTTTTCGATTCGTGGGACTTGCATGACAGATTTGTAGTTGAATTTTTCTTTCAATTCATTAACTACTTGATCTCTGTAGTAATCATGCAGTTTCGCCATCGCATTACTCCAGTTTGTTAAATGATTTCATTGTTAGACTTGAAGAAACGTACTTTTTTGCCGTCTTCAAATCTAAAACCTACACGGTCAGCTTTATTTGTTTTCGGGTTAAAGATAGCAACATTTGACGCATCAATTGCAGCTTCTTTCTTCACTAAACCACCTTCTTTGCCTAACGCAGGAACTGGTTTTTCGTGTTTAGTGATGATATTTACACCTTCAACAACCACTTTACCATTTGGTAACACTTTAGTTACCTTACCACGCTTGCCTTTATCTTTACCAGCAAGCACGATTACTTCATCGTTTTGACGAATTTTTGCAGCCATTTGTCACTTCTCCTTACAGTACTTCTGGCGCCAAAGAGATGATTTTCATAAACTTCTCAGAACGAAGTTCACGAGTCACCGGTCCAAAAATACGAGTACCGATTGGTTGCTCTGTGTTATTGTTTAAAATTACACAAGCGTTACCATCGAAGCGAATGACTGATCCATCTGGGCGACGAACACCCTTCTTGGTGCGCACAACAACTGCTTTTAATACATCACCTTTTTTAACTTTACCGCGTGGAATTGCTTCTTTCACAGTAATTTTGATGATATCACCAATAGCAGCGTAACGACGGTGCGATCCACCTAGAACCTTGATACACATTACACTGCGAGCGCCTGAGTTATCAGCAACGTCCAGCATAGTCTGTTCTTGGATCATCTTAGTACTCCGCTAAAATTAATAAAACCCTTTCGGGACGAACTTATCTGCATATAAGGCAGATAGGGCGTGGATTTTACCACAAGGCACAATAAAAAAGCAACATTAAGAGCGGTTAAAAAATAGAAAGATTTTAGCCGCTCTTTTTATGTACAAGATTTGCTCTTTATCGGCTACTCGTTAAATAAAAAAGCCAACAGTAACACCATTGGCTTTTTCATTTTATATCGAGCTGATATTAAGCAATTACTGCTTTTTCAACTACACGAACTAAAGTCCATGATTTAGTTTTAGAGAGTGGACGACACTCTTTAACTTCAACTACATCACCTAATTTAGCTTCGTTGTTCTCGTCATGCACGTGTAATTTTGTTGTGCGACGGATAAACTTACCGTAAAGTGGGTGTTTAACCTTGCGTTCAATAGCAACAACGAACGATTTGTCCATTTTGTCGCTAACTACTTTACCTTGCACGCTACGAATTTTATCAGTCATTACTCACCCGCCTTTTCGGTTAACACAGTTTTTACTTGTGCAATACTACGACGCACTTGTTTTAACTGATGGGTTTGTTGAAGCTGACCGGTGGCTGCTTGCATACGCAACTTGAATTGCTCACCTAACAAGTTAACCAATTCAGCATTCAGCTCTTCAACACTTTTTGTACGTAGTTCTTGAGCTTTCATTACATCACCGTCTTAGTTACGAAAGTGGTCTTAATTGGCAATTTAGCAGCTGCTAATGCAAATGCATTTCTTGCGATCTCTTCAGACACACCATCCATTTCATATAGTACTTTACCCGGTTGGATTAAGGCTACCCAGTACTCAACGTTACCTTTACCTTTACCCATACGGACTTCTAATGGTTTCTCAGTAATTGGTTTATCTGGGAATACACGGATCCAGATTTTACCTTGACGTTTAACCGCACGAGTCATCGCACGACGTGCTGCCTCAATTTGGCGAGCTGTTAAACGACCACGGCCAACTGCTTTCAAACCGAAGGTACCGAAGCTTACTTCTGTACCTGCTGCAATACCACGGTTACGACCTTTGTGGACTTTGCGGAATTTTGTACGTTTTGGTTGCAACATCTAGCGATTCTCCTTACTTACGACCTTTGCCGCGTGGTGCCTTTTTAGGCTTGTCAGCAGGTTGTTGTTCTGGTTGCGCGATTGCAGCCATTCCACCGAGGATTTCACCTTTGAAGATCCATACTTTAATACCGATTACACCGTATGTAGTATGTGCTTCAGCAGTGTTATAGTCGATGTCCGCACGTAATGTATGTAGAGGTACACGACCTTCACGATACCATTCAGAACGTGCAATTTCTGCACCACCTAAACGACCGCTTACTTCAACTTTGATACCTTTAGCACCTAAACGCATTGCATTTTGTACCGCACGTTTCATTGCACGACGGAACATAACACGACGTTCTAATTGAGAAGCGATGCTATCTGCAACTAATTTTGCATCTAATTCAGGTTTTTTCACTTCAGCAATGTTGATTTGAGCTGGAACGCCTGCGATAGCCGCAACTGCGTTACGTAATTTTTCAACATCTTCGCCTTTTTTACCGATAACGATACCTGGACGCGCTGTGTGAATTGTGACGCGGATGCTTTTTGCTGGACGCTCAATAGTGATACGTGAAACTGAAGCATTCGCTAATTCTTTATTCAAGAATTTACGTACTTTGAAATCGCCATCTAAGTTAGACGCGAAATCTTGTGTATTCGCAAACCAAGTAGAGCTCCAAGGCTTAACAATACCTAGGCGAATACCATGTGGATGTACTTTTTGACCCATTGCTATTCCTCTACTTATTAACGATCTGACACGACCACAGTAATGTGGCTAGTACGTTTTAAAATACGATCTGCACGACCTTTAGCACGTGGCATAACACGTTTCATGCTTGGACCTTCATCTACGAAAATCTTCGCTACTTTAAGATCATCGATATCTGCACCGTCATTGTGCTCTGCGTTAGCGATTGCTGATTCAAGCACTTTTTTCACTAAAGCTGCTGCTTTTTTGTTAGTGAAAGTTAAGATTTCTAATGCTTGAGCAACTTTCTTACCACGGATTAAATCCGCAACTAAGCGAGCTTTTTGCGCTGAAGTGCGAGCGTAACGATGTTTTGCAATAGTTTCCATCTTTTACCCCTTACTTCTTAGCTTTCTTATCCGCAGCGTGACCGCGGTAAGTACGAGTCGGTGCAAATTCACCTAATTTATGACCGATCATTTCATCAGATACATAAACAGGAACGTGCTGACGACCATTATGGACTGCGATGGTCAATCCGATCATTGATGGAATGATCATTGAACGACGGGACCAAGTTTTAATTGGTTTTTTATCCCCGCTTTCCACCGCCTTCTCTACCTTCTTCAACAAGTGTAGGTCAAGGAAAGGACCCTTCTTGAGAGAACGTGGCATGGCTAATCCTCTTTATTAATTAATATTATTTACCACGACGACGTACGATGAATTTATCAGTACGTTTGTTATGGCGAGTTTTCTTACCTTTAGTTTGAACGCCCCAAGGTGTGACTGGGTGTTTACCAAAGTTACGACCTTCACCACCACCGTGCGGGTGATCTACTGGGTTCATTGCTGTACCACGAACTGTTGGGCGAACGCCTCTCCAGCGGTTAGCACCTGCTTTACCCAATACGCGAAGCATGTGTTCTGAGTTACCAACTTCACCGATGGTCGCTGTACACTCAGATAATACTTTACGCATTTCGCCTGAACGAAGACGTAAAGTTACATAGTTACCTTCACGAGCGATAATTTGTACATAAGCACCAGCTGAACGAGCGATTTGACCGCCTTTACCTGGTTTTAATTCAACGTTATGTACTGTTGAACCAACTGGGATATTACGCATTGGTAATGAGTTACCAACTTTAATAGGCGCATTTGCACCAGATTGGATTGTATCGCCTGCAGATAGACCTTTAGGTGCTAAGATATAACGGCGTTCACCATCTTTATAAAGCACTAAAGCGATATTTGCAGAACGGTTAGGGTCATATTCAAGACGCTCAACAACCGCTGGAATATCTAACTTGTTACGTTTGAAATCGATTAAACGGTAATGTTGTTTATGACCACCACCAATATGGCGAGTAGTAATACGTCCGAAATTGTTACGACCACCAGTTTTAGATTTAGTATCTAAAAGTGGAGCGTAAGGTTTACCCTTGTGTAATTCAGGGTTCACGATTTTAACAACGTGACGACGACCAGCGGAGGTCGGCTTACATTTAACGATAGCCATTATCTTCTACTCCTCCGAATTACTCTGCACCTTCAACGAAGTCAAGTGATTGACCTTCTTGAAGAGTTACATAAGCTTTTTTCCAGTCACTGCGACGTCCCATTCTTGCACCGTGACGTTTAGTTTTACCTTTAACTACAACGGTACGAACAGAATCCACTTTCACTTCAAATAATTGCTCAACTGCGTTAGCAATTTCAACTTTATTTGCATCTAAAGCTACTTTGAAAACGATAGTGTTAGACTTCTCAGCGTTATTTGTTGCTTTTTCAGAGACATGTGGTGCTTTTAACACTTTTAGCAAACGTTCTTGTTGAATCATGCTAACATCTCCTCAATTTGTTTCACAGCATCTACAGTTACAACAACTTTATCGAATGCGATTAAGCTTACTGGATCAATACCTTGAACATCACGTACATCTACTTTGTAAAGGTTACGTGCTGCTAAGAATAGATTTTCATCTAAGCTTGCTGTGATAATTAACACATCTTCAAGTGCTAATTCTTTTAATTTTTGTACTAAAACTTTCGTTTTTGGTGCTTCAACTTCGAACTTATCAACAACCACTAAACGGTCTTGACGAACAAGTTCAGAAAGAATGCTCTTGATTGCACCACGGTACATTTTCTTATTCACTTTTTGGCTGTGATCTTGTGGTTTCGCTGCGAAAGTTACACCACCT
Organism: Bisgaard Taxon 46; assembly: GCA_049941595.1. Taxonomy (GTDB): domain Bacteria; phylum Pseudomonadota; class Gammaproteobacteria; order Enterobacterales; family Pasteurellaceae; genus Pasteurella. The sequence goes on from JBNFNA010000007.1 coordinate 124,169, forward strand.
GAACGCCAGATTGGTGACTTGATATCACCTGAACGAGCGCGACCTGTACCTTTTTGACGCCAAGGTTTTTTACCTGAACCAGACACTTCAGCACGAGTTTTTTGTGCACGAGAACCTTGACGAGCACCTGCTGCATAAGCAACAACAACTTGGTGAATCAATGCTTCGTTGAACTCACGTCCGAAGGTAGTTTCAGAAACAGTTAGTGCGTTTGCACCTACAACTTGTAATTCCATCTCTATCTCCTGACTTATGCTTTAACTGCTGGTTTAACGATAACATCACCATTAGTTGCGCCTGGAACAGCACCTTTAACTAATAGTAATTTACGTTCAGCATCAACACGAACAACTTCTAGTGATTGAACGGTTACACGCTCAGCACCTAAGTGTCCTGCCATTTTTTTGCCTTTAAACACACGGCCTGGAGTTTGGTTTTGACCAATAGAACCAAGCACACGATGTGATAAAGAGTTACCGTGTGTAGCATCTTGGGTACGGAAGTTCCAGCGTTTAACACCGCCAGCAAAACCTTTACCTTTAGAAGTACCAGTAACATCAACTTTTTTAACATCAGCGAAGATGTCAACATTAATTTCTTGACCTAAAGTGAATTCTTCACCTTCAGTAGTACGAAATTCCCATAAACCGCGACCAGCTTCAACACCTGCTTTCACGAAATGACCAGCTTCTGGCTTAGTTACACGACTTGCTTTTTTAGAGCCAGTAGTAACTTGAATTGCAGAATAGCCATCTGTTTCTACAGTTTTAACTTGAGTAACACGGTTGGCTTCGATTTCGATAACGGTAACTGGAATTGAAACGCCATCTTCATTGAAGATACGAGTCATACCAACTTTACGACCGACTAAACCAATCATTGTAATAACCTCTTAATTAACCTAGGCTAATCTGCACGTCAACGCCGGCAGCTAGATCTAAACGCATTAATGCATCAACAGTTTTTTCTGTTGGCTCAACAATATCAACCAAACGTTTGTGAGTACGGATTTCGTATTGATCACGCGCGTCTTTGTTCACGTGTGGAGAAATCAACACAGTGAAACGCTCTTTACGAGTTGGTAACGGAATTGGACCACGAACTTGTGCACCAGTACGTTTAGCTGTTTCTACGATCTCCGCAGTAGACTGATCGATCAAACGGTGATCGAATGCTTTCAAGCGGATACGGATTCTTTGGTTCTGCATTAGACCAGAGCTCCAATCAAAATTTAGCTAATAAAAAACTAACACCAACACTTTTCTTACTTCTAAAAACGAAAAGGGGTGCAAGTTGACCTGTTTATAGTTTCCCAATCGGAAACATTTTACGTATTACCTATCGTAATACTCGTTTAATAAATGATTACATTAAACGGCTCTCATTAAGAAAGCCCGCGAATTGTACTGAAATCGACCGCACTTTGCAAGTGTTTTTCGCGATTAAATCGAAGAAATCCTTATCTTTACTGATTGATGAATATTTAGCTCATTTTGATTTTGCGTTATAATTTAGCCTTCTCTTCCTCATCAATTCAAAAAGTTATGTTATCGCTAACTCAATTTAATACAAAAGTGCGGTATGTTTTACATAAGAAATTGCGCCAAACACATCGTATTTCTCGTAAAAGTTTAGAATTTGCCGCCCTACTCACCGGCGCTGCGCTCGTTGCGCTTTTTTCTCTCGGTTTTGCTAAATTAGCCGATCTTGGCTTAGAGTGGAATGCTCACTGGACGGCCCAATATCCTTTAGCCGCTTGGATAGTGTTACCTCTTGGTTTAGCCGTATTAGCTTGGTTTACCGCAAAATACACGCCTTATGTGGCAGGCAGTGGGATTCCTCAAGTGATTGCTTCTATTAGTTTACCGCACGGTCATAATAAAAGTCGTCTTGTTGCTTTCTGGCAAACGCTATGGAAAATTCCTCTCACCTTTCTTGCAATGCTGATCGGTGCATCTGTTGGACGTGAGGGTCCTTCTGTGCAGGTTGGGGCTGCAGTAATGCTCGCTTGGGGCAATATTTGCCGTAAAAAAGGTATTGCGTTTAACGGATTAAGTGCCAATGAATTAATGGCAACAGGGGCGGCCGGCGGTTTAGCTGCTGCATTTAATGCGCCTTTAGCAGGGGTAATTTTTGCCATTGAAGAACTGGGGCGTGGCGTATTATTACGTTGGGAGCGTCGTGTTCTGTTAGGTGTACTCGCAGCGGGTTTTATTCTGGTCGCCATTGAAGGGAATAACCCTTATTTTCCACAGTATCACGGTGAAACCTCTGTACCTTATATGTTTTTATGGGTCGCTTTATGTGGCGTGGTTTGCGGTGCTTTCGGCGGGATTTTCGCACGCTTGTTAGTTAAAGGTTTAGCGGGGATTTCACCATCACGTATTCGCGGCTGGATTCGTCGCCATCCTATTTATGTGGCATTCATTTTAGGGCTATTTTTGGCTGCCCTAGGTACTTATACACAAGGTAAAACTTACGGCACAGGCTATTATGTCGTGGCGGATGCCCTTGATGGGCAAGCTCTCAGCAGTGAATTTGGGGTATTAAAACTCTTGTCCACTGTCGCCACCTATTGGACGGGCATCGCAGGTGGTATTTTCACCCCAGCACTCACTACTGGCGCAGGTATCGGTGCACAGATTTGGTCAATGACAGACGGGATTGTGGATCAACGTCTACTCGTTTTATTGTGTATGGCTGGCTTTCTGGCGGGTGCAACACAATCACCCGTGACCGCTAGCGTGGTCGTAATGGAAATGACAGGCTGTCAGCCTGTGTTATTTTGGTTATTGATTTGTTGCTTAGTTTCGTCCATTATTTCACGCCAATTTCATCCAAAACCGTTTTATCATTTTGCGGCGGGACGCTTCCGTCAGCGAATTCAAGAAGACACAAGAGAACAAGAAAAATGACCCAAAATCAACCGCACTTTTATCGTGGCCGCTTTTCCGTTGCCCCAATGTTAGATTGGACAACGCGTCATTGTCGCTATTTTCATCGTCAATTTAGCCAACACGCGTTGCTTTATACGGAAATGGTCACCACAGGTGCGATTATTCACGCGAAATATGATCACCTTGCGTTTTCCCCAGAAGAAAACCCAGTGGCGCTGCAATTAGGTGGCAGTGACCCTACTCAACTGGCACAATGCGCAAAAATTGCCGAGCAACGCGGCTACACTGAAATTAACCTGAACGTAGGCTGCCCGTCTGATCGCGTGCAAAATGGAATGTTCGGTGCTTGTTTAATGGCAAAAGCGGATTTAGTCGCAGAATGTGTCAACGCAATGCAAGCGGTGGTTGATATTCCTGTGACAGTGAAAACACGTATTGGCATTGATGATTTAGACAGCTATGAGTTCTTGTGTGATTTTGTGCAAAAAGTCCATCAAGCAGGCTGCCAAGAATTTATTATTCACGCACGCAAAGCCTGGCTTTCTGGTTTAAGCCCGAAAGAAAATCGTGAAATTCCACCGTTAGATTATGCGCGTGTATATCAACTTAAACGTGATTTCCCTCATCTATCAATGAGCATTAATGGCGGAATTAAAACCATTGAAGAAATACAACAGCATTTACAATATATGGACGGTGTGATGGTTGGGCGTGAGGCTTATCAAAACCCAAGTTTGTTGGGCTATATCGACCAAACCTTATTTGATCCAACAAGTCCTATCGTGACACCACGAGAAGCGGTGGAAAAAATGTTCCCTTATATCGAGCAGCAGCTTAGCCAAGGGGTGTATTTAAACCATATTGTTCGTCATATGCTTGGTGCGTTCCAAAGTTGTAAAGGTGCACGCCAATGGCGCCGTTATTTAAGTGAGAACGCACACAAAGTTGGCGCTGGATTAGAAGTGGTTGAGCAGGCGTTAAGTTTTGTCGAAAGCTAAGCCCTAAACGCAACCTAAAAAGAAAAAGTGCGGTATGTTTTTTAAAAGTTTTTTAAAACCCACCGCACTTTTAGTTCAAAATTAGAAGAGTGCTCTTTATAATTTCGATAGGTAAGGTAAAATATTTAATAAAAAAATAAGGCGCAATATTGCGCCCTACTTTTATCTGATTCATCCGTAATTAAAGAATGTTTTCAAACTCTTCCATTACCCATTTTGGCCACACGCTTGATTGTACCTCACCAATGTGTTTTTTCTGTAATAACAACATCACTAAACGTGATTGACCAATACCACCACCAATTGAAAGTGGTAAACGACCATTGATTAAGTCTTGGTGCCAGTCGAATTTCAAACGGTCTTCATCGTCTGTTAATGCTAATTGCGTGCGTAATGCAGTTTCATCAACACGGATACCCATTGAAGATAATTCGAATGCACGCTCTAAAATTGGGTTCCAAACTAAAATATCGCCGTTTAAACCTTTGTATTCACCTTCTGATGGCGTTGTCCAGTCATCGTAGTCTGGTGCACGCATATCGTGCGGCTTACCATCAGATAATTTGCCACCGATACCAATTAAGAACACCGCACCATATTCTTTACAAATCGCATTTTCACGCTCTTTGTCGTTCATTCCAGGGTAACGCTGTACTAATTCTTCACTATGTACAAAGGTGATTTGTGCAGGTAAAAAACGTGCTAAACCAAATTTTTTGCTTACTGCTTCTTCAGTTTCAAGCATTGCTTGATAAATTGAGTTTACTGTTTCTTTTAAATAAGCAAGGTTACGACGACCTGCAGGGATCACTTTTTCCCAGTCCCATTGATCCACATACACAGAGTGTGTTTGATCGAGAGAGTCCTCGTCAGGACGTAACGCTTTCATATGCACAAATAAACCTTCATTTTCTGAAAAACCAAAACGTGCAAGCGTGTGTCGTTTCCATTTGGCTAAAGAGTGTACGACCTCAAATGTCGCATCTGTGATCTGCTTCACATTTACTTGAACTGCTTTTTCTGTACCCGAAAGATTATCTTGAATACCATTGCCCACTTGGCTTAGGATAGGCCCTTGAACTTCAACAATACCTAAATGATCCGCTAACTTCTCAGTAAACGTGTTCTTTGCAAAGCTAATTTCTTGTTGTTGTAAAATGAATGATTTTTGCATTTTTATACCTTTATAAAACAAATACATCTCAAAACTTGTTGGATATTATTTAATATAAAGCATCATAAATTCAATAGCTTTTTTGAAAAAAGGGATGTAATATAAATTTCCTCTAAAAAAACACAACTTATTTTAAAAAAAATCTAAACAGGACCATTTATGCACACAATTGACAACTTAGATCAACAAATTTTACGTGTATTAACCAAGGATGCTCGAACGCCTTATGCTGAAATGGCAAAATCTTTTGGCGTTAGCCCGGGTACCATTCACGTTCGTGTCGAAAAAATGCGCCAGTCTGGCATTATCGAAGGGACAAAAGTCCGCATTAATGAACGAAAATTAGGCTATGATGTTTGTTGTTTTATTGGCATTATTTTAAAAAGTGCAAAAGACTACGAGAAAGTAATTAAAAAATTAGAAGCCTTTGATGAAGTGGTTGAAGCCTATTATACAACAGGAAACTACTCTATTTTTATCAAAGTAATGACACACACTATTGCAGAGCTTCACGCTGTATTAGCGACAAAAATTCAATTGATTGATGAAATTCAATCTACTGAAACCTTAATATCAATGCAAAATCCTATCCTGCGCGATATTAAACCTTAAGTAATAAATATAATAAGGAGAGAATATGTCAGAAGTATTCCATCTTGGTTTAACCAAGGCAATGTTAGACGGCGCAACCTTAGCTATCACGCCAGGCGCACCTGAACGTGTAGAAAAAATTGCAAAATTATTAGACCGTCCTAAATTTTTAGCATCAACGCGAGAGTTCACTTCTTGGTTAGGCTATATTAATGATAAAGCAGTGGTTGTTTGCTCAACGGGTATTGGTGGTCCATCTGTGTCTATCGCAGTGGAAGAATTAGCACAGTTAGGCGTGCGCACATTCTTGCGTATCGGTACAACCGGCGCCATTCAGCCACACATCAATGTAGGTGATATTTTAGTTACAACAGGTGCAGTACGCTTAGACGGCGCAAGTTTACACTTCGCACCAATGGAATACCCAGCAGTGGCTAACTTTGAATGTACTAACGCACTTTACAAAGCGGCAATCGAAAACGCGAACCAAAAAGTCTATGTGGGTATTACTGCTGCATCAGATACCTTCTACCCAGGTCAAGAGCGTTATGACACTTATAGCGGTAAAGTTTACCGTCACTTCGAAGGTTCATTAAAACAATGGCAAGACCTCAACGTAATGAACTTTGAAATGGAATCTGCGACCTTATTCACAATGTGTTCAGCATTAGGTTTACGTGCAGGTATGATTGCAGGTGCGATCGTAAATCGTACACAGCAAGAAATTCCAAACGAAGAAGCAGCAAAAAACATCGAGAAAAATGCAGTAGAAATCGTTGTAAAAGCAGCCGCACTTCTTGTTTAATGCTTATCTTTCAAACGCTTGGTTTTCTACCAAGCGTTTTTTCTATGGCAAAATTCTAAAAAATTTGACCGCACTTTCATTCCTCGCATTGAGCAACTTGATTTGTGCCAAACAAAAATTAACCTACCTTTTATCTGCCTTTATCGCCTTTTATAGTCAAATTCGGTACAATGGTTCGTTTTATTGAGTGATTAACTATTTATTTTGAGATATTTTATGACATCTTCAGCCCCAAATATTGGCTTTATTAGTTTAGGTTGTCCAAAGAACCTTGTTGATTCTGAACGTATTTTGACCGAATTGCGTTCTGATGGTTATAACATTATTCCAAGTTATGAAAACGCAGATCTTGTGATTGTAAACACCTGCGGTTTCATCGATAGCGCAGTGCAAGAGTCTTTAGAAGCGATTGGCGAAGCATTAGAAGAAAATGGCAAAGTGATTGTAACGGGTTGCTTAGGCGCGAAAGAAGATCGTATTCGTGAAGTACACCCAAAAGTACTTGAGGTGACTGGTCCTCACAGCTATGAAGCCGTAATGACACAAGTGCATAAATATGTGCCAAAACCAGAATACAACCCTTATACCGCACTTGTGCCAAAACAAGGTGTGAAATTAACCCCAAAACATTATGCTTATTTAAAGATTTCAGAGGGTTGCGATCACCGTTGTACTTTCTGTATCATTCCATCAATGCGTGGAGATTTAGATAGCCGTGCTATTACTCAAGTGTTAGACGAAGCAAAACGTCTTGTGGATGCAGGCGTAAAAGAGCTACTGATTGTGTCACAAGATACCTCAGCTTATGCACTAGACCAAAGCAAAGAAGTACAAAACAAAACGGTATTTTGGAACGGAATGCCAATTAAAAATAACTTAATGAGCTTATGTGAGCAATTAGGCAAATTAGGCGTATGGGTGCGTTTACATTATGTTTATCCGTATCCACACGTGGATAATTTAATTCCATTAATGGCTGAAGGTAAATTATTACCTTACCTTGATATTCCGCTCCAACACGCCAGCCCGAAAGTCTTAAAAGCAATGAAAAGACCAGGTTCAATCGACCGCACTTTAGAGCGCATTAAAAAGTGGCGTGAGATTTGCCCTGAATTAACATTACGTTCAACCTTCATTGTAGGATTCCCTGGCGAAACGGAAGAAGACTTCCAATTACTATTAGATTTCCTAAAAGAAGCACAACTTGATCGTGTTGGTTGCTTCAAATTTAGTCCTGTCGAAGGTGCTGTGGCAACGGATATGCCAGATCAAGTGCCTGAAGACGTAAAAGAAGAGCGCTTCCACCGCTTTATGCAATTACAGCAAGCCATTTCAGCTCAACGTTTACAACAAAAAGTTGGAAAAACCTTATCTGTAATTATTGATGAAATCGATGAAGAAGGCATTATCGGCCGTTCAATGGCTGATGCGCCTGAAATTGATGGTGTGGTTTATGTTGATAATGTAAGCCAGATCGAGGTCAAGGTGGGGCAAATTATCCAAGTCGAAATTACCCAAGCAGATGAATATGATCTGTGGGGTACTTGCTAAAAAGGGAGTTGTAATGACTGATAAAAAACCAAATCCAAGTTTAAATCGTTTTGAACGTGCAGTTGCAAACAAAGAATATGAACAAGCTTGCAATGAGTTAAGGACGATTTTAAATAAACTCGATACCAATTTTGGAGCATTAACAGATATTGAATTTGATGTTCCTCAACAAATTCAAGGGGGTGAACACGACACAACCGTTCATTTTTGTACTAGAATGGCAGTAGCGATCACAACATTGTTCCAAGATCCAAAATTGGAGATTTCACACAAAGGTTTTTTATCGTTCATTACCTTACAACGTTGGATGCATTTGATTTTTGCAAGTTCGCCTTTTATCAATGCAGACCACATTTTACAAACCTATAATACCAAAGCTGATCGTGACAGTTTGCAAGATATCCATATTGAATCAAGCCTGTCCGCCCTGTTTAAATTCTGTTTGCTCTATTTCCCAGAATCTAATGTGAATTTAAGTTTAGATACTCTCTGGTCAGTGCAACCTGAAGTCTGTGCCTCGCTGATGTTTGCGCTGCAATCCCCCCGCTTCCTCGGTACGTCAACAGCATTCAGTAAACGAGCGGCAATTTTGCAATGGTTCCCAGAAAAACTGGCACAACTTGATAGCCTTAATGGTTTACCAAGTGGTATTTCTCACGATGTGTATATGCATTGCAGCTACGATATTGCAGAAAACAAACACTTAGTGAAAAAAGCACTGAACCAAGTTATCCGTAAGCACCTATTACAAGTGGGTTGGCAAGATCGCGATGTCAGCCAATTCAAGCTTGATAAAAAACCTGTGATGGTGGTGTTATTAGAACATTTCCACGCAGCACACTCCATTTATCGTACTCATTCTACCTCAATGATCGCTGCACGTGAGCATTTCCACTTAATTGGTTTAGGTGGTGAAGGCGTTGATGAAGCCGGTAGAAATGTATTTAATGAATTCCACCTCATCACTGGCGATACTGTATTTGATAAATTACTTTTCGTGAAAAAAATCTGTGAAGAAAACAATGCCGCAATCGTATATATGCCAAGCATTGGAATGGATCTCATCACGATCTTTGCAAGTAACTGCCGTTTAGCACCAATCCAAACGATTGCATTAGGCCATCCGGCAACAACACATTCTGAATTTATTGAATATGTAGTTGTAGAAGATGATTATGTGGGTTCCGAAGACTGTTTTAGTGAAACAATGCTCCGCTTACCAAAAGATGCATTGCCTTATGTGCCATCCTCTGCTGCGCCAACTAGCGTGGAATACCGTTTAAGAGAAAATCCTGACACTGTCAATATCGGGATTGCAGCAACCACAATGAAGTTAAACCCATACTTCTTAAATGCCCTCAAAACCATTGCAGAAAAAGCAAATGTCAACGTACATTTCTATTTCGCACTGGGGCAATCACTTGGTGTAACACACCCTTACATTGAACGTTTTATCAAAAGTTATCTCGGTGATACTGCGACTGTTTATCCGCAATTACCATATCACGATTACCTCAGCGTGCTGTATAACTGCGATATGATGTTAAACCCATTCCCGTTTGGTAACACAAACGGCATTATTGATATGGTAACGCTCGGTTTAGTTGGGATTTGTAAGACAGGTGATGAAGTGCACGAACATATCGATGAAGGCTTATTCAAACGCTTAGGCTTACCAGATTGGTTGGTCACAGACAGTGCTGATGAATATGTAGCACAAGCAATTCGCCTCGCTGAAAATCACCAAGAACGTATTGAATTACGTCGTCATATTATTGAGAAAAATGGCTTACAAACCCTATTCACTGGTGACCCAAGCCCATTAGGCAATATTTTGCTTGAAAAGCTCAATCAATGGTTAGCTGAACAAGGTCAGGCAAGTGTGGCATCAAGTGCGGTTAAAAAAGTGAAAAAAACAGCAACTAAATCTGCGACAACGAAAGCGACGACAACACGTAAAAAAGCAGATGCAAAAAAAGCTGAACCAAAGAAAGCGGGCAGTAAAAAAGCTGAAGCAGCAGAAACTGAAGCAAAAGTGAAAAAGCCAGTGGCGGAAAAAGCCAGCACTGAAAAAAGTGCGGTCAAAAAACCACGTAAAAATGCAAAATCGACATCCGCATAATGTGACATATCCCCATTAATTTGGGGATATTTCTTATCAGAAGGAAATAAAATGAAAACAGAAATCAACATTCTTTTCGTCTGCTTAGGCAATATTTGTCGCTCGCCAATGGCAGAATTTCTAATGCGTGAAAAAATCAAACAAGCGGGTTTAACCGATCAAATCAAAACCAGTAGCGCAGGCACATCAGGCTGGCACGATGGTGAAGATATGCATTGTGGAACAGCAGATATTTTAGACCAACATAAGATTAATAGTTCGGGCTTCCGTAGCAAAAAAGTGCGGTTAAAAGATTGGGAATTGTATGATTATCTGATCGCAATGGACGATCAAAACTTACAAGATTTAGAAGATCTGTTTGGTCATCATCCAGAAAAATTATTTAAAATCACCGCACTTTCTCCAGATCTCGAATATGACCATATTCCTGATCCTTGGTATACCAAAGACTTCAATCAGACTTACCAATTACTGGATCGTTGCTGTAATGCATTACTTAATAAAATTAAGCAAGATTTTTCTCTTTAGATTTGTGATCTATGGCACAGTCATAAGATGAAAATTCCGTTAATATAAGGTAGTAGTATATTTTATAGCACCTAATAAAGGAGTTCTATTATGTTCCCAGAATTTCGTGATTTAATCTCTAAATTAAAAAATGAAGATACTCATTTTGCTCGTTTATTTGACAAGCACAATGAACTCGATCAACGGATTAAAAATATTGAGGCAAATATTGAATTAGGTACACCTACTGAAGTTGAAAATCTGAAAAAAGAAAAACTCCGTTTAAAAGACGAAATGTACGTTATCCTCAAAAAACACGAATAATAACCAAAAGAACCACCTTAACACGGTGGTTTTTTATTGGGTATTACAACAATAACCAATTACATAGATAAAAAAACAGCTCGATTTTCACCGAGCTGTTTGTCTATTTAATCAAAAAACGTTTTATTATGCTTTTGGACCTGCTGCAACTAATGCTTTACCTTCTTCATTAGTTGTATATTTTTCGAAGTTTTTCACGAAACGGCCTGCAAGGTCTTCAGCTTTTGCTTGCCATTGTGCTTTGTCTGCATAAGTATCACGTGGATCTAAGATTGCAGGGTCAACACCTGGTAATGCAGTTGGGATTGCTAAATCGAAGATTGGTAATTTACCCATTTCTGCTTTCTCGATTGAACCGTCTAAGATTGCATCGATGATACCGCGAGTATCTTTAATTGAAATACGTTTACCAGTACCGTTCCAACCAGTGTTCACTAAGTATGCTTCTGCACCTGCAGCTTCCATACGTTTCACTAATACTTCAGCATATTGAGTTGGGTGAAGTGATAAGAACGCTGCACCGAAACACGCTGAGAATGTTGGCGTTGGTTCTGTAATACCACGCTCTGTACCTGCTAATTTCGCGGTGAAACCAGATAAGAAGTAGTACTTAGTTTGTTCTGGAGTCAATTTAGATACTGGTGGTAACACCCCGAACGCATCTGCGGTTAAGAAAATCACTTTTTTCGCGTGACCCGCTTTTGATACTGGAGTTACGATGTTGTCAATGTGGTAAATTGGGTAAGAAACACGGGTGTTTTCTGTTTTTGAACCATCATCGTAATCAACTGAACCGTCTGCACGAACAACTACGTTTTCTAATAATGCATCACGTTTGATTGCACCATAGATATCTGGTTCATTTTCTGGAGAAAGTTTGATAGTTTTCGCATAGCAACCACCTTCGTAGTTGAATACGCCATCATCATCCCAACCGTGCTCATCGTCACCGATTAATTGACGTTTTGGATCAGTTGAAAGTGTTGTTTTACCAGTACCTGATAAACCGAAGAATACTGCTACGTCGCCATCTTTACCCACGTTTGCTGAACAGTGCATTGATGCGATGCCTCTTAATGGTAAGAAGTAGTTCATCATTGAGAACATACCTTTTTTCATCTCACCGCCGTACCAAGTACCACCGATTAATTGTACGCCTTCAGTTAAGTTGAATGCAACGAAGTTTTCTGAATTTAAGCCTTGTTCTTTCCAGTTCGGGTTAGTTACTTTAGAACCGTTCATTACTACGAAATCTGGTTTGAAGCCCACTAATTCAGCTTCAGTTGGGCGAATGAACATATTTTTCACAAAGTGAGCTTGCCACGCCACTTCTGTTACGATACGAACAGCTAAACGCGTGTCAGCATTCGCACCACAGAATGCATCGATCACAAATAAACGTTTGCCAGAAAGTTGTTCTGTCACTAAGCCTTTTAAGCTTTTCCACGTATCTTGTGCCATTGGTTTGTTATCGTTTTTCGCTGCATCACTTGTCCACCAAACGGTGTCTTTAGTTTTGTCATCTAAAACGATATATTTATCTTTTGGAGAACGGCCAGTAAAGATACCAGTGTCAACCGCGACAGCACCTGATTGAGTCACGATACCTTTTTCGTAACCTTCTAAACCTGGTTTAGTTTCTTCTTCAAATAATTGCTCATAGCTTGGGTTATAAACGATTTCTTTTACATCGTGAATGCCAAGAGCACCAAGTTCTTCGATTACTTTATTTAGATCTGTCATACATCACCTCGTAGAGTTAAGTTTTAAAGTTGAAAAAAATAATTGTGAGCATTTTAATCAAATTTCTACCCAAAAACTGTTAGGTTGATCAAAATTTTGAAATTTTACTCAAAATTTTTATTTTTCTTTGACCTTTATCATAGAAAAAAACCGTTCATAAAAAGAACGGTTTTTAAATTTGCGATGAAATTAGAATTTATAGCCTAGTGAAATACTTAGGGCGTCATTTTTATGTATAAATCAAGGCCAAATTATAGTTTGTGTTGAATAAAAAACAATCCGTTAATTATTTTTTCAATGCATTAATTGCTTCTTTATTGAAGAAATAATGCGTGCCACAACATTCACATTGCATATCAATGGTGCCGTTATGCTCGGCTAAAACTTCATCAATTTCATCGTCTGGAATTAACAACAATGCAGCTCCTGAACGCTCTTGTGAGCAACCACAGAAAAACTCAACGGCTTGCGCTGGGAAAATCTCCACGGCAGATTCTTCGTGATATAAACGATAAAGTAGTTCTTCTGCAGTTAAGCCGAAAATTTCTTCGTTTTTCACTGTTGCAGTTAAGGTCGCTAAATGGTCGAAATCGTCTGGTGAACCTGAACCGTCTGGCATAATTTGTAATAACATCCCTGCGGCAACCGGTTTGCCGTCAAATTCCCCCGTGCGGATAATTAATTGGGTTTGCAACTGCTCTGAACGGACGAAATAATCTTCCAAACATTCTGTAATGGTTGGTTTATCTAAGGCAATCACCCCCTGATAGCGTTCACCCTCGGTTGGTGCAATGGTGATGACTAAAACACCCTTACCCACTAATTGCGCCAAAGTCATATCATCTTTGACTTCGCTTTGTAGGCGAGCTAACGCACGGATTTGTTGATTGCCGTTGCCATTCACTAAGGCTAATTTAAGTGGTCCGTCGCCTTGCACTTGAACGGTGATATCCCCTTCAAATTTTAATGTTGCGGTCAATAGGCTAGTTGCCACCATCATTTCACCCAATAAATTTTGGATAACTTGAGGATATTGGTGGGTGTTTAAGGTTTCTGTAAAAGTTGAATTTAAACGCACCCATTCACCACGCACAGCACGGTCTTTAAATAGATAGCGGTAAAGTTTGTCGTTATCAGTTTGATATGTCATTGATTGTCCTTTGTTATTCTGGATTGTGACCGCGCATTTCAGCCCTTGATGGCTTATTGATGTGTAAATTAGATAAAAAGTGCGGTCAACTCTTACAATTTTTCTGGCTGAGTAATCGGGTCGCTATTATAGCAATTACAAGCCGTCTTGGTGTTTAAATTTTAGAAGATCGCGACGTTCTTTTTTATTCGGTCGACGATCTGGATGTGGCATTGTGAGGGCGTTGATCTTGCGTGCAATCGCCATTTTAGCACGCTGCTCTACGCTTTTTTCCGTTTCTTTATACAGTAACTGCGCTTCAGGTGCACCACGACGTTGAGTTGAAAGTGCGGTCACTTCCACTTCTTTTTCTTCATTACCTTGACGCAATTTGATAATGCCACCGACCTCAACGGCTTTATTCGGTTTCGTACGCTGCCCGTTATAATGAACTTTGCCACCATCTATCATTTCTTTTGCAATAGTGCGTGTTTTATAAAAACGTGCCGCCCATAGCCATTTATCTAAACGAACTTGATCATCATTTTCTTCGGCTTTGTTATTTTTTGCCATTAATCAGCCCCTTCTTTATTCAATTAAAGTGCGGTAGTTTTGCACAGAAAAATGTCGTTCAAATTGCTTATCTGGCAGTGAACTATCTGGATTTTCTACGCCTAAGGTATAAGCAATACCAAATTGTCGTGCGCTGTCCAACACGCTTTCCGTGTCATCTACAAATAAGGTGCGTTCGGGATCAAAATAATGTGCTTGTTGTAGACGTTGCCATAAAACGGGATCGACTTTAGGCGCATCAAATTGATGGCTGGATAACAGCAGATCAAAGTGCGGTGCAAAATCACAATATTTTAATTTGGTATCTAAACAAAAGCGGTTGCTATCGGTGAGTAAAATCACCTGCTTTTGCATTTCATTGAGCATTTGTAAAAACGGCGCAACATCTGACCGCACTTTCACTTGTGGCCCGTGTTGTTGATACATTTGATGTAAAGGCAAATCTAACGTATTCGCCCAAAAGTCCAAACAATACCAATCTTTGCTGTGTTCAATAGAATCATAACGCTGTTTGAGCAAGTGCGTGCTTTCATTTAAAGAAAGCTTAAATTTGTCGGCATAAGCTTGTGGAACAATTTTTTTCCAAAAAAGATGATCAAAATAGAGGTCAATTAATGTACCATCTAAATCTAAAATAACGGTATCAATGTGCTGCCAATTAAGTTGTTTCATTAAATGCCCTTCCTTCTTACGCTAAGCGGTTTATGGTATCGTTATTCGATAATTTTGTAAAACTCACTATTTGTAAAACTCACTAATGGAATAAGCTACAATTTGCATCTGCACAGGAGGTATTCAATGCAAAAGCCTGAAATTTTATCTGTTTCAGTGGCCGCCAAATCGCGTATTTTTGAAATTCAATCCGTCGAACTACGATTCTCGAATGGGGAATACCGCACTTATGAACGTTTTAAACCGAGCAGCCGCGCGGCAGTGATGGTGCTGCCGATTGAAGGTAACGAACTGTTAATGGTGCGTGAATATGCAGTAGGCACCGAACGTTATGAACTGGGTTTCCCGAAAGGTTTAATGGATCCCAACGAAACGCCCGAACAAAGTGCGGTGCGAGAATTAAAAGAAGAAATCGGTTTAGGTGCAAACCATTTACAACATCTTCGCACAGTCAACACTTCTCCTAGTCATATGAACAATCCAATGCACATTTTTATCGCACGTGATTTTTACCCTTGTAAGCTAGAAGGTGATGAGCCTGAACCGTTAGAACTCGTCCGCTTTCCATTGAATAAAATCGAGGACCTTTTACTCGATGAAAATTTCTGCGAAGCACGAAATTTAGTGGCACTTTATTGTTTGCGTGATTTTTTATATAAGAATTTTTGATTTTTTACAAAATGAAGTGATATTCCATTTGCAATATTGTTCATTGAGTGATATTTAATAATTTCTGTATTTATTATTTTATGAATAAATATGCAGATAAAAATGGATTTTTTGATCCTAAAACAAACATAACAATTAACGAGGATTTCTATGAGCGGTTCTACGCAATATGCTCCGCAAGACTCTCTGCGTGAATTAACGCTAAGAGGAATGATTTTAGGGGCTTTAATTACTGTCGTATTTACGGCATCAAATGTCTACTTAGGGTTGAAAGTGGGTCTTACTTTCGCATCATCTATCCCTGCTGCGGTCATCTCAATGGCTGTTTTAAAAATGTTCTCGGGGTCTAACATTCTAGAAAACAATATGGTGCAAACCCAAGCATCTGCAGCAGGAACATTATCATCTATCATTTTCGTTTTACCGGGTCTATTAATGATGGGCTACTGGCAAGGTTTCCCATTCTGGCAAACAATGTTGATCTGTGCGTCGGGCGGTATTTTAGGGGTTATCTTCACAATTCCACTGCGTAATGCAATGGTAACTCGCAGTGAATTACCGTACCCAGAAGGCGTTGCGGCAGCAGAGATTTTAAAAGCAGGTAACCACGAGCAAGGTGGCGACAGCGGCGTACGTGAAATTATGACGGGTGGCTTAATTGCCGGTGTAATGGCATTCTTAACTAACGGTTTACGTGTTGTGGCTGACGGTGCAAGTTACTGGTTCAAATCAGGCAATGCGATTTTCCAAATTCCGATGGGCTTCTCACTGGCATTAGTGGGTGCAGGTTACTTAGTGGGTATCGTTGGTGGTTTAGCGATCTTACTCGGTATTTTCATTGCTTGGGGTGTGGCAGTACCTTACTTTAGCGCTGCTGTACCAATGCCAGAAGATGCAAATATGATTAGTTATGCAATGGGCATTTGGAAAGCCAAAGTACGCTTCATCGGTGTAGGTACCATCGGTATCGCTGCAATTTGGACATTAATTATTTTAATGAAACCAATGGTTGAAGGTATGCGTGCGTCTTTCCGTAGCTTGAAAGATCCAAATGGACAAACAAGCGACCGCACAGAGCAAGACTTATCACCAAAAACAATGATTTATCTAACGCTTGCAACTATCGCATTAATCGCATTCTCATTATATGACTTCATCAGCGTGATGAACCTTTCACCGGAAGTGACCGTACTATTAATTGTTGTTTGTACGATTTTCACTGTGGGTATTGGTTTCTTTGTTGCAGCCGCTTGCGGTTATATGGCGGGGTTAGTTGGTTCATCATCAAGCCCAATTTCAGGTATCGGTATCATTTCTGTGGTGAGTATCTCACTTGCGTTAATGGTTGTAGGTAACCTGACTGGTTTATCTGAAAACCCAGAATCTATGCAATTTTTAACCGCACTTACGATCTTCTCTGGTTCACTTGTAGTGACTATCGCAGCGATTTCGAACGATAACTTACAAGACTTAAAAACTGGTTTATTAGTACGTGCAACGCCTTGGCGTCAGGAAGTTGCATTAATCATTGGTTGTATCGTAGGTGCATTAGTGATTGCACCAGTGCTTGAAATTTTATATCACGCTTATGGTTTCACCGGTGCATTACCACGTGAAAGTATGGATCCAGCACAAGCATTATCTGCCCCACAAGCAACCTTAATGACCACTATCGCAAAAGGTATCTTCTCACACAGCCTTGAGTGGACATATATCTTCGTCGGTATCGGCTTAGGTGTAGCCTTGATCGTAGTTGACTCATTCTTGAAAAAATCAAGTGGCGGCCGTTTCGCATTACCAGCACTTGCAGTAGGTATGGGCATTTACTTACCACCTGTGGTTAATATGCCAATCATTATCGGTGCAGTCCTAGCGTGGTTAATCAACAAACACTTAACCAGCTACGCCGCACGTACTGGCAAAAACCAAGAAGCTATCAAAAAATCAGCAGAACGTTTCGGCACATTATTTGCCGCAGGTCTGATTGTAGGTGAAAGTTTAGTGGGCGTAGTATTAGCCTTTATCATTGCAGCGTCTGTGACCTCAGGCGGTTCAGATGCACCATTAGCACTTCACTTAGAAAACTGGGGCACAGTTGCTGAAGTGCTTGGTTTAATGGCGTTCGTTACGGGGGCAGGCATCTTAGTATTGCGTGTATTACGTGCAAAAAAACAAGCTTAATTTTGATTGATTAAGTTGCAGGCTACCAAGATATTTGGTAGCCTGTTTTTTATTTTACGCAACCGTTTAAATCGCCCTATCTCCCAATAGTTTCAGCTGAAATACATTGATAGAAAGCACCGTTGCACCCCATTCATAAACCGCTGTTTAAAAGGATATTCCTATGCTAACACTTTCCCCAAAGTTATTAGACGATGCCCTCGACATTGCTTATCAAGCGGGAAAGCATTTGGCGAATTTCTACCAAAAGTCCAAACAAAGAGCGGTCAATATTCAAAAAAAATCAGATAACACGCCCGTGACGGAAGTCGATTTATTTTTAAGCCAATTTTTAATCGAGAAACTCACCGCACTTACCCCAAATGTGCCGATTTTATCTGAAGAATGTTGCAAAATTCCGTTCACTGAGCGAGCTCAATGGGAAGAATATTGGTTAATAGATCCATTAGACGGCACTCAACAATTTATTAATCAAACAGACCAATTCTCTGTTTTAATCACCTTAGTCCAAAAAAATACCCCCGTTATCGGTATTATTCACGCCCCCGTACTTGATACCACTTACTATGCAATGAAAGGCTTCGGTGCTTATAAAACAGTAGGGCAACAAAAACAAAAACTTCTCCCTCGCCCACTACTTAGCAAAAACAAGCTCAAAATCGCAGTTGGTGCAAGTTATGCCGCCAAGAAAGTGCGGTCTGTTTTAACCGAGAATTGTGAATATGATTTTCTCATCTATGGTTCAAGTGGTTTAAAAAGTGGCTTAGTGGCAGAAGGCACCTGTGATTGTTACGTACGCTTAGGCAAAACAGGCGAATGGGACACTGCACCGGCGGAAATCTTATTAGCTGAAGTCGGCGGTTCAGTGTTTGATACCCAATTCCAACCATTAACTTATAATCAACGAGATACATTTATCAACCCAGACTTTGTTATGACCTTAGATAAAAGCTACGCTTGGCATAAAATCTTTAAATTTAATGAAGTGTAATAAAGGGTAATTTGTTATAATCGTTTACAAATTGATAGTATTTTTTAACAATTAGCCTCAGGAATAAAATGAAAATAGAAGCAGATAATAATTGTATCGTGATTTTTGGTGCTTCCGGGGACTTAACTCATCGTAAGTTAATTCCTGCACTTTATAATCTTTATAAAATCGGTCGTTTAACCGAGCATTTTTCAGTATTAGGTGTTGCACGTACTGAATTAAGTGATGAAAGTTTTCGTGACAAAATGCGCCAAGCATTAATTAAACACGAAGACGCAAATGGTGAAACGTTAGAAGAATTTTGCAACCATTTATATTACCAAGCGTTAAACACGTCTGATGCAAGTGATTATGGCAAATTAATTCCTCGTCTTGATGAACTGCACGATAAATATCAAACCTGTGGTAACACGCTTTATTACCTCTCTACTCCACCAAGCCTTTATGGTGTGATCCCAGAATGTCTTGCGGCACACGGTTTAAATACCGAAGAATTTGGCTGGAAACGTTTAATTGTTGAAAAACCATTTGGCTATGATATTCGCACTGCAAAAGAATTAGATATTCAAATTCACCGCTTCTTTGCAGAACACCAAATTTACCGTATCGATCATTATCTGGGTAAAGAAACGGTTCAAAACCTACTCGTTTTACGTTTCTCAAACGGCTTATTTGAACCACTTTGGAACCGCAACTTCATCGATTATGTTGAAATTACCGGTGCAGAATCCTTAGGTGTGGAAGAACGTGGAGGCTACTATGACGGTTCAGGTGCAATGCGCGATATGTTCCAAAACCACTTATTGCAAGTGCTTGCAATGGTTGCAATGGAGCCACCAGCGATCATCAATGCAGACTCAATGCGTGACGAAGTGGCAAAAGTGCTCTATTGCTTACACCCATTAAGTCAAGATGATTTAGAAAATAACTTAGTGCTAGGTCAATACGCTGCAGGCGTAATCAATGGCGAAGAAGTCAAAGGCTATTTACAAGAAAAAGGCGTGCCGGCAGACTCAAATACCGAAACCTATATGGCATTACGTTGTGAAATTGACAACTGGAGATGGGCGGGCGTACCTTTCTATGTGCGTACCGGTAAACGCTTACCAAGCCGAGTGACTGAAGTGGTAATTCACTTTAAAACCACGCCACACCCAGTATTCAGCCAAAAAGCCCCAGAGAATAAACTGATTATCCGTATTCAGCCAGATGAAGGTATTTCAATGCGTTTCGGCTTGAAAAAACCGGGGGCAGGCTTTGAGGCAAAAGAAGTATCAATGGACTTCCGTTATGCTGATCTTGCATCACCAAGTTTATTAACCGCTTATGAGCGCTTACTGTTAGACTCAATGAAAGGCGATGCAACGCTATTTGCGCGTACTGATGCGGTACACGCTTGCTGGAAATTTGTTGAGCCAATTTTAGATTACAAAGCGAAAAATGGCCGAGTGTATGAATATGAATCAGGCACGTGGGGCCCAACAGAAGCAGATAAATTGATCGCAAAAACTGGTCGTGTTTGGCGCAGACCCAGCGGTTTAATGAAGAAAAAAGTGTAATGTATTGAACAATCCCCCTGTTCAAGGGGGGTCATTGAAGACGACTTAGGATACGTAATGAATACAGTTATTTTTGACAACGCACAAAATGCCGTCGAAAAAATCGCACAAGAATTTCTAGCATACAGCCTTGAAAATCACCCTGTGCACATTTCTTTATCTGGTGGTTCAACGCCTAAATTATTATTTAAAACCCTCGCACAAGCACCTTACAACACCGAAATTCAATGGCAAAACTTGCATTTCTGGTGGGGAGATGATCGTATGGTATTACCAACCGATCCGGAAAGTAACTACGGTGAAGTGCAAAAATTATTATTCGACCACATTCAAATTCCTGCGGAAAATATTCACCGTATTCGTGGCGAAGAGCCCGTAGAAACTGAACTTAAACGCTTTGAGCAAGAACTAAGTGCGGTCGTTCCTGAACAAGTTTTTGATTGGATTATTTTAGGTATGGGAACAGATGGACACACTGCATCACTTTTCCCACATCAAACTAATTTTGACGATCCAAATTTAGCCGTTATCGCAAAACACCCTGAAACAGGGCAAATTCGTATTTCAAAAACGGCAAAATTGATTGAACAAGCCAAACGCATCACCTATTTAGTGACAGGCGAAAGCAAAGCCGACATTTTAAAACAAATTCAAACCACACCAGCAGAAAACCTGCCTTACCCCGCAGCTAAAATTAAAGCTCAAAAAGGGGTAACAGAATGGTATCTCGACAAAGAGGCGGCGAAGTGGTTGTAAAAAAGTGACTTTAAAGGATTGATAATGAACGATTTTCATCTTACCCCTTTAGAAAATGCTGTTGAGCGTTTACGCGAAGGTTTGAATCGCTATCTGCAAGATACGACAGATTTACAAATTCGTGATGGTTTGGTGCAACGTTTTGAATTTACCTATGAAATTAGTCATAAAATGTTAAAACGCTATTTGGAAAGGATTTCAGCCAACCCTGAGCAATATGATGGGATGACATTCCAAGATTTAATCCGAACCGCAAATGAATATGGGCTTTTGTTGGGTGACTGGTCAGATTGGAAGCAGTATCGTGATATGCGTAGTCGAACCAGCCATACTTATGATGAAAATACCGCTATTTTGGTGGTGAATGGCATTCCAAAATTTTTATCCGAAGCACAACATTTGGTTAGCACATTACGAGAA
The DNA here is from genome assembly GCA_049941595.1 of Bisgaard Taxon 46. Lineage (GTDB taxonomy): Bacteria > Pseudomonadota > Gammaproteobacteria > Enterobacterales > Pasteurellaceae > Pasteurella. Next base: position 145,831 of record JBNFNA010000007.1, read on the forward strand.
CGCTTATAATGCCGTTGGATCTTTCGCCTGAACAACTAGAAATTGTACAAACGATTCTGAAAAAATTTGTACCTAACTTGCCTGTTTGGGCATTTGGTTCACGCGTGAAGAATCAGGCAAAACTTTATTCTGATTTAGATTTAGCCATTATCACAGAACAGCCGCTAGATTTTGCCACTCATGCGGATTTAGTCAATGCCTTTTCCGACAGTGATTTACCTTGGAAAGTGGATATTGTAGATTGGGCGACCACGTCGGAAGAATTTCGAGCCATTATTTTACAGAAGTATGAAGTGGTGCAAGGAAAGTGAAGGCAACAAGCGGTGAAAGTGTAAAAATGTTGACAAAAAGCACCGCACTTTTGAGGTCACAATTGGTGATTTCAAATAAAAAAATGATGGCGGTCATTGCCCCTCTGCTTATGAAAGGATAAAAAAATGTATCAGCTCTATTTTAATCCCCCTAAATCCTCTTGGTCATTACGGGTTTGGGTGTTATTGAAAGAACTCAATATTCCTTTTGAGCCTAAAATTGTTCGCTATTTAGCGGATTTAAATGAGCAACGCCAACAATTTAAAACGTTTTCGCCCACTTCAAAAATTCCCGTATTGCACGCAGATGGGCTTGTTATTTGGGACAGTTTGGCGATTATTGAGTTTTTGGCAGAACGTTATCCACAAGTATGGGCAGAAGATAAAATTGCAAGAGCCTGGTCACGTTCGGCTTGTGCCGAAATGCATTCAGGCTTTGAACATTTGCGTGAAATGTGTGATTTCGCCCCGCTTGATCATAAACCGTTGCAAGATGTGCCGACAGTATTAAGCCAAGAGTTAGCAAGGCTTAATCAATTATTAGAAGAAGGGTTAACAAGATTTGGTGGGCGGTTTTTGGCAGGCGATCATTTTACCGCAGTAGATGCCTTTTTCTTGCCTGTTATGGCAAGAATTGAAACTTATGCTTTGCATCAGCATTTTAGTCCGCAAGTGCTTGCATATCAGAAAATGTTAGTAAATTCAGTAAGTTTTAAAGCGTGGCTTACCTTATAAAAGGAGTAAATGTAATTGATAGATTTAAATAATAAAAAATTCGTTGCATTACAGAATAGTGAGAATGGTGAGGTAAGTCAGCAAACCTGTTTTCATTATTTTCAGCAAGATAAAATGATTTGGGCAGAATATGGGGGCGGTGAAATTGCAAAAGGCTTTTTAATTGGTAAATGGATAAATGAGACAGATATTGAATTTACCTATCAACATCTAAATAACAAATTAGAAAATCGTTTTGGGCGTTGTATCACTTCGTTTCAATATACTCAACAAAATAAATTACTCGGTATAGAACGTTGGCAATGGCTTGATACGTTAGAAAACGGTGAATCTCAAATTATTGAGATTGAATAAGCCTATTGAAGTCAAACGAGATAAGGTAGCTAAAACCTGTATTTCAAAAATGATTAACGATATTAAGAAATACGAAAAATAAAACCGAGTAATTTACTAACAAATCGTTTGTTATGGTGTATTGGTGTTCATAATCAAGTTACAGAAGAATATATTAATGATTTAGTCAGTGAATTTAATACTGGGTTGGTTTTTTCAATGCCAATCAAGAATACACAGTATATGATTACTTTGTTTTAGAAGATAAATATAAGCGGTGAAAGTGTAAAAATGTTGACAAAAAGCACCGCACTTTTGAGGTCACAATTGGTTTTTCAAAGAAAAAATATTGTGACCTCAAATTAGGGCTGTTATCGGTATTTCGAAAATCGATGTAGAAACAAGCTGAGTTTTTGAGCAGTTGGAAGATATGAAAAAAGGGCAATATCTTGTAAAAAAATCTACAAATTTTTTAGGAAATTTGCCCGATCTTTATCAATGTTATTACATAAGGACTTTAAAATGAAAAAACTATTTTCTCTTTTCATGGCATTGACTTTAATGGCTTGCTCATCTGCTATTAGCCCGCACGATATTGCTGGGAAAATCCCTAAAAATGCGAATAGAACCATCATTTTTAATGTAAATTCAGCTGATAATAGTGTATCTAATGTAATCTTAGCGGGAATGCTGAAAACTCGCTCAGATGGAATAAACAAGCAATTAATAGATTTAGTGGCTAATGACAATTTAAACGTAGGTATTTCAGGTAAAAGCCAAATGTTGAACAAAGTGGCTGCCACATATGTTATTGAAAATGGTAAATTCGGGAAAAATACCAAAATATTTATGGTTGGCGATAGCGAACAAGATAAACAAGAATTAGAACAATCCGCTAATACAAAAAATATTCCTTTTGAGTATTTTTTAGTAGATAAGTAAGGTTGGGAAAAGGAAGAAATCGTCATCCACGAAAAAAACTTAACAGATTATTACCTTTCTTAGAAGAATATATGATTTCTTAAAAAACAGGAGAACTACATGTCAGTAAAAGGTGACATCGGCGTTATCGGCTTAGCGGTAATGGGCCAAAACTTAATTTTAAATATGAATGATCACGGCTTTAAAGTGGTGGCATTCAACCGTACGACTTCGAAAGTCGATGAATTTTTACAAGGTGCGGCGAAAGGCACGAATATTATCGGGGCTTATTCATTACAAGACTTAGCGGATAAATTAGAAAAACCGCGTAAAGTGATGTTAATGGTGCGTGCAGGTGAGGTGGTGGATCAATTCATCGAGGCATTATTACCTCACTTAGAAGAAGGCGACATCATTATTGATGGCGGTAACACCAACTATCCTGACACTAACCGCCGTATTGCGTATTTACGTGAAAAAGGCATTCGCTTTATTGGTACGGGTGTTTCTGGTGGTGAAGAAGGTGCTCGTTTCGGGCCTTCAATTATGCCAGGCGGTGATGAATCAGCGTGGGAACACGTGAAACCAATCCTACAAGCTATTTCTGCCAAAACTGAACAAGGCGAAGCGTGCTGTGACTGGGTGGGTCGTGATGGCGCGGGTCACTTCGTGAAAATGGTTCACAACGGTATCGAATACGGCGATATGCAGTTAATCTGTGAAGCGTACCAATTCTTAAAAGAAGGTTTAGGTTTATCCGATGATGAATTAGAAGCCACATTTAACGAATGGCGTAACACTGAGTTAGACAGCTATCTCATCGACATCACAGCTGATATTTTAGGCTATAAAGATGAAGATGGTTCTCGCTTAGTGGATAAGATTTTAGATACTGCGGGTCAAAAAGGTACAGGTAAATGGACGGGTATCAACGCTCTTGATTTCGGTATCCCATTAACATTGATCTCTGAATCTGTATTCGCACGTTGCGTATCTTCATTCAAAGATCAACGTGTTGAAGCGTCAAAATTATTCAACAAAGCAGTGGGCAAAGTGGAAGGCGATAAAAAAGTGTGGATTGAAGCAGTACGCAAAGCGTTATTGGCATCAAAAATCATTTCTTACGCACAAGGCTTTATGTTAATCCGCGAAGCATCTGAAAACTTCGGTTGGAATATTAACTACGGCAACACCGCTCTTTTATGGCGTGAAGGCTGTATCATTCGTAGCCGTTTCTTAGGTAACATCCGCGATGCTTATGAAGCAAACCCAGATTTAATCTTCTTAGGTTCAGACGATTACTTCAAAGGTATTTTAGAAAATAGCTTAGGCGAATGGCGTAAAGTGGTGGCGAAATCTATCGAGGTGGGTATCCCAATGCCTTGTATGGCGTCAGCGATCACCTTCTTAGACAGCTACACTAGCGCACGTTTACCAGCGAACTTATTACAAGCTCAACGTGACTACTTCGGTGCACACACTTATGAACGCACTGACAAACCACGTGGCGAGTTTTTCCATACCAACTGGACTGGTCGTGGTGGTGATACGGCATCAACGACTTACGATGTGTAGTTAAAACTTGCTAAAAATCAACCGCACTTTGCAGTCAGCCAACGAAAGTGCGGTGTTTTTTATCTTATTTTTCAGGCGATTGGAGCGCCCAATTGAGCAGTTCGCTCAACATACTTTTTTATAGCGGTATTTATTTTCACACAAAACGAATACTGACTTTCATACCCATAATAGAGGGAAGCCTATGAACATTCCTAATTATAAAAAACAAATTAAAATCGTCTTTTTTGATATTGATGAAACCTTACTGATCAAAGATGAAGATCGTATCCCTGACAGCGTTGTGCCTGCGTTAAACAAATTAAAAGAAAATGGCATTATTACCGCAATCGCCACAGGGCGTACGCCTTCCAACTTCCCGCCTAAAATTAAAGAACTCATCGCACAAACGGGAATTGATTTATTTGTGACGATTAACGGGCAATACATTGATTACAAAAACGCACCGTTAGAAAAAAATACGTTACCTACCGCGAAAATCCAAGAGCTTGTGGATTTCTTCGAACAGCACCAAATTGAATATGCACAAATTTCACCAATGCATACCGCCGTTTCGGCAGCAACCGATGAAGTGCGTGGTGCATTAGATCCACTAAAAGGCCATTACTACGTAGACAAAGACTATTTCAAACACAATGATGTTTTCCAAGTTCTTGCGTTTTATGACAAAACAAAAGATGTACTCGTTGAAAATTCAGGCGTATTAACAGGCTTACAATCCGTGCGTTGGCATAAAGACTCAATGGACTTATTTGATGCCAACATTTCAAAAGCCAGTGGTATTGCAAGCGCAATTCGCCATTTAGGTTTTGAAATGGAAAATGTAATGGCATTTGGTGACGGCTTAAATGATATTGAAATGCTCAGCACAGTTGGCGTTGGCGTGGCTATGGGCAACGCACACGAAGACGTAAAGAAAATCGCACGTTATATTACTCGCCCAATTGATCAAGACGGCATTCACTATTTCCTTGAACAAGCTGGCTTGCTAGATTAATTATTTTTGCGATCCCGATCGAGGCGTGCTCATTGATGGCACGCCTTTTTTATGTTTCCGTTTTAAAGTAACGCTTTTTACGGAGAATAAAATGAACTGGCTCGGTTTTCGCTGTTTTCTGTGTCAACAGCCTTTAGCAATTGCAAATCACGGCTTGTGCTGCCGCTGTAACAAAACTATTCATCGACTCACTTATTGCGGACATTGCGGAATGGAAATTGCACGCCCCGCCTTGCATTGTGGGCGTTGCTTGCAAAATGAACCTAGCTGGGATCGCATCGTTATTATTGCACGTTATATGGAACCGCTATCGCAACTCATTCACCGCTTCAAATTTCAAAAATCCTTCTTTTTAGACCGCACTTTGGCACGCCTTTTATTGCTCGCCGTTTATGATGCGAGACGGGTTTATCAACTCACCTTGCCTGATGTACTTATCCCTGTGCCACTCTATCATTTCCGCCAATGGCAACGTGGTTACAATCAAGCAGATTTATTAGCGCAACAATTAAGCCGATGGCTAAAAATCCCCGTAGATAACCAACTTGTGCAACGCTGTAAACGTACTCACACGCAACGCGGATTAAGTGCCACTGACAGACGTAAAAACCTATGCCACGCTTTTCAATTATCCGATAAACAAACAAAGTGCTGTTATAAATCTGTCGCCTTAATTGATGATGTAATCACTACTGGCTCAACCCTCAATGAAATTGCTAAATTATTGCGTAAAGCCGGCATTCAGCATATTCAAGTTTGGGGGCTTGCTAGAACCTAAACAAAGATAATTACTGTAAAAGGTGGAAAAAAAGGCAATCTCGGAGTATCATTTCTGACAATCTTACTCAAGTATTGAATTTTTAGGATAACTTATGGAACAAATTAAGATTTCAGAAGCGGCACAAGCGCATTTCCGCCGTTTACTCGATCAACAAGAAGAAGGCACAAATATCCGTATTTTCGTCGTAAACCCGGGTTCACCAAATGCAGAATGTGGCGTATCATACTGCCCTGCAAATGCAGTTGAAGCAACGGATACAGAAATGAAATACGCAACCTTCTCAGCTTTCGTTGATGAAATTAGTTTGCCTTTCTTGGAAGATGCTGAAATTGATTATGTGACCGAGGAACTTGGCGCACAGCTAACGTTAAAAGCACCAAATGCGAAAATGCGCAAAGTTGCAGACGATGCACCATTAATTGAGCGCGTGGAATATGTGATTCAAACCCAAATCAACCCTCAATTAGCGAGCCACGGCGGTAAAATCACTCTCATTGAAATCACCGATGAAGGCGATGCGATTTTACAATTCGGCGGTGGCTGCAACGGTTGCTCAATGGTCGATGTCACGCTAAAAGATGGTATCGAAAAACAATTATTGTCTCTTTTCCCAAATGAATTAAAAGGAGCAAAGGACGTTACCGAACACCAACGTGGTGAGCATTCTTACTACTAACTGCACAAAAGAATTTAAAAAGGCTAAAGCGAAAACTTTAGCCTTTTCTTTTTTAAATGATATAGCAAAAAGTTTGCAAAAATAGACCGCACTTTTGAGCTATCTACAAACAAAAAGCGGACAGTTGTCCGCTTGTGAAGATAGAGGTTTAAGGAATAAACAACGATAATGGGCGTTGTTTGATGAGTTTCCATACGCATTTTGCGATATCGCACCAGCTGTCGATTTGCGTTTCGAGGGAGCGTAATGCCACCCAAAGGGCAATGGAAAAACTCACACATAAGTTGACAATACCGATCAGCAAGACGAAGCCTAAACCTTGTAAAAACAGCTGCCAAGTGAAATCACCGCTGATTGCCATATAGCCCAAATTGGCCGATGAAAAGGCGACGTGGCGGATATCCAATGGTAAGTTGAGTAAGTATCCGACCACTCCCGTTAAACCTAATAACAAGCCGAAACATAGGTTACCCATAATCGAGCCGTAGTTATTATGCCAATATTCCGCAAACCAATAACGCATTTTACGGGTCAAGATACGGCGTAAAACGGGGTGATTGCGTAAACGCATTTTCAAATTCAGATAGTTACTACGGTTATCAAAATAACCTGAAATAATCCCTGAAAAGAACAACCAAACGCCCGCAATGGCTGCAAACCACAATGTACCTTTTAGTGGATCAATGGATTTTTGCTGATAAGCAATTTCGGCTTCGGTTAACAGTGGCTGCCCCGATGAATATTGATAAGTCATCGCCACTAAACAGGCTACACCAATCGCTAATGTTACGTTGCCTAACACGGCGATACTTTGCGAGCGGAATACGTCAATCAATAATTGTGCTAACCGCATATTTACGGATTTGCCCTGTTCATTTTCCACCATATCCGCAAAACGGGCGGCGGTCATCGCTGGCTGTTTGGTTGCCACCGTGCCGTGTAACATAAAAATAATGGTAAAACCAATACCGTAATTTAAGCCTTCTGCAATACCACGCCAAACAGGGTCGGCAATCCAATCGCCAAGGTACATTTTAAACAGCGCCATAATTGCGATGAGCACGCCTCCACCCGCAGCAGAATAAAACATTGTGCGATATTCTTTGCCGTCACGCGTAATATAATGTTCACCGTGGTCACTTTTATTTTGTGTAATGCTACGTGCAAGCAATTTCACGCTTTGTCTCCAAAGTGCCGTCGCACTGTGGCTTTCCGCTGAACTCACCGCTAATAAGCCACATAACACCAAAATGCGACGTGGCAATAAACGCTCCTCTTGGAAAACTTCCATTAGCACCGATAAACGCTCTAAAGTTTGACTTAGACGTGTTAATAAATGCGCAACACCTAAGGTTGAACCTAAACTGGAACAACGGCGTTGAATACGCTCAATTTGATCGCGACATTGCTCAAACATCACTTGCAAGTGATCGTCATTATATTCTTCCTGTTTACGTCTAGCGCTTACCCAATTATTCACTTCGCGATGCAAAGCAACAAATGGCGAATCCGCATTTAATAAAGAGGGTTCTAAACGGATAAGTTCTGGTTCAAGCTCTTCTGCTGCAATCCAAATTGCCAACATTTCAATGGCAAATAAACCTTCATAACGCAAATGATTATGCACATTTTCACGATCACGCTCGGTGCTGTGTTGTTGAAGAAGGTCAAGCAATCGGATCCAATCTTGAATAGGAATGGCTTGTAACCATTTCACATCATTTTTTTGACAAAATAGAACAAAGAAAATATCTCTTAAGTCATTGATATCTTTAAATGACGGGTTAATTTTTTCATAAATACGGCTTTTGATTTCTCGCCCAAAGCCTTCTCTGCCCCAAATGCCACAGCTGACAAATAACGGATACAAGCGCATTTGGCATAACCATTGGCAAATAGCTGCACTCACTTGTTCAGTAAGTGCGGTGTCTTCCGTTAAAATTTGTGTCACTTGCCCTAGTCGCTCCGCTGCTTTGCTTTCGCCACCTGCTCGTAGCCACTGACAAACTCCATTTAACAAGGCAAATGCATCTTGTTTTTCAGCTTGTTGTTGCAAAAATGCCGGAATGTTACTGGAATCTAAGTTAAATTTTTCAATCATAAATTCATTTTTTCTCAATAAAGGGCGTATAGAATAAAGGACTTATCGCAGAAAAAAAACAATTTATTAACAAAAAACGTTCAATTTAACTAAAGTGCGGTGAAAAATAGGTGATTTTATGTAACTTGAGCTGGATTACGTGGGGATTTGTTGTGATTCGCAGTAAAAAGCACAGGAGCAGCCTGTGCTTTATTTAGGAAAATAGGTAATCAAACTTTCAAACAAAGGTATTTCATTTCCAAAAATTCTTCAATCCCGTAACGGGAACCTTCACGCCCTAAGCCTGATTCTTTGACACCACCAAATGGCGCCATTTCGTTGCTGATTAAGCCTTCATTAATACCCACGATGCCATATTCCAAGGCTTCAGACACACGCCAAATGCGTGAAATATCTTGTGTGTAGATATAAGAAGCCAAACCAAACTCGGTGTCGTTCGCCATTTCAATCACTTGTTCTTCAGTATCAAACTTAAAGATCGGTGCTAATGGTGCAAAGGTTTCGTCTTTGGCAACCAACATAGATTGTGTCACATCACGCAATACAGTTGGTTCAAAGAAAGTGCCTCCACGGCTGTGGCGCTGACCGCCGATCACTAAATTTGCCCCTTTCGCTGTCGCATCTTCGATATGTTCTTGAATTTTTTTGACCGCACTTTCGCTGATTAATGGCCCGATATTCACGCCTGTTTCATTCGCACTGCCGACTTTAAATTCTGAAACTTTATGGCTAAATTGTTCGACAAAACGCTCATAAATGCCTGACTGAACATAAATGCGGTTAGTACAAACACAAGTTTGTCCACTGTTACGGAATTTTGATGCGAGAATGCCTTCAATCGCATTCTCCAAATCTGCATCATCAAACACGATAGACGGCGCATTACCACCTAACTCAAGTGATAGTTTTTTCACTGTATTTGCTGATTGTGCCATTAAGATTTTACCCACACGGGTTGAGCCAGTGAACGTCACTTTACGGACGATTGGATTTTCAGTAAGTTCCTTACCAATCTCAATCGCATTAGTTGAAGTAATTACATTAAACAATCCCGCAGGAATGCCTGCTTGATGTGCTAACTCTGCTAATGCCAACGCTGAAAGTGGCGTTTCTTGTGCGGGTTTTAACACAATGGCACAGCCCGCCGCAAAAGCGGGCGCAGCCTTACGAGTAACCATTGCATTAGGGAAGTTCCAAGGGGTGATCGCAGCCACTACGCCAATCCCTTGTTTGATCACAAGTAAACGGTGATTAGCTTTGTCTTGTGGTAGCACATCACCGTAAATGCGTTTTGCTTCTTCCGCAAACCATTCAATAAAACTCGCACCATATAAAATCTCACCGCGGCTTTCGGCAATTGGCTTCCCCTGTTCAAGGCTCAAAAGTTGTGCTAGCTCTTCTTGGTTAGCGATAACTAAGTCATACCAACGGCGTAAAATATTCGCTCGCTCTTTGGGTGTCACTCTCTGCCATTTTTTCTGTGCTTTTGCCGCACATTCAATCGCATATTGGGTTTCAACCGCCGTTAAATCAGGCAATTCACAAATCACTTCATTCGTTGCAGGGTTGGTGACGGAAAATGTTTTGTGATTTTTCGCCTCCACATATTCGCCATTAATATAGGCTTTAGTTTTAAGTAGAGAAAATTGTTGCATCTGACCTCTCAACAATAAATGAATAAACGTCTTAAACGACTCAGGTTATCCCATTGTACGCCTCAAGCGGATAAATAACATAAAAAGTACCACTTAGATGAAAATTCCTATGAAATACCGATTATTTTTGCGTGTTTTTTATCTAATCCCTAAAAATTAAATGGATTTGTGCTATCATTTGTTAAATAAATGTTTCAAAAGTTGATTTACATCAAGAATAAGAAAGAAGGAAATCACTATGCTCACGCCTATTCAACAGCATTTTCGTGATGCAATGGCAAAACTTGCCGCTGGAGTAAATATCATCACCACCAATGGTGAAGCTGGAAAATGCGGATTAACTGCCACCGCAGTCTGCTCGGTCACAGACACGCCACCTACGATCCTTGCTTGTATTAACCAACAAAGTTTAATGAATGAAATCTTTCAAAAAAACAAACGCCTTTGCGTAAATATCCTCAATGCGGATCAAACCAAGTTAGCAGAACACTTTGCCGGCTTTTGCGAGAGCTGTATGGACGAACGTTTCTCGTGGGATATTTGGCACCCACAGCAAGAACCATTGGCGCCACCAAGGTTAAAAGAAGCGCTTGCTAATCTCACAGGCAATGTGGTTGATATTCAAGAAATAGGTACCCACTCTGTTTTTCTAATTGAGCTTGATGAAATCCAACTCAACGAATCGCAGCAAAATACCCAATCTTTGGTGTATTTCTCACGCAACTTCCATCAGGTGGGTTAAAGCCTATTTTAGATAAAACAAAAGCGACTCGATTTGAGTCGCTTTTTTATTTATTTGAAGACCGAACAAAAGTGCGGTCGATTTTAGCTTTTTTTCTCGAGTAAACGGATGTGGCGGGTGGCGGCGATCCACGCACTGACGTAGCCGACAACAGCACATATGATCAACACAAAAAGAAATTCTGCGAAGTTGATGCTGTTGAGTTCAAAAGTGACTGCGAAAATATCGGTCACATATTTCACCGCACTTGTGAAATAACCGATCACTAATGAGCTGAGTAAGCACGCCAATAAACCGCCAAAGACAGCGTAAATAATACCAGTATATAAAAACGGGCGGAGGACAAATTGATCGGTCGCACCGAGTAATTTCATTATTGTAATATTCGCTTGGCTGCTATAAACGTCAGAGCGAATGCTGTTACCAATCACTAAAAACACCGCTAAAGTCATTAACACTGCACAGAAAATCGCAACGTGCGCCACCAGCCAAGTCAGTGCAGTCAATTTTTCTAACCAATCATTATCCAAACGCACTTCTTGTACACCTTTGATTTTGTCTAAATTCGCACGCAATTCCGCACGTTTTTTCGATTCATTATAAGGTTTAGTCGGTTTAATCATTACCACTGCGGGCAAAGGATTGTCGTCTAAAATATCCAGCTCGTTGCCAAAACCAGACCAATCACGAAACGAATTTAAACTTTCTTGGCGTGAAATATAATTGAGTGATTCCACCCCTTCTTGTTGGCGGATTTTTTCCACCACCACATTGGCATCTTCTTCACTCAAGTTTTTGTGCAAATAAATGGTTAATTCGCTTTCAGGGTAAAACTGCGTTGTAGCGTGATGTACATTTTTCCACAGCAAATAGCTCACCATTGGAATAGTAAGCGACACGCTGATCACTAAAATCGTCAACAGCGTGCCAAAACGGCGTTTCATTAAATCTGCAAACACACCACGCAACACATATTGCATTTGTACCCAAAACGGGGCTTCGATACGGCGAGTAGTCATCTGTTTTCCCCTTAACGTAAATAGCCTTGCTCAAGCACTAAGCAAGGTTTTGGTTTTTGTTGAATAATGCCCAAATCGTGAGTCGCGATTAACACTGTCATTCCAAGCTGGTTCAATTCTTCAAATAAGCTGAAAATTTCAATCGACAATGCATTGTCTAAATTACCTGTTGGCTCGTCAGCAAGTAATAACTGCGGTTTATGCACGATCGCACGTGCGATATCCACACGTTGTTGCTCACCGCCTGATAAATGCACTGGCAAATGATTGGCACGATCACGCAAACCCACACGATCAAGCGAAGCCAACGCCCGGATTTCTGCTTCTTTAGGGTGAATACCCGCAATAATCAACGGCAACGCCACATTATCTACAATCGAGCGATCCACTAATAAACGATAGTCTTGATGCACCATACCGATTTGTCTGCGTAAAAACGGGATTTCATAGCTGGATAAACGTGTAATGTCGTGGCCGTTAAACCAAATCTGCCCACCATTAGCACGCTCCATCCCCATAATTAATTTCAACAGCGTACTTTTCCCTGCACCAGAGTGACCAACCACATAAGTCATACTGCCCACAGGCAAATGAAAACTGATATTTTGTAACGCAGGCTTACCGCCGAGATATGCCTTGCTGACATTGGAAAATCTAATCATTTTTTCATCTTAACTATCATATTGTGAATGAAATCAGGCATTGCTCAACAATACCCGATAGCGCAAAACTCGATTATTCTTCGTGAACAAATAAAGCCTCAATAAATTCGTCTGCTTTAAATTCACGTAAATCTTCGATTTTCTCACCAACGCCAATATAGCGAATTGGTAAATTAAATTGATCGGCAATCGCAAAAATCACACCGCCCTTCGCAGTACCGTCTAATTTGGTCAAGCTAATCCCCGTTAAACCCACAGCCTCGTGGAATAATTTCGCCTGACTAATCGCATTTTGACCGGTTCCCGCATCAAGGGTAAGCATAATTTCGTGCGGTGCAGTTTCGTCATATTTTTTCATTACACGAACGATTTTTTTCAATTCGTCCATTAAGTTATTTTTATTTTGTAAACGGCCTGCGGTATCTGCGATTAACACATCAACATTGCGAGCCGCCGCTGATTGCATTGCATCGAAAATCACAGAAGCCGAATCTGAACCGGTGCTTTGTGCCACAACAGGAATATTATTACGCTCGCCCCACACCTGTAATTGCTCTACTGCTGCCGCACGGAACGTATCGCCCGCCGCTAACATTACCGATTTGCCTTCATTTTGGAACTTGCGAGCCAATTTACCAATGGTTGTGGTTTTGCCCACACCATTCACCCCCACCATTAAAATCACATAAGGCTTTTTGCTTTGGTCGATTACTAACGGTTGTGCAACAGGTTTTAAAATCTCCGCCATTTCCACTTTTAATTGTTGATACAACAATTCTGCGTCTTGCAATTGTTTACGGCTGGCGTGTTGCGTTAAGTTATTGATAATTTTTGTAGTGGTCGGCACACCTAAATCGGCCACCAGCAATTGTTCTTCTAATTCTTCGAATAACTCATCGTCAATTTTCTTGCCTAAGAAAAAGCTACGGAAACCCGCGCCAATATTTTGCTTGGTTTTTAATAGCCCTTTCACTAAACGGCTGAAAAAGCCACCTTCACTTGGTTTTTCTTGTTCTTGTCGCACAGTAGCTAATTCTTGTTCATTTTCGACCGCACTTTCTTCAACCAAAGTCTCTTCAACAGCTGGCTCATCAACAATTGGAGCAGTTTCTACTTGTGAAAGTTCAACTGCTAGAGTTTCTTCTTGTTTAGGTTCTGGAAGCACTTGCTCATCAGCAACTTCTTCAACCACTGCTTCGCTCGCTAGAATTTGAGCCGGCTCAACAGTTTCTGGTTCTTGAGGTACAATAGAAGGGATTTCTGTTTCTGTTTCTGTTTCTGTTTCTGTTTCTGTTTCTGTTTCTGTTTCTGTTTCTGTTTCTGTTTCTGTTTCTGTTTCTGTTTCTGTTTCTGTTTCTACAAGATGTTGTTCTGATGCTGAAGATAAAACTTCATCAGAAACGACCGCACTTTCTGCGGGTTGTGCTTGCTCAAGTGCTGTTTCAGCTTCCACTTGAGAAGATTCAATAGATTGAGTTTCTGTCGATTGTGTTTCAGGGGATTGGGTTTGTGCTTCGTCTTGCGCTTCTTTCTTTTTACCTAAACCTAACCAAGACCAAAAGCCACCTTTTTTATTGTCCGCCGCCATAATTTTCTCTCATTTAATTACATAGCTAAATTCAAAACTTAATGGCGCATTTTAACACCGAATAGCAAAACGATGAAAAAAATCTCACTCAGTTAGACAAAATTCCATTATAATTTGTAAATTTGAGTGTAAAAATCAAAAATAGGTGTAAAATACACATAAATTTAGTACGGATATTAACCGTATTTTCCCGTTTTTTTAACATGGACAAAGGACTAAGACATGAAAAAATCAATTATCAAAACCAGCACATTTATCGGCTTATCTAGCTTACTTGTAGCCTGTGGAGGCGGCGGTGGCGGTGCGGGAAATGCCACAGCTGATAATGCAGCACAACCTATCAACCCACAAGTGCAAGCTCAGCCTCAATCTCAACCCCTATCAAAGGCAAGCGAGCCCGCAAAAGCAGAAACAAACGTGTCTGCAGACAATAAGAAAAACCCAGCTAAGCCGACTGTTCAAGCACCATCACAACCACCAGAAGCGAGAGAGAATGCACAATCGCAAGGTAGAAATAAGCGTGATGTGGCAGAAATGAATAAACCAAGAACAAACGTTTGGACTGGACGTTGTGAAACGAAAGATTTTTGTAGTTCAGAATACAAAGATACGTTAAATGTGTACGATTTAAAGACATCTGAAAGTATAGAAAATTCCAATGTTCATATTACCGCTGAAGAACAAAATACATTGCAATTAAAGCTCGGAGAGAATACAAAAGAACATTATAGTTTCCGCCTTTTAGGTAGTTCCCAAGAAGATGCATCAATTTACTATGGATATCGCAAAAGAGCTAATAGCGATAAGCAAGGCACACATTATGAGTTACTACATGCGACAAATAATGATTTTACTCATAATACACTACCAGAACAATTTTCTGCGACTTATAAAAAAATGAAAGGTTTTATTTATACACCTCAAAGTTATTCTAGAGCAGCTAAAACAGATGAAACTATTTTAAAATACGGTGATGTTGAGTTTAGATATCAAGATGGCGATATTAAAGATGGGAAAATTTATGATTCAACATTAAACGCAGATAGAACAGATCCTATTTTTACCATTACAGGAAAAAATGAAAATCTCACTATTGAATCAACAAACTCTGTGCCAGCACCGATTTCTCCAAGACAAAAAGGTATTATTACAGTTAAATTTGTAGATTCAAGTATAAATGCAAAAGACTATAAATACTTAATTGGATCAGGAAAAAGTTCTTCTGGCGGTCAAGAAGTAGGCTGGATTGGATTAATTTTTGCAGAAAAACAAGATCCGAAAAAATAACAAAGTACACAATTGATTATTCAAATTAAGGCGGAAATATTCCGCCTTATTTTTCCTATTCTTCAACTACTCCCGCCTATATTTTCATTACTTCAATATAAAATAACGTCACCATACTGAAATCGTTACATCTTTAATTATGGACAATTTTTATGCCTGTCAATGGTGTATGAGGAAGTCATTCGCAGCGCCAATGATATTTAGCTTGAATACAGAAAAGGAATCCTTATGAATCGTACAATGAAAGTGAGTCTGCTATTTGGTTTATCCAATTTATTAATCGCTTGTGGGGGCGGGAGCGATACCTCAGCCATTCCAAACAATGATCCTAGTGATATTGCCCAATATCAGCCCATCTGATATTCCAAATCTTCCTTCAACACCTACTCCCCACTCCAACCAGAAAGCAGGAGAACACCTAATCAACCACGAAAAAAGACAACGATATCAACACAAAAGATAAATTGCTTGCCCCCTCTGTCACAGCAAACATCATCCGTAAAAAACAAGATAATTAATCCTTAGTCTAGAAAAAAAAGACAAGGCGAGAATTCGTCTTTAAACTTAACAACCTAATTTAGGGCGGTATTCCGCCCTAATCTCATTTTAACTTCGCCTTATCATAGGCACTTGAAAACAGAACCTTCCTGAAATGATGAAAAGAAATCTCCCTCTCACACCTTAAAAGGTGAAGTGCGTATTATTGCGGGTTTATGGCGTGGGCGTAAGTTGCCTGTGGTTTTCTCAGAAGGATTATGCCCAACAGGTGATCGGGTAAAAGAAACCTTATTTAGCTGGCTGATGTCTTATATTGTTGATGCCGTCTGCTTAGATTGCTTTGCAGGCAGTGGCTCTCTCGGCATAGAAGCCCTGTCTCGCCAAGCCAAATAGGTATCATTTTTAGAGTTGGATAAAAATGTTGCTCGGCAATTAAATCGTTAAAATGCACTGCACCGTAATCCATCAACTTCACACCTAACATTTGAAAGGAGCTCCGCACTTTTTTAATATTCAGTATATCAACTCGTCTATCATCTTGTGTTTCTTTATTTTTACCCATTGCCACAATTTAATCACGTATCTAAATTCCAAAAACTTAATGACAGATTCCAACATCACATAACAAAACAATGGAAAAATCTCATTTCATTAGATGGAATGATATGATTTTTGTAAATTTAAGTGTAAAAATCAAAATTCTATGTAAAATGCTCTTATTTTTAGTGCGGATATTGCAGTATTTTTCCGTTTTTTTAATATAAATGAAGGACTAAGATATGAAAAAAGCAATCATCAAAACTAGCGTACTTATAGGGGTATCTAGCTTACTCGTAGCCTGTGGAAGCAGCAGTGGTGGCGGTTCTAATGCCAATCCAGAAAACAATGCGGAACCAATTAACCAGCCGGTAGCAACTAAACCTCAAGCAACGTCTGAAGGACATCAAAGCAACGATGTTCAACAGCCACCTAAAGCTCAAGAAGAACACAATAGACCTAAAACAGAAACTGTTCAAAAAGATAAAATAGAAAGAGAAAAAGAAAGAGAAAGACAAGAAGAACCTAATTCACTATCAGAAGAAGGTTATTCGCTTCCTTCAATACTTACACCTGATATGATTTTGGAACAAAGTAAATCCTGGGAAGTTAAATGTGTATCCTCTAGCACAGATTATTGTAATACATCGTCAGATATACAAAATACCACAGTAGCAATCTACAAATTGACTACTGAAGAAAGTAGCCTAGATAGTAAAGATAAAACTACCGAAGTTAAGGAACAAGATATTATCTTAACAAGCGATAATCATAAGAAAAAAGAATTTTCAGGTACTGAATACAAGTTTCAGCTATTAGATAATATAAATAGTTATTATGGCTACAGACAAAGAGCACTAAATGATCATTCTGGAAGCTATTATCAATATATATATGCATTTAATCCAGATTATGAAAATCAATCTGCATTAGATACCAATTATAGTGCAAAATACATTGGTGAATTTCTCTATAGTCCATACAGTGGTTCAGATAAGACAACAAATAATATTACAAAATCAGGTAATGTTGATATTACGTATACTGATGGAAAAGTAGTAGGAACAGTAAAAGATCGCGATTCAAATGTTTATGGCTACACATTATTTAATATCAGTGGTGATCAAAAGTCTTTAATAATAGAGTCTACACCTAATACAGGAAATACTATTAGCCCAAATCAAAAAACTAGCCTAGATGTTAAATTCATTAACTCAAATAAAAATACTAATGATAGAAAATATATTTTAGGTACCGCCGTTGCCAGCCCAAGTTCTGGTAATAACCAAAATTATGTAGGCTTCTCTGGCGTACTATACGCTGAAAAACAAAATAACAACTAATAACTCCGAGGCACTACGGTGCCTCTTCCTTTTTATAAATTAATATGAGAAAAAAAACTCAAAATCAAACCGCACCTAAAGGCGAAGTTCGCATTATTTCTGGATTATGGCGTGGGCGGAAATTGCCTGTGCTATCTTCGGAAGGATTGCGTCCGACTGGCGATCGAGTCAAAGAAACCTTATTTAATTGGTTAATGCCTTACATTGTGGATTCAACTTGCCTTGACTGTTTTGCAGGCAGTGGCTCGTTAGGTTTTGAGGCACTTTCTCGTCAGGCAAAACAGGTGACATTTTTAGAGTTGGATAAAAATGTGGCTGCACAATTAAGCAAAAATCTTGCTACGTTAAAATGCAGCGCAGAACAGGCGAAAGTTATCAACCAAAATAGCCTGCAATTTTTAAATCAAGCTCAAAATGCACCGCACTTTGATATTGTGTTTATCGACCCACCTTTCCATTTTGGTTTGGCACAACAAACTGTCGATTTGCTTGCACAACATCAATGGTTAAAACCTGATGCATTAATTTATGTAGAAACTGAGAAAAATCAACCACTAACAACACCAGAAAATTGGACAGTTTTAAAAGAAAAAATTACAGGGCAAGTATGTTACAGGTTATATCGTGCTTAAAAAAACAATCTATTTCCCGCACTCCATTAACCTGTTATGATATCTCTGTTAGATAGCATTTTTTCTATATGATCCACCCCCTATTTGAAAACATATTATGAAACAAAAATCGCTTTCTTTACTCGCTTACTGTGCACCATTATTTGTTGTGTCAAGTTTAGTAAGCCAAACCGTTCTCGCAAAGGACACCGTTGTTCCTGTTGACAATACACGACCGGAAGAATCTTTCCGTCAACCAACTGCAATTAAGCAAGAGCGAGTGGTCGCCCGAGCTAACACGCCAGCAACCGCTGAGCCTCAACAAAAACAGCAATTATCCATCACCCCAGAGCAATTATTACAGCGACCTGATTTGTTAATCCGTGCGTTAATTCCTGTGCTGAAAAATAATGATATGCGTGGTGCAGAATTGTTATTGCCAATTTATGAAAAATTACCTGAACAAGACCCGATTCTGTTGAAATGGGCACGCGCAATGGTGGCGAAAAAACAAGGTCGCTTAGATGATTCTATTCGTTTATATCGTGAAGTGATCGCAGCACAACCTGAAATCCAGCCTGCTCGCTTACAATTAGCCATTGCATTAATGCAAAACCGTGAATACGATGCGGCAAAAGGACAATTCCAACAATTACGTGCAGAAAACTTGCCACCAGAACTGACTCAAATTATTGATAGCTACGTGAATGCAATCAATGAACAAGACAGCTGGAATTTCTACGGCGGCGGTAATTATTTGAATGAGAAAAACGTCAATAATGCCCCGAAAAAAGGCACAAAAGCAGGCAACTTCACACCATCAAGCGAGCCCGAAAGCGCAGAAGGTATCAGTTATTATTTCGGCACTAATAAAACGTGGTCAATTGGAGGTGGTTTTTTCACTGAATTGAATGCTGATGTGAACGGTAAATATTATTGGGATAACCACAAATATGATGAAGTGTCATTGCGTGGTGGCTTTGGTGCAGGTTATCGCAATGCCAAAACAGAAGTGAAATTAATCCCTTACTTAGAACAGTTCTGGTATGCGGGTGGCGAAAGTGCTGAAAAAGATGCTCGCACATTACACCGCTATTCAAAAACCGGAGGTGTGTCTTTCGATATTAACCATTGGTTAAGCCAAAATTGGAAAATTTCGACCGCACTTGAATATGGTGAACAACGTTATCTCGATCCAAAACGTAAAAAATCCAACGGTAATCTTTATTCTGTGGCGAATACTCTAATGTATTTCCCAAATAGCCAACAATATTGGTTTGCGGGTTTAGATTTTTATCGTAAAAATGCTCATTGGAAAGCGAATGCATTTGATCGTCGTGGCGTGCGTTTAGGCTGGGGACAGGAATGGCCGAAAGGTATTTCAACTCGTTTACAACTTAGCTATGCAAAACGTTCTTACCGTATGCCATCTGCACCGCAAAATGCAATTTTTGCGCCAGATTTCTTTAAATTTGCGCAAAAAAATGACGAATATGGTGTGAACTTAACTGTGTGGCATCGTAGCATTCACTGGCTAGGTATTACGCCAAAAATCACTTGGTCATACCAAAAAACAGGCAGTAACAACCCGTTCGCACGCTATGATCGTAACCGTGTTTATTTAAGCGTAAGTAAGAGTTTTTAATTCATAAAAAATGCCCGAGGTATAAGTCGGGCATTTTCTTTTACTCATATCAGATCGTTTTTATTTACTTCAAACAATTATGCAATATTTTCTAGCACGTTATTTCGAGCAATAGGTGAAATTTTCTTTAAGCTCTCTTGAAATCTGACATTATTCCCAATTTCCCATAAATCCAATTTCATTTGTAAATTTAACCAAAACTCTGGACTTGTATTAAATAGTCTTGCTAATTTAAGCGCCATTTCTAATGATAATTTTGCATTATTATTTACGATTGCACTCGCTGTATTACGATGAACATCTAACATCACTGCCAAATCTGCAATTTTTAAATTTAAGGGAATTAAATATTCCTCTAATAAAATATCACCGACAGTTGACGGTTTTCTTTGTGCTCTACTCATAATAAATCCTATGTTCTATGTTCTATGTTCTATGTTCTATGTTCTATGTTCTATGTTCTATGTTCTATTTTCTATTTTCTTAATAATTATAATCTATATTGATGTTTATCTAATCTGACTTCTGTTATTTTTGGGATATTACTTTCTTCGTATTTAAATATTAAACGATATTTTACATTTACTCTTATCGAATACAGCCCACTTGTTCTAGGCTCTAATTTTTCCAATTTATTCCCTGGAGGACTAAGCAAATCACTCAAAACATTTGCGCTATCTAACATATCCAATTTACGTGCTAGCGCATTTTCAATATCACTCGGAATATTTTTATGCTTACTACCGCATGAAAAATACTCATACAACCACCTATCTTGGAAACTTTCTTCCGTAAGATTAAATCGGACTTCATCCATAAAAACCCCTTAAAAGATAAAATATGGAAAAACTATACCATAAACAAATGCACAGTGCAACCGTGCATAAAAACAATTTTTTTCCTCAATATCAACAATGTAACTATGCATAAATTGTGCTAAAATCACGCCACTTTTTTATTAATAATGATCGATTATGTTAGATATTGTTTTATATGAACCTGAAATCCCACAAAATACGGGCAATATTATTCGCTTATGTGCCAACACTGGCTTTCGCCTGCATTTAATTGAGCCACTTGGTTTTACTTGGGACGATAAAAAATTACGCCGTTCTGGCTTGGATTATCACGAATTTGCAGAAATTAAACGCCATAAAACGTTTGAAGCATTTTTGCAGTCAGAACAACCAAAACGTTTGTTTGCCTTGACCACCAAAGGCACGCCCGCACATAGCCAAGTGCAGTTTGAATTGGGCGATTATTTGATGTTTGGCCCTGAAAGTCGTGGTATTCCGATGTCGATTTTGGACAGTTTACCGGCTGAGCAAAAAATCCGTATTCCGATGACTGAAAATAGCCGAAGTATGAATTTGTCTAACTCGGTCGCAGTAGCGGTATATGAGGCGTGGCGTCAATTAGGTTACGGTGGTGCGGTGAATTTAATGCGTTAAGACTTCATCAAAAATCACCGCACTTTTGTGCAAACTCATCCATAAACAAAAAAGTCGCTGAAAACACAGCGACTTTTTCTGTTCTTAATTTTGTAAAATTTGATTCATTGCCGTTTGTAATTGCTCTAGCATCGCATAACGTTTGCGGTACATTGAGCGCTTATTGCTTGGGATACTTTCCATATCTTTCGTTGCAAATTGGACTGGCAATTCCCAATAATCTTTAAGCTCACCCGCTGACTCGGCAAAAATCGCATCATAGTCCACCACATAACGTTTACTTTGAACCAAACGGGATTTGTTTTGGTATTTATGCGGAATCCCCAATAATTTGCTGTAACCCAAAGCATTGGTCAAGGCTTTCATTGATTCCACCATCAAATAAGCGGGGCGTAAACCGTGGCATTTTTTGGTTAATAATTTCACTAAATCTTTTGAGCCTTCAAAGTTCGGCCCTTGAATTACTGCAATTAATAAGGATTGTTCTACTTTACCAAAGGTTAATAAATAGATAAGTTGGTTCGTTGGCTTATAACGTAATTCTAATGCCCAATAACCTTCCATTGCCTGATGATAGTTTAAGCAAAGATAAAGCTCGAAATCTTCAATCACTTCACCGAAACAAATTTCTTTTTCCCATAATTGAGGCAAATTAAGTGCGGTCAATTTTTCGGGTAAAAAATGCAAGTTGTCGCAAATAGCATCGAAACGCTGTTTTGTACTAAAACGTTTATCTAAAAAACGGTGTGCCAATGGATAACTAAAACTCGGACGAGCATTTAATAAACTTGCCAACGTTGGCTGCTGATTAATAAATTGCTCAAAGCGTTTAATATTACGGTAATGTAATAATGAGCGAAGATGAAAGCGAAAGCGTTTTAAACGATAAGATTTTTTGCCTTGATCAGGATATAAACGAATGGGATCAGGCCATTGATATAATTTATTAGTCATAAAATTGAGCTTATTAAGAACAAAGAGGGGCTATTTTCGCACAAAATCGCCACTTTTTCATTTTTTTATGGCATTTTATAAGGTATTCTAAGCGACCTAAAGGAGCCCCTATGTCTGATATTAAACTGAATTATCACAAAACCCACTTTCTCACCAGCGCACCCAACATTCGTGTGTTGCCAGAAGACAGTGGCATTGAAATTGCCTTTGCAGGTCGCTCAAATGCGGGAAAATCGACCGCACTTAATGCCCTAACCAATCAAAAAAGCTTAGCCCGCACGTCTAAAACACCGGGACGTACGCAATTAATCAATTTATTTGAAGTCGAGCCACAATGTAAATTAGTGGATTTACCGGGCTACGGCTATGCGGCTGTACCGGAACAAATGAAAATCCAATGGCAAAAATCGCTCGGTGAATATTTACAAAAACGTGAATGTTTAGCGGGCGTTGTGGTGCTAATGGATATCCGCCACCCACTTAAAGATCTTGACCAACAAATGGTGGAATGGGCGGTATCTGCAGATTTACCGGTGCTTATTTTATTAACCAAAGCAGATAAACTCAGCCAAAGTGCAAGAAGTAAGCAAGTAAAAATGGTGCGTGAAGCTATTTTACCTTTCCAAGGTGATGTGCAAGTGGAAGCATTCTCTGCGCAAAACAAAATTGGTATCGATCGTCTGGCGGCAAAATTAGACAGTTGGTTTGCACCACTTTTCGCTGAATAAAATCTGATTATTGCGATCTCGATCGTAAAAAAGTGCAGAATTCATTCAAAATGAACCGCACTTTTTTTATATTCCGTTAGTTGGATAAATTCGCTTACGGAGTAGAAAATGTCGCTCGCCATTGTTTATAGCCGCGCCTCAATGGGTGTTCAAGCCCCTTTAGTTACCATTGAAGTTCACTTAAGTAACGGTAAGCCCGGTTTCACCCTTGTGGGTCTGCCAGAAAAAACGGTGAAAGAAGCACAAGATCGGGTACGTAGCGCTTTGTTGAATGCGCAGTTTAAATACCCTGCCAAACGCATCACAGTTAACCTTGCCCCCGCTGATTTACCGAAAGAAGGTGGTCGCTTTGATTTGCCTATTGCGATTGGAATGCTTGTTGCTTCAGGGCAAATTGATCCACAAAAACTACAGCAATTTGAATTTGTGGGTGAATTAGCTTTAACAGGCGATTTACGTGGTGTGCACGGTGTCATTCCTGCCATTCTTGCCGGTCAAAAAGCAAAACGCCGTTTGATTATCGCTAGCCAAAATGCCAATGAGGCCTCATTGGTTTCCGATCAAGAGACTTATTTTGCTCAACATTTATTAGAGGTTGTGAGTTTTCTCAATGATCGCACGACGTTGCCTTTAGCCTCTGAAATGACACAACAAAGTGCGGTGGATTTTTCCCAAAAACCGCAGAAAGATTTAACCGATATTATTGGGCAACAACACGCTAAACGAGCATTAACTATTGCCGCTGCTGGACAACATA
This sequence comes from Bisgaard Taxon 46, assembly GCA_049941595.1. Lineage (GTDB taxonomy): Bacteria > Pseudomonadota > Gammaproteobacteria > Enterobacterales > Pasteurellaceae > Pasteurella. The sequence continues at coordinate 169,738 of JBNFNA010000007.1, forward strand.
ATTTGTTATTTTTAGGTCCACCCGGCACAGGAAAAACAATGCTCGCCAGCCGTTTAACGGCTCTTTTGCCTGAAATGACAGACCAAGAAGCCATTGAAACGGCATCGGTGACTAGCCTTGTTCACAATGAACTGAATTTTCATAATTGGAAACAACGCCCTTTTCGAGCCCCTCATCACAGTGCATCCTCTCCTGCTTTAGTGGGGGGTGGCACGATCCCAAAACCAGGTGAAATATCCCTCGCTCACAATGGCGTTTTGTTCCTCGATGAGCTACCTGAATTTGAACGCAAAGTATTAGATGCCTTACGTCAGCCGTTAGAAAGTGGCGAAATTATCATTTCACGCGCCAATGCAAAAATTCAATTTCCTGCACGATTTCAATTAATTGCAGCGATGAACCCAAGCCCAACGGGGCATTATCAAGGCACACATAACCGCACTTCACCGCAACAAATTATGCGTTACCTGAATCGTCTATCAGGGCCGTTTTTAGATCGCTTTGATTTATCTATTGAAGTGCCTTTGTTGCCTCAAGGGGCATTACAAAATCAAACGGATCGGGGCGAAAGCAGTGCACAAGTGAGAGAAAAAGTGCTCAAAGTGCGAGAAATCCAACTGGCTCGAGCAGGAAAAATCAACGCCTATTTGACCAGTAAAGAGATTGAGCGAGATTGCAAAATCTGTGATAGCGATGCGATTTTTTTAGAAAAAGCCTTAGCCAAATTGGGCTTATCTGTGCGTGCTTATCACCGCATTTTAAAAGTGGCACGCACCATTGCTGACCTTAATGGCGAGTCTCAAATTAACCAAAGCCATTTAGCCGAAGCTTTAGGTTATCGGGCAATGGATAGGCTTTTACAAAAACTCTCAGCTCTGTAATCCTTTTGCTGTAAAACGGTTGTAAAGGTTTTCAACAGGCAGTAGACGTTTTCTGTCACGGGGCGTGATATTGCCAAAATGAGCGTAACCTCTTTAAAAACCTGATCATTTTTGTTTTTTGCCTAAGAAAGACAAAGACGTTTCTTTTAAGAAAAAAATGCAAAAATTTATTTAGATGAGTTTGATAATGATTATTAATTGCATTATTATTTTCGGATTCTTAACATTTTTTGAAAAATTCTACCTTTAAAGGAAACGATGACATGAATAAATCAAGAAAAGGATTAGGCGTTATTTTGCCTTTCATTTTGCCTTTTGTTGCCTATGCGGAAACCACAGAATTGGAGGTGATTTCGGTGGAAACAGAGGCATTTAAACCCAAGGATAAAGTCTTTTTAAAACAAGCTGCGAGTAGCACCCGCACCAATTTTGACACGGCGACCCAAAGTTTAGATACCGTGTTGCGTTCTGTGCCAGGTGCTTTTACGCAAATTGATAAATCATCAGGCACCGTCTCTGTGAATGTGCGTGGTGGCACTGGGTTTGGGCGGGTGAATTCCCTGATTGATGGGGTTAGCCAAACTTTTTATGCTAGCTCGGCGGATGGTGGCAGCCGCAGTAGCAGTACTTCGCAATTTGGTAATTTGATTGATCCCGGTTTTTTAAATAGCGTGGATATTGATCGTGGCTCATTTGAGGGCAGTAGCGGTGCAAACACCTTGTTAGGCTCTGCCAATTTTAAAACCATCGGCGTGAAAGATTTGGTGGCAGAAGGCAGACAAATTGGCTTTATGGGGAAATATTTATGGGGCAGTAATGCGACAGAACCCCAAGTGCTAGGTGCGGTGGCTTTTAAGCGAGATTTTGGCAATGAGCGTTGGTTCGGCTTGTTATATGGTTTTAGTGAACGTCATCTTTCACAAGATTATCGCATTGGTGGTGGCAGAAAAGTGACGGAAAGCTCCATTGATTTAACCAATCTTGATGAAGACGACCGTGAGCAAACAGACACGTCCCCTTTTGATGCCAAACATGTGCGTCAACGCCCTGTGAGCCATATTGCGAAATTAGAATATGGTGATCGTTATCAGCAAAGCACCTTGTCTTATCGCGAATACCAAACTCGTGTAGGGGGGCGTGCGATTCAAAACCATAACTACCAAGCCAACTACCATTTTGCTTTGCCAGACAGCAAATGGTTAGATTTTAACTTCTTGGTGGCTCGCAATGTGTCTTCACAACATTATGCGGCAGGGGCAAGAATTATTGGTAAACCATTATTAGCCCCGTTAAGTGTGAGCAATACCGCCGATACCTTCGATATCAACAACACTTTCCATCTTGATTTACCTTTAGACGTGGGCTTAAAAACCCGTGTGGGATTCACCACCTTGCAAAGCCGTTATTTTAAAAATCGTGATCCCTCAGAGGAGTTGAATATTAACCGTGAGGAGGATGAAGATCCGTATGATTTTGAATGCTTTGGTTTAGGTTGTGTCAGAAAAAGTTTAGGAAAAGCCACCTTCCAACCAAATGGGCGACAAAATATTATTACCTTTTATGTTGATAATACCCTAAGCTGGAATATCTTGAGTCTCGATTACAATGTCAATTTGAGCCGATATAGATTAAATGGGGAACGCTTAAAATATCTTCCTTTTTATTTATCGGAAACAGAAAGTGAAATTTCATCGCTATACAGAAAAATCCGAAAAGAAAAGGATGCGGCAACACTTGATGAATTGCGTCAAAAAGTTCGAGAACTTCAATCAAAATTGGACTATGTGAAACAACATAACTGCCACACATCATACGATGAAGATCTGGAAGAAGAGGTGGAGCAATGTCGTGAAGTGAATTTCACCTTACCTGATCAAAGTGCAGGCAAAATGTATAATTATTCTGCTACCTTATCTGCCAATATCCACGACTTGTTTACCCCTTTTGTGAGTTATTCGAAAAGTCACCGTGCCCCGAATATTCGTGAGGTCTTTTTCTCAAGTGTCAGTGATTATGGTGTTAATACCCATTTAAGACCTGAAAAAGCCAAAGTGGTGCAATTGGGGGTTAATGGTTATCAAGAGAAAGTCTTTACGGGGAAAGATAAATTAGGCTATAAAGTCGTTTATTATCATACTCGTGTTAAAGATTTTATTTATAACTCAGATAATCGTCAGCCATTGGTCGCGGGCAGAATAAAATATTTGAACGATACCAATATTTTGCATAAAAACTATCAACAACCTGTCAAAATGACGGGCGTTGAAGCCGAAGTTAACTATGATATGGGCAATCTCTATTTTAATTTAGCGTATGCCCGGCAAAAAAATAACCAACCTGTTTCATTTACGGATGGCAGTTCAAGAGGGGCGGGAGCAAGTGAAACAGAAAGATTGTTACAAGGCTTTGGTGCAAGTAAAATTTCGGTGTTACCGAAAGACTATGGATCACTAGAAATTGGGGCACGCTTTTTTGATGGAAAATTGGATATTAGCGGTACGGCGAAATACTATGGAAAAAGTAAACGGGTGCTCAGTAAACCTTTAAGTATCAAATCGGGCGATGCTCGTGATACGGTGAAAGAACGTATCAGAGTGACACAAGACATTCCAAAACAACCGATTATTTTTGATCTGCAAGTGAGCTATGAACCGATTAAAAACCTTGTGTTAAAAGCCGAAATGCAAAATGTGTTTGATAAACGATACATCAATCCATTGGATGCCAATAATGACTCTGCTAGCCAGTCGGTCTATAACATTGATTTATCCGATAAAACCATCAATGTATTCAATAACTTTGCTCGTGGTCGCACCTATGTATTCACGTTAAGTTATAAATATTAATGCCTGTTTAAGCCATAATATGCGACGAAAAGGGCATTAACGCTAAAAAAGTGCGGTGGGAAATTTTTTGAAAAACCACCTCACTTTTTGTTCATTCCCCGTTTATTCTGGCACGCCTCTCAACATCGGTATTGGCTGATATGGCGGAGCTGAAGTCGGTGCTGGGATATCATTAAACAATAAATTAAACGGTTTGACTGGCACCACTTTTTCATTGCGCCATAAACTGCCCATTCCCACTAATTGCACGTCTTTAGGTAAGTTTTTTAAACCCGCTTGCAACACAGCCACCGTATTTTTACGAGGGTGCCCAATCACAATTGCTGTACCGTGTTTTTGCGCATAATGCACTGCATTTTGGAATTGACGTTGCACATCAGCGTATAAATCACTGTCATCTAAGAAAATATGACGATCTAAGGATTTCACACCGTACTCTTTGGCAATTTTACTCGCAACGCTGCGTCCAATTGTGCGACTGTCTAAAAAGAATAAATGCTGCTCTCGCAATGATTTCATCAGTTTTGTCATCAACGCACTGTCAGATGTTGCGGCACTGCCCATATGGTTATTCATCCCAATGGCGTGTGACACAATACGTTTTGCCGTTTTCACGCGATCATTCACTTCATCTTGGCTTAAACCTAATTTCAAGCCGCCAGTTTCAATTTTTTGCTGTCCTAACGGCTGCATTGGCATATGAATGAGCACATCGCGCCCTTGTTGTTTAGCTTGTTCATTGCGCTGACGAGCATGGGGCGCAGAAGGAATAATCGCTACCGAAATTTCTGTCGGCATTGCATAAATCTGCGCATCTTCTTTTTGATGATAGCCAATATCATCAATCACAATAGCAAGTTTGGCTGGCTGAGCCACCACCAATGAGCTCAAAAATAGCGCAAAAACAGCCGCACTTTTTTGCCAATGACGCACTAACTTTCTCATTTCAACCAACCTACTGGGTTAACAGCAACCCCTTTACGGCGGATTTCAAAATAAAGTGCTGATTGAGATTGTCCACCACTGCTACCCACTTCTGCGATTTTTTGACCCGCTTTCACGAATTGTCCTTCTTTCACTAAGACCGATTGATTATAACCATATAAACTTAAATCCTGTTCGCCGTGTTTTACAATCACCATCAAGCCATAACCTTGCAGCCAGCTGGCTAAAATCACACGTCCATCGGCAATACTTTTCACAGCACTGCCTTTACTTGCCCCAATCACTATACCTTTCCAACGTAATTCGCCCATTTGTGTTGAGCCAAAACTATTGAGGATTTTCCCTGCAGTTGGATAGGAATATTGTTTTTTCGGGGTACCCAATCCACTAGAGCTGGCCATCAACTGTTTTTCTTGAGCAGTTGGTTTATAAGGTTTGTGCGTTTTCTTTTCTTCTGCTTGTTTTTTCTGAGCATAGGCCTCACGTTCGCGCTGTTCTTGCTGACGAGCGGCTTGTTCTGCGCGTTCAATTTCTTGGCGCAATGCATTTTCATTAGCGCGCAATGTTTCCAAGCGATTTTCATCACGCGATAAATTACGATTAAGTTGATTTAAGGTAGATTGCCGCTCTTGCTGTACTTTTTGCAGATCTTGTTGCTGTTTTTTCTGCTGGGATAGTTGGCTTTGCTGCTCTTTTTGTTGTGACAAAATCGTGGCTTTTTCCTGTTCAAGCTGTGCTTGAGTGGCTTTTATATCCTCGATTAAATCTAAACGCGCTTGGTTCATATGCGCATAATATTGTTTCAGACGATCCGCATTTTTCGCATCTTCTGACAAAATTCTTTCCATCACGGAAGGATTTGCACCAGAACGATAGGCAGAGTCGAGCTGTTTCGCTAACTTTTGTTTTTGCTCTCGCTCTTGTTTTTCTAAGCGTTTAATTTGCTTTTCAGTTTCACTGATGATTTTCCGGCTTTCTTTTAAATCCGTTTCAGTTTGGCGTAGTTGAGTCAACACTTGATTAATTTGATTTTCTTGGTTTTTTAAATGCGATTGCAACTTTTGCTGCTCTTTTTTCTGTTCAGCAATTTTTTGTTCTTGTTGCTTAATTTGTTGCTGAATTTTTGAAAGATCGTTCGCCAATACATTCACTGAAATGCACAACAATCCGCAACAAAGTGCGGTCAATTTTTTCAAATTTTTCGCCTGAGCCAATCTAAACCACATCAATAAATTTCCCTTAAAATCAATCTGACTAAATATACCATTATTTGTTCAACGGCTCTAAACCTAATTTTTAATTAAATTTTTGCGACAGATCAGAAAAGCACAGTATTTTCCTTTCAAAGACATCAGTTTTTTGCTATAACTTGCCTATTATTTTTGATTAACATTTGAGGAGATTTTCTATGGAATTGGTCTTTATTCGTCACGGTTTCAGTGAGTGGAATGCAAAAAACTTATTCACAGGCTGGCGCGATGTTAACTTAACTGAGCGTGGTATTGAAGAAGCAAAATCCGCAGGTAAAAAATTACTTGAAGCAGGTTTCGAATTTGATATCGCATTCACATCTGTGTTAACTCGTGCGATCAAAACTTGTAATATCGTGTTAGAAGAATCTAACCAACTTTGGATTCCACAAGTCAAAAACTGGCGTTTAAATGAACGTCATTACGGTGCATTACAAGGCTTAGATAAAAAAGCGACAGCAGAACAATACGGTGATGAGCAAGTACATATTTGGCGTCGTTCTTATGATATTTCTCCTCCAGATTTAGATCCAAAAGATCCAAATTCTGCACATAACGACCGCCGTTATGCTCATTTACCAAGCGATGTGGTGCCAAATGCTGAAAACTTAAAAATCACCCTTGAGCGTGTATTACCATTCTGGGAAGACCAAATTGCACCAGCATTACTTTCTGGTAAACGTGTTCTTGTCACTGCTCACGGTAACTCATTACGTGCACTTGCAAAACACATCGAAGGTATTTCTGATGCTGACATTATGGATTTAGAAATCCCAACTGGTCAGCCATTAGTGTACAAACTTGATGACAACTTAAAAGTGGTTGAAAAATACTACCTTTAATTGCTAAACAAAAGCGATAAGAAATCGGGGCAAATGTCCCGATTTTTTTGTTTGGAAGAAAGAAAAAGTGCGGTCATTTTTACCGCACTTTTGATTTCACTAGAATACATCGTTTAAACTTTGATGTAACTCTTGCACTGAATACACATCTGAATCGTCTAAACGACCAACACTTTCAGAAAGTGCTTCTGCGCCCGCAAGTGTCGTTTGTAAAAAGACTTTTTGTTGCAATGCACTGCGGCGAATTGCGTGCCCATCAGTAACGGTTTCCGCTAAGCCACTCACGGTATTAATCACCAATGCAATTTCGCCATTTTTAATCGCATCGACGATATTTGGACGACCTTCACGTACTTTATTAATGATTTGCACAGCCACACCATTGTCGCGCAAGAATTTTGCAGTGCCTAAGGTTGCACATAAGCCATAGCCCGCTTCTTGCAATTTACGTGCAATTGGTAATAAGCGAGGTTTGTCCGTATCATTTACAGACAAGAACACTTTTCCTGTTTTTGGAATACGTTCACCAGCGCCTAGCTGTGCTTTTAAGAAGGCTTCCGCAAAGGTTTTGCCCACGCCCATAACTTCACCCGTTGAACGCATTTCTGGCCCTAATACAGTATCAACACCAGGGAACTTGATGAATGGGAACACCGCTTCTTTCACAGAATAAAAATGTGGAATGATTTCGCCTTGAATACCCTGTTCTTTCAAACTAATGCCCGCCATTACACGTGCTGCGATTTTCGCTAATGGACGACCTGTTGCTTTGCTCACAAATGGCACAGTACGGCTTGCACGAGGGTTCACTTCTAACACATAAATCACGCCATCCTGCACAGCAAATTGCACGTTCATTAAGCCTTTCACCCCTAATGCAAATGCCATTTCTGCGGTTTGGCGACGGATTTCATTTTGCACCTCTTGATTTAATGAATACGGCGGTAATGAGCAAGCCGAGTCACCGCTATGAATACCCGCTTGTTCAATATGTTGCATAATGCCGCCAATCACCACATCTTCGCCGTCGCAAATACAATCTACGTCCACCTCAATCGCATTATTTAAGAAATGGTCGAGTAAGATTGGGCTGTCATTTGACACCGAAACGGCCTCACGCATATAACGATTTAACTCCTCGACGTTATACACAATTTGCATTGCACGACCACCCAATACATAAGACGGACGCACCACTAACGGATAGCCCACTTCCTCTGCCAATTTCACAGCTTCTTCTGCATTACGAGCGGTGCGGTTAATCGGCTGTTTTAAGTTCAATTTGTGAAGAATTTGTTGGAAACGCTCACGATCTTCCGCCGCATCAATGCTGTCAGCCGACGTTCCGATAATGTTCACACCATTGGCGTGTAAATCATTCGCTAGTTTTAATGGAGTTTGACCACCGTAATGCACAATCACACCGTATGGTTTTTCTACGTGGATAATTTCAAGCACATCTTCCAAGGTTAATGGCTCAAAATACAAGCGATCTGAAGTGTCAAAATCCGTTGAAACCGTTTCTGGGTTACAGTTCACCATAATGGTTTCAAAGCCACTTTCACGTAAAGCTAATGAGGCGTGAACACAGCAATAATCGAACTCAATCCCTTGACCAATACGGTTTGGGCCACCGCCTAAAATCATAATTTTTTTCTTATCTGATGGACGGCTTTCACATTCTTCTTCATAAGTGGAATATAAATACGCTGTATCTGAGGTAAACTCACCAGCACAGGTATCGACACGCTTATAAACTGGGTGTAAATTTAACGAAATTCGTTTATTTCTGACCGCACTTTCTGAAGACTTAGTCAGCTGAGCAATACGTTTATCAGAGAAGCCTTTGCGTTTTAAACGACGTAATTCCACATAATCCAACTCGTCTAAAGTACGTTTTTCCAACGCTAATTCTTCCAACACCAAATCTTGAATTTGAATTAAGAACCAAGGGTCAATTTTGCTGTAATGATGCACTTCATCTAAGGTGAAGCCCGCACCAAAGGCATCTGCGACATATAAAATGCGTGTTGGCCCAGGGTTTCCCAATTCTTGACGAATTTTCTCAAGATCTTCCGACATTAAATTAAAACCACAAATGCCCGTTTCTAAACCACGTAAAGCTTTTTGTAATGACTCTTGGAATGTACGCCCCATCGCCATCACTTCGCCTACTGATTTCATTTGAGTAGTCAAACGATCATCGGCTTTCGGAAACTTTTCAAAAGCAAAACGTGGCACTTTAGTCACTACATAATCAATCGACGGCTCGAAAGAAGCTGGAATTAATCCGCCTGTGATGTCATTACGCAATTCATTTAAGGTATAACCGACTGCTAATTTCGCTGCCACTTTCGCAATTGGGAAGCCTGTCGCTTTTGAAGCAAGCGCAGAAGAACGACTTACACGTGGGTTCATTTCAATCACAATCATTTCACCATTGGTAGGGTTAATCGCAAATTGAACGTTTGAACCACCGGTATCCACACCGATTTCACGCAACACCGCAAGGCTGGCGTTACGCATAATTTGATATTCTTTATCGGTTAACGTTTGTGCTGGCGCAACGGTAATTGAGTCGCCCGTATGCACACCCATTGGGTCAAAGTTTTCAATCGAACACACGATAATGCAGTTATCCGCCTTATCACGCACCACTTCCATTTCGTATTCTTTCCAACCTAATACCGATTGTTCGATTAATAATTCGTGAGTTGGTGATGCTTCAAAACCACGTTCACAAATGGCATAAAACTCATCTTTGTTATAAGCGATACCACCGCCAGAGCCACCCATAGTGAAAGACGGACGAATTAAGGTTGGAAACCCCACTTCCGCTTGCGCTGCCCAGGCTTCATCAAAGGTATGACAAACAAAAGATTTTGGCGTGCTTAAGCCGATTTTTTCCATCGCTTCTTTAAAACGACCACGATCTTCCGCTTTATCAATGGCATCTTCAGTCGCACCAATGAGTTCCACATTGTATTTTTTCAACACACCATTTTTCGATAAATCCAGCGCACAATTCAATGCTGTTTGACCACCCATTGTTGGCAAAATCGCATCAGGACGTTCTTTTTCGATGATTTTCTCAACCGTTCGCCACTCAATCGGCTCAATATAAGTCACGTCCGCCATATTCGGATCAGTCATAATCGTCGCAGGATTTGAGTTCACTAAGACGACTTTATACCCTTCCTCACGCAACGCTTTGCACGCTTGCGCACCCGAATAGTCAAATTCACACGCCTGCCCAATCACAATTGGACCCGCGCCGATAATTAATATGGTGTTTATATCTGTACGTTTTGGCATTTTTGTTCTCTCTCTGTAAAACGATTAAAAATTTAACCGTACTTTTGTTTATGCTAAATTGATGAGTCGGAGTCTTCACTCGGTACAAAAAACTCACCCTTGCCCACTGCAATCACTTCACCGCCAACATAAATGGTTTGGGAGTCATCAACGCTTAGTACTAAACGGTTTGGACGTTGGATTTCATCGCCTTGGGTAATTTTCCAATTCAGTGGCGTTAAGCCATTTTTAATGCATAGTCCACCTAAATTTGCAGCTGCAGATCCTGTGCCCGGGTCTTCCACAACTGCACCATTTGAGCCAAAAAATAACCGCACTTTGGCTTGGTTATGTTCTTCAAACCACACATACAAAGCAGATTGTTGAACAAGTTGATGAAAAAGTGCGGTGTCAATTTGGCAAGTTTTAATGGCAGAGGCAGAATTCAGTTGGATAAGCAGTTGCTGACTCCCCGTATTCACCCAAGCAATTTGAGCGATGTCAGCTGGTTGCAAACCCAATAGTTCTGCATATAAAAGGGGATCATCCTTGATAGGTTGAATCTGAATATCCGTATTCAAACTAAAAATAATCTGCTTTTGTTGATGATAAATCTCAACCAATCCCGCATTTGTTTGCAGTACATATTGATCGGGTAAACCTAATTGACGATGTAGCACAAACGACGCACCAATCGTAGGATGACCCGCAAAAGGTAGCTCATAATCAGGGGTAAAAATTCGTAATTTTTTCACCGCACTTAGCTGCTCGGCTTGATGCACAAATACCACTTCGGACAAATTAAATTGTCGTGCAATCATCTGCATTTGCTGATCGTTTAAACCATCTGCTTGTGGAAAAACAGCCAACGGATTGCCACCAAAATGGCTTTCAGCAAAGACATTGACGAGCTGATATGCATAAGGTTTTAACATCATTGAGCCTCAAGTTTCAGATACAAAGTGCGGTTATTATTTGATAAATTTTGCGTAGATAAGCTTATTTTTGTAATTCTCTACGCAAAGTTAATTTTTTTATTAATGATGCGCAGCGTAAGTCGATAATTGACTTAAATTTGCCTTGCGCATTTCGTTAATAAATTTATCAAATAAATAAGCGACATCATTTGGGCCAGGGCTTGCTTCTGGGTGTCCTTGGAAAGAAAACGCAGATTGGTCGGTCAACTCAATGCCTTGTACTGAATGATCAAACAAAGAGCGGTGTGTAACACGCACATTGTTTGGTAAGGTTGCTTCGTCCACTTCAAAACCGTGGTTTTGGCTAGTGATCAAGACTTTTTGAGTATCTAAATCTTGCACAGGGTGGTTAGCACCGTGGTGACCAAATGCCATTTTCTTGGTTTTTCCGCCTGCAGCTAAGCCCAGTAATTGGTGACCTAAACAGATACCAAAAATTGGTTTTTTCGATGCAAGTAAGCTTTTAATTGCGGAAATCGCATAATCGCAAGGTTCTGGGTCGCCAGGACCATTGGATAAGAAAATGCCGTCAGGGTTGAGTGCAAGCACTTGTTCTGCGGGGGTTTTCGCTGGCACAACAGTGATTCGGCAGCCACGTTCCGCTAACATTCTTAAAATATTGTGCTTCACACCAAAATCATAAGCCACAATATTAAATTCAGGCTGTGTTTGCGCAACAAAGCCTTTGCCCAACTGCCATTCGCCTGATGTCCAAGTGAATGCATCATTGCTCGTCACTTCTTGCGCTAAATCTTTACCCGCCATTGAACCGAAGCTTTTCGCCAGCTCGAGGGCTTTCGCTTCATTAATTTCCCCCGTCATAATACAGCCAGCTTGTGCACCTTTATCACGTAAAATGCGCGTTAAACGACGAGTATCAATATCCGCGATCGCAACAACATTGTTAGTTTGTAAGTAATCACGTAGACTCACGTCTGCACGAAAGTTGCTGTGTAATAAAGGCAAGTCACGAATAATTAAGCCTGCGGCATATACACCATTTGATTCGCAATCTTCTTGATTTGCACCCGTATTGCCAATATGAGGGTAAGTTAATGTTACAATTTGCTTAAAATAAGAAGGGTCGGTGAGGATTTCTTGGTAGCCGGTCATTGAAGTATTAAAAACGACTTCACCAATGGTGTGACCTTTTGCACCGATTGACTTGCCGTGGAAAACGCTACCATCAGCTAATACGAGAATTGCTGGTTCAGACATAAAAAACTCCTAATTTGTTTCGGTTGAACACTTACGAATGTTCATTAACCACAACTTAGTAAAACTTATTTAAAACTGACCGCACTTGGCTAATGAGAAATGAAATAAGCAACTAAATCGTGTCTGAAAATCAACTTCTGATGAGAATTTCTCTAACCAAAAATTAAACCTCGCAATTCTAATGGACAATGTGTAACTATTCAAGTGATTTTAGCAAACGATTAAATGAATACTTAATCTTTATAATTGCATATAAATGCACTTTAATGCAAATTTTTTATTCAGACATAAAGTGTTTTGTAGTTAATCATTAACTTGCTAAAATGAAGTGTCTTTTAACCTGACAGAGAAAAAGTATGAAAAGAACACACTTTCTTGCAACACTTGCTTGTACTTCACTTTTATTAAGTGGGTGTGCAACGATCGATCCACAAACAGGGGAACGCAAAGATCCTCTTGAGGGATTTAACCGCGTGATGTGGGACTTTAACTATAAAGTTGTTGATCCTTATGTGCTAAAACCTGTCGCAAAAGGGTGGAAAGAATATGTACCAACCCCCGTTAAATCAGGTTTAACCAACGTGGCAAACAACTTAGATGAACCCGCAAGTTTCGTTAACCGTATGCTATCGGGAGATTTTCAAAAAGCAATGGTTCACTTTAACCGCTTCTGGATTAACTCTGTATTTGGCATTGGCGGGTTAATTGATGTCGCAAGTTACAGCGAGCCACTTAAAATTAAGAATCAAAGCCGCTTTGGTGACACGCTTGGCCGCTATGGCGTAGAAACTGGCTCGTATGTAATGCTACCGTTCTACGGTGCTGCAACACCACGCCAAGATATTGGTAATCTAGCCGATACAACCTATCCAATGTTATCTTTATTAGGGCCTTGGACATTCCTAAAATCAGGCGTGCAAATCATTGATGGTCGTGCGAAAGCATTAGATAAAGAAGCATTATTAGAACAATCCCAAGATCCTTATATTACCTTCCGCGAAGCGTATTTCCAAAACTTGGAATATCGTGTTAAAGATGGAAAAACAGGTGCACCAAAACAGGATCTTTCACAAGATATTTTAAACGAAATCGACTAAAAGGAATAAATTATGGAAATGACTTCAACTCAACGTCTTATTTTAGCGAACCAATACAAATTGATGGCGCTACTAGACAGCGAAAATGCTAAAAAATACCAACGCTTAGAAGCTATTGTGAAAGGTGGTTTTGCGTTAGAGTTAAAGGAATTAGATAAAGAATTTTCTGATATTTCAGAAGCAGAATGCCAAGCAGTGCTAGATACACTTGAAATGTATCAAGCGCTACAAATTTCTTATGACAACTTGAGTGATAAATCAGCATTAACACCACACCGCTTACAATTTGCGGGTTACTGTGCTGTACGTGAGAAAAAATATCTTAACTACTTACGTTTTATTACAGGCGTGGAAGGTAAACATCAAGACTTTATGCGTTGTGAACACGGTTGTGACTCACAAGTACCAATGTGGGATAAATATGCTCGTATGCTAGATGCTTGGCGTGCTTGCCCACACGGCTATCATTTAAGTATGACAGAAATCCAAAACATCTTAAATGCATAAAAATTAAGATAAAATAGACCGCACTTTGAGGGAGAACTTAGGTTCTCTCTTTTTATTTGTCTAGAATGCATCAAAGAACAAAAACAAACAATTCCATCACTCATTAAAAAGGAATATACTGTTTAAAAATCACTCAACAATAAAGGAATGTCCTATGAAAAAAATGACTCTTATTGCCTTATTATGCTTTGCCAGTGTAGCTACTGCCAATAATGTGGTAGAAGATATGGAGTATCAACAGGAAGAACCTGTTTTCTATTGCAAAGCGCCTAACAAAAAAATCATTCAATTAACGAAATATGAGGAAATCTATATTTATCGTTTCGGTCAAAACCTTGATAAGCCAGAGCTTAAACTCGAAAATCATATTGAAGATGTGAAACGAACAAGTGAAGTTCAACATGGATTTGAAACTAAACGTGCTTACGAGCTAACAAGCGGGCCTTATACTTATCGTGTATTTTCTGGTATTCCGAAAATGCCTGAAGAAAATGGTGTTGAGGTATTCAAGCATA
>JBNFNA010000008.1:0-182460 GCA_049941595.1 Bisgaard Taxon 46
TGCATTACAACCGCTTCCGCTATTACAGCCCGGAGACGGGGCAATATCTTAGCCATGACCCGATAGGGTTGCTGGGTGGGTTTAACCCTTATGGTTATGTGTTTGACCCAACGGGCTGGATTGATCCGTTGGGGTTGGCGGGGTGTAATAAAAATTTTCGCTCCAGAAGAGAAGCATTAAGAGCGGCTAAACGAGATGCGGGAATACCAATGTCTCAACAACCAGATAAAGTAACTAACCATGTTCCCCTAACAGATAGATCAGGAAAGAAAATTTTAGATCAAAATAATCGTCCAATAATGACTAGAGAATATCACTACACAACCCCAAGCGGAGAGAAAGTTGTGTTTCAGGAACATTCTCTTGGTCATGTTTACGGACCAAAGGGAACTTTAGGAAATCAAGGACCCCACTTTAATCCAAGACAATACGATCCAGCTACAGGTAATGGATATAGGAATAAAAGTTTTCCTGGAATTTCAGAACATTATAATTATGGAGGGTAGAAATATGAAATGGTTTGAAAAAGCAATAGGTAAAGAAAAAATAATTTATATGTTTAATGGAAATATTGATGTAAATGAAATCTACTTACACAAAATTTTATTCTATGACTATACATTAACAATATTTTTCCATATTTTAAATATCCCACAAGAATTCCCTAAAAAGTGGAATGATAACGATTTTAATGCGATAAGTATGCAATTAAGCTTTTCGGATGTGAACTATTTTAACGTACATGGAAAGAATTTGTTTAACAAAATAGGAAAACTAAACATTAGTGTTGATAACAATATCGTAAAAATGAACTTCGCAGGGGATGATGTAAACATAATATGTGAATCTGATTTTTATTTCATTGATAATATAACTCCAAATTTCATTAATATTGAAGAAAGTATAAATTGATGAAGAAAGTGGCTTAGCCTATAACTGCTTTCGGTATTATGACCCGGAGAGCGGGAATTATATTTCGAGTGATCCGATTGGGTTGAGTGGTCGGGAACAGCCTTATTCATATCCCCCCGATGCTGCTCGTTTATAACAAGTGGCTCACTCTTTTTCTTCACAACAAGCGGTCACTTTCTCTAAATTTTGCACTTTTTTGAATAAAGTGACCCCTTGTAGTCATTTACCAACAAGGGCATCAACTCAATCACCTTAACGACAACCATTACCGCTACGACAACGCTAGCAGATTAACCGAAAAAACCGAAATCCGAGACGGTTTTCGCAAGCAGACCACCTACTTCCGCTGGAATGCGAATAATCAACTCAGCTTGTGGGGCGAGGCGACGATTGATAGGCATCGTCACCCGGCGGCGAATGACAGTCAGGCTTTAGGTTGTCATCACCGTTTTGCGGGGCAGTATTATGATGAAGAAAGTGAGCTGCATTATAACCGTTTCCGTTATTACAGCCCAAAGACGGGGCAATATCTCAGCCATGACCCGATAGGGTTGCTGGGTGGGTTTAACCCTTATGGTTATGTGTTTGACCCAACGGGCTGGGTGGATGTGTTGGGACTTAAACCTAAAATTCCTCCATTTGATGCACCTTCTCTTGAAAGTGATGTTGTAAGGTATAAACCTCGAGATGTTCTAACTGCTACTGCAGGAAGTAGAGAGGATGCTATTAATTTAGCCTGGTCTCAAGAGAAACAGTTGATACAGCAAACAGGAAGAGGAACAAGACCTTGGACTCCTGAAGAAATGGCCTTAATAACAAGTACTCCTGATTCTGAATTATTATCTGTTATGAGTAAAGAAGGATGGATATACTGGACATCATATTACTAGTGTAAGAAATGGTCCTTTAGGTGCTAAATGGCAGGGGGATCCTAGAAATATTGTTTTCTTGGAAAATCGTAATCATCCTAATGGCGATGCTCATCAATATTCATATCAAGGGCATAGAGGTAACTACAGCAATCCAACTACAGGTCGTTTGATAGATCGTGAGGAAACATTAAAACAGAGATTAAATCAAATACAAAGTAAATGTACAGGTTAAGGAGATATACTTTATGAATGTGAATAGTCTTTTGCAAGACTTCGTTAAGCATTTTTATTTAAGCAAAAAGATGGATGGTGAACTGCATTTTTCTGAAGAAAAATTGCTTGAGAGAGATGAAAAATTATCAGGACAATTGTTGGAGTATTATCAGCACCTTTCTTTTGAGGGAGAATGTTATTTTGGTAATCGTTTCTTTAATTTAGTTTTTTTACCATATCTATCAGAAGCAACAGAACCAGAAACTTGGGCTTTAGATGATAATCAACTTTTTAACCAAAAAGATTACATGATTTTTGCACACAATATGTTAGATGAAGTTATTTTTTGTGATGTGCGAGATCAGGATTGTCCTGTGTATAGCTTAATTTCTGGAAGTAGCGAAGTGATGAAGTTAAGTAATAGTTTATTTGATTTCCTATCTTTTTATATTGAGTTAACAAATCTACAAGCATTAAAGTTTAAATATGAAGTAAGAGAACAAAATTTGAAGTTGAAAAATGAGTTTGTTGATGATGTCTATTTAATTATTAATAGATGTTTTTGTGGTGATATTAAAGAAAATTTAATAGAGTTCATATTTAATTAATTTTATATAAATAAGAGAAATATATTTCACAGTTAAAGTCTATTAATAAATGACAATATAAAGGAATTTGCATAATGATTTCGCAAAAGGAGTTTGAGGACAAATTACGAGAAACGTTGAAACAATTTGCGGACGTGCGGATTACCTTCCGCAACGAAATGGCCGCATGAGCCGCATGAGATGTGTCAATTTTGCTGACTGGCAATCAACGATCTGCTGATAATGCAAAACTTGTCTGATGGCGTGCGTGTGAGATCATTGGACGATACAGAGGTGATGGACGAAATGTCCAGTTAATTTGGCTTTGGGATGGCGGCTTGTTAGCCTATGGTGCAACGTTGGGGATGCCCTTTGCCATCGGCATTTTGATGTTAATGGACATCGTAACTCCAAACTCCATTTTTGGGGGGCACTTAGTGATTGAAAAACACCAATAAGGAATCTCACGTCATCAATCCTTTATTCAATCGGGTTAGGGACGCATACGCCCGATTTTAATGACCACCATTACAATGCTGGCAGAAATGCTCCCAGCTGTGTCTGCTTGCGGTGCAAGGGTGCGTTAGATTTCAAATGGTATATCTTGATTACTTATGCAGTTTATTAACTGACATACAATGAATTGTTGCTTTTATTGCTCATTGATTTTTTACAATCGTTGCATAAATGGTTTCAAGAAACTGATGAAGCAATACCTATACCTTTCCTTTTATGAAGTAATAGTAGGAGATGTTCTATTTGAAAAAAGAACCCTTTAAATAAAGGGTTTTCTTGAACATTAAGTAAGATTGACATTTTTAAATGATATGTAACTTAAAACGGAATATTATCTTCCTCAAATCCCATATCCACAGGTGGTTCGTTTTGTGGGGCTGGTTTTGCTGCTGGGCGAGGCGCTGTTTGTGAACCGAAATTGTTGTTTGGTGCAGAGTAAGATGAACCGTATTGTGATGCAGATGCTTGTGGTGCATAGCCGCCTGCTTGTTGACGCTCGTTGCGGCTGTCTAGCATTTGTAATACATCACCTTGGATCTCGGTAGTGTAGCGCTCTTGACCATTTTGATCTTGCCATTTACGGGTTCTTAAACGACCTTCAACATACACTTTTGAGCCTTTACGTAAATATTCGCCAGCCACTTCTGCTTGACGGCGGTAGAATACAATGCGGTGCCATTCTGTTACTTCGCGGCGTTCGTTTGTGTTTTTATCAATCCAGCTTTCACTGGTTGCAACGCTGATATTTGCGACGGCTTCGCCGTTTGGCATTGTGCGGATTTCAGGATCATTTCCCAAATTTCCTACGATAATTACTTTATTTACTCCAGCCATATAATCCTCTTTTTCTCTTTTAAATAGGGTGAAAATTCTTATTATTTTGCCTCAAAATCGAAAAAAAATCTATGATAAAAATGTATCTTAACTGGATATTTGCACAGCTATTTCAGAATGTGCGATAATGATCGCAATTTGAACACTTTTTAATGGCTTTTTGTATTTATGGACAAAATTGAAGTACGTGGGGCGCGAACCCATAATCTAAAAAATATCAATTTAACGATTCCGCGCGATAAATTAATTGTAATTACGGGGTTGTCTGGTTCGGGAAAATCCTCTTTAGCATTCGATACGCTTTATGCGGAAGGGCAACGCCGCTATGTGGAATCTTTGTCTGCTTATGCTCGTCAGTTTTTGTCGTTAATGGAAAAGCCAGATGTGGATCATATTGAAGGTTTATCGCCTGCGATTTCCATTGAACAAAAATCCACCTCTCATAACCCACGTTCTACGGTGGGGACGGTCACTGAAATTCACGATTATTTACGTCTTCTTTTTGCACGTGTAGGTGAGCCTCGTTGTCCTACTCACGATGTGCCACTTGCTGCACAAACCATTAGCCAAATGGTCGATAAAGTGTTGAGCTTGCCTGAAGAAAGTAAAATGATGTTGCTTGCACCAGTGGTTAAAGATCGTAAAGGTGAACACGTTAAATTGTTGGAGCAGATTGCAGCACAAGGCTATATTCGTGCACGTATTGATGGTGAAATTTGTGATCTATCCGATGCACCAAAATTAGAGTTACATAAAAAACATACTATTGAAGTGGTGGTGGATCGCTTTAAAGTGCGGTCAGATTTAGCCACAAGATTGGCGGAGTCTTTTGAAACTGCATTGGAATTATCGGGGGGCACAGCGGTAGTTGCATCAATGGACGATCCTAAAGCGGAAGAATTTGTGTTTTCTGCAAACTTTGCTTGTCCACATTGTGGTTATTCAGTGCCCGAGTTAGAGCCTCGTCTTTTTTCTTTTAATAACCCTGCGGGAGCCTGTCCAACTTGTGATGGTTTGGGCGTTCAGCAATATTTTGATGAAAAACGCATTGTTCAAAATCCAAGTATTTCGCTTGCTAGTGGTGCGGTGAAAGGCTGGGATCGCCGTAATTTCTATTATTATCAAATGCTGACCTCGCTTGCGAAACATTATGATTTTGATATTGAGCAGCCTTTTGAAGCTTTACCAAAGAAAATTCAGCAAATTATTTTGAATGGTTCGGGTAAAGAAGAAATCGAATTCCAATATATGAATGATCGTGGTGATGTTGTTGTTCGCCACCATACTTTCGAAGGCATTCTGAATAATATGGCTCGCCGTTACAAAGAAACCGAGTCAATGTCAGTGCGTGAGGAATTGGCGAAAAATATCAGCACTTGCCCTTGTAACGACTGCGGTGGTTCTCGTTTACGAGCAGAAGCGCGCAATGTGTATATTGGTACAACCAATTTGCCTGAAGTGGCAGAAAAGAGTATTGGTGAAACACTCAGTTTCTTTAATGAGTTAGCATTAAGCGGTCAGCGTGCGCAAATTGCGGATAAAATTTTAAAAGAAATTAAAGAGCGCTTGCAGTTTTTAGTTAATGTTGGCTTGGATTATCTTTCTCTTTCACGATCGGCGGAAACTTTGTCAGGCGGGGAAGCTCAGCGTATTCGTTTAGCAAGTCAAATCGGTGCTGGATTAGTTGGTGTAATGTATGTGTTAGATGAACCGTCTATAGGTTTACACCAACGCGATAATGAGCGATTACTCAATACATTAGTTCATCTACGTAATTTAGGAAATACCGTTATCGTGGTTGAGCACGATGAAGATGCTATATTATCGGCGGACCATATTATTGATATTGGTCCAGGCGCAGGCGTTCACGGTGGTCAAGTGGTTGCAGAAGGCACGGCAAAAGCAATTATGGCGAATGAGAACTCAATTACTGGTAAGTTTTTATCTGGGGTTGAGAAAATCGAAATTCCGAAAAAACGCACCGCACTTGATAAGCAAAAAGTACTTAAACTGAATGGTGCAACAGGGAATAATTTAAAATCAGTGAATTTAGAAATTCCAGTTGGCTTGTTTACTTGTGTGACGGGGGTATCGGGTTCTGGGAAATCAACATTAATTAATGATACCTTATTTCCATTAGCACAAAATGCACTAAACCGCGCTGAAAATACACAATATGCGCCTTATAAATCTATTTCTGGGTTAGAATTTTTTGATAAGGTAATTGATATTGATCAAAGCCCAATTGGGCGAACACCACGTTCAAATCCTGCGACTTATACTGGATTATTCACGCCAATTCGTGAATTATTCTCAGGTGTGCCGGAGGCGAGAGCGAGAGGGTATAATCCGGGTCGTTTTAGTTTTAATGTTCGTGGTGGGCGCTGTGAGGCCTGCCAAGGGGATGGTGTAATTAAAGTTGAAATGCATTTCTTGCCAGATGTGTACGTGCCTTGTGAGCATTGTAAGGGTAAGCGTTATAATCGTGAAACGCTGGAAATTCGTTATAAAGGCAAGACAATTCATCAAGTGCTAGAAATGACGGTGGAAGAAGCGCGTGAATTTTTCGATGCGATCCCACAAATTGCTCGCAAATTGCAAACTTTAATGGATGTAGGCTTGTCTTATATTCGTTTAGGTCAGTCTTCTACTACTTTGTCTGGTGGTGAAGCACAACGTGTGAAGTTAGCCACTGAATTATCTAAGCGTGATACAGGAAAAACTTTGTATGTGCTAGATGAACCAACAACAGGGCTACACTTTGCGGATATTAAACAACTGTTGACGGTATTGCATCGTTTGCGTGATCAAGGTAATACTATTGTCGTGATTGAGCATAATTTAGATGTTATTAAAACCGCTGACTGGATTATTGATTTAGGACCAGAGGGCGGCAACGGCGGTGGGCAAATTATTGCGACAGGTACGCCAGAGCAAGTTGCCGAAGTCAAAGGTTCACATACGGCGAGATTTTTAAAAGGTATTTTAGCCAAAGGTTAGTTGCTTTTAAGAACTGCCATTATTTTAACAAAACAAGGAGAATTCAATGAAAAAAACTCTATTAGCAGCATTGCTGTCTTGTGGTATGGGAATGTCAATGTCAGCAATCGCACATTCTCATGAAGGGCATGATCATAAACATGCACATTCACATGCTGGTGAAAAAATTGAAGTTAAGGTGGAATTATTAGACCCAGTAAAAGGCAACCAAGATGCGGGTAAAGTGATTATCACCGAGTCTCCGTATGGTTTAGTGTTCACCCCTGAATTAAAAGGTTTAGTAGCTGGCTTACACGGTTTTCACATTCACCAAAACCCAAGCTGTGATGCAAAAGAAAAAGACGGCAAATTAGTTGCAGGTTTAGCAGCTGGCGGTCACTGGGATCCTAAAAATGCAGGCAAACACGGTTACCCTTGGTCTGATGAAGCACACTTAGGCGATTTGCCAGCATTAACTGTCAACGCAGACGGCACATCAACTAACCCAGTTTTAGCACCACGTTTAAAACATTTAGAAGATGTTAAAGGTCGCTCATTAATGATCCACGCAGGTGGTGATAACCATTCAGATCACCCAGCACCATTAGGCGGTGGTGGTCCACGTATGGCTTGTGGTGTAATTAAATAATCTTGTGATTAACTCATTACATCGATAATAAAAAAGCGTAGTGGCTTTTCACTACGCTTTTTTTGCACTTAAATTTTCACCTAAAGTGCGGTCAATTTTCAAAACGTTTTTAAGCTAAACGTTGTCTGACAATTTCAAATAGGCACACACCTGTTGCCACAGACACATTTAATGAAGACACAGAGCCAGCCATAGGAATGCTGATCAATTGATCGCAATTTTCACGCGTTAAACGACGCATTCCATCACCTTCGGCACCCATTACTAAGGCTAAACCACCAGTAAGTTTGGTTTGATATAAGGTTTCAGTGGCTTCACCTGCAGTACCTACCACCCAAATATTGTGGTCATTCTGTAAATCACGCAAGGTGCGAGCTAAGTTCGTCACTCGAATTAATGGCATCACTTCTGCAGCACCACAAGCCACTTTGCGTGCGATAGAAGTTAGTTGTGCTGATTTATCTTTTGGCACGATAACCGCACATACACCAGCTGCATCTGCAGTACGTAAACACGCCCCTAAATTATGTGGGTCAGTCACGCCATCAAGCACTAATAACAATGGATTTTGTTTGTTTTGTAAAATCGCATCTAAATCCGCTTCGTTTAGCTCTTTAGCCGGCTGAATGCGAGCAATAATGCCTTGATGCACTTCACCATCCGCTTTTTTATCTAAAGTTTGACGGTTCACAAATTGCACCGAAACACCTAAACGATGAAGCTCATTTAACAAGGGTTGAAGGCGTTTATCTTCACGTCCTTTCAGCATATAAACTTCAATTAAACGCTCTGGCGCATTGTTCAAAAAGGCACTCACAGCGTGAATGCCATAAATGTTTTCACTCATTTATTTTCTCTTTTTCTCTGATTTTTTCTTACTTTTCTTGGCGGCGGATTTGCTCGACACTTTTGATTTTCCGACCGCATTTTTACGCCCTTTGTTTTTCGAGCGTTGTTTTTCGATACTTTCGGCATAACGCAGATTTTTCTTCATCTTGTCTTTCAATGTTTTTCCTTCGCGCAATGGCTTGCGTTCACTTGAAACTAAAGAAAAATCTACTTGGCGTTGCTCAAGGCTCACAGCCTCCACTTTGATTTTGACTTTATCGCCAACGCGGTAAATCATACCACTATTTTCGCCAATTAAGCGCTGTTTGGCTAAATCAAATTGGTAATAATCGTTATCTAAGGTGGAAATGTGAACAAGTCCATCAATAAATAAATCATCTAAGCGAACAAACAAGCCAAAGCCGGTTACAGACGAAATGACACCGCTAAATTCTTCACCCACGTGATCTTGCATATATTCACATTTGAGCCAGTCTGCCACATCACGAGTCGCATCATCTGCCCTGCGTTCAGTCATTGAGCAATGATCGCCAAGGAGATCCATTTCGTCTAAAGTGTAATGGTAACCGCCTGCATCTGTGGTTCTACGTTTTGAGCCTTTTAATTTCGATAAAATATATTTAATGCCACGGTGTAACGTTAAATCTGGATAGCGACGAATTGGCGAGGTAAAGTGTGCATATTCTTCCAACGCTAAACCAAAGTGACCAATATTCTCCGGGGAATAAACTGCTTGGCTTAATGAGCGCAATAACATCGTTTGGATCAACTCGTGATCGGGACGTTCTCTCACTTGTTCGAGCAACTCTGCATAATCAGAGGTGCTTGGTTTTAGGCCTCCGCCGAGTCCTAATCCACATTCATTTAAGAAACTGCGGAAGGCGGTAATTTTTTCTTCACTTGGTCCTGCGTGAATACGGAATAATGCTGCCTCTTGGTGTTTTTCGACGAAGTTTGCTGCAGCAATATTAGCGAGGATCATACATTCTTCAATGATTTTGTGCGCATCATTACGGATAACAGGCTCAATGCGTTCAATCCGACCCATTTCATTAAAGACGAATTTGCTTTCGATTGTTTCAAAATCAATTGCACCACGTTGATGACGAGCTTCGACCAACGCTTGATACATTTTGTGTAACTCAAGCAAATGCGGCACTAAATTGTGGTAGCGTTCGCAAAGCTCTTCATCACCCTCTAAAATACGGGCCACTTTGGTATAAGTTAAACGAGCGTGAGAATTCATTACCGCTTCGTAAAACTCATAGCCTGTAATTTTACCTTTTGCAGATACATTGAGCTCGCACACCATACAGAGGCGATCAACTTGTGGGTTTAACGAGCAAAGCCCATTAGAAAGCACTTCTGGCAACATTGGTACAACACGATTTGGGAAATAGACCGAATTACCACGTGCGTGAGCTTCAGTGTCCAGTGCTGTACGTTGGCGTACGTAATAACTCACGTCTGCAATTGCTACCCAAAGTTTCCAACCGCCCCCACGTTTTTTCTGACAGAAAACCGCATCGTCAAAGTCACGAGCATCTTCACCATCAATTGTCACTAACGGCAATTCACGTAAATCCACCCGTCCTTTTTTGGCTTCTTCAGGCACTTCTTCGCTGAGTTTTGACACTTGTTTTAATACTGCATCAGGGAACACGTGCGGAATATCGTGGTTACGGATCGCAATTTCCACTTCCATTCCTTTCGCCATATTTTCACCGAGAATTTCAGTGATTACACCCACTGGCTGGCTAAAGGTGGCTGTACGAGGTTTTAATTCAACCACCACAACTTGCCCCATACGAGCACCTTGACGATGTTCATTTGGGATTAAAATATCTCGATTGATCCGGCTATCATCAGGCACCACATAACCGATACCATCTTCTAAGAAAAAGCGACCGACAATTTGTTTTTTACGTTGTTGTAGCACGCGCACAATACGCACTTCTTGGCGACCGCGACGGTCAAATCCACTGGGTTGTGCAAGCACATAATCACCGTGCATCACTTTTTGCATTTGGTTATTTGGGATAAACCAATCACTATCTTTGCCTTCTACCTGTAAAAAACCATAGCCGTCACGATGCCCTAAAACAGTGCCTCTTAGCAAATCCAGTTTATCCGCAAGTGCATAGCGTTTACGTTTAGTAAAGACCAGCTGTCCGTCATTTTCCATCGCTCTTAAACGGCGACGCATACCTTCTTGTTGTTCTTCATCGGTAATATTCAGTGTGGTCAAAAGTTCCTCTTTTGACATTGGGGCATTGTGTTGACGGATAATATCTAAAATAAATTCGCGGCTCGGGATAGGATTTTCGTATTTTTCAAGTTCTTGTTGATAATTAGGATCCTGCATTGGTTTGATTTTTTTTTGTTTTGGCATAAGCACTCCTTATCGAATGAGGAATAACATTCGTATATCCCTTAAGTTTGACATCCTACCCCCATTAAAGCAAGGAAAATGCCAAAGATCGCTTTGTTGATTATAAATGTTCTATTAAAGGGGTATTGGCACAGAAAAGCCAAGGGATTTTCGATAATTTACAGAAAATCTTCTGTTATAAAGACGCATTTTTTGGTACATTTAGCACAATTTTTTTCAATACTCAAAGACAGAGTAGTTCTTATTTCATTTAGTTCAGCGGAATTCTTATGTTACTCAAAAAAATTCGTGGTTTATTTTCAAATGATCTTTCGATCGATCTTGGTACAGCTAACACATTAATCTACGTAAAAGGACAAGGCATTGTGCTAGATGAGCCTTCAGTAGTGGCTATTCGTCAGGATCGTTTAGGCTCATTAAAGAGCATTGCTGCAGTTGGTAAAGAAGCAAAAATGATGCTAGGTCGTACACCAAAAAGCATTGTGGCAATTCGCCCGATGAAAGACGGTGTAATTGCCGACTTCTCTGTAACTGAAAAAATGTTACAACACTTCATTAAGCAAGTTCACAGTGGCAATTTTATGCGTCCTAGCCCACGTGTTTTAGTGTGTGTGCCAGCAGGTGCAACTCAAGTTGAACGTCGTGCAATTAAAGAATCTGCATTAGGTGCAGGCGCACGTGAAGTGTATTTAATCGAAGAGCCAATGGCTGCTGCAATTGGTGCAAGATTACCGGTTTCAACGGCAACAGGTTCAATGGTCATTGATATCGGTGGTGGTACAACAGAAGTTGCAGTAATTTCATTAAACGGTATCGTTTATTCTTCTTCTGTGCGTATCGGTGGTGACCGTTTTGATGAAGCGATCATTTCTTATGTACGTAAAACCTTTGGTTCTATCATTGGCGAGCCGACGGCAGAACGTATTAAACAAGAAATCGGTGCTGCGTACTTACAAGAAGGCGATGAAGTGCTTGAAATGGAAGTACACGGTCATAACCTTGCAGAAGGTGCACCACGTTCTTTCAAATTGACTTCACGTGATGTTTTAGAAGCAATTCAACAACCATTAAACGGCATTGTTGCAGCAGTGCGTACGGCACTTGAAGAATGTCAACCAGAACACGCCGCAGATATTTTTGAGCGTGGAATGGTATTAACGGGTGGCGGCGCATTAATTCGTAATATTGATGTATTGCTTTCAAAAGAAACCGGCGTACCGGTCATTATCGCTGAAGACCCACTCACTTGCGTAGCGCGCGGTGGTGGTGAAGCTCTGGATATGATTGATATGCACGGTGGTGATATTTTTAGTGACGACCTGTAATGGATAGCGAAAAGTGCGGTAAAAAAGACCGCACTTTTTAATCACTGGCTTAAATTGACTATTCTGATGCCTATATGAAACCCATTTTTGGAAAAGCACCTCCACTTGGTCTTCGCTTGATCCTCGTTGTCATTGCGTCGATTGCTTTAATCGTGTCTGATGGTCAGACAAATGCGATGATTAAAGCGCGTAGCGTAATGGAAACGGCAGTTGGCGGTTTGTATTATCTTGCGAACACACCTCGTACTGTATTAGATGGCGTTTCTGATAACTTAGTCGATACCAATAAATTGCAAATTGAAAACAAAGTATTGCGTGAGCAATTACGTGAAAAAAATGCCGATTTATTGTTATTAGATCAGCTCAAAGTTGAAAACCAACGTTTACGTTTACTTCTTAATTCGCCTTTACGTACCGACGAATATAAAAAAATCGCTGAAGTCTTAACAGCACAAACAGACGTGTACCGCAAACAGGTAGTTATCAACCAAGGTGGACGTGATGGTGTGTATGTTGGACAGCCTATCATTGATGAAAAAGGCGTGGTGGGGCAGGTGATCTCTGTGGGCGAAAATACCAGCCGTGTGCTGTTATTAACTGATGTGACCCATTCAATTCCGGTTCAAGTCTTGCGTAATGATGTACGCTTAATCGCGAGTGGTACAGGGGAAACAGAAGAGCTTACCTTAGACAATGTGCCTCGTTCAGTGGATATCGTAAAAGGCGATTTGTTGGTAACTTCTGGTTTAGGTGGCCGCTTTTTAGAAGGTTATCCCGTTGCGATTGTGGATTCGGTTTCTCGTGATGGGCAAAATTATTTTGCCACGGTGACCGCAAAACCACTGGCTTCAATGGAACGCCTGCGTTATGTCTTATTATTGTGGCCAACCAATGAAGAATCACGCAATGTGAATACCATTTCACCTGAAGATATTCGCCGCACGGTACAAGAGCGTTTAGAAAATCAGGGCAATGAGTCACGCAAAGTGAAGAAAGCGTTAGTGCAGGAAGAACAAGAAAGTGCGGTCAATAATGCAGGAAATTCTGCGGAAGACACACAACCTGTACCAAGTGAAGATAGCGTGCCGACGGATACACCAATAGAGACGAATATCGACACAAGCGAACCAGTAGAACAGCAATACAGAGAGGAGCATTAATGCAAAAACGTTTTTTATTGCAATTATTGATCGTAGCCTGCATTTTTATTGTTGCTCTGGTAATGGAAATTGCACCTTGGCCAACGGATTTTCAGGCATTTAAACCAGCTTGGCTCGTGATGGCATTGGTTTACTGGGTACTTGCGATTCCAGAAAAAGTCAGCATTGGCGTGGCGTTTGTACTTGGTTTGATTTGGGATTTGGTACTAGGCTCAATTTTAGGCGTTCACGCACTGGTACTTTCTGTATTCACTTATATCATTGCGTGCAATTATCTGATTTTACGTAACTTATCCCTATGGATGCAAAGTTTACTGATTATCCTCTTAGTCTTTGCAATTCGTTTAAGTATCTTCTTGATTGAATTATTTATTCATAGTGCGGCATTTAATTGGCAAGAAATTTATGGTGCACTGGCAAGTGGATTGCTATGGCCTTGGGTATTTTTATTACTTAGAAAAATTCGTAGGCAGTTACATTTACGCTAATAAATAAGGATTAGAGATTTGTTCTAAGCCTTATTTCATTATCGGTGTGCAAGAAAAGCATCTTCTATACTGTCTTGCCCAATCTCTTTACCATTGTGCCACTCGAGTTTGCCATATAGTCCAAGAGAACGATCGATCAGTTTTACATATTCGAGGTCGATTGCCCAAACAGAGAGCTCATCAATGAGATAGTGTGAATGGCTTTTCTTAAATAATTCTCTTGCTGTTTCAGCATCGCCATTCGCAAGTTTTTTCGCATAACCTGTAAATTGAACCCCTTGTAAAGAAGGAATGAACTTTGTTGGCATTGTGATCACGCCCGATATACGAGGGTTTTTAGAAATTACTTGTGAGTGATAGCTAGAATCACAAGAGATATAAATCAGACGCTTTGCATTTTCATCAAATGCATAATAGATGAAGTTCGTCCAAGGTGTGTTGTTGTCTGAACAGCTAATTGCACATAAATAATGCTTTTTTATGAAATTAACGATTCGTTTTTGCATATTGTTAATACTTGTTTTTTATAATCTTTAATATTTACAAATATAGAGATGACGTTATTAAAATAAATAACGTACAAATTTTATCAAAAATAGTTAATTATTCATAGAGTTATACCTCCATATGAGTATTTTTTTGTTTAAATTTTGATTGTTTTCTTTGAACGAAAGCTCACTATTAGATGGTAAATGATTATGACAGGAAACAAAAAAGCCAAGTAAGAGTTGACTTGGCTTTTGTGATTTAACGTAAGAAAGCAGGTATTTTGCTTTCGTACTCTGCGATTTTATCTTCGTGTTGTAAGGTTAAACCGATGTTGTCTAACCCGTTCAGTAAACAATGGCGACGGAAGCTATCAATTTCAAAATGATAAACTCTGTTGTTTGCTGTGACGGTTTGTGCTTCTAAATCGACAGAAATCGTTGCCCCTTCATTTGCCACCACATATTGAAATAATTCATCAACTTCTTGTTCACTTAAACGAATAGGCAACATCTGATTATTCAAGCTGTTTCCATAGAAAATATCCGCAAAGCTCGGTGCAATGATCACGCGAATACCATAATCATCTAATGCCCAAGGTGCGTGCTCGCGGGAAGAACCACAGCCAAAATTTTCGCGAGCTAATAAAATGCTTGCGCCTTGATAGCGAGGGTAGTTAAGCACGAAATCAGGATTAGGTTGTTTTCCGTCATCATCTAAAAAGCGCCATTCGTGAAATAAATGAGCGCCAAAGCCGACACGAGTCACTTTTTGTAAAAATTGCTTTGGAATAATGGCATCTGTATCCACGTTTGATGCATCAAGTGGAACAGCGATACCGGTGTGTTGTTTAAATTCGTTAGGCATAGGTTTTCTCTCTTAATTAATTTTTTGTTACCGCTACTATTGTCATCACTTTTCTTGGTATTTCTTCTCTGCTTTTTTGTCTGTACAAAAAAGAAGCAAAAAACATCCCCCGACTAAACTGCTTGTCCGCTTTCCGTGTGGATTTTTTCACGCAAAATAAGTTGTCTTCGCTTTGCTACGCAACCTTATTTTCCTAAAAATCCTCACTGCTCTCGGGCAGTTTACACGGGGATATTATTGGTATCTGTGAAAAAGTGCGGTTGATTTTAAAAAGTTTTCCTTCTCTTAGGGAAAGAGGGCTAGGGAAATTAATTCAATTCAACATTCCGAATATCCACAAACTTGCCGAACACTGCGGCTGCGGCTGCCATTGCTGGGCTGACTAAGTGGGTGCGTCCACCACGCCCTTGGCGACCTTCAAAGTTGCGGTTACTGGTCGAAGCACAACGCTCACCCGGTTCTAAACGGTCGTTGTTCATCGCTAAACACATTGAGCAACCTGGTAAACGCCATTCAAATCCTGCTTCGATAAAGATTTTATCTAAGCCTTCTTTTTCTGCTTGTTCACGCACTAAGCCTGATCCCGGTACGACTAACGCTTGTACGCCTTTTGCCACTTTACGACCTTTCGCCACCGCTGCAGCCGCACGTAAATCTTCAATGCGTGAATTGGTGCAAGAGCCGATAAAGACTTTATCAATGCTCACATCAGTTAACTTAATGCTGTGTGGTAAGTCCATATAATCTAAGGCTTTTTCTGCGGATTGGCGTTCAATAGGATCACTCATCTCGGCAGGATTTGGGATCGCTTGGTCGATACCAATCACTTGTCCTGGGTTAGTTCCCCAAGTCACTTGCGGTTGAATTTCACTGGCTTCTAATGTCACTACGGTATCAAATTCAGCGCCTTCATCCGTATGCAAGGTTTTCCAATAGGCGACTGCATCTTCCCAATCTTTGCCTTTTGGTGCATAAGGTTTGTCTTTTAAGTAGGTGAATGTTGTGTCATCTGGTGCGATAATGCCCGATTTTGCACCCAACTCGATCGCCATATTACACACGGTCATACGGCCTTCCATTGAAAGATCGCGGATTGCTTCACCACAAAATTCCACAACGTGTCCTGTACCGCCACCCATTGTGGTTTTGCCAATGATCGCCAAAACAATATCCTTTGCTGTAATGCCTTCACGCACTTTGCCACGTACTTCAATCTTCATTTTTTTCGCACGAGCCTGTTTGATGGTTTGTGTAGCAAGAACGTGTTCAACTTCTGATGTGCCAATCCCAAAAGCTAAGGCACCAAATGCCCCGTGGGTTGCGGTGTGCGAGTCGCCACATACGATGGTCATTCCTGGCAATGTTAAGCCCTGTTCGGGCCCCATTACGTGCACAATACCTTGGTTAATATGGTTAATGTCGTAAAGTGTGATCCCAAATTGGTCGGTATTTTTGGCAAGTTCTACCATTTGTACACGTCCCATTTCACCTGAGCCACCTAAATCGCGGCTGTCCGTTGGCACGTTATGATCCATTGTTGCCACTGTTTTGCTTGGCTGGCGAACAGTACGACCCATTGCACGTAAGCCGTCAAAAGCTTGCGGGGACGTCACTTCGTGTACTAAATGGCGGTTAATATAAATTAAAGGCGTTTCGCCTTCGGCTTCGTGGACGACGTGGGCGTCAAAGAGTTTTTCGTATAGGGTTTTAGGCATGGTGTTGTTCCTAATAAAGTTTGGGTGTTAATGATGTTATTTTTTTATGCTTTCTCTGTGACATGCCTTGTATTGAGTCAAGAAAAGCCACAGAAGAAAGGCGACCTTGCAATTTTGTTTTTCTTCGCTGAAAAGGCTTTGTGTACCTATTCACAAAAGTGCGGTCAATTTTTTTCACGTTTTATTTCACCGCTTGTGCGATTAAATCACCCATTTGTTGGGTAGAAATAGGTTGACCTTCATCGGCTAAGTCTGCGGTGCGGTATCCTTCTGCGAGGACTTTTTTCACCGCATTTTCAATGGCATTTGCCGCATCGTTTAAATTGAAACTATGACGTAGCATCATGGCTGCAGATAAAATTTGTGCAATAGGGTTGGCAATACCTTTGCCAGCAATATCAGGGGCTGAACCACCAGCTGGTTCGTATAAACCAAACCCTTTTTCATTTAAACTCGCAGAAGGTAGCATGCCCATTGAGCCTGTGATCATGGCACATTCATCGGAGATAATATCACCAAAGATATTTGAGCAAAGTAGCACATCAAAAAATGCGGGTTGTTTGATTAATTGCATAGTGGCGTTATCAATATAGATATGATCTAATTTCACTTCTGGGTAATCTTTTGCCACTTCACACACCACTTCACGCCATAGAATCGAACTCATTAATACATTTGCCTTATCCACAGAAGTGACGTGTTTGTGACGTTTCATTGCTGTTTCAAATGCCACACGTGCAATGCGTTCAATTTCGTAGCGATGATACACTTCGGTATCAAAGGCTTTTTCGTTGGCACCTTCGCCTTCACGTCCTTTCGGTTGACCAAAATAAATGCCCCCCGTTAATTCACGCACGGTAACCATATCAAAGCCTTTCGCTGAAATGTCAGCACGCAATGGACAGAATTTTTCCAAACCTTTGTAAAGGGTTGCAGGACGTAAATTGCAGAATAAAGCAAAGTGTTTGCGTAACGGTAATAATGCGCCACGTTCAGGTTGTTGTGCAGGTGGTAAGTTTTCCCATTTTGGACCGCCCACCGAGCCAAATAAAATCGCATCACTTTCTTCACAGCCTTTTAAGGTGTCAGTAGGTAGTGGCGTGCCGTGGTTATCAATCGCAATCCCGCCTACATCAAAAGTGCGGTAGTTTAATTTGAAATTGTATTTTTGTTGGACGACATCTAACACTTTGATGGCTTCTGCCATAATTTCAGGGCCGATACCGTCGCCACTTAATACGGCGATGTTGAATGTTTGCATTTAGTTTTTTCCTTTTATCTTTTAATGAACTTGTATTGGATGTAGGTGTTAATTTAATTTTTTAGTGTTGTTACTTTTCTTTGCGTTGCCATCTCTTTCTACTTTTGCTTGTACAAAAAAGGAGCAAAAAATACACCCCGACTAAACTGCATTTCCTCATTCCAAAGAAATTTTCTTTACGCAAAATAAGTTGTCTTTGCTTCGTTACGCAACCTTATTTTTCTAAAAATTCCGTTTCATTCGGGCAGTTTACACGGGGATAAACTGCCTATTTGCAAGTTGAAAAGTGCGGTGATTTTTAGAAAAGTTTTATACACCTACAATTTTATGTAATTTTAAATCTGCGACTTTTTGTGAGCGGTAGATCGCATTGATAGCGTGGATTAAAGCTCTGGCGGAAGACTCCACGATATCAGTGGCTAAACCTACGCCGTGGAAGCGTCTTCCGTCGTGTTCGACAACGATATCCACTTGCCCCAAGGCTTCTGCGCCTTCGCCTTTAGCAGTTAAGTTATAGTGCAACATTTTCACGTCTAAACCTGTAATGGCTAAAATCGCGTTATAAACCGCATCGACTGGGCCGTTACCGCCACTTGAAACTTGGCTCACTTTCTTGCCGTCTAATTCCACTTGCACAAAGGCGGATGCTGGCAAATGGCTGATACATTGTGAAGTGATCACGTCTAAAGTTAAGCGATCTTCATCGCCTTGTTGCATATCAATAAAGGCAAGCGCTTCTAAGTCATAATCAAATACTTGGCCTTTCTTATCCGCTAATTTCAAGAACGCATCATATAATTTATCTAAATCATAATCGTGATCTTGGTAGCCCATTTCTTGCATATGATTTCGTACTGCGGCTCTGCCAGAACGTGCGGTTAAATTTAATTTTTCTTTTTTCAAACCAATGGTTTCTGGTGACATAATTTCGTACGTGTTTTTATGTTTCACCATACCGTCTTGGTGGATGCCGGACGAGTGGGCGAATGCGTTAGCCCCCACAATCGCTTTGTTTGGCTGGATAGGCATATTACATAATTGGCTGACCATTTGGCTGACGCGATGAATTTCTTGCGTATTAATGCGAGTGTCTAAACCTTTGAATATATCTTGGCGTGTTTTGATTGCCATCACCACTTCTTCCAAAGCTGTATTGCCCGCACGTTCACCGATACCGTTGATAGTACATTCAATTTGTCTTGCTCCATATTGCACAGCAGTTAATGAGTTGGCAGTCGCCATACCTAAATCGTTGTGGCAATGCACCGAAATCACCGCTTTATCAATATTAGGCACACGGTTCATTACGTTGTGAATAATGTCGCCAAATTGAGTTGGTAAAGTGTAACCTACGGTATCTGGAATATTGATTGTCGTAGCCCCCGCATTGATTGCTGCTTCCACAATACGGCAAATATTATCAATGCCTGTGCGACCAGCATCTTCACAAGAAAATTCCACGTCATCAGTATAATTTCTCGCACGTTTTACTGCGTGGATCGCCATATCGACTACATCATCAAAAGTGCGACGTAATTTTGCTTCGACGTGTAAGGCTGAGGTTGCGATAAAAGTATGAATACGGAAGGCTTCAGCCACTTTTAAGGCTTCGGCGGCAGCATCAATGTCTTTATTCACCGCACGAGATAATGCGCATACTCGGCTGTTTTTGATATGACGAGCGATGGTTTGCACTGATTCAAAATCCCCCGCAGAAGAAACCGGAAAGCCCACTTCCATTACATCAACGCCTAAACGTTCTAAAGCTAAGGCAATTTGTAATTTTTCTTTCACCGTCAAACTGGCTTTTAAGGCTTGCTCGCCGTCACGCAATGTTGTGTCAAAAATGATGATGTTGTTGTTTGCCATATTATTGTCCTTGCTTTTATTTTTTGACTAAAGTGCAATGTATTTTTGAAAAATTGGTATAAAAAAACCCGCCTAATGAGTGCGGGTTAAATTAACTGGATTTTTTACTCTTTTTTATCCACAACCTAGCCGCACACGAGTGTGAGAGCAAAATGTTGAGCCATAAAATACTAATGTTAAACATAAGTTAAATCCTTGTTTGAAACTGTAACGTTTTTCATCTTACCGATTAATATAATGCTGTCAAATAAAATTTTAGTGTTTAATTTGTTTTTGTGAGGGGTTTTTAGAAAGAGCACGGTGGGAAAATCTATTATTTTTACCTATTTTGGTTTTTCATTCTATATTATCCAATACAGATATGTTTTTTATACTGTATTTTTCATAATGTATAAAAAATACCACTTTTTTATACGTGGGTGGAAACTTGAAAGTCAGTCAACTTGTGCAGGTATGCGTTGTTATGGTTTTTCGTCGTTCTCAAAGGCGACAAGCTAAACTAACTAATTATGAGTTGGATACCTTTCTCAATAAGTTTATCACGCATTTCTTTAGGTAAATTATCATCAGTCACAATCGTATGGATTTTTTCTAAACCACAAACAATATTTGGCGTTTTGCGTCCAAATTTACTGGAGTCAGCAAGGACAATAATTTTTTTGGCTGCGTTACACATTAATGAACTGACGCGATAAACTTCATTAAAGGTGGTTAAACCAATCTCAAGATCAAGTCCGTCAGTGCCAATAAATAATGTGTCAAAGGTCGAACCAATAAAAACGGATTCAGCAAAATAGCCATGAAATGAAGCTGATTTTTCACGAAATGAGCCACCAGACATTAAGAGGTTATAGGATTTATTGAGTTGTAACACGGCATTAAAAATCGTTAGGCTATTTGTCATAATAGATAAGTTATCAAATGCAGTTAGATTAGGGATAATTTGTAGGACGGTACTCCCCGCATCGAAGATAATGGAATCGCCTTCGTTGATCAGCGTGGCAGCTTTTTTGCCGATTCGTTGTTTTTGATTGAGGTTAACATTCGTTTTAAAATCAATCGGTGGATCCTGCTCAAGCTCTTTTTGTGTGGCAACAACACTGCCGTAAGTTCGTAATACTTTATTTTGCTTTTCCAGTGCGGTGAGATCTTTCCGAATTGTTGCCCCAGTGAGATGAAAATGAGTGGCTAATTCATCAACTTTGGTTTTTCCATTAGTCATTAAATAATTAAAAATATGTTGCTGTCTTTCAAAAGGTTTCATGTTTTTTCCTATATCTTAGCGAGCATATTTTTGTGTTATCCTGCTAATCATTTTCGAGTTTTTTGATCACATCAAGTAATGTGGGTAATTGAGCATCCGCAATGGCAAACTTGGCATTTTGATAATCAGGATTCACGAGAAAGGTACGTAAACCTGCTGCTTTAGCGGCAATTAAACCGATAACACTGTCTTCAATCACTAGGCATTCTTTTGCTTCAACGCCCAATTTTTGAATGGTTTTTAAATATACCGCAGGGTGGGGTTTACCAAACTGCTCATGCTCGGCACTGCATTGAAGAGCAAAGTAATCCCATAATTTTAACTTATCAAATACCGCTTGAATGATTTTGGGGGAGGATGAAGTAGCTACTGCCGTTTTGATATGTTTTGCTTTCAGGAAATCCAGTAACTCATATAATCCCAACATTGGCTGACCTTCTCGCAAAATCGCTTGATACACATGATTTAAGATTTTATCTGCTAATTGTCGTGTATCTGTCGGTAAATTAAAATGTTGGATCCAAGTACTGGCAATTTCGTCAATACGCTTACCTCGAGTTAGTTGCTCACAGGTTTGTATTGTAATGTGAATATCAAAGTCTGCTAAGGCATGAATTTGTGCTTTTGCCCAGTGTTGTTCAGAGTCAATAATGACGCCGTCCATGTCAAAAATCACGCTACTTATTTTCATTTATTGCTCTGCTCGTATTATAAAATATTTTAAGATTAAAAGTGTATTCATTGAAAGAAAAAAATGTGCATTCTCGATGAGTTAACTTCTATGAAACGCTGAAAGGGCAATTTTTAAGGCAAATTGTGATTTTTTATCTTTCGGGAAAATCTGTTCTGGTTGAATTTGATCCACTTTTAACCCAATGACTGGTTCACATTTTTGTGGGCGAGCGAATACAGAAAGTCCTTTCATTTGTAAGCTATCAATGACGGTTTGGTTATCATCAATGGCCAGTACAATGATAGACTTGGGATTAAAACGCCCACTGTTTCTGCCTGTTAAAATTTTACCTTTTTGACTAATTGCCATAAACGCACGATTAAACGCCGAGACTTGTCGCCAACCAAGAATAATTTGTATTAGCCACATAAATGCGGCAAAGAAAATCAATACTGTTATGCTATCCACGAATCCTCCAAAAACTGAAATAACTTTTAGCCAAGTTTAATATCGGATGTCTCTTTGAAATGGATGACCCTTTTTCAACAAGGCTAAAAGTTACCGCATTTTTGTTTGCTTAGAACATCACTTGTCCGCCAGTGATATTAATTGATTGACCAGTACAATAAGATGCTTCTTCGCTTGCGTAGAATTTCAATACGTTCAATACATCTTGATAATCACAGCCACGTTTAAGTGGTACTTTATCAATGTACACTTGTTCAACTTGATCTTCAGGAATACCTAATTTCTTCGCGTATTGAGGGATCAAAGATTGGAACATTGGTGATTTGAGTAAGTTACCTAACATTAATGAATGTACGGTAATGCCGTGATCAGCAAGATCCAAAGCAAGAGATTGTGTTAAACCTACGCCACCGAATTTTGCCGCACTGTAACCTGAGTTGTATTTACTACCCACTTTACCTGATTTAGAGTTGATTTGGATAATACGACCTTTCACGCCATCACGAATCATTAAGCGAGAGAAGTGTTTCGCACATAAGAAGTAACCAGTTAGGTTAACTTTGACAGAAAGATCGAAATCTTTTAACTCGAAATCCCAAATTGGAGAGGCTTTCGCAGTACCTGCACTATAAACGAGTAAATCAACTCGTCCGAATGCTTCATCTGCTGCACGTGCAAGGTTTTCAACACTTGCTTCGTCGCCTGCATCCACTTGTACACCAACAGATTGACCTTCGCCGCGTTGAGTATTAATACGTGCCGCAACATTTTTGGCGTTATCGCCATTAAGGTCAGCAACAACAACACGGTATCCTGCTTCTGCAAGACCTTCAGATAAGAAGGCACCTAATGTTTGGCCACCGCCAACAACAACTGCAACTTTTGACATAATTTTTTCCTTCTAGAATTAAAATGGATTATTTTTCATCACGTTTAATGACTAAAACGCTATCGACTGCAACGTTTTTCGGTGCACTACCTTCGAGGTGAACACTACCTGGGAATTCCGCTGCTGCTGCACTGTCAAAACGCCAAGTAACGTGACCGAGTTCTTTAAGGTTTTTGTTCGCTACATCACCGATTGCTGTGATGTAGTAAGTGTGTTGATCAAAATTTACTTGATCGCCAACTTGTAAATTATCAAGCAAATCGCCATGTTCAAGGATATAGCAGTAATCTGCAATATCAGCTGGTACACCTTGTTTAAAAGTGATCAACATGCCGTCTTCTAAAGCGTCGCTTGCTGAATCACCCACTTGAGTAAATTTAGATTGATAAAGAGTCTTCATTACTAAAATCCTTACCTGTGTCAATTTGAGTTAAGTGAAATATAATGGACGCATTACAACACGCCCATTATGTGAATTAGTGATAAATAAAGGCGGAAACTAACCATGCTACGAGTACTGTTGGGGCACCAGTTAAGAAACGACCCACTAATACTGCTGGGACACCAACACGTACGGTGTCTTGTTTGGCTTCTGCCATAGATAAGCCTACTGGGATGAAATCACAAGCGGCTTGAGCGTTAATTGCGAATAATGCAGGTAGTGCTAGGTGTGGTGGAATATTACCCAAACCAATTTGCGTACCCACTAAAACACCGATAACTTGTGCAATGACCGCCCCTGGTCCTAAGAATGGAGAAAGGAGAGGGAAAGAACAGATCAATGCCAGTGTAACGAGTCCAATCGGGCTATTTGCTAAAGGTGTTAAACCGTGAGCAACTAAATCCCCTAAACCAGATGCAATGATGATACCGATTAAGGCTGAAACGAACGCCATAAATGGCAAAATTGTTTTCAGTACGGTGTCAATGGTGTCTCGTCCAGCTTGGAAGAAGACCGCCACAATAGAACCCATACCAATACCAATTTTTGCTAATAAACCATCGCTTTGCTCAGTAATTTTTTTATTGGCATCATATTCTTTGTATTGCTGAGTTGGTGCGGCTGGCTCTTTCGCAGTTTCTGCTGCTTGTGGTGCAGATGCATCTGAATCAATTAGCTGAATGTTTTGTGATCTAACGCCTGAAACATAAATATCTTCTACAATATATTGTGCAAGCGGACCTGATTTACCTGTTGCGTGAATATTAATGGTTGGAATACGACGTTTTGGGTATAAACCACAACGTAATGTACCGCCACAGTCAATGATTGCGATACCAATTTCTTCGGCAGGTGGCTCACCTTCTTTGAAGCCATCAACCGCTTCCCAACCTGTTAATTGTGCAATCGTATCTACGATGTCTGGTCGAGTGCCACCAGTCATATAAACAACTTTTTTCCCTTCGACTACTGGTAGTGTTAAAGGACCGCCCCAACCGCTATTTCCTCTTTCAATATAAAGTGCTTTACTCATTATTTGTTACTCCGTTCTTAAGAGATGATTAATTAGAGATGTGAACTTCACGTTCAAGGGTGATACCCATTCTTTTCTCAAAAATTGCGGTAGTGAAGTCAGTGATCCAGCCACGGAAAAAGTTAGTTACCATACCGACTAGCAAATAACTGATTGCTAACGGACCAAGCGGTAAACCTAATGTGGTTAAGCCACTTGCGATACCTAAGTAAACAAAGAGTTCGCCTGGATTAATGTGTGGGAATAATCCATTCATTGAATGGCAGCTATATGAAGCAGCAGCGTAATAGCTTGGTTTGTAACGTTCAGGTAAGAAACGACCTAAACTTAATGTCATAGGATTACAGAAAATAAATGTACCAATGACGGGTAAAATTAAATAGCGAGAGATGGGATTGCCGGCACTACGTTGGGCAAGACGCTCAATACGTTCTTGTCCAATAAACTTAATTAAAGCATTCATGACAACCAAAAGAGAAATTAATAAAGGTAAGATGCCTGTCATCATACTCACTAAAACTTCACCACCTTTCTGGAATAGCCCAATAAACCACTCGGCACCATGTGTAATGTATTCGATCATACGACCTCCTATAATGAAGAGTTGAAATTGTGTTGCTATAGAACGACAACGTGTTTGATCATAGATCATTTCTGTTTTAAAAAAAGTGAGTTAGATCACAGTTCCAAAATTAATTTATCAAAATGAAATAAAAATATTTTATTTTTCATTTTAAATTTTTCATTTCTTTTAGTGTGATAAGAATAATATTCACTCTGAAATATAGAAAATATAGAAATAGTATAGAATATGAACGAAATACTATGAAAAAAGAGGAAAAGAAGAGGAGGAAAAACAAACAAAGTGCGATAAACATGTTCTACCTGGCTAACGCACTTTGTTAAGAATGTATCAGAAGGTGTGGCATTGATTAGGATCGCCACTGTTTAAGCCTCTCTTAAACCAATGTAAACGTTGCGCTGAGGTACCGTGAGTAAAGCTGTCTGGTACAACATAACCTTGGCTACGTTTTTGTAAGCGGTCATCGCCAACGGCTTCTGCTGCATTGAAGACTTTTTCAATATCGCCTGTTTCAAATAAACCTGTTTTTGAGGCTTGATGTGCCCAAACACCAGCAAAACAGTCCGCTTGGAGTTCCACTTTGACAGAAAGTTGATTTGCTTGCGCACGGCTTGTTTGCCCTTGTAAGCGGTGAACTTTCGGTAAAATACCCAGTAAGTTTTGAATATGATGTCCCACTTCGTGTGCGATAACGTAGGCAAATGCTGCTTCGCCGTCTGCCCCTAACTTGTGTTTCATATCGCTATAAAAAGAAAGATCTAAATAAACTTTATGATCGTTCGGGCAGTAAAATGGGCCCATTGCCGATTGACCTGTACCGCAAGCTGTATGAGTAACACCATTATAAAGCACCATTACTGGTGGTTGATAACGTTGCTGTTGGCTCGCAAAGTAATTGCCCCAAACAGTTTCTGTGTCAGCAAGTACCACGCGAGACAAGCCATTAAGCTCTTGCTCTTCTTGTGAGTTTAATGAACTAGATTGTTGGAAACCAAAATCAGGTGTGCCGACTAGGCCGGATAAATCCACGCCATAGTAAGCCCCGATTAATAGGATAATAAAACCTAAAATGCCCGTTTTTTTACCGCCACCAAAGCCACCGCCTGCCGAGCGGCGATCTTCAACATTTGTACTTTCTCTACGACCACGCCAACGCATAATAATATCCTATCTGTTTTTTTTAACCTAAACCTGCATTGTAACTTAGATTGCTCAAAGCGCGGTCAAATTTATGCAATAATTTTCAATTTGTGTAAATATTCAACTTTCTTGGTGGACTTCGAGAGTATATTCCGTTATGTTTGGTAAGATTTTCATTAACAATAGAGGAACATACTATGGGTTTATTTGATTTTGTCGGCGAAATCGGTCGTAAACTATTTTCTAAAAAAGAAGATGCTGCAGATGCAGTTACCAAACACCTTAACGAGGACAACCCAGGCCTTGAAAATGTGGTCGTGAAAGTAGAAGACGGCATTGCTTTTATTGAAGGTACTGCAGAATCTGCGAGTGCATTAGAAAAAGCAGTGTTAATGGTGGGTAACGTTGAAGGCATCACTTCTGTAAACGTAGATAAAGTGGTGATCAAAAACGGTGAAAGCCTTGCAGGTGATGATGAGTTCTATGTCATTCAAAAAGGTGACACACTTTGGAAAATCGCTGAAAAAAACTATGGTAATGGTGCAAAATACACTGCGATTGTTGATGCAAACAAAGAAGTTATCAAAGATGCAGATAAAATTTTCCCAGGACAGAAAATCCGTTTACCTAAAGCACTTTAATTTATTGTTTAAATAAAAAAGAGAGGCGTAAATGAATGCCTCTTTTTATTTTGGGTTAAAAAATAAACAAATATATTTTTTTATATGGCATTTTCTCGACTGATGTGTTTTATATCGCTATAATTCTTCGGTTATTTTTAACTTTAATTTTTTACTAACGTGTTCGGTGTGTGCATTCGCCGAGTGCAAATTCATTTTGAGGTAACATAATGTCATTTACTATTGAAACAACTCAAGGTCTTGAGCGTCGTGTTCAAATCACCGTTCCATCTGACGCTGTTGAAGGTGCAGTACGTGAAGAATTAAAACGTGTTGCAAAAACTGCACGTGTTGACGGTTTCCGTAAAGGTAAAGTACCACCACACATCATCGAAAAACGTTTTGGACCATCAGTTCGTCACGACGTATTAGGCGAATTATTACAAAGCAACTTCTTCAATGTAATTATTGAACAAAAAGTAAATCTTGCAGGCCGTCCGTCTTTCGCAGTAGAACAATTTGAAGCGGGTAAAGATTTAGTTTTCACTGCAACTTTTGAAGTATATCCAGAAGTTGAATTAAAAGGTTTAGAGCAAATCAAAGTTGAGAAACCAGTTGTTGAAATCACTGATGCTGACATCGAAAAAATGATCGAAGTATTACGTAAACAACAAGCAACTTGGGCTGAAAGCACGGAAGCTGCAAAAGCGGAAGATCGTGTTGTAATCGACTTCGTAGGTTCAGTTGATGGTGAAGAGTTCGAAGGCGGTAAAGCTGAAGACTTTACATTATTTATGGGCCAAGGTCGTATGATCCCTGGTTTCGAAGACGGTATCGTTGGTCACAAAGCAGGTGAACAATTTGATATCAACGTGACTTTCCCAGAAGAATATCACGCAGAAAATTTAAAAGGTAAAGCAGCTAAATTTGCAATCAACTTGAAAAAAGTTGAAGTAATGGTTTTACCAGAATTAACAGATGAATTCGTTGCTAAATTTGGTCCGAACACCAAAACTGTAGACGATTTACGTAACGAAATTCTTAAAAATATGCAACGTGAGTTGAAAAATGCGTTAACTGCAAAAGTAAAAGGTCAAGTCATTGACGGTTTATTAGCACAAAACGAAATTGAAGTGCCAGCATCTGCAGTAGAACAAGAAATCGAAGTGTTACGTGGTCAAGCGGCACAACGTTTCGGTGGCAACAAAGAGCAAGCAGCTCAATTACCTCGTGAATTATTCGAAGAGCAAGCGAAACGTCGTGTTCAAGTTGGTTTGTTATTAGCTGAGGTTATTGCTTCTAACGAATTAAAAGCTGATGATGCTCGTGCTAAAGCAATGATCGAAGAAATTGCATCTGCTTATGAGCAACCAGCAGAGGTTATCGAATATTACAGCAAAAACAAAGAGTTAATGAACAATATTCGTAACGTAGTATTAGAAGAACAAGCAGTTGACGCAGTTCTTGCGAAAGCACAAGTTACTGAAAAAGCAGCTTCTTTCGACGAAGTGATGAATCCACAAGCATAATTAAATTTTAGCTTTAAACTTTAACGCTTATTTAAGTGCGGTCAAAAAAATTAAATTTTGACCGCACTTTTTTATTGCTTACAAATATTCAAGTTAGAAAAATTCTAATTTTCAGGTAGAATAACCGAATGCTTTAATTTTATTAAATTGGATTGAAAGAGGTAGATATGAGTGTAATTCCTATGGTTGTTGAGCAAACCTCAAGAGGTGAGCGTTCTTACGATATTTATTCACGTTTATTAAAAGAGCGTGTTATTTTCTTGAGTGGTGAAGTAGAAGACCGTATGGCAAACTTAATTGTCGCTCAATTATTATTTTTAGAATCAGAAGATCCAGAAAAAGATATTAATATTTATATTAACTCACCAGGCGGCTCGGTGACTGCGGGTATGGCAATCTATGACACAATGCAATTTATCAAGCCAGATATTCGCACGCTTTGCGTAGGTCAAGCTTGCTCAATGGGTGCATTTTTATTAGCAGGCGGCACGGCAGGCAAACGTATTGCACTACCAAATGCACGTGTGATGATTCATCAACCGTTAGGTGGTTTCCGTGGTCAAGCGTCTGATATTCAAATTCACGCACAAGAAATTTTAAAAATTAAGCAAACGTTAAATGAGCGTTTAGCTTTCCACACAGGTCAGAGCATTGAACGTATTGAACGTGATACAGATCGTGATAACTTTATGTCAGCTGAAGAAGCAAAAGCTTATGGCTTAGTGGATGAAGTGTTAGTAAAACGATAAGAATTTAGGATTAAAAATGGAAAAGAACACTGAATTACATTGCTCTTTCTGTGGTAAAGAACAAAAAGAAGTGAGCAAGTTAATTGCAGGAACTTCTGGCTATATTTGTAATGAATGTATCGAACTTTGCCACGATATGCTGTTATCTGAAGAAGAACCAGAAACCGTAGAAGTAGAGAGCCAAGAAGAACAAAAATTACCTACCCCACACGAAATTCGTGCACATTTAGATGACTATGTGATCGGTCAAGATTATGCGAAAAAAGTGTTATCTGTGGCGGTTTACAACCATTACAAGCGCTTGCGTTCAGATAAAAAAATTACCGATGTGGAATTAGGTAAAAGTAATATTTTATTAATCGGTCCGACGGGGAGTGGTAAAACCTTACTTGCGGAAACAATGGCGCGTATGTTGAATGTACCTTTTGCAATGGCCGATGCAACTACTCTTACTGAAGCAGGTTATGTGGGTGAAGATGTTGAAAACGTCCTGCAAAAATTAGTACAAAGCTGTGATTACGATGTTGAGCGTGCTGAAAAAGGTATTATCTACATTGATGAGATCGATAAAATCACACGTAAATC
The DNA here is from genome assembly GCA_049941595.1 of Bisgaard Taxon 46. Taxonomy (GTDB): domain Bacteria; phylum Pseudomonadota; class Gammaproteobacteria; order Enterobacterales; family Pasteurellaceae; genus Pasteurella. The sequence continues at coordinate 29,950 of JBNFNA010000008.1, forward strand.
TGAAAATCCATCAATCACACGTGATGTGTCAGGCGAAGGTGTACAACAAGCGTTATTAAAATTAATTGAAGGCACTGTGGCGTCAATTCCACCGCAAGGCGGTCGCAAACACCCACAACAAGAGATGTTGCGTGTTGATACGTCAAAAATCTTATTTATCTGTGGCGGTGCGTTTGCAGGCTTAGATAAAGTGATTGAAAAACGTGTTCACGTGGGTTCGGGCATTGGCTTCAGTGCAGAGGTGAAAGGTAAACAAGATAAAGCAACATTAAGCCAATTATTTGAACAAGTTGAGCCAGATGATTTAATGAAGTTTGGTTTAATTCCTGAGTTTATTGGTCGTTTACCGGTCGTTGCACCATTGGCTGAACTTGATGAAGAAGCTTTAGTCAAAATTTTAACAGAACCGAAAAATGCTTTGATCAAACAATATCAAGCATTGTTTGGATTAGAAGATGTGGCATTAGAATTTACGCCAGAAGCATTAACTGCAATGGCGAAAAAAGCATTAGATCGTAAAACAGGTGCGCGCGGATTGCGTTCAATTGTTGAAGCTGTATTGTTAGATACAATGTATGATTTACCATCTCTGGAAAATCTTGAAAAAGTCCTTGTTGAAGAACGTACAATCACAGAAAAACAAGCACCAACATTGGTTTATAAAGCATAATTCACTCTTGTCATACTCAAAAGTGCGGTAAAAAATGACCGCACTTTTTCACTTTCCAACTTGATTTATTATTATTTGCCCTCATATTAGGCAAAATACCCCAATTTTTAACTAAGAGAGAGCGTAATGAGCGCAACAAAAACACAGCAACAGACAATTCCAGTTTTACCATTGCGTGATGTCGTCGTATTTCCTTATATGGTAATGCCATTATTTGTTGGCAGACCGAAATCGATTCGTAGCCTCGATGAAGCAATGGAGGCTGGCAAACAACTATTATTAGTTTCACAAAAACAGGCCGATTTAGAAGAACCTACCGTTGATGATGTTTACGGTGTAGGTACCGTTGCTAACATTATTCAATTACTAAAATTGCCAGACGGCACGGTAAAAGTGTTGGTGGAAGGTCAACAACGTGCCAATATCGATCATTTAGAAGATAATGGTGAGTTTTTCTCTGCAAAAATTAGCTTAATTGAAACTGAATTTGGCGATGATAAAGAGCTTGAAGTGGTGAAAAAAGCCACATTAGCCGAGTTTGAAAAATACGCGAAGTTGAATAAAAAAGTACAACCTGATGTCCATTCGGCTTTAGAGCGTATTGAAGAATTTGACCGCTTAAGTGACACCCTCGCTGCACATATGCCCGTGGCGGTGAAACACAAACAAAAAGTGTTAGAAATTCCACAAGTTGTTGCACGTTTTGAATACTTGCTTGGCTTAATGGAATCTGAAACTGATTTATTGCAAATTGAAAAACGTATTCGTGGTCGTGTGAAAGAACAAATGGAAAAAACACAACGCGATTACTACTTAAATGAGCAAATTAAGGCGATTCAAAAAGAACTTGGCGAAGGCGATAGCGCCGATGAAATTGAGCAACTTCGTCAAAAAATTGAAGAGGCGAGAATGCCTACGGAAGCAAGAGAAAAAGCCGAAGCTGAATTGCAAAAATTAAAAATGATGTCACCAATGTCAGCAGAAGCGACTGTCGTTCGTAGCTACATTGACTGGATGGTACAAGTGCCGTGGCACAAACGCACTAAAGTGAAAAAAGATCTTACTAAAGCACAGCAAGTGCTTGATGCAGATCATTACGGCTTAGAGCGTGTGAAAGAGCGTATTTTAGAATATTTAGCAGTACAAACTCGTTTAAATCAAATTAAAGGGCCTATTTTATGTTTAGTTGGACCTCCAGGTGTGGGTAAAACCTCATTAGGCCAATCTATTGCACAGGCAACAGGGCGTAAATATGTACGTATGGCATTAGGTGGTGTACGTGATGAAGCAGAAATTCGTGGTCACCGTAAAACCTATATTGGTGCATTGCCAGGTAAATTAATTCAAAAAATGGCAAAAGTGGGCGTGAAAAACCCATTATTCTTGCTTGATGAAATCGACAAAATGAGTTCGGATATGCGTGGTGATCCAGCATCGGCATTATTAGAAGTACTTGACCCTGAACAAAACACCACATTTAACGATCATTATTTAGAAGTGGATTACGATTTATCTGATGTAATGTTCGTGGCAACCTCAAACTCAATGCGTATTCCTGCACCGTTATTGGACCGTATGGAAGTGATTCGTCTTTCTGGTTATACCGAAGATGAAAAACTGAATATTGCGACTCGCCATTTATTAGTGAAACAAATGGAACGCAACGGCTTAAAAGCAGGTGAGTTAGAGATCGAAGAAAGTGCGATTTTAGACATTATCCGTTATTACACGCGTGAAGCTGGTGTGCGTAGTCTTGAACGTGAAATTTCAAAAATCTGTCGCAAAGCCGTGAAAAACTTATTACTTGATAAGAAATTAAAATCAATCAAAGTAAGTGCGGCTAATTTACAAGAATTTTTAGGTGTGAAACGTTTTGAGTTCGGCCGTGCAGATACCCAAAACCGCGTGGGTGAAGTAACAGGTCTTGCGTGGACAGAAGTGGGTGGTGATTTACTCACTATCGAAACTGCATCTGTATTAGGTAAAGGCAAACTCACTTACACTGGTTCATTGGGCGATGTGATGAAAGAATCGATCCAAGCTGCAATGACTGTGGTGCGTGCAAGAGCAGAAAAATTAGGTATCGCTTCTGACTTCCACGAAAAACGTGATATTCACATTCACGTGCCTGAAGGTGCAACACCAAAAGATGGGCCGAGTGCTGGTATCGCGATGTGTACTGCATTAGTATCTTGCTTAACGGGTAACCCAGTGAAAGCGGATGTAGCAATGACGGGTGAGATTACTTTACGTGGTAAAGTGTTGCCGATTGGTGGCTTGAAAGAGAAGCTTTTAGCCGCACATCGTGGTGGAATTAAAACAGTGATTATTCCAAAAGAAAACGTGAAAGATTTGGAAGAGATCCCTGATAATGCAAAAAATAACTTAGTGATTCACGCCGTTGAAACCATTGACGAGGTGTTAACTATCGCATTGGAAAATCCACCAACAGGTGTTGAGTTTGTCAAACTTGCCCCTGTGAATGCGGTGAAAACACCAAGAAAAAGCCGTACAAGTTCACGTAAAAGTGCGGTGAATTAATATGAATTTTTATTCTTAACGTAAATCCACCTTCTTTGAGGGTGGATTTTTCCTTTATTTTGTTTTTCTGTTTTATAACAGCTGTGGGATAACCTGTATTTGGTGAAAGTGTTATTTAATTCGGGAAATTAGTGAATTAATTTTAGGCAGTACTTAAGTGTTATTAAGTAAGATTTAATCGTAGGAAACGTCTAATTTTCTGGTGAAAAGGAGATCATAAATTCATTTAGTAATTTGCTTTCATCCAGTTAATTTTAATAAATTAGGGTAAATTCCCTATTTCATTCAAGGAAAGTTAATGAACATTCAACAACTTATCAAAGAAAATCAGCTCGGCTTATTATTCCAACAAGGTTCATTTGGCTTGGAAAAAGAAAGCCAACGCGTTTATGCTGATGGCTCAATTGTGACTACTGAACACCCAAAAGCGTTTGGCAATCGTAGTTATCACCCTTATATTCAAACTGACTTTGCTGAAAGCCAATTAGAATTAATTACCCCACCAAATACTAAACTTGAAGATACTTATCGTTGGCTTTCTGCGATTCACGAAGTGGTTCAACGCACTTTGCCTGAAGATGAATATATTTTCCCATTAAGTATGCCAGCAGGTTTGCCACCAGAAGAACAAATTAAAGTGGCGCAACTCGATAACCCAGAAGATGTGGCATATCGTGAATACCTTGTCAAAATCTATGGCAAAAATAAGCAAATGGTGAGCGGTATTCATTACAATTTCCAGCTTTCACCGGAATTGATTCAACGCTTATTTAGCTTACAAAATGAGTACAAAAGTGCGGTCGATTTTCAGAATGATTTATATCTGAAAATGGCGAAAAACTTTTTACGTTATCAATGGATTCTTCTGTATTTGTTTTCTGCAACGCCAACGGTGGAATCTGTGTATTTTAAAGATGGTTCACCATTAAAAGCAGGGCAATTTGTACGTAGCTTACGTTCAAGTAAATACGGCTATGTAAATGATCCTGAAATTAAAGTGTCCTTTGATAGCGTAGAAAAATACGTTGAAACCCTAGAGCATTGGGTGGCGAATGGCAAATTGATTGCAGAAAAAGAATTTTATTCAAACGTTCGTTTACGTGGTGCGAAAAAAGCACGTGAATTGCTACAAAATGGCATTAAATACCTCGAATTCCGTTTATTTGATTTAAACCCATTTGAAATCTATGGTATCAGCTTGAATGATGCGAAATTTATCCACGTATTTGCTTTATTAATGATTTGGATTGAACAAACGGCAACTCAAGAAGATGTAGAGTTAGGCAAAGCGCGTTTAGCAGAAGTGGCATTTGAGCATCCGCTAGATAAAACAGAATATGCAGTAGAAGGTGAATTAGTTTTATTAGAATTACTTTCAATGCTTGAGCAAATTGGTGCAGATGCTGAATTAATTGAGATTGTGACAGACAAATTAAGCCAATTTGCAGACCCAAGTAAAACAGTGGGCGGTCGTTTAGTGCAAGCAATTGAGCAAACGGGTAGCTATCAACAATTAGGCGCACAACTAGCGAAGCAATATAAAGCACAAGCCTTTGAGCGTTTTTATGCATTGTCAGCATTCGACAATATGGAGCTTTCAACTCAAGCCTTGTTGTTCGATTTGATCCAAAAAGGGATTCACACTGAAATCTTAGATGAAAATGATCAATTCCTCTGCTTAAAACACGGTGATCACATTGAATATGTAAAAAACGGCAATATGACTTCGCACGACAGCTATATTTCGCCATTAATTATGGAAAACAAAGTCGTCACCAAAAAAGTGTTACACAAAGCAGGCTTCAATGTGCCACAAAGTTTGGAATTTACGTCTCTAGAAAAAGCCGTGGCAAGCTATGCGTTATTTGAAAACAGAGCAGTGGTGATTAAGCCAAAATCCACTAATTATGGGTTAGGTATCACGATTTTCCAACAAGGCGTACAAAATCGGGATGACTTTGCGAAAGCGGTTGAAATTGCTTTCCGTGAAGACAAAGAAGTGATGGTGGAAGATTATTTAGTGGGAACGGAATACCGTTTCTTTGTGCTTGGTGATGAAACCCTTGCTGTATTGTTGCGTGTACCAGCCAATGTCATTGGCGATGGCGTGCATACTGTGGCAGAGCTTGTTGCAATGAAAAATGATCATCCATTGCGTGGTGACGGTAGTCGCACCCCATTGAAGAAAATTGCTTTAGGTGAAATCGAACAGTTACAACTGAAAGAACAAGGTTTAACGGTAGATTCTGTGCCTGCTAAAGATCAGCTTGTACAACTGCGTGCAAATTCGAATATCAGTACGGGCGGTGATTCTATTGATATGACGGACGAAATGCACGAAAGCTATAAACAACTTGCAGTCGGCATTACCAAAGCAATGGGCGCAGCAGTATGTGGTGTGGATTTAATTATTCCCGATCTGAAAAAACCAGCAGAACCACATTTAGCTTCTTGGGGCGTGATTGAAGCTAACTTCAATCCAATGATGATGATGCACATTTTCCCTTATACGGGGAAATCTCGTCGTTTAACCCAAAACGTGATTAAAATGCTATTCCCTGAATTAGCATAATGAGAATAAGGCGAGCGTTGAGTTCGCCTTTGTTTCTTTATTTCTGTTAAGTATTACGAAGAGAATTCACCTAGCAAATTTTCATCAATCTCTTTACAATACAAACAGTTTTTTATCTTGACTTTGAGGTTAGCTTTGAGCGATTTACTCACCGAAACATTCACGCTTGAGCCACAAGACAATGCACGTTTACAAGCATTGTGTGGGGCTTATGAAGGAAATCTACAACTGATTGAGAAATCATTAAATTTGATTATTTCTCGTCGTAATTTCACCTTTACTATTCAGTCAAATGAGGACGAAAACAAACCTCATCACGCAAAATTGCTGAAAAGTGCGGTCAAATTAATCCAAGTTTTATATTTAGAAACTGCACCAGTGCGTGGACAAATCAAAGAATTGGATTTGGAAGACGTGCATATTGCGATTCAAGAAAGTCGCATTTTAGTACAAGAAAACGATGAAGATCGTGAAGAAAGCAAAGTGTACGCTTCTTCAATTAAAACTAAACGAGGCTTAATTAAACCGCGTGGCCCAAACCAAGTTCAATATTTACACAATATTTTTCGTCACGATATTAGTTTTGGGATCGGCCCCGCTGGAACGGGGAAAACCTTTTTGGCAGTAGCTGCTGCAGTGGAAGCCTTAGAAAAACAAGAAGTGCGTCGAATTTTGCTCACTCGCCCAGCAGTTGAAGCGGGTGAGAAATTAGGTTTCTTACCCGGTGATTTAGGACAGAAAATCGAGCCATATTTACGACCGCTTTATGATGCACTATTTGAAATGTTAGGTTTTGAGCGTGTGCAAAAGTTAATGGAACGCAATGTCATTGAAATTGCACCTTTAGCTTATATGCGTGGTCGTACATTGAATGATAGCTTTATTATTCTTGATGAAAGCCAAAACACCACTGTGGAACAAATGAAAATGTTCCTCACTCGTATTGGTTTTAATTCGAAAGCAGTGATTACGGGCGATATTACCCAAATTGACTTGCCTCGTAGCCAAAAATCAGGCTTACGTCACGCCATTGAAGTATTAGAAAACGTGCCTGAATTGAGCTTTAATTATTTTGAAAGCAAAGATATCGTACGTCATCCAGTGGTGGCAAAAGTGGTGCAGGCTTATGATGCTTGGGAAGCACAAGATGAAATTCGTAGTGCGGCGATTGCAGAACAGCGCCGTCAAGAACGTGCCGAAAAAGAGCGGTCAGAAAATTCACAAAATGAGAATGAATAAATGAAGCTAGTGATTATTGATTTACAAATTGCTACTGAAAATACCGAAAACCTTCCAACAGAAGCACAAATCCAAGAATGGGCAAATCGTGCTGTGCAACCTGAATTATCAGACGTTGAAATGACAGTACGTATCGTCGATGAAGCGGAAAGTCACGACTTAAACTTCACTTATCGTGGCAAAGATAAACCCACTAATGTACTGTCATTCCCTTTTGAATGCCCCGATGAAGTGGAGCTTGGCTTATTGGGCGATTTAGTCATTTGCCGCCAAGTGGTGGAAAAAGAAGCGGAAGAACAAGGCAAACCATTGATAGCACATTGGGCACATATGGTGGTGCACGGTAGCTTGCATTTGCTTGGTTATGATCATATTGAAGATGACGAAGCTGAAGAAATGGAAAGCCTAGAAACGGAAATTATGCAATCATTAGGCTTTGATGACCCTTATTTAAGCGAAAAATGTGCTTAATTGAAGAAAAAATAACCGCACTTTTTAAACTATTTTTTTCGATTGTGGTCGAAGAAGTCTCATTTTTTCGGAAGAGCGAATTTGCGCTCAATATATGACCCCTTTATTACAGCAGAAAAATAGGAAGAAATAATGTTTAAAAAATTACTTGTGATGTTATCTATTGTGAGCCTAAGTGCTTGTGTGGCTTATTATCCTCATACTCAATATGACACGGATGAGCCTGTTTATCGACCAAGCTACGAACCACCTTTTGAGCCGCGCCTAGATCGTAAACAAAAGCCAGAGTATCCACGTGAGACCCGTGAAAATAGCCGCTATTATCGAATTTCGACTGATCAGATGAACCGCTTTATTTTGGCAAAAAATAATTTGGAATATTGTTTATTGCCAGAATTAGGGCAACAACGTGATGAACGTTTAACCGCCTTAGAAAAACAGTTGATCAAAGAAATGATTCACGAACAGTTAGAAAAAATCGTAGGTAAATCTTCTGCGAAAACTATTTATGATGACCCAGAAGCGTATCGTTATTTTCAGTTCAAATACAATCAGCTAAAACACGATATTACCAATATTCGTGAATCAGGATGTCGTAATTTGAAAGAAAACTATAACCAACGTTTTAAAGAAAGTAAGCGTCAGCGTGGTTTAGAAACCCAATCAGGCAATCCAATTGAACGCCGCATTCAGCAACAACAACAGTCGATTGAAGAAAAAATCCGTCATCAGCAAGAATCAATCGAAAGAAAGATTCGTGATCAACAAGAGGCAATTGAACGTAAAATTAGCGGTCAACAAGAGCCGATTTACAAGCCGAAAAAAGACGTGAGTATCGATTGGGAACATCCATTGGATCGTTGGTAAATTTCAATAAATGATGTAATGAAGCAAGCAGATAAACAGCGATATCTTCAATTTTGGGTTGGTGACGATAGCAAATTATCGCACCAACTGGCGACATTACCTGAAACAAAAAGTGCGGTATGGATTGGCGACAATTTACCGCCTTTTTTGTCTTTTCCTCTTTTTCCTTTCAGTAAAGCCAAAAATCTTTTAGGACAAGAGTTTGTCCTAATTGTTTATGATGCCCGCGTGGGGCTAAATCTTGATGTATTGGCGATTGCGAGTGGCACCTTACAACAAGGTGGAACGCTCATTGTATTGTTGAATAAATGGCGTGAATTAGCACAATGGCAAGATCCTGACTCCTTACGTTGGTCAGGGGAAAATCTACCCATTTTGACACCACACTTTATCCATTATTTTCAGCAAAAAGTGGAGGAATACGGCTTCCCTATTTATCACACTGATTTTCCACAAATTAGGTTACCAAACTGCGTAGAAAGTGCGGTGGATTTTCAACAAAAACCGACAACTGAACAACGCCAGTTATTACAAAAGATAAATGATGCAAGCGAAGATGTGCTGATTGTGACCGCTAAACGTGGACGTGGAAAATCCACATTAGCCGGCTTTTGGGCAAAGCGTTTAATGCAACGTAATCAATCTTTGATTTTGACAGCACCGAATAAAAGTGCGGTCAATATTTTGCAAGATTTTGCAGAGGCAGAACTGGACTTTATGCCACCGGATTTACTCTGTGAGCAAATTGATCAAAATCCTAATCAGTTTGCAGGTAAATGGTTGTTGATTGATGAAGCAGCAATGATCCCACTCAATTTGTTACAACAGCTCACTTTAGCTTTTAAGCGTATTCTTTGCACCACAACCATTCAAAGTTATGAAGGTACTGGGCGAGGTTTTTTACTCAAATTTTTAGCGAATTTGCACCGCACTTTTGTGCACTTTGAGCTTCATCAACCACTTCGTTGGGCAATAGGGGATAAGTTAGAAGCCTTTATCGATGAACTTTTAATGCTTAATGCAGAAGATGATTTTTTAGGGCAAAGTGATTTAGAAAGGGCAATCCAAATTCAATCTTATTCGCAAAATGAATTAGTGAATAAGCACAAAATTGCTGAATTTTATGGTTTGCTAACATTGGCGCATTATCGAACTTCGCCTCTTGATTTACGCCGTTTATTTGATGCACCGAAACAGCAATTTTATCTCGCAGAAACGTCTTCTGAATTAATAGGCGGTGTATGGTTGGTGGAAGAAGGGGATATACAATCTGATACGTTAATTTTAGATATTGCACGTGGCGTGCGTCGTCCAAGAGGGAATTTGGTTGCTCAAGCGCTTTGTTATCAAGGCAATTTGCAACAGGCTTGTCGCTTATCTTCATTGCGGATTTCCCGCATTGCAATTCAGCCTGATTGTCAGCAACAAGGCATTGGGCAGCAACTCATCAATGAAATCAGCCAAAACGCAGGCGTGGATTTTCTGTCAGTGAGTTTTGGTTACACCGAGCAACTGGCGCAATTTTGGCAAAAGTGCGGTTTCAATTTTGTCCATTTAGGCGAGCAGAAAGAAGCGAGTAGTGGTTGCTATTCCGTGATCGCACTGAAGCCCTTAACCGTACAAGGTAAGCAACTTTGCCAACAAGCTAAACAACAGTTTGAACGCAATGTTGGTTTGTCATTCCATCCAATAGCAACTCAGTTCCCATCGAATCCCGATTGGGCACTGACAGAACAAGATCTTCAAATGTTGCAGCATTTTGCTGATTTTCACGGATCGTTAGCTGGATCTACTGCGGCAATTCAACGCTTAGCCACGTTATCTGATAGCAAAGATTGCCCTGCATTAACCGCTTTTTTGAATAAACAACAATGTGTAGTTGCTGAAATGGGTGGCAAGAAAAATTGGTTAAAAATCTGTCGTGAAGAAGTCAATAAAATATTGCAAAATCATACGTTCATTTTATGATAGCGAAGATGGTGTGAATAGGAGACAACAAATATGACAGAGCAAAAAAAAGGATTGTTACGCAAAGTTTGGGACAGTTATAACCAATTTTGTAAAGATATTGGCGTAGAAAAAGGCGGTGGCAGAGGTTGTTGCTGTGTACCCGTCGTCAAATTTGACGAAAGCTGGACCGAAGAAGAAAAGGCTGCAATGAAAGCAGAAAAAGAGAAAGCAGAAAAAGCCTAAAACAAGGATGAAGAAGCCAAGTAAACCACTTGGCTTTTTACTGGATTTTTATACAGACTTTCATTGGAAATGCAATAAATTTAGGCTAAACTATCGCTCATCTTTTATTTAACAACACACCGCAGTTATGACAACCACATATTTTGACCTAACCATTCCGACTGAAGCTAATGACCATAAAATTTTAGGCAATGTATTGGCAGGCGCAGATGCCTTAGCGATTAATGAAATTGCCAGCCAATATGCAGGGCTGACGGTGGTGTTGACAGCAGATACACGAAGTGCGGTGCGTTTAGAAAAAGTTTTATCGCAATTTAGCCAACAGCCAATTACATTTTTCCCCGATTGGGAAACACTACCTTATGATGCATTTTCCCCTCATCAAGAAATTATTTCTTCACGTTTAAGTGCATTATTTCAATTACAGCATCGCCAAAAAGGGATTTTGATTTTACCGATTAGCACCTTAATGCAGCGTTTATGTCCGCCAGAATTTTTACAACATAATGTGCTGTTAATTAAAAAAGGCGATTGCCTGCAAATTAATAAAATGCGTTTGCAGCTGGAAAGTGCGGGCTATCGAGCCGTGGAGCAAGTGCTTGAACACGGTGAATATGCGGTGCGTGGTGCGTTGTTAGATCTTTTCCCGATGGGAAGTGCGGTGCCTTTCCGTTTAGATTTTTTCGATGATGAAATTGATACTATTCGCACATTTGATGTAGATACACAACGCACATTAGAAGAAATCAAAGAAATTAATTTATTGCCGGCTCACGAGTTTCCGACTGATGAAAAAGGCATTGAGTTTTTCCGCTCTCAATTTCGAGAAACCTTTGGCGAAATTCGTCGCGATCCTGAACATATTTACCAACAAGTCAGCAAAGGCACATTAATTTCAGGCATTGAATATTGGCAGCCACTCTTTTTTGAACAAATGGCAACCTTATTTGCCTATTTACCGAAAAATAGTTTATGGATTGATGTGGGTGATATTCAAGCGCAAGGCGAACGTTTTTACCAAGATGCACAACAACGCTACGAAAGCCGCAAAGTCGATCCGATGCGCCCGTTGTTAGCGCCAGAACGTTTATGGTTACGCATTGATGAAATTAATCGTGAATTAAAACGTCATCCAAGAATAAGTTTTAACCCTGAAAAAGTGCGTTCTTCAGTGCGTCAGAAAAATTTAGCCGTACAAGCATTGCCAGAGTTGACGATTCAATCACAACAAAAAGAACTGTTAAAACTATTACGCCAATTTACTGAACAATTTAAAGGCAATATTGTTTTCTCAGTGGAAAGTGAAGGACGTCGTGAAACCTTACGAGATTTACTTTCTCCATTGAAAATAACAGCAACAAAAATTACCGCACTTTCACAAGCAAAAGATAAATTTAATGTATTGATTAGTGGCTTAGAGAACGGCTTTATTATCGAACAAGAGCAGCCCGTAGCCCTCATCACAGAAACCGAATTATTGGGCGAACGTGTTCAGCAACGTAGCCGAGATAAGCGAAAGTCCGTCAACCCAGATACCTTAATTCGTAATCTTGCAGAATTAAAAATTGGCCAACCAGTAGTGCATTTAGAGCACGGGGTGGGGCGTTATGCGGGATTAGTCACCCTCGAAAATGGCGGCATTACGGCAGAATATTTGTTGTTAAATTATGCCAACGAGTCCAAACTTTATGTGCCTGTTTCGTCCTTACATTTAATCAGTCGTTATGTGGGCGGTTCTGATGAAACCGCACCATTACATAAATTGGGCAGTGATGCGTGGGTAAAAGCACGTCATAAAGCCGCAGAAAAAATTCGTGATGTCGCAGCTGAATTATTGGATGTTTATGCACAACGTGAGGCACAGAAAGGGTTTACTTTTAATTATGATCGTGAAGAATTTCAACAGTTCGCCGCCACGTTCCCATTTGAAGAAACAATCGATCAAGAAATGGCAATTAATGCGGTGATTTCGGATATGTGTCAGCCGAAAGCAATGGATCGTTTGGTGTGTGGTGATGTAGGCTTTGGTAAAACTGAAGTAGCGATGCGTGCTGCATTTTTAGCAGTGATGAACCACAAACAAGTGGCAGTGTTAGTGCCAACAACCTTGCTTGCTCAACAGCATTATGAAAACTTTAAAGATCGTTTTGCCAATTTGCCAGTGAATGTGGAAGTGCTTTCACGTTTTAAAACAGCCAAAGAACAAAAACTAGTGCTACAAAATCTGGCAGAAGGCAAAGTGGATATTCTGATTGGTACGCATAAATTAATTCAATCGGATGTACAGTTTAGTGATCTCGGGTTATTGATTATTGATGAAGAACATCGCTTTGGTGTACGACAAAAAGAACGAATTAAGCAATTGCGTGCCAATATTGATATTCTCACTTTAACCGCAACGCCAATTCCTCGAACTTTAAATATGGCGATGCACGGCATTCGTGATTTGTCGATTATTTCTACCCCACCAGCACGCCGCTTAACGATAAAAACTTTTGTTAAACAAGCAGATGATTTAGTGATCCGTGAAGCGATCTTGCGTGAAATCTTACGTGGTGGACAGGTTTACTATTTACATAATGATGTGGCAAGCATTGAAAATTGTGCAGAAAAACTGACCGCACTTGTACCAGAAGCACGCATTACAGTGGGACACGGGCAAATGCGTGAACGTGAACTAGAACGTGTGATGTCAGATTTCTATCATCAACGTTTTAACGTCTTGGTTTGTTCGACCATTATTGAAACGGGGATCGATGTGCCAACCGCGAATACTATTATTATCGAACGTGCGGATAACTTTGGTTTGGCACAGTTACATCAGTTACGTGGACGTGTTGGGCGTTCGCATCACCAAGCATACGCCTATTTGTTAACACCACCGCCAAAAGCAATGACAAAAGATGCACAAAAACGCCTTGAGGCGTTGGAAAGCTTAGATAACTTAGGTGCTGGTTTTATTTTGGCTACCCACGATTTGGAAATTCGGGGGGCTGGCGAGTTGTTAGGTTCAGAACAAAGCGGGCAAATTGAGTCGGTGGGCTTCTCGTTGTATATGGATTTATTAGAAAGCGCCGTTAATGCCTTAAAAGCAGGGCGTGAGCCATCTTTAGATGAGTTAACGCAACAGCAAGTGGAAATCGATTTACGTTTACCAGCCTTGTTACCAGAAGATTATTTAGGTGATGTGAATATGCGTTTGTCTTTCTATAAACGTATTGCGGGTGCTGAAAATAAACACGCTTTAGATGAATTAAAAGTGGAATTAATTGACCGCTTTGGTTCATTGCCTGAAGCCACTCGCAATTTATTCCAAATTGCAGAACTTCGCCAAATGGCAAAAACTATTCAAATCCATAAAATCGATGGCAATGCGCAAGGTGGCTTCATTGAGTTTTCACCAAGCGCTGAATTAGACCCAATGAAATTCTTACAACTGATTCAAACAGAACCGACAGTTTATCGTTTCGATGGTCCAACTAAATTCAGATTTAATAAAGCCTTCACTAGCCATAAAGAGCGGTTGGATTTTGTTGAGAATTTAATAAATCAGATCAAAGATTAATTTGAGAAAGGGTTAAGCAAAAGTGCGGTTAAAATTGCCAATGTTTTAGAAAAAATCACGCAAGTTTAACCGCACTTTTTTTATTCATTATTAAGCTCGTTGCTTGCGTTTATGTTTAAACGCCAAATATTCTTCTAAGGTTTCAATCGCATTCAAACATTTGTCACGACGTTGTTGGTTGAAGGCAATGCGTTGGGCTAGTTGGTACTGCTGATTAGGGTCAGTACACTTCAATTGCTCGTCTTGATAATCTGTGATTTTCTGATTGAGTGCGTTTAATGCTTCGTAATATTTTGCCAAACGCTCACGCGGTGGCAGACGGTGAATGTCTTGCTTGTTTTGTGGTGTGAAAGTGGTGCTTTGTAAGTTTTTTTTGAGGATCAGACTGTCAGAAATCGCCGTACATTGCGACAAAAATTTTTCTACCAGAAAACGGCAAAGCTCCAGATCTTGTTCATCGATCTTGTCTAATTGCGCTAAAGTCTGTTTTATTTCATCAAAATAAAAAGCGTAGGTTTGATAGTGCTCACTAAATAAATGCGCTTCAAGTTTGTAGGTAAGGCGTTGATCTTTTTTAGCACCAATTTGTTGGTAAAGTTGATCCACTTTTTGAGAGAGTTGTGCAATCAGTTCTGTTTTTGTCATCGCCTTGCCTTGAGAAAAAGAATCCTCCCAAGTGGGAGGAGTTTTTTGATTAGAGATACATTGCTGCTAACCAGCCGAAGATGATTAACGGAATGTTGTAGTGAATAAAGGTTGGTACTACGGAATCCCAAATGTGATCGTGTTTGCCGTCCGCATTTAGACCCGATGTTGGTCCTAATGTTGAGTCTGATGCCGGTGAACCAGCATCACCTAATGCTGCAGATACACCGATAATTGATACTGTTGCAAGTGGTGAGAAACCTAGTGATAAACAAAGTGGTACATAAATTGAGGTAATAATTGGTACAGTTGAGAATGACGAACCAATACCCATTGTGATAAATAAGCCTACTAATAACATCAAGAATGCTGCGATACCTTTGCTGTCAGTGCCTAAGCCTTGGCTGAAGGTTTCCACTAACACGGTTACCCCACCTGTAGTGTTAATCACATTTGCAAAACCTGATGCCGCAATCATCACAAAGCCAATCATCGCCATTAAGCGTAAGCCTTGTTGGAAAATGTCGTTGCTTTCTTTTAGTTTGAAAATGCCACACACTGCGAAGATCACTAAACCTGCCAAACCGCCAATAATGGTTGAGCTAGTGAATAATTGCAATGCGAAAGTCACGACGATTGCCACTAAGCTTGCACCCACGTGGAATGGTTTGATATTGGCAATATGTGATTCGATCTCAGCTGTGCTGATTTCTGCGTGAGTAACTGCGTATTCTCTAGGTTTGCGGTAGGTAATAAATACTGCGGTTAATAAACCTAAAATCATTCCAACAACAGGCACTGCCATTGCTAACGACACTTCAGCCACAGAGGTTTGTAAGCCTAAAGTTGCTCCCGCTTGGTTGATGTTTTTCACAAGTACGCTTTCAATAAAGATTTTACCGAAACCTACTGGTAATAACATATAAGTTGCAGTTAAACCAAAAGTTAACACGCAAGCCACTGCACGGCGGTCAATTTTTAACTTATTGAAGATCGCTAAAAGTGGTGGGATTACAATTGGAATGAATGCGATATGCACTGGTAATAAGTTTTGTGAAGAAATCGCAAATAAAGTCAAAATCGCTAAGATGAAATATTTAAAACCTGCCATTGAACGAGTTGTTGGCGTGTTTCCTAAGCGTTTGATCACTTTATAAGCGAGTAAATCAGTAATGCCTGATTTTGAAATTGCCACAGCGAATGCACCTAAAATTGCATAGTTCATTGCAACTTCAGCACCGCCGCCTAAGCCATTGGTAAAGGTTTTAATTGTTTCGCTGATTCCAAGATCGCCCGTTAAACCTGCCACTAAAGCCGAAATTACAAGTGCAATGACCACGTTAATGCGCAATAAGCTTAAAGCAAGTAAAACAACAATGGAAATCACAACTGGATTTGATAATAACATTGTGTTTGTCCCTAGGTTATTTTTTTAGAAAGAATTTCTAAATGTACTAAAAAAAAATAATTTGTCTATAACCTTTGCATAAAAAATCGCAAATTTGCTTTTTCTTATGCAAGGTTAAGCTGATTTTAGCTTGATGTTATTCACTTCTTTGATGAGGAAAACCACCAAGCGATTTTAGGTGATTGACCATATAACAGAATAATTCAGCGGTGCGTTCAGTATCATAAAGTGCTGAATGTGCTTGTTTGCCATCAAATGGGATCTGAGCTGCTTGGCAAGCTTTTACTAGAACGGTTTGCCCAAACATAAATCCACTTAAGGTTGCAGTATCAAACATTCCAAAAGGGTGGAATGGATTGCGTTTTACGCCAGTACGTTCAGCCGCAGCCATAACAAAACCTTGATCGAATGCAGCATTATGGGCCACGATGATTGAACGTTGGCAATCTGCATCTTTTTGCCCTTTGCGCACCATTCTGAATAATTCAGTGATGGCGTGGGTTTCGCTAACGGCACCACGCAATGGATTGTGAATATCAATGCCGTTAAATTGCAATGACTCTGGGTTGATATTGGCACCTTCAAATGGATCAATATGGAAGTGGCATTTTTGATCTGGCACGAGGAAGCCATTTTCATCCATTTTGACGGTGATCGCCGCCAGCTCTAATAATGCATCAGTTTTCGCATTAAATCCCGCCGTTTCAACATCAATAATCACAGGAAAATAACCACGAAAGCGATTTTTTAATAAATTAGGGCTGTTTGAGGAATTTGGGGTTTCTGTTTGAGTTTCTGTCACATTTTTATCCTATTTTGAAACAAATAGCGTGGACAACGCCACGCTATTCAAAACTTTTTGAAAATTGACCGCACTTTTTTAGTTGCCAAGACCTGCTTGTGCGTGTTTATTTTCAATAAATTCAATTTTATAGCCATCTGGGTCTTCAACAAATGCGATAACCGTTTTACCGCCTTTTACTGGGCCAGGCTCACGTGTGATTTTTCCGCCAGCTTGACGAACGGCTTCACAAGTAGCATAAATATCATCAACACCAATAGCGATATGACCATAAGCGGTGCCTAATTCGTATTCAGTGACGCCCCAATTATAGGTTAATTCTAAAACAGAGGCTTTGTTTTCATCGTCATAACCTAAGAAAGCAAGCGTGTATTTGTATTCTTCGTTTTCGCTTGTGCGTAATAAACGCATACCTAACACGTCTTGATAGAACTTGATTGAGCGTGTTAAATCAGTGACACGTAACATAGTATGTAGAATGCGCATAAGTGACTCCTAGGGTTACTGTGAATGAGTTAAAAAGTATGTAAAGTATTTGTCAAAAGTGCGCAAGATTATGCCATAATCGATGGGAAAAATCATTAAATTATCAAGAAGAAGGAAAACATATGCAGCAAAATACATTGTTTAATTTATCTTGGCAGGGGTATTTAACACTGTTATTCTCACTACTCGGCGCAGGCTTTTTTGCGAGTGGTGCAATTACTTGGATTGCTGCAAACTGGGATTATTTCTCTAAATTTCAAAAACTTTATGGTGTACAAGCACTATTTTTAATTACCGTTGTGTTAAATTTGTTTTTTTATTATCGAGAATCAAAACGCGCTGATGATTCATCATTCCTTTCATTGATTTTTTCATTCTTATCACTGGTTTTTCTTGGCGGATTATTTGCATTAGTTGGGCAAACTTACCAAACCGGTGCAGATGCTTGGGAGTTGTTTACGATTTGGTCGGTTTGCCAGATACCATTTTTGCTTTTATTCCCCAATATTGGTAGTGCATTATTATTGGCGGTCACAGCCAATGCTGCATTAATATTAGCTGGCAATATGATTGAGGGGGGATTAGATCTTTTATTAATTGGGTTGAATTTCACGTTATTAGTGCTGTATGAGTTTTTCGGCACAAAATTAAAAGATCTTAGCTGGCGAGTATTACCCAAACTGCTTTTAATCAGTCTGGTATGTGTGTTTGCTTGGCTCGTATTTAGCCACAATTATACTTTTCTCTCTTGGGTCATTTGTGCAGGCTTAATCTACAATTATAAAGAACGCCGTTTTGACTTCCTTAATCTGATAATTCTATTTATTTACCTCATCATTAGCATCAATACCAAACTGTTATGGGAGCTAAGAGATCTTTCAGGGCTTTTCGTTGTCACAGTCACCGCCTTTGCCTCAACGATTGTTGGGATAATGGTTTTAACTAAGTGGTTTAAAGCACAGAATCCAACAGCAAAAAAAATCACGTGGCATATTTACCCGCTCTTTATTTTGTTAATGCTATTTTGCACGGGGCTATTTTTAGCTATGGTAGTGTTCACATTTGGGATCTTAGATAATGAGCACGATTTTATTTATCTCAGCTTATTTATGTTAGCCATTGCTGCAATAATGCATTTCAGCACAAAAGACAGAAGTGAGTTATTGGAAATCGCCATTGATATGCTAAGTGCGGTGGGGATTATCATTTATTTTGTTTTCTTTTTATCCGAAGACTACTCAACGACTTATTTTCTACTGATGGCAGTGCTTTATGCGGGTTTTTATTTCTTACGCCCATCAGTTTGGTTACGTTTTTTAATTACTGTGTTATTCATTGTCGGAATGTTATTTTACATTCAATATTTTGAAGGCTATGTATATATTGAGGAGCAAAATATTCCAACTCAGCTCCTATTTTCTACACCACTGTGGATAATGTTATTAGGTTTAGGCTTGTATTATTACTGTGTCGCACGCACGGAAAATACATTAAACCAATTTTTACTACCTGCTGCTTGGGCAATGTTATTAGTCGGGCTATCGCTACCAAGCATTGAAGCATTGCGTTTAAGTATGATGTTTGAGCTTGTGCCAGAATTGCCACAAATTAATGGCTTTTGGGATTGGTTTAACATTATTACGGTGCAATTCTTTACGGAGTTTAATCAGGATAATTGGCTATTGAAAAGTCTGATATTTCTGCTTTCAGTTACACCAATGATGCTCTTTATTTTATTAAGTCAGCGTTTTCAACTTAATAAAATCACGCAAGTGCTGTTATTTGTGGCGATTGCGTTACTGTGTTTAGGTTTTATTTCCGCAAATGCCACATTAAGCTGCTTTGCTTTATTGTTATTGGCTTATTTGAATGGTAGCCGTATTTTGTTTGCAGTAGCGACCTTAGGCATTATTATCAATTTAGCCACATATTATTATTGGCTTGCTGTGCCATTGCTACATAAAGCCTTTTTATTGATGCTCCTTGGCGTGATTTGGGGCGTATTTACCTTTATTTTACTGCATCAACGTAAAGATAATGAGGTGGTCGTTGCTACTGAAAGTGCGGTGCAAAATCGGAAAGTTTTCTTCGTAAAAGTCGCTTTGACATCGCTTGCAGCACTTGCAATTAGTTTAACTGCACAAAATAAAGTGAATACTTATGAAGATGTACTAAATACGGGGGAGCCAATTATTTTAAAAACAGCGCCCCTTGATCCTCGTTCATTAATGCAAGGCGATTATATGACTTTGAATTATGAAATTTTGGACGATATTTCCAATGCGAGAGAGGGATTGCAGGCCGAAAATACGGAAGAAAGTGACATTCCAGAGGCGTTAGGTGAACGAAAATATTTTATCTATGCACTACTCAAACGTGATGCACTTGGTATTGCGACCTTATGCCGTTTAGAGACCGAAAAACCAACGAACTTTGATGGTTGTACACCGAATATTTATTTGCCAATTAATGTTGCGCAATGGTGGCCACGTTTACCAAGCCAAGATTACTTCTTTGCCGAAGGAAAAGGGGAGTATTTCGCACAAGCAGAATATGCAGAATACCGCTTCAAAAATGGTAAAGCATTACTGTATCGCTTGTTAGATAACGATTTGAAAGCACTTTAATATCTGGCTAAATCAGGATAGAAAAAAGGCGGTTTGATACCGCCTTTCTTTTGTTCATCTTGTGACTATTTTACGGCAATCATTGAACCAAAGTTAAAACATTGGAACCATAATTCCACTTGGTTAAAGCCTACATCCGCCAATCTTGCTTTGTGTGTTGTAATGCTGTCCGTACGCATTACATTTTCAAGTGCAGTGCGTTTTTGGCTCACTTCAAGTTCGCTGTAACCATTGGCTCGTTTGAATTGATGGTGTAAGTCAATTAATAGCTCATCGACACGCTCATCTTCAAAACGGAATTTTTCCGATAAAACCAAAACACCATTTGGGTTTAAGCCTTGATAAATTTTTTCAAGTAATGCTTTACGATCTTCCGGTGGTAAAAATTGTAGCGTGAAATTTAAAATCACCATTGAGGCACTTTTTATTTCCACTTGGCGAATATCATCACAAACAATTTCCACAGACACCGCACTTTGATACGCATTGATGTGCTGGCGACAGCGTTCAACCATCGGTTGTGAATTATCTACCCCAATGATTTTAACACCGGTTTTATCAATATTACGACGTGCTGAAAGGGTTGCAGCACCACGTGAACAACCTAAATCATAAACATTGCTGTTTTCAGTCACAAAGCGAGAGGCAAGCATACCAATCGCGGTAATAATGTTGGAATAACCGGGAATTGAGCGCTGAATCATATCCGGGAAGACTTCAGCAACGCTTTCATCAAACGTAAAATCGCCCAATTTTGCAATTGGGGCAGAAAAAAGAGTATCTTTCGCCATTATTTTGTCATCTATGTGTAAAAGTGCGGTCATTTTAGAAGAAGTTTTGTGTTATCACAAATAAATTAGGCCGCTTTCAATAAATGTGCCATTGCTTGCTCTTCTTGTTTAATGCGAATCGCAAGAATGACGAAGTAAATTGGTAAGCCAATCATCGCAGTGTATTTTGCTTGACAAAATAAACTTAAGCCAATGAGTTCTGGAATAATGTTGAGGAAATAGTTCGGGTGTCTTACGTATTTAAAGAGGAACGAGCGGTTGATTTTATGTTCAGGCAAAATGTAGATTTTCACTGTCCAAATTTCTTTTAGCTCATAAATCACATAAAACAACATCAAAATTGCAAAAATTAAAATGGTCAAACCAATTTGAGAGACTAAATCAAATGGAGTTTTCAATAAGTTAGCTTCAGTAATTGCTGCAATATAAAACGCAACGTGAGCGACTGACAATAAAGCGGAATTTTTGTGTCCATACTGAATTGCCCCTTTTTTGATTAATAGTTTCTCATTTCGGATTGAGATCGAGAGGGTATAAAAGCGAATTGCGAGAATTAACGCAAAAGCGAGATTGATAAATAACATTTTGTCATCCTTTACTTGTTAAAATTTTATAAAAATGCGAGGTAATATAGCAAATTGTCCTATAAAACGCATTAAAATCGATCTAATTTACTCCACATGCGTTTAATTTTAACCTCTTTTGCTTATTTTTTGTGTAGAAATAACCTTTTTCTCTAATCTGATTTTCAGCTATAATTAAAAGAATTTTTTTGTATGTATAAAAGAAAGGAATTTCATATGATGCGGACACATTATTGCGGAGCATTAAACCGCCATAATATAGGACAAGAAGTAACATTAAGTGGTTGGGTACATCGTCGCCGTGACTTAGGTGGTTTGATCTTTATTGATATGCGTGATCGTGAAGGAATTGTACAGGTTTGTTTCGATCCTAAATATCAAGAAGCATTAACTGCTGCTGCGGGTTTACGCAATGAGTTTTGTATTCAAATTCAAGGTGAAGTGATTGCTCGCCCAGAAAATCAAATTAATAAGAATATGGCAACGGGTGAAGTTGAAGTATTAGCAAAATCACTTTCAATCTATAACAGTGCAGAACCATTACCGTTAGACTTCAATCAAAACAATACTGAAGAACAGCGTTTAAAATACCGTTATTTAGATTTACGTCGTCCAGAAATGGCACAGCGTTTAAAAACACGTGCAAAAATTACCAGCTTTGTACGTCGCTTTATGGATGACAATGGTTTCTTAGACATTGAAACCCCAATGTTGACGAAAGCAACCCCTGAAGGTGCACGTGACTATTTAGTCCCAAGCCGTGTACATAAAGGGAAGTTTTATGCATTACCTCAATCACCACAATTGTTTAAGCAATTGTTGATGATGTCAGGTTTTGACCGTTATTACCAAATCGTAAAATGTTTCCGCGATGAAGACTTACGTGCGGATCGTCAACCTGAATTTACCCAGATCGATGTGGAAACCTCTTTCTTAACCGCACCAGAAGTACGTGAAATTATGGAAAGAATGGTTCACGGCTTATGGTTAGATACCATTGGTGTAGATTTAGGCAAATTCCCTGTAATGACGTTTGCAGAAGCAATGCGTCGTTTTGGTTCAGATAAACCAGATTTACGTAACCCATTAGAAATGGTTGACGTTGCTGATTTATTAAAAGATGTTGAATTTAAAGTGTTCAATGGCCCTGCAAATGATCCAAATGGCCGTATTGCGGTGATCCGTGTACCAAATGGTACTGAAATTACACGTAAACAAATTGATGAATATACGCAATTTGTTGGGATTTACGGTGCAAAAGGCTTAGCGTGGTTAAAAGTGAATGATTTAGCAGCAGGTATGGAAGGTGTGCAAAGTCCAATTGCGAAATTCCTATCTGAAGAGGTGTTAAAAGCACTTTTAGAACGTGTACAAGCGCAAACTGGCGACATCTTATTCTTTGGTGCAGACACTTATAAAGTGACGACTGATGCAATGGGCGCATTACGTCTGAAATTAGGCCGTGATTTAGGCTTAACGAAGTTAGACGAATGGCAACCACTTTGGGTAATTGACTTCCCAATGTTTGAACGTGATGACGACGGTGGCCTTGCAGCAATGCACCATCCGTTTACCTCTCCACGTGATTTCAGCCCAGCGCAATTAGAAGCAGACCCAACAAGTGCGGTTGCCAATGCTTACGATATGGTGATCAATGGTTATGAAGTTGGTGGTGGTTCGGTTCGTATCTTTGATCCGAAAATGCAACAAGCGGTATTCCGTATTTTAGGCATCAACGAAGAAGAACAACGTGAAAAATTTGGCTTCTTATTAGATGCATTAAAATTTGGTACACCACCGCACGCAGGGCTTGCATTTGGTTTAGACCGTTTAACAATGTTGTTAACTGGAACCGAGAATATTCGTGATGTTATCGCATTCCCGAAAACAACTGCAGCTGCTTGTTTAATGACTGATGCCCCTAGTTTTGCTAATCCTCAAGCATTAAATGAATTAGCTATTTCAGTAGTAAAAGAGTCAAAAGAGTAATGGAATGTGGGTGTAATGCCCACATTTTTCATATAATCTGGAAGGATAATAGTTGATGAGAAGACCGTATGATATGTATATCTTGCCTTGCATATTAATAACGCTCTTTATTCAGGGCATTATTGGTATCATTCAAGAGTTATCTGTATTTAAACTCAGTGATGTTTTTTCTAGTTTTTATCTGTTGTTTAACTATTTTATTATTTTCGCGTTACTTTTTTTAATTATTACTTCCGCAGTACTAATTTTTTTAGGCAATAACTTTGGTCGATTACTTTATCTCATTTTGGTGATACTTGTTTTTGGTGGAACAATGCTACTGAATGTGGACAAAGTGACTCTAATTGCTGGTGGAATTATTTTCCTAATTAGTATTTGGAGTTTGTTTAGGGCGGAAAGTGAACAGTTTTTCACACAAGAAAGCCAAAAACGAAAACAAGAAGAACTCGAAGCTCGATTTAATAAGTTTAAATAAGAGATACTGACAGTTTATAACACCTCAAATTTATAAAAAAGATTTCTAATGGGCTGCTTTGACTTTTCCTAAGTTAATGTGTTACAGCCCTAGCTTTTTTCCTCTCCACTCATTATTTTCTATGTGATCAAGAATTCACCTTGCTATTTTGCATTTCTTTTTATACATTGAAACACTTCTTGCCGCCCGAAAGTGCATCAACGTGCGGTCTGTTTTATTCCATTTTTTATTCTCATAATTATAAAACTCATAATGCAAACTTATAAGAACCCTTTCTCTGTGCTTGTTGTGATTTATGCCCAAAATTCTGGGCGTGTATTGATGTTGCAACGTCGAGATGATCCTGATTTTTGGCAATCCGTTACTGGCTCTTTAGAACCCAATGAAAAGCCATTACAAGCGGCATATCGTGAGATTCAAGAGGAAATAGGTATTGATTTAATCGAAGAAAACTTAGCGCTTTTTGATTGTAATGAATGGATAGAATTTGAAATTTTTCCTCATTTCCGCTATAAATACGCACCTAATGTGACACATTGTATTGAGCATTGGTTTCTATTGGCACTACCAGATGAAAGAGTGCCTAAGTTAGCGGAACATTTAGCGTTTCAATGGTTATGTCCAAATGAGGCGGCTTTGCTCACAAAATCGTGGAATAATCGCGCATTAATTGAAAAATATTTATTGAGTCGTATAGAAAATAATAAGTGTGTTGGAAACTAAAGAAAAAAAGACCGCACTTTTATTAACAAAAGAGGAAATTGAGAATGGCAGGTCATAGTAAGTGGGCTAATATTAAACACCGTAAAGCAGCACAAGATGCGCAACGTGGTAAGATTTTTACAAAATTAATTCGTGAGTTAGTGACAGCTGCAAAATTAGGTGGCGGTGATGTGAGTGCAAACCCACGTTTACGTGCAGCAGTAGATAAAGCCTTATCAAGCAATATGACACGTGACACAATTAATCGTGCAATTGAGCGTGGTGTTGGTGGCGGTGATGATACCAATATGGAAACTAAAGTGTACGAAGGCTACGGTCCAGGCGGCACTGCAGTAATGGTTGAGTGTTTAAGTGATAATGCAAACCGTACAATCTCACAGGTTCGTCCAAGTTTTACAAAATGCGGTGGTAACTTAGGAACAGAAGGTTCAGTGGGGTATTTATTTAGTAAAAAAGGTTTAATTTTAATCGCATCTGGTGATGAAGATACGATTATGGAAGCTGCGATTGAAGCGGGTGCTGATGATGTTCAAGCTCAAGAAGATGGTAGCTTTGAAGTTTACACTGCTTGGGAAGATTTAGGTACAGTGCGTGATGGTATTGAAGCGGCTGGTATCAAAGTTGACAATGCGGAAGTGACTATGAT
The DNA here is from genome assembly GCA_049941595.1 of Bisgaard Taxon 46. Taxonomy (GTDB): domain Bacteria; phylum Pseudomonadota; class Gammaproteobacteria; order Enterobacterales; family Pasteurellaceae; genus Pasteurella. The sequence goes on from JBNFNA010000008.1 coordinate 55,244, forward strand.
TCCATCCACAACAGTGGAATTAGATGCAGAAACAGCACCGAAATTATTAAAGCTAATTGATATGTTAGAAGACTGTGATGATGTACAAAACGTATATCATAACGGTGAGATTAGTGATGAAGTGGCTGCAATGCTATAAATTTTCTATTAAGTAGAAACTTATTTAATAGTATGTTGTCAAAGGATTGCACACATTGTGTAATCTATCATTTATTTTAGGAGAATTTATGAAATTTACTAAACTTTTTGCAGGTCTAGTTGTAGTTGGCACATTAGCGGCTTGTTCTCAAAATGTCGCTTCTGATATCGCATCAGCAGGTAAAAAAGCAGCTGATATGGTTTCTGCACAACCAACTTTCGAAACCGCAGCGTATTTCTGTGACGTACAAGGTAAGAAGAACCAAGTGGTTTCTGCAACTTATGCATTTGTAAATGGCAAAGTAGACAGCGCAACAGTGACAATCAATCGTCAAGTTGTAGGTCAAGAAATGAAGCTTGATAGCGCATATCAAGATGGTGTTCGTTTCGTAGAAGGCAAAAAAGTTTGGTCACTAGACTACGGTTTTGCAGCAAATACAGTGAACTCAACTGTACCAGTAATGTTTACTGACAATAACAAAATCTTAGCTAAAAACTGTATGATCGCAAAATAATTCATACAAATAGAGATTAAATGGATGGATTTACAGTAAAATGTAAATCCATTTATTTTTTGGGGAACAGGATGGCAATTATTCTCGGTATCGATCCCGGCTCGCGAGTGACTGGATATGGCGTGATTCGTCAAACGGGCAGACAATTAGAATATCTTGGAAGTGGTGTAATTCGTACTTCAGTGGAAGATTTACCTACTCGTTTGAAACGTATTTATGCAGGTGTGAGTGAAATTATTTTACAATTTCAGCCTGAAATGTTTGCCATTGAAGAGGTTTTCCTTGCCAAAAATGCCAATTCTGCATTAAAACTTGGGCAGGCAAGAGGCGCGGCAATCGTGGCAGCGGTAAATCAAGATTTGCCTGTTTTTGAATATGCTGCAAGATTGGTGAAGCAAACTGTCGTCGGTATTGGTTCTGCGGATAAGGTACAAGTGCAAGATATGGTGACACGAATTTTGAAATTATCCGAAAAGCCACAGGCAGACGCTTCGGATGCTCTTGCGATTGCAATTACTCACGCTCATTCCATTCAACATTCTTTTCACGTGGCAAATGCCTCTCAACCCACAGAAACTCGAGAAAAAATGACCGCACTTTTAAAAACAAGATACAGTCGTGGTCGCTTTCGTTTAAAAATTTAACTGGATATTCATCCAGTTTTATTTTATGCTATAAAGCATATTTTCATTGTGCAATGAGGGGATTATGATTGGTCATTTAACAGGACGTTTAGTCGAAAAACAGCCACCTGAGATTTTGTTAGACGTGCAAGGTGTTGGCTATGAATTATTATTGCCGATGACCAGCTTTTATAATCTCCCTGAAATTGGTCAAGAAACCTCATTGTTTACTCATCTCGTTGTGCGTGAAGATGCACATCTACTTTTTGGATTTTCACAAAAAACTGACCGCACTTTGTTCCGTGAATTGATCAAAACGAATGGCGTAGGGCCGAAATTAGCATTAGCGATTTTATCTGCAATGTCAGTAAACGAATTTGCTTATGCCATTGAGCGTGAAGAACTCTCCAAGCTAGTAAAAATTCCAGGTGTAGGCAAGAAAACCGCAGAACGTTTACTGGTTGAACTAAAAGGCAAATTTAAAGGTGTGGATCAAGGGGATTTCTTTATTGAGAGTAAACACTTACCAACCGTTGAAACAAGTATGCAAAGTAGCGAAGCTCCGAATGATGAAGCGGTTTCTGCACTTGTTGCATTAGGCTATAAACCCGCAGAAGCAGAAAAAATGGTTAAGCGTATTGCGAAACCTGATTTATCCAGTGAACAGCTTATTCGTGAAGCATTAAAAGCAGCCTTATAATTATAGAAGAAAAAAATGATAGAAGCGGATCGTATTATTAGTGCAACAGCAAAACTTGATGATGAAGTGATTGATCGTGCTATTCGTCCCAAGTTATTAAGTGATTATGTTGGGCAACCTCAAGTTTGTGAGCAAATGGATATTTTTATCCAAGCTGCAAAGTTACGCCAAGATGCGCTTGATCATTTGTTAATTTTCGGCCCTCCAGGCTTAGGTAAAACCACATTAGCTAATATTGTGGCAAATGAAATGGGCGTAAATATTCGTACCACATCAGGCCCGGTGCTTGAAAAAGCCGGTGACTTAGCCGCAATGTTGACCAATTTAGAACCTCACGATGTGCTGTTTATTGATGAAATTCATCGTCTTTCACCAGCAATTGAAGAAGTGCTGTATCCCGCAATGGAAGATTATCAGCTCGATATTATGATTGGTGAAGGCCCTGCAGCACGCTCCATCAAATTAGATCTTCCTCCCTTTACTTTAATTGGTGCAACCACAAGAGCTGGTTCATTAACTTCACCTTTAAGAGATCGCTTTGGTATTGTGCAACGTTTGGAATTTTATTCAGTAGATGATTTGACTTCGATTGTGGCGAGAAGTGCAAACTGTTTAAATTTAACTATTGCAGATAGTGCGTCTTATGAAATTGCTAGACGTTCAAGAGGAACGCCTCGTATTGCGAACCGCTTATTGCGTCGAGTGAGAGATTTTGCAGATGTGCGTAATGGAGGTGTGATTTCTGAAGATATCGCAAAAGCAGCATTGATGATGTTAGATGTAGATGATGCTGGATTTGATTATTTAGACAGGAAATTATTGAATGCTGTTATTGAGCGTTTTGATGGTGGACCAGTTGGGTTAGACAATCTCGCTGCGGCTATCGGTGAAGAACGCGATACCATCGAAGATGTATTAGAACCTTATTTAATTCAGCAAGGTTTTTTACAAAGAACGCCACGAGGTCGAATGGCAACCTCGAGAACTTATCGCCATTTTGGTGTTCAAAAGTTAACTGAAGATTAAAATGAAGGTATGAAACAAAAAAGCTTATTAATTGAATTTAATAAGCTTTTTGTTTATTTGGTTTACTGTTGTTTCAAATTATTGAGCTTTGCCAAGCCAAGATCACAGCTTTTAATTTGTGTCGCTAATTCCATTTCAAGAATTTGCTGTTTGCTTTGGTTGAGCTTACTCTTAATTTTACTTACTTGAGTGTGAGTACCCGGTTGTTTTTCTGCTTCAGCAATTAAATTTTCGGTTTCTTTAAAAAGCTTCGCACATTGTTGCGGTACTGAAAGCGTATTTTTCTTCGCCATTTGTTCTGTTTTTTCTGCCGCATAAGCAGAGGAAATTCCTACTGCAAAAACCGTAAAAAGTGCGGTTAATAGATGGGTAAATCTTTTTCTCATTCTTATTCCTCTGATGATCTTTGTAATACTGCTACAAACAGTAAGAAAATTAACAAAATCTGTAAATAATGTCTAGTTATTTGTATTTTTTTTATGCAGACTGTGATTTTTATCGCACTAAACATTGCTTAAATGTTAATACAATTTATAATTTGACCTGTATCAATTAGTGGAGTTCTACTCGATGTTTACTAATTTTGATTTAAGTATAAAAATGTGATCTATGTGACACTTTTTTGTATTTTTAATCCTTATTTTTAGTAGTAGAATAGATACCGAATCTGGGTTACCTATATAATGATGTACTATACTGCCGTGAAAATGACTTTATTTTCGTCTTATAGTGATGATTGTGAAGGTAATTCAAGGGGTCAGCTTAGGGAATTTCTTTAAGTATTGGGGTGATTGCTTTGTAATCATATTGTGAGGACTTGTAGCATTTACAAGGAGTTGAGATGTTGGATGTTGTTGAACTCTCTCGATTGCAGTTTGCATTAACTGCGTTATATCACTTTTTGTTTGTGCCATTAACACTTGGATTATCATTTATCCTAGTGATTATGGAAACGCTCTATGTAGCCACAGGCAAAGAAGTTTATAAAGATATGACAAAATTCTGGGGTAAGTTATTTGGTATTAACTTTGCTCTAGGTGTAACCACTGGTATTACAATGGAATTCCAGTTCGGTACAAACTGGTCATATTATTCACATTACGTGGGTGATATTTTCGGTGCGCCTCTTGCTATCGAAGCATTATTGGCGTTCTTCTTAGAATCAACTTTTGTTGGTTTATTCTTATTTGGATGGGATAGACTATCAAAAGGTAAACACTTATTAGCTACATATTGTGTGGCATTTGGTTCAAACTTATCTGCAATGTGGATCTTAGTTGCAAATGGTTGGATGCAATCACCAGTGGCTTCAGAATTTAACTTTGAAACAATGCGAATGGAAATGACCAGCTTTATGGAGCTATGGTTAAACCCAGTCGCACAAAGTAAGTTCTTACACACATTATCAGCAGGCTACGTAAGTGGTGCAATGTTCGTTTTAGGTGTGAGCGCATATTACATCTTAAAAGGTCGTGATTTAGGCTTCGCAAAACGTTCATTCTCTATTGCTTCAACCTTTGGTTTAATTTCTATTATTTCAGTAATTATTATGGGTGATGAGTCTGGTTATGAAATCGGTCAAACTCAACCTGTTAAATTAGCAGCGATGGAAGGTGAGTGGCATACTCAAGAAGCACCTGCATCTTGGAACGCAATTATCATTCCAAATCAAGCAGAAAAACGCAATGATTTTGCAATTCAAATCCCTTATGCTGCGGGTATCATCGTGACTCGCTCTCTTGATAAACAATTCGCAGGTCTTGCTGATTTAGAAGCGTTAAACGTAGATCGTGTACGTAATGGTATTCAAGCTTATGACTTGTTACAACAATTACAAGCACAGAAAAAAGCGGGTCAAATTAGCGAAGAAACAAAAGCACAGTTTAATGCGGTATCTAAAGATCTTGGTTTCGGTTTATTACTAAAACGTTATACAGATAAAGTTGTAGATGCGACAGAAGAGCAAATTAAACAAGCGGCTGCGGATACTATTCCAAATGTAGGTCCAACATTCTGGTCTTTCCGTGTGATGATGGCTGCAGGTGGTTTACTAGTATTACTCATCGCAGGCGCATTTATTCAAAACGTACGTAAGACAGTGGGAACAAAACCTTGGTTCTTAAGAGCAATTTTATGGGGTATTCCATTACCTTGGATCGCAATTGAAAGCGGTTGGTTCCTAGCAGAATACGGTCGTCAACCTTGGGCAATCTACGAAGTGTTACCAGTTGGTGTTGCGAACTCTGCATTAACAACTGGCGATCTCTGGTTCTCTATTGGTTTAATTTGTGCACTTTATACATTATTCCTTGTTGTTGAAATGTATCTAATGTTCAAATACGGTAGACTAGGTCCAAGTTCATTAAAAACTGGTCGCTACTACTTTGAGCAATCATCTAAATAAGCAGGAGCCTGATTATGATTGATTATGAAATTCTACGTTTTGTTTGGTGGATCTTGATCGGTGTATTGCTTATTGGTTTTGCAGTAACTGATGGCTTTGATATGGGTGTTCTTACTTTATTACCTTTCGCAGGTAAAAAAGAAGTTGAAAAACGCATTATGATCAACTCAATCGCACCACACTGGGATGGTAACCAAGTTTGGTTATTAACAGCTGGCGGCGCAATGTTTGCGGCGTGGCCGATTGTTTATGCTACCTCATTCTCTGGTTTCTATATCGCAATGATTTTAGTTTTAGCAGCATTATTCTTCCGCCCTGTGGGTTTGGAATACCGTGCTAAAATTGACAACCCAACTTGGCGTACATTATGGGACTGGGGATTATTTATCGGTGGTTTCGTTCCTTCATTAGTATTCGGTGTTGCATTCGGTAACTTATTACAAGGTGTACCATTCGAATTTAATGAATTATTACAAGTGAAATATACTGGTTCATTCTTTGCATTATTAAACCCATTTGCATTGCTTTGTGGTTTAGTGAGTGCGGCAATGTTAACAACACAAGGTGGTGCTTGGTTACAAATGAAGACCACTAGCGAATTACGTGATCGTGCTCGCGTGATTACTCAAATTGGTGCTGTTGCAACATTGATCACTTTCGTACTTGCAGGTGTATGGCTATATTTCAAAGATGGTTTTGTGGTGACTTCAATGATCGATCACAATGCTCCATCTACACCATTTGGTAAAACAGTAGCGATCGAAGCGGGAGCTTGGTTCAACAACTATAAAGAGATGCCTGTATTATGGATTTTCCCTTTACTTGCTGTTGGTGGTGCATTATTAAATATCTTAGCATCTAAAGCTAACCGTTCTGGCTTTGCGTTCTTATTCTCATCATTAACAATGGCAGGTATTATTTTAACTGCGGGTATTGCAATGTTCCCATTTGTAATGCCATCAATTACTCACCCAGAGTTAAGCTTGTTAATGTGGGATTCAACATCAAGTAAGTTAACATTAACCTTAATGTTTGGCTTTACTTTAGTATTAGTTGTTTTCTTATTATCGTACACTATCTGGGCATACTGGAAAATGTTCGGTCGCTTGGACAGCCAGTTCATCGAAGAAAACAAAAACTCATTATACTAAGGAGAAAATATTATGTTTTATGTCATTTGGGTATTGGGTGTTTTGTTAGCGGTAATGCTATCTGCAGTGATCACTATCGGTCTTGAAAAGACTGGCAAATTTGATGAGTAATCGAATGATTAATTCTCTATATCAAATCTTTAATAAGGGTTCGTTAAGAACCCTTTCATTTATACTAGCCATTTTAATTACATTGTGCTTTTTCCTTAATATCAATGCGTTTTCGACTAATTTACGCAGTGCACCTGTCGGTGTCGTGTTGTTTATTGTGTGGGGAACCGGCGTGCTTTGGATTCACGGAATTGGTTTTGATATTCGAGCAACAATTTGGAAAGGGATATTTTCACCTTTATGGGGTTATATTGCATTTCTACTTGCACTTTACTTTGCTTGGGCAATGTAATTATTTGTTGTTAAACGTAAAAATTTTTACTATAAACCTGCTGAAGGCTTGCTTATCATTCATACAAGTTCTAAAATACGCCACTTATTTAGAGTGGCTATATTTTAATAATCGAGAGGAAGGTAATTATGTCTGAAACTACGTTTAATTTTCCTATTCGAGTCTATTATGAAGACACTGATGCAGGTGGTGTTGTTTATCACGCACGTTATTTACATTTCTTTGAGCGTGCCAGAACAGAATACTTACGTAACCTGCATTTTTCACAACAAACCCTGTTAAATGAACAACAGCTGGCTTTTGTTGTCAAAGCAATGAATATTGATTATTGTTTCCCCGCGAAATTAGATGATTTACTTGTGGTTGAAACAAAAATGATGTCAGTGAAAGGAGCAACTCTACTTTTTTCACAACTATTAAAGAAAGAAAATGTGATTTTATGCGAGGCTACTGTAAAGGTAGCCTGTGTTGATCTTGGAAAAATGAAACCAGTTGCCATTCCAAAAGAGATAAAAATCGCACTGGAAAGTTAGCTATAAACGTTGTCGGAGTATGTAATGACTGCAGATTTGAACTTTTTAGAATTATTTCTAAAAGCGAGTATTGTTGTTCAACTTGTTATTGTAATTTTGCTTGTTTTCTCAATTATGTCTTGGGCTATCATCATTCAACGTAGCCGTGTATTGACGAAAGCATTAAAAGATTCAGCCGCTTTTGAAGATCGTTTCTGGTCAGGTGAAGATCTTAATCGCTTATATGAAGGTTTAGAAAACCGCCGTGATGGATTAAGTGGTAGTGAGCAAATTTTTTATGTCGGTTTCAAAGAGTTTTCTCGTTTAAAACAGGCAAATCCAGATTCTCCAGAATCAATTATTCAAGGTAGTACGCGTGCGATGAACCTTGCAATGAACCGTGAAGTGGAAGACTTAGAAACTCGCGTGCCATTCTTAGCCACCGTGGCATCAATCAGCCCATATATCGGTTTATTTGGTACGGTATGGGGGATTATGCACGCATTTATGGCATTAAGTGGTGCAAAACAAGCAACATTACAAATGGTTGCTCCAGGTATCGCAGAAGCATTGATTGCAACGGCGATTGGTTTATTTGCAGCGATTCCAGCAGTAATGGCATATAACCGTTTAAGCTTACGTGTCAATAAATTAGAACAGAATTACGGTAATTTTATTGACGAATTTACAACGATTCTACATCGTCAAGTGTTTGGTAGAAATAGCCATCATTAATCAAAAAGATGATATATTTCACCGCGCTTTGAATGCAAAGTGCGGTCAATTTTGAAAAAGTTTTAGAGGTATCTATGTCTTACCGTCGTAAACGCAGAGATGTAAAATCTGAAATTAATATCGTTCCATTTTTGGACGTGTTATTAGTATTGTTGCTCATTTTTATGGCAACAGCACCGATTATTAGCCAAAGCGTGCAAGTTGAACTTCCTGATGCGGTAGAAAGTCAAAGTGTATCGAATGAAGATAAAGTGCCAGTTATCTTAGAAGTGGCAGGCATTGGGCAATATAGCTTGGCGATTGGCTCAGAACGCTTAGAAGGTTTAACTGAAGAGATGGTGACGCAGTTATCTAAACAAGAATTTGATAAAGATAATAACACGCTCTTTTTAGTTGGCGGTGCCAGAGATGTGCCTTATGAAGAGGTCATTAAAGCATTGAATTTACTTCATCTTGCAGGTATTAAATCTGTTGGATTAATGACAAACCCGATTTAATAAGATAGGTAATATTGTGCAAAGTAAACGACAAAATAAAGATATAAGTGCGGTCATCATTTCGATCGTTTTGCACGCTATCTTGTTTGGTTTGTTGATCTTAGGTTCTTTATACCATCGCGTTGAAATTATGGGTGGTGGAGAAGGCGACGGTGATGTAATGGGGGCAGTTATGGTGGATACTGGAGCTGCTGCTCAAGAATGGGGTCGACTCCAACAGCAGAAAAAAGGCCAAACCGATAAACCTAAAAAGCCTGAACCTGTTGTCGAAGAGAAACCAGACCAGCAAGAAATTTTGCTTCAGCAGGAAATTGAGAAACAAAAAGCGCTAGAAAAACAGAAAGATCTGGAAAGACAAAAGGAAGCTGAACGTCAGAAACAACTTGCTGAACAGAAAAAGCAAGAAGAACAAGCGCGTTTAGAAGCGTTAGAAAAACAAAAACAAGCGGAAGAAGCAAAAGCGAAACAAGCAGCAGAAGCGGCTAGATTAAAAGCTGAAGCAGAGGCAAAACGCTTAGCCGCATTAGCAAAACAAGCTGAGGAAGAAGCCAAAGCGAAAGCTGCTGAGGCAAAGGCGAAAGCTGAAAAAGCGAAGGCGAAAGCTGAAAAAGCGAAGGCGGAAGCAGAAGCGAAAGCAAAGGCTGAAAAAGCGAAGGCGGAAGCAGAAGCGAGAGCAAAGGCTGAAAAAGTGAAAGCCGAAGCTGAGGCAAAAGCTAAAGCAGAAAAAGCCAAAGCTGATGCAAAAGCTAAGGAAGAGAAAGCTAAAGCAGAAGCAGCACAGCGTAAAGCTGAACAAGCTGCATTAGATGATTTTATGAATGGCGGAGATATTGGTGGCGGTTCTGCAAGCAAAGGATCGAATACTAATCGTCAAGGTAGCCAAGGTAGTGGTGCCGCATTAGGGGCAGGCGATGGGGGTAAAACGGGTGATCAATACGCAGGTGTGATCAAACGTGAAATCCAACGTCGTTTCTTAAAAGAGCCAAGTTTTGCAAATAAAGTGTGCGTTGTAGAAGTGGAATTCTTAAGAGATGGCACAATTGCAAACTATCAACGTGTTTCTGGCCCAGATGATATTTGTAATGCGGCAATGAGTGCGGTGGCAAGAACGAAGAAAGTGCCAGCGGCACCAACCGATGAAATCTATCAAAAATATAAAAAGTCTCCAATTGAATTTAAGTTAAGATAAGGCTAGTATTGCAACTTATTACTGTAATAAAGCAGTAATAGAGTGTAATTCACGGAAAACAATAGGTGGTTCCAATGAAATTAGTAGCTCGAGTATGGAGTTTATTAATCGTTTTATGTTTCTCTGTGCTACAAACAGCACAAGCAGAAGTACGAATTGTTATTGATGAAGGTGTCGATAGTGCTCGTCCAATTGCCGTTGTGCCATTCAAATGGAATGGTCCAGGTTCTGCACCAGCAGATATTGCAGATATTATTGCTTCTGATTTACGTAACAGTGGTAAATTTAATCCAATCCCTGTAAATCGTATGCCACAACAACCCACGTCTGTGGCGGAAGTGAATCCAGAAGCTTGGGCATCTTTAGGGATTGATGCAGTTGTGGTTGGTCAAGTAACACCGGCAAATGGCGGCTTTAACATCGCTTATCAACTCGTGGATACAATTGGTGCGACAGGTACAGCCGGTGCAGTATTAGCACAAAACCAATATACTGTGACCAACAAATGGTTACGTTATGGTGCACATACTGTCAGTGATGAAGCTTTTGAAAAATTAACTGGTATCAAAGGTGCTTTCAGAACACGTATTGCGTATATCGTACAAAAAAATGGCGGTTCACAACCTTATGAAGTGCGTGTATCTGACTATGACGGTTTTAACCAATTTATTGTGAATCGTAGCTCACAACCATTAATGTCACCGGCTTGGTCTGCAGATGGTAAAAAATTAGCTTACGTTTCTTTTGAAAATAGAAAATCTCAATTAGTTGTTCAAGATCTTGGTTCTGGTGCTCGTAAAGTGGTTGCATCATTTAAAGGACACAATGGTGCGCCTGCATTCTCACCAGATGGTTCGAGATTAGCATTTGCATCATCACAAGATGGTGTTTTGAACATCTATGTTATGAATTTAGGTAGTGGACAAATTGCACAGTTGACTCGTGGTGCAGGAAATAATACTGAACCTTCTTGGTCACCTGATGGACAAACAATTGTGTTCACATCTGATAGAAGCGGCTCTCCGCAAGTTTATCAAATGAGTGCTACTGGTGGTGGTGCATCATTGGTAAGTGCAGGTGGCCGCAGTTATAGTGGCCAAATTACTGCCGATGGTAGCACGTTAATTATGATCAGTGGTGACAATATTATTAAGAAAGACTTAGCTTCAGGTAGTACTGAAGTATTGAGTTCGACCTTCTTAGATGAAAGCCCAAGTATTTCACCGAACGGGATTATGATTATTTACAGTTCTACCCAAGGATTAGGAAAAGTGCTACAATTGGTATCCGCTGATGGGCGTTTTAAAGCACGGTTACCAGGAAATGATGGACAAGTTAAATTCCCAGCTTGGTCACCATATTTAACTAAATAAAAACTCTAAGGAGAATACATGAAAAAATTAACTAAAGTATTGCTAGTTGCTGGTTCTGTTGCTGTATTAGCTGCTTGTGGTTCTTCTAAAAAAGAAGAATCTGCAGCTGGTCAAACTTTCGGTGGCTACTCTGTTCAAGATCTACAACAACGTTATAACACTGTTTACTTCGGTTTTGATAAATACAATATCGAAGGTGAATATGTTCAAATTTTAGATGCTCACGCTGCATTCTTAAATGCAACTCCAGCAACTAAAGTTGTTGTTGAAGGTAACACTGATGAGCGCGGTACTCCAGAGTACAACATCGCTTTAGGCCAACGTCGTGCAGATGCAGTACAAAACTACTTATCTGCTAAAGGTGTTCAAGCAGGTCAAGTATCAACAGTTTCTTACGGTGAAGAGAAACCAGCTGTGTTAGGTCACGATGAAGCTGCATACTCTAAAAACCGTCGTGCTGTGTTAGCATACTAATTTGAGTTTCAAAAAACTGGGTTCTCGGACCCAGTTTTTTTATACCTAAAATTTGTTCCTACTATTTAAAAAATGTGCTATCTAGGGTAAAATGAACCTCTTTTGGTGGCTATTTATTCAAATAAACAAAAAAATAAAAATTTTTATTGATTATTGAGATAAAATCAGTATTATAAGCCTCCGTTACGCAGTGATATGTAAACGGGTCGTTAGCTCAGTCGGTAGAGCAGCGGACTTTTAATCCGTTGGTCGAAGGTTCGAATCCTTCACGACCCACCACTTACAAGTCAGTAACAAAAGCAGTGCAGTAAAATGCAAGGGGTCGTTAGCTCAGTCGGTAGAGCAGCGGACTTTTAATCCGTTGGTCGAAGGTTCGAATCCTTCACGACCCACCACTCTTAAATACCTCGCAATAAAATGCCTATGGGTCGTTAGCTCAGTCGGTAGAGCAGCGGACTTTTAATCCGTTGGTCGAAGGTTCGAATCCTTCACGACCCACCACTATTTATCAGTTTCCAGAAAATTCCAAAACTAAATTTCATCATTACTTTTTTCTTTTAATTATCTAAAACACATTTCCATATATTTTCTATTTTTGTAAAAAGTAATTTTTGCGATCTACATTCCAAAGTTTCCTCTAGAGCCTGTTTTTCTCTTTTTTGATTAAGTAAAGTGCGGTGCAAAAAGGAAAAATTGTGAAAAAAGGATTTACGTTGTTGGAATTAATGATTGCACTGTTCTTGATTTCTACGCTATTACTTTCTACATATCCCACTTGGTCGAAGCTAGGGCACCAGCGCGTATTAGAAAAAGAACAACAGAAGCTCACTTTGTTTTTACGACAGCTGCAATCAAGATCAGCAAATTCTCAACAAGTGTGGCTTTTGATTGCAAGTCGTGATCTTTTGCATAAACGTTGGTGTTTAACTGCTCAAGTGAAAAGTGAACATCTGTGTGACTGTTTATCACCGCAACATTGCCCATCAGATATATCTGCGCAGTTTTATTACCCACATTTCCCCAACAAAACAATGATCAACACGAAGCATTATTTCCCTTTTGAAATAACCCGTTTAAGCGGTATTCGAGATACGCTTTCTACTGCTTGTTTTACGTTGTCATCTGATAAGGGAAAAGTGGTGTTTTCTTTGTTTAATGTGGGCAGCATCAAATTGAAAAAAGTGCAAGGAAGTGGCGCTTGTGAAAATGAGCGGGAGGATTGATGTTATATCGAGGACAAATATTATTTAATTTACTGTTTTCGCTTTTTCTCTCGAGCTTGTTAATTTTAGTTATGGTTGCCTTCTATGTACAAATCCAGCAACAGAATAAAACGATGTCGGGTACTTTAGCACTGCAATCGGAATTGCAGTCCATCATTCAGTTAATCGAAAAAGATGTGAGGCGAGCAGGATTTCGAGCCGTTTCAGAAAAAGTGATACAGCATAATTTCTCTTTGTTTGAGCAAGAAAATGGGAGAAGTGTGGCGATGTTCTCAATGCAAGATAATCAAAAGGACGACTGTTTACTCTTTTTCTATGATCTGGATAGAAACGGCTGTTTAGGCGGTGCATTTAAAGGCAAACAATGTGTTCAGAATGGCCATAATCAAACACAGTATATTGAGCGTGAGTTATTTGGTTATCGGCTCAATCAAGGGATGATTGAAACTCGTTTAATGTACAAAAGTGCGGTTAATCCTCGTTGTGTTTTGACGGAATGTCAGAAGTATTTGCAGAAAGAGGCTTGTCGCTATGGTGGTTGGGTGGATTTATTAGATGCACAAAAATACCGTATTACCCACTTGTCGTTTCAATGGTTAGCTGAACGAAAGGGTATAGCGGTGTCTTTGATGGGAGAATTAAAGCAACAGCCAGAGATTACTTATGAAACTAGCGCAGTTATTCCACTGCTTAATCAAGAATAAAAAAATGATTAAATATCCATTTCTATTAAGACAAAGAGGTATTGCGACTTTATCAATCTTGTTGATTTTGTCTAGTGTATTGTTTGCTTTAATGCTATTTGAAAGTGAGTTGTTAGGCTTATATGCCAGTAAAACTGGGCAGCGTTTGCACTATGTTAAACAGCATTTGCAATTGCAGCAATTATCAAGAGCGCAAGCAAGAGCCTCTTGTGAAAACTTACCTTCGGAGCAAGACGGCAACGTTTATCATCTCCGTTTTCGAACGGAAGCAAAGGAAAATACGATTACACATTATACCTGGTGTCATCGCCTAGCATTATTTCATACCTTGCCTAAACGTGGCGTTAATCAATCGGATCTAAGCAAGTTTATCCACACAAATCATATCGCAGATTTTGTCGCTTTATTTTCAGAGAAACCGGGACAAATTCTCGTTGAAAAAGCACCGCACTTTTATTGGTTTTCAAAACAACAAACTGAATGGCATTTAACAGGTAATTTTAATGGTGTGATTATTGCCGAGGGGGATTTACATATTACTGGAAAAGGCAAAATTACAGGGGCAATTATTACAGCGGGCAAATTAACGCTAGATGATGAAATTAACGTAAGTTATAAGAAAGCGAGCGTGGCTTATTGGGGGCAGAAATTAAGCCGTTGGCAATTGGCAGAGAAAAGTTGGAATGATTTTGACTTCTAAGATTTATCAATACAAAGGCATTGGTTTAACGTCGTTTTTGCTCGCCTTGACGTTATTTAGCGGTATTGCATTGAGTGTGATGCATTGGTCTGCTAATCATCGTAAAAGTGCGATGCAAATTTATCAATATTCACAGGCAATTCAAATTGCTGAAAATCAAAAACAACGCCAATTTTTAAGTTTGGATTGTGAAAAGCAAGTACGTCAGAACAATTTAATATTTTTGATTGAATGCGGAGAAAAACACATTTCTGTTCGTTATCCAATGGGTAAAATTACGCTGTAAAAAGCTTGCGATAGATGAAAATCTACGGAACAATACCTGTCTAAATAATGGGAATGAATGAGGCATATTGTGTTTAATATTTATTACTCTAACGACTTGGATGTGCAAAAAGAAATTTTATTAACAATAATGGAAAATACGTTAGATGATCCTTTTCAGTCCGAAGTTGTATTGGTGCAAAGTCCTGGAATGGCACAATGGCTAAAATGGCAAATTGCACAACGAAAAGGAATTGCGAGTAATATTAAATTTCCAATGCCTGCGAGCTTTATTTGGCAACAATATTTAGATAATTTGCCACAAGTAGAAGAACAAAGCCAATTCAATAAAGCCTCAATGACTTGGCGTTTTATGCGTTTAATTCCCCATTATTTATCTGATCCATCATTCAGCGCGTTGCGTCATTATTTGGCGTATTCTGCGCAATCTGAACAATATAAACTCTACCAACTTGCCCATAAAATTGCTGACTTATTTGACCAATACTTAGTTTATCGCCCTGAATGGCTGAAGGCGTGGGAAACAGGGCAAGATGATGAGGTTGTACAGAAACTTACCCAAAAGCTACCAGCTAATGACGATCCTACATTGCAACAAATTGTACAAGATGTGCGTTGGCAAGCAATCTTATGGCGAGCGTTAGTTGCAGATATTCAAGCAGAAACCCAAAACGAAAATACGGTGCACCGTGCCTATTTACATACACTGTTTTTGTCTTTTTTACAGCAATATTCACCAAACAATGTTCCTCAACGTTTATTTATCTTCGGGATTTCAGCTTTGCCGATTGGTTATTTGGAAACCTTTAAAGCCTTGAGCCTGCACTGCGATGTACATTTATTCTTTACTAACGGCTGTCGTGAATATTGGGGGGATTTGGTCGATCACAAATTCCGTCATAAATTGGCACAAATGCAACGCATTTCTTATTACAACCAACAATCTCACGCAATTTATCACGATGATCCTACAAAACTCCTTGAGCAAACTGCAACGGACGAGCAGATTCTAGAAGGGCATCCGTTGTTATCTAGCTGGGGGAAATTAGGGCGTGATTTCTTATATTTACTGACAGAACTTGAGCAATCAGAGAATGTAAACAGTGTTGAGGCTTATACCTATCTTTCTGAACGTAATTTATTGTCGCAAGTGCAAGCTCGTATTTTACATTTAGATGGTAAAACAGGTTTAAATTTCACAGAAAATGACCGCTCTTTGACCTTCCATTCTTGCCATAGCCCAATGCGAGAAGTGGAAGTGCTACAAGATTATTTATTGCATTTATTCCAAAACAATCCGGAGATTACACCAAAAGATGTGGTAGTAATGGTTGCGAATATTGACTGCTACACCCCTTATATTCAAGCCGTATTCGGGCAAAAAAAACGTAGCGATAAGTCGAGTATTCCGTTTTCGATTTCAGATAATAAACTCTCTGAAAATGACGTGCTGACTGCAAGTTTTATTCATTTATTAAAAATGAGCGAAGCACAATTTACCGCAGAAGAAGTTTTAGCCTTGTTGGATATTCCTGCTATTCGCAACAAATTTCAAATTGATTTGGCTGATTTGGAACAAGTGCATTATTGGGTGGCGAATGCGGGTATTCGTTTTGGCTTGGAGAAGATTGCAGATAACCAACAAACTAATTACAATGCGTGGCAAGCAGGGCTTGAGAGAATGTTGTTAGGCTACGCAATGCGAGAAGAAAATGGCATTTGGCAAGATAGCCTTGGCTTTGATAATAGCTACGGTTTAGGTGGGCAATTGGCAGGTAAACTTGCTGAATTTATTACTTGTTTGTCCGATTGGTATGAGCAAATGCAACAGCCGCAGTCCGCTTTAAAATGGCAAGAAAATTTGACTGCTCTTTTAGCGAATTTCTTCGCTTCAGATGAACATAATTCGAGTACCTTGCTTTATATTCAAGAAAAGATTGAGCAATCCATTGATCAAATTCAGCAAGCACGCTTTGCTGAAACTATCAATATTGATGTCATTGCAGATATGCTGGCTTTGTCCTTGGAAGAAGACCCGAATACGATGAAGTTTTTAGCGGGCAAAGTGAATTTCTGCACGCTATTGCCGATGCGTTCTATTCCATTTAAAGTGGTGTGTTTACTCGGTATGAACGATGGAGAATATCCACGTCAACAAACACCAAACAGTTTTGATTTAATGAAACACGATCGTCGCAAAGGGGATCGTTTCCGTCGTGATGATGACTGCTATCTTTTCTTAGAAGCCTTACTTTCTGCGCAAGAGTATTTTTATGTGAGCTTTGTGGGCCGCTCAATCATCGATAATCAAGCAAAAGAACCTTCTGTGTTAGTGAGCCAATTATTGGATTATGTCGCAGAAAAACTTGATCAAACAGAGAATAAAAATTGGCGTGAGCAGTTAGTGGAACAACACCCAATGACCGTATTTAGCCCTGAAAACTTTACGAAAAATGACCGCTCTTTTGCGAAACAATGGTTGCCATTGGCCAATCGTGAAAGTGCAAACCAGTTTGAGAATTTCATTCAACCTATTGGACAAACCTTATTGGATGATGACCGAGAAATCAGATTGTCTGAATTAATTGATTTTGTGCAAAACCCAGTTGCATTTTTCTTTAAGCGCCGTTTAGGTGTGTATTTAACGGGCTTAGATGAATGCATTGCTGATACGGAGAACTTCAGTTTAGATGCCTTAGAACAATATCAGATTAATGACGCGTTGCTGTATTGTGATGAAGATGAAACAGAAACTTTCTTTGCTCAACTCAAGATTAAAGGTGCATTGCCGAGAGGTGAATTTGCCAATATTTATGCGAATAGGCAGAAAGAAGCTGTACAAGAGTTAAAAGAAAAAATCGCTGATTATTTACAACAAGATTATCAAATTCAATCGGTGGATTTAGCTTTATCTACCTCACAAGGGAAAGTCCGTTTAGTGGGGAATATTGACCGCTTATATCATCATCGTCGAGTGAACTGGCGTGTTGGCAGTGTGAAAGACAAACAATTGATCGAAAGTTGGATTTATTATCTTGCACAATGCGCTATGAGTGAGGGAAGTGTTCAACCACCAATTTATTATGGTAAAAATGAAGAGCAAACTTTCAAACCGTTAGAAGTGGCAGGGGAGTTTACCGCACGAGATCAAGCTATTAATCAGTTATTGATTTATATTGAAAGCTATTTGCAAAGTTATCAGCAGTTGCAAATCGTGCCTACCAGCGATATTTCCTCTTATTTGGATGCAATGGCTGGCGAAAGTGCGGTGGATTTTTCCGTATTTTTGCAAAAACTAAAAACCATTGCGGAAGGGGGATATATGACTTCTGGTGATGTGTATTGGAAGCGTATATTCGATCAACAGCAGTTTGATGAAAGGTTAATTGAAGAAATTAATCATCGTACTAAATCTTGGTTTGCGTTAATGGTTGATCATCTGGATAAATAAACACAAAGAAAAAGCACTCAATGAAAGAGTGCTTTTTTGTTACGAATTGATTTATTTAGAGATATAAGGCCATCACAATAGCATTTTCGCGTTTATTATCTTTGGTTGGGTAGTAATTTTTACGGATATCCACCTCGTTAAAGCCCAGTTGCTCGTAAAGTGCTTTTGCCACTCGATTGGATTCTCTGACTTCCAGCCATAAAGTCATAATTCCGCGTGATTTGAGCTTTTCGATTAAATCTAATAACAGTGTTTTTCCCAAGCCTTTGCCTTGTTGTGATGGTTCAACGGCGATATTAAATAAGGTCGCTTCATCTAACACCGTTTGGCAGATAGCAAAGGCGACAATATTTTCATCTTGTAATAATTTCAGATTGACATAGCGGTCGCCGTGCGTATTTTTTAGCGTGCCCATTGTCCAAGGCGTAATGTGTGCCGCTTGTTCAATTTCAAATAAGCGATCAAAATCAGCTTCTTTAATTGGTTGAATAGTTAACATTGTGGGCTCGCTTGAATTTGTTGCCAAAGTTGGCGCTTGGCTTGATGATCTTGCTTAAATTGCAGCCAGTCTGCGGTTTGCCAAATGCTATTGGCTTGTTGGCAAAGGGCTAAAGTGCGGTCAATTTTTTCGTGATTTTCACTGAGTAACCAATAATTCAGTTTTTGTGTCGGTTTTAGGTATTGCGCCTGTTGAAAATCCACGCATAAATATTCTTGCTCATTTAATGATAAACTACGCAGAACATCTTTTAACAACGCCGAACTTGAGGCAATTTCGCTGTCACAAACGATAATTAAACGAATATGTTCGCCCACTACAATATTCACAACGCCTTTTAAGCGTTCTGGGTGTTTCAGTTGCCACTGGGTAATGCCCATTTGTTGTAGCAGAAGATCGCGTCTATTCATTCTATTTTCTTCATTGGGATTGCTTTTTCTTTTATAATGCCGGTAATTTTAACCAATAACCCATAGGATTAACAGCGTGATTTCTCTTGAGAGCCAAGTCTTACAACGCCATCCCCATTTTTTTGCCAATAAATCTGTACTTTTTGCTGGTGGAATTAATGATCATTTCCCGCAACAAGTTTCTGCTCAACGTGTTGATGTTTGGAGCTGGTATTTTGATTATGCAAACCAACATCCATCAGTCAACTTCAGCGTAGAATGTAATATTAAGGCCGATCTGATTGTTTTCTATTGGACTAAGAATAAACAAGAAGTGCAGTTTCAATTAATGCATTTATTATCTCAATCTGAAGTTGGGCAAGAGGTTTTGATTATTGGTGAAAATCGCTGTGGTGTACGTTCAGCAGAGAAAATGCTTGAGCCTTATGGCGATATTGCCAAAATTGACTCTGCCCGTCGTTGTGGGTTGTATCATTTTTCGCTTAAAAATCCACCGCACTTTGATTTAGAAAAGCATTGGAAAACTTACCAACATTCTAAACTTCAAGGTCTGATAGTTTATAGCTGGCCGGGCGTGTTTAGTACAAATGAATTAGATGTGGGAACAGATTTATTATTATCGACAATCGATCAATCCATTCGAGGCAAAGTATTGGATATCGGCTGTGGCGCGGGCGTAATTGGTGCTTATATCAAGCAACAAAATCCAAAAGTACAAGTGACAATGACGGATATTCACGCAATGGCATTGGCTTCGGCAAAACGTACATTAGCGGAAAATAAATTGGAAGCTGATGTGTTGGCGAGTGATGTGTTTTCTCATATTGAAGGAAAATTTGATTTAATTATTTCTAATCCACCGTTTCACGATGGCATTGATACCGCCTATCGTGCAGTGAGTGAGCTAATTAGCAAAGCAAAATGGCATTTAACTCAAGGCGGTGAGTTGCGTATCGTGGCTAATGCATTTTTACCTTACCCTGATTTGCTGGATAAGCATTTTGGTTCGCATCAAGTGCTAGCAAAAACAAATAAATTTAAAGTATATTCAGTGAGATATTAAGAAAAAAGAAGGCGGATATTGAATCCGCCTTTTTGTTGCTATTTCAGTTGATGTTATTCAGGTTTGAGTAGGAAGACACCGTGTTCTGCTAAATGCACATAGGCTTCTTTTTGGTCTGCATTAAATTGTTCTGGATTGGTGTTGACTAATAAATCATTTCCGCCCCAATTTGCCACGATTTCCCAATGGTTGCCCATATAGACTGCACTTTTAATGGTACAGCGTTGTGCTTCTTCACCTGTTTGTTTAAGTGTCACCGCTTCAGGGCGAACACCCACTAAACAAGCACCATCTGCTAATCCAAATTGTGGTGCTGTCTCAAGTGTGAATTTATAGCCGTTAACGATCACTTGATTTTGATTAACGGTGCCATTGAAGATACTCGACTCACCCATAAAGTTAGCTAAGAACAACGAATTTGGACGTAAGTACAATTCTTTCGCTGGAGCTTGCTGCATAATTTTACCTTTGTGCATCACGATAACTTCATCGGAAACCGCGAATGCTTCTGTTTGGTCGTGGGTTACATACAGAGATGTAATGCCTAAACGTTGTTGCAATTCACGAATTTTTTCACGCATTGAACGGCGTAAGTTCGCATCAAGGTTGCTTAACGGCTCATCAAATAATAAGACTTTCGGTTTGAGAACAAGCGCCCTTGCTAATGCTACACGTTGTTGTTGACCACCTGAAATTTGATCCACATAACGATCTTCAAAGCCTGCTAAGTCTACCAACTCTAACGCTTCTTTCACACGTTGCTGGCGTTCTTCTTTGCTTACGCCTTGCATTTTTAAACCGTAACCCACGTTATCGCCAATCGACATATGTGGGAATAACGCATAAGACTGGAACACGATACAAATATCACGATTTTGAATTGATGATTTGGTCACATCTTCGCCATCAATGAAAATTTGTCCAGAGGTTGGGCTTTCTAAACCTGCGACTAAACGTAGAACCGTTGTTTTACCACAACCAGACGGACCCAATAAAGTCACCATCGTGCCACGTTTAATATTCAGATTTAAGTTATCAATTACCACCGCTTTACCGAAAGCTTTAGTGATATTTTTTAATACTAAGAAATCATTATTACTCATATTCAACTACCTATATTAATTCATTTTTTTCGCTTTCGAGCGTGAAATACGGGTATCACCCACCACCCAGTCAAAGAACAAGATAATCGACATCATCACCACAATCAGGATCGAACCATAAGCGATAGCGATACCATATTCGCCGTCTTCAACACGGTTCAAAATGTAAGATGTTGCCACACGAGTGTCTGCAGTCACTAAGAAGATAATCGCACTTACTGTTGTCATTGAACGAACGAAACTGGTCACTAATGCCGATAACAAAGCTGGTTTCAATAGTGGGAACACCACATACCAAATGGTTTTCAATGAGCTACCTTTTAATGAGAGCGAGGCCTCATCGAGCGATTTATCGAGTTGCCCTAGACCTGCAATCGCCGCACGCATACCCACCGGCATATTACGCATCACCATCGACAGAACGATGATCATTGCGGTACCTGTTAAGTAAATTGGTGAGCTATTAAAAGCGATAATATAAGATACCCCCGCAACCGTACCCGGTACAGCAAAGCAGAGTAGCGTTAAAAACTCTAATGTTTTCTTACCTTTAAACTCACGACGCACTGTAATGTAGGCAATCAATAAACCAAATAATGCGGTAATTGGTGCTGCACTTGCTGCGAAAATGACAGTTTGGATTAATGATGGCCAAGCACCGTCACTAAAGCCTTGCCCGAATAAGGTTTCATAGTTTTTGAGTGTTAATGTGTAGTCAACGCCCCAGTTAACCGTAAAGCTACCGTAGAAAATACTGCCGTATAGCACCACGTTGAAGATAATCCAAATTGCAAGGAATGTGATGATCAACATTTTGAGTAGGTTCGGCAATTCTTGCACTTCACCACGATAAGATTTACCAGAAACGGTCACGTATGAACGTTTACCTATCCATAAATATTGCACCACGAAAATCGCAAGTGAGAACATTAATAAGATAGTACCGAGCGTACTTGCAGAAGCGTAATCTAATTGTGAACCTGCAATATAGAAATAAATCTGTGTTGCAATTACGTCAAAGCTACCGCCAAGCACTAACGGTGTACTAAAGTCAGCTAAAGACTGAATTGCCACCACCAAGAATGAGTTAGCAAGTGCTGGTTTTAATAATGGAAAAATGATATGCCAGAACGCTTGATAACGGTTTGAACGTAAGGTGTAAGCAGCTTCTTCAATCGACGGGTGAATAGATTTTAACGCACCTTCTAAAATCATAAATGACATTGGCGTTAAGGCGAGTGTATGGGCAATCACGATACCCGTGAAACCATAAAGCCAGTTACTGCTGAATCCTAAATATTCGACGAGGAAAGCAGTCACATAGCCGGAACGCCCTAGCATTAAAGTTACACCAAGGCCAACTACAAAAGGTGGTGTTACGATAGGTAAAATAGAGAAAATCTTACCGATAAATGCAGTGCGTTTAGCAATCCTTGTGGTATATAAAGCAAAAGCTAAACCAAAGAATGTAGATAAAATCCCGACTGTTGAAGATACTGCGAGTGAGTTTCCAACTACACGAGCCACATAAGGCTGCTGAATAATAGACAGCACTTGTTCTGGCTGAAATTCCCCTTTATTGAAGAACATTGAAAGCAAGATTGCAAATGTTGGGTAAACAATAAAGAAAGAAATACTCATCACGATCGCAATCAAAGAGGCGATAACGAATTTATCCCCTTGCATCACTTTTAGTTTTGCCAATGCATCAGTAGCTAACGCTAAAAGCGCAATCATTAAAATAATGATTGAATAACCTAAACTGAAATCAGTGACAGTCGCTGAAATAAAGACGAATAAGAAAATGCCAATGACAGCACCTAATTCAAATTTAGCACGGCGAGTTTGAGAGTCACGATCTTGTTGAGGGAAAAGAAAAGAGAAAAGTGGGAAGAGAAGCATTGGTAAGAACCAAAACCAGCTGAGGTTCAGGTTTGACCAACCCATTGCATCAAATAGCTCATCAGATGTGGAATCTAACAAGCCATAATCAAGTGCCTTGGAGGGCAGTAATATAAAGCCTAACCAAGCAAAGAGCATCCATAGCAAAGCAGGATTACACGCAAATAGTTTATTCTGCCTCATAAAAAAACCTCTAATTAAGCAGTAAAAAAGATTCATTCAATAGCGATAAAATCACTATTGAATGAAGAATTTATCAAATAAAACCGAATATATCATCAATTATTGTAATGATTAGCCTGTTTTATTTGGTTGTTTTTTCTATGATAAGGGAAATAACGCAAGTTATTGTGCAAGTTTTACCTCATCAACCCATTTTTTGATTAGGCGTTTTCTTTCTTCTGACGAACCATATTTGTCAAAATCATAATCAATTAAATTAATCGATTTAAAATCTAATGAATATGGCGATTGTTTCGCTTCTGTGTTCGTCAAGATTTGGTGAGTTTCGCCTTTTTGCCAAGATAGTTCCTGAGCCTCTTTTGAAAGGGCCCAATCCACAAAAAGTTTCGCATTTTCTAAATTACGAGCCCCTTTAATCACGCTGACACCACCAATTTCATAGCCTGTACCTTCACAAGGCACGATTAACTCAACGGGTGCGCCTTTTTCTTTCTCGATAGAGTGTTCGTGTAAGAAACCGATACCGATTGAGGCTTCACCACGTGCGGTGTTACGTGTCGCAGTATTGCCTGATTTAGTATATTGCGATACGTTTTTATGTAAGGCTTTAAGATATTTAAAGCTTTCTTCTTCTCCCCAAAGCTGAATAAAGGTGGCTAATGCGGTATAAGCTGTACCAGAACTTTGAGGATCTGCAGATTGAATTTCATTTTTCAAACGAGGATCAGTTAAGTCTTTCCAACATTTTGGCACTGGAATGCCTAATTTGCTCAAACGCTCAGTGTTTACTCCGAAACCTAACACACCTAAATAAATCGAAGAGGTGTAATGCCCTTTGCGTTTTGCAGGATCTTGCAATTCAGCAGGAATGAATTTCAAGTTAGGGGATTTATAAGGTGTTAGAAGATCCATTTCCCCAGCTTGAGAATGCGGATCCAATGTACCACCGTACCACACATCACCCTGTGGATTGGCTTTTTCTGCTTCAATGCGTGCTAAAATAGCCCTCGTTCCTGCACGAATGTGGCTTACTTTTACATTGTGTTTTTTGCCAAAAGCCTCAACTTCTTGCTCACACATTGTATTTTGTGCACTACAATAAACCGTCAAGCGTCCTTCTGCATTGGCTTGTAATGCTAAAAGTGCGCCAGCAAAGAAAAGTGCGGTTGAAATTGTGGAAATTTTGAAAGTGTTCACAGGTTCTCCTATTTATTCAATTTCACTTCTTCAACCCATTTGCTGATTAAGCGTTTACGTTCTTCTGCTGCACCATATTTTTCAAAATCATAATTGATTAAGTTGAGTTTAGTTGGATCGAACGCTGTTGGTGATTGTTCTGCGGTTGTGTTGGTTAAGATTTGCAAGCTCTTACCTTGTTTCCACGCTAATTCTTGACCTTCTTTTGATAATGCCCAGTCTACGAAGAGCTTCGCATTATCTAAGTTACGTGCACCTTTTAAGATACTCACACCACCAAGCTCATAACCCGTTCCTTCACAAGGTACGATCATTTCAATTGGTGCACCTTGTTGTTTTTGTAATGCATAGTCGTGTAAGAAACCGATACCGATAGTTGCTTCGCCACGTGCGGTGTTATTTGAAGGTGTAATACCAGATTTGGTGTATTGTGAAATATTTGGATGAAGTTGTTTGAAGTAATCAAATGCACCGTCTTCGCCCCAAAGTTGAACGAAGGTTGCAATTGCAGTGTAAGCAGTACCTGAGCTTTGTGGGTCTGCGATTTGAATTTCACCTTTAAGACGTGGGTCGGTTAAATCTTTCCAGCATTTTGGCACTTCATTAATTCCTAATTTTTTCAAGCGTTCAGTATTCACACCAAAACCTAAAATACCCATATAAATTGCTGAGGTGTAGTTGCCTTTTATTTTAGCTGGATCTTGGAAACGTGGCACGATTTGATCAACATTTGGTGAGCGATAGGCTTCAAGTAAGCCTAATTCACCCGCTTGAGATTGCGGATCGAAAGTTCCTCCATACCAAACGTCCGCTTGTGGATTATTTTTTTCAGCTTCAATTTTGGCAAATGTACTGCCCGATCCGTTACGAATAAAAGAGGTTTTGACATCGTGTTTTTCACCGAAGGCTTTCATTTCAGCCTCACACATTTCATTGGTGGCACTACAATAAACCACTAGGCGACCTTTCGCATTGGCATTGCTGACAAATAAAGCAGTACTTAAAAGTGCGGTTGAAATTGCAAGTGTAAATTTATTGAGTTTCATATTGGATACCTCTCTGCGTCAATCTTAATAATAGATGGAATAGATTTACATTAAAGTCTAGATGCTACCTGAAAGGGAAAGGGAATACCGTGAGAGTTATCACAAAATCAATATTCTTTCTGAAAAAACAAACTAAAGTAGCAAATGGGCTATTTTTTATATGATCTGGTATTACTTGCTATCAAAATAGTATTTTTTTCTTTATAATTCACAGATTAAATTTACAGTTCTTTTAGGTTATCAATTATGCCAAATTCAATCCCCTCATCTAGTATTATTATTGCGATTGCTGGTGCTTCAGCATCAGGAAAAAGTTTAATTGCCTCTACTGTTCATCGTGAGCTTTGTGATGAGTTAGGTTGTGAAGAAATTGGCATTATTTCTGAAGATTCGTATTACAAAGATCAGACCCACCTTGCGTTTGAAGAACGTATCAAAACCAATTATGACCACCCAAATTCAATGGATCGCGATCTGCTGATCGAACATCTCAAAACTTTAAAAGCGGGAAAAGCGGTTGATATTCCTGTTTATAGCTATGTAGAACATACCCGCACTGATGAAATTACGCATTTTGAACCGAAAAAAGTGATTATCCTTGAAGGGATTTTATTGCTGACTGATGAGCGTTTACGTGATGAAGTGAGTGTGTCTGTATTCGTTGATGCACCATTAGATATCTGTTTTATTCGTCGTTTACAACGTGATATGAAAGAACGTGGTCGTTCGCTTGAGTCTGTTGTCGAGCAGTACCGCAAAACGGTGCGTCCAATGTTCTTGCAATTTATTGAACCGTCTAAGCAATATGCGGATATCATCATTCCACGAGGTGGAAAAAATCGTATCGCAATTAATATGTTAAAGGCACAAATTAGACAATTATTAGGTAAACGCTAAGGAAATTTACGATGAGATTATGTGATACTGATATTGAACGTTATTTAGACGATGGCATCATTTCACTGACCCCTCGTCCAGAAAATGACAAAATTAATGGTGCGACAATTGATGTGCGTTTAGGCAATTCGTTCCGTGTTTTTCGTGAACATTCCGCACCATTTATTGATTTAAGTGGTCCGAAAGAAGAAGTTTCTGCGCAGTTAGAATCTGTGATGAGTGAAGAAATTATAATCAATGATAATGATGCTTTCTTTCTACACCCAGGTGAGTTAGCCCTTGCGACGACATTAGAATCAGTAAAATTACCAGCCAATATTATTGGTTGGTTAGATGGTCGTTCTTCATTAGCTCGTTTAGGCTTAATGGTACACGTGACTGCGCATCGTATCGACCCAGGTTGGGAAGGGCGTATCGTATTAGAGTTTTTTAATTCGGGTAAGCTACCACTTGCATTACGTCCGAATATGGTGATCGGTGCGTTAAGTTTTGAAGTGTTAAGTGGACCGGCAGCCCGTCCATATAGTAGCCGTAAAAATGCGAAATATAAAAATCAGCAAAGTGCGGTCGCTAGCCGAATCAATGAGGACAAATAAAATGTGGAAAAAACTCGTTGTTGCTTTCTGTGTGATGATTGCTTTTATCAGCATACTTGGTTATATGCAGTTACAACGAGTGAATGATGAGCTGACGCAGCGCTTGCAACAGCAGAATATCACTTTCCAAACGCTTGATTTTGATCTTTATCCCAACACCCAATTAACATTATCTGATGCGAATTGGAATAATCCTCAAACAGATGCCAAAGTGCGGTCGATTTTTGCAGAGAAATTGCATTTAGAGCTAGACTTTTGGTCATTGCTTCAACCACAAAATGCGGTGAGAAAGTTTAGTTTTGAAAACGCAAAATTGTGGTCAAATGAAAAAAAAGAACCTGAGTTCAGCAAAATTGATGGTGAAATTACAGGTGATTTTTTTCTGGAACCTCAACGTTTTTCATTTGCGAATGCAGAATTTAATATTCGTTTTGATAAACCGATTTTACTCAACACTAAACAAATTCAGCTTTCTGTCGCTAAAGGTGAAATTATACGTTTAGAACACTTACAATATCAGTTTAAATGGGATTATGTGCGTTTAAATGGCGAAGATTTTCCGTTCTTAAAAGCGAAATTGAATATGACATCCCCTCAACAGCTTGAGTTAAGTGGTCAAATTGATTACTTAAATCAACGTCCTTCATCAACTTTTGCCTTGAATACGCAAGCACAGTCAGATTTTACAAAAAACATACAAATCCAAGGTGAAAATATTGTTGCAGAACAGTGGTTGAAAGTTCTTGATTTACCCGTATTGCTGTCAGGTACAACTTCAGTAGTAGGCAACCTGATAGTAGAAGAAAATCAAGCCAAAAATGGTGAGTTTAATGTTGTAGTACAGCAAGGAGAACTGAAGGGGTTAAATTTACTTACTTTAGTGAAAAAATATTTACCAATAAACATTGATGATCAGCAATTAAAAGAAAAGAACACCGATACATCCTTTGATTCAATGACTGCCAATGTGAAATGGGATAAAAATAATGCGTGGTTAAACCAACTTGCGCTCAAAACCAAATATATTGCCGTGACAGGTAATGGCACAGCAGACTTGTCAACAATGCAATGTGATATCACTCTAAATTTAGGTTTAAGTCAGTTAGAATATGCTTATTTCCAATTGCCAATTCGCTTCTTTGATAACTGTCAATCACCTCAATATAAAGTCGAATTTAATAAAAATTTTCGACATCAGTTAAAAGATCTTCTAAAAGAAAAATTCCGATAATGTATGTTAACCGTTGAGACTGTAAAGCGGATAAAACTCGCTCGAGTACTTACACTTGCTGCCGCTGGATTTATTTTTAATACTACAGAATTTATTCCTGTCGCATTACTTTCTGATATTGCAACCAGCTTTGAAATGCCTGTTTCACAAACCGGGCTAATGATTACGGTTTATGCGTGGATCGTTTCCCTATTATCATTACCTTTTATGCTAATGACAGCTAATTTAGAGCGTCGCAGTTTATTACTAAAATTGGTTGCATTATTTTTTATTAGTCACGTGATTTCTGTTATTGCTTGGGACTTTTGGGTGCTGCTAATAGGTCGGATTGGCGTTGCTTGTGCGCACGCGATTTTTTGGGCGATTATGACATCGTTAATCGTTCGAGTTGCACCGAGGGATAAAAAAGCACAAGCCATAGGTTTACTTGCGATTGGTTGTTCTTTAGCTATGGTATTGGGTTTGCCGCTAGGGCGGATTATCGGTCAATCTCTAGGTTGGCGTGCGACTTTTGCGGCAATTGCCTTGATCTCATTTATTATTCTGGTTCTGCTTTATAAATTACTACCGCACTTACCAAGTAAAAATGCAGGTTCATTAAAAAGCATTCCAATGTTGTTCAAACGTCCTCTGTTAGTGGGGTTATATACTTTAACTATTATCATTATTTCAGCGCATTTTACTGCATATAGTTATGTTGAACCTTTTATGCTTGAAGTTGGGCAAATGACAGAGAATACGACGACAATCATTTTGTTGGTTTTTGGTTTCTCGGGGATTACGGCAAGTTTATTATTTAACCGTTTTCATAATTACGGTCCTGCAAAATTTTTGACCATCTCAATGGTAATTCTAGCCTTATCATTGGCATTCTTACACACATTCAGTGGCAATCAGTGGTCAATGTTTTTACTTACTTTCCTATGGGGAATTGGTATTTCCGGTATCGGTTTGAGTTTGCAAATTCGAGTGTTACAACTTGCACCGGATGCAACGGATGTGGCGATGGCGATTTATTCAGGTATCTATAATATTGGTATCGGCGGTGGCGCGCTGTTGGGGAATTTGGTAATGCAACAAGTGGGTTTAGAAAACATTGGCTTGTCAGGCGCATTATTTGCCTTATGTGGACTAATTGTCTTCCTCACCATTCATTTACGTTATCGTCATAAGCCATTGCAAAGTAGTTAATCTACTCATCTTGTTATTTCATACTCATCAAAGTGCGGTCAAAAATTTAAAAATTTTTACCGCGCTTTTTTATTTTAAAATGCAATCCAAAAGCTGATAAAAATAATAGGAATATAAGAAATAAAATGGGATTTTTTATAAGAATGTAAAAAAGAATTTGTATTGAGTGGCGGTGAGAGAGGGATTTGAACCCTCGATACGTTTTCACATATACACGCTTTCCAGGCGTGCTCCTTCAACCACTCGGACATCTCACCATTTTGAATAGGGTGTGAACTATAAAAATTTAACGTAATTTAGTCAAGTGTTTTTTGCGTTAGAACATAAAACATCAGCTTAAATTGAGATAAAATAAACACCTTAGATTTTTATTTTTTGGGTTATATATGTTAAAAAAATGGTTCTTAACCAAAAATGTGTTTTTAGCGGTAAAACCGTTTAGTGCATTAAGGGATAGCTTTCGTGCGGGATACTCAAAACAGCATTTAGTTAAAGATATTATTGCGGGCTTAACAGTGGGTGTGATTGCGATTCCATTATCAATGGCGTTGGCAATTGCCAGTGGTGTGCCACCGCAACACGGTTTATATACGGCAATTATAGCGGGGATTATCATTGCATTAGCGGGGGGATCTCGCTTTAATGTGTCGGGACCTACTGCTGCTTTCGTCGTGATTTTGTATCCTGTTACTCAGCAATTTGGTTTGAGTGGCCTATTAATGGCAACTTTGCTTTCAGGGCTGATTTTGGTCTTAATGGCACTGTTCCGTTTAGGGCGTTTAATTGAATATATTCCTCTGCCTGTTACGCTTGGTTTCACTTGTGGTATCGGGATTGTGATTGCTACCTTACAAATTAAAGACTTCCTCGGTTTAACTATTGACGCAATGCCATCACATTATTTAGGCAAAGTGCAAGTGATCGCAGAAGCTTTACCGACTATTAACTGGGCGGATGCTGGCGTGGGCATTGTGACTTTATTTATATTAACCCAGTGGCATAAGTTACGTTTACCGATTCCAGGGCATTTGCCAGCAGTGATTATTGCGACATTGTTGTCTTTAGGATTAATGGCCTTTGATTTCCAAGTGGCGACGATTGGATCTGCTTTCCAATACACTTTATCTGATGGTACAACAGGCTTCGGTATTCCAAATGCGTTGCCTGAATTTATTTTGCCTTGGAATATTCCTAATGCGGAGGGTGAATTAATTGAGTGGAATTTAACAACCATTCAAACCTTATTGCCCGCAGCATTTTCAATGGCAGTATTAGGGGCGATTGAGTCTTTATTGTGTGCGGTGATTTTGGATAATATGACCGATACAAAACACCATTCAAATAACGAATTATTAGCACAAGGTTTAGGTAACATCGCAGCACCATTCTTAGGTGGTATCACTGCAACTGCGGCAATTGCACGTTCAGTGGCAAACGTCAAAGCAGGTGGGGTATCACCAATTTCCAGTGTTATTCACTCCCTTTTAGTGTTATTTGCCCTGTTATTTTTTGCTAACGCATTGTCTTATTTACCTCTTTCTTCAATGGCAGCATTGCTCTTGGTGGTGGCGTGGAATATGGCAAATATCCCACAAATTATTCAATTAATTCGCCGTTCAGGACGCAATGAAATCGCTGTTTTACTCACTTGTTTAGTGCTAACGGTGATTTTCGATATGGTGATTGCAATTACTGTGGGGGTACTATTGGCGAGCCTGTTGTTTATTCGTACGATTGCGGAAATGACCAAATCCATTGAAATTGCTCATCCAGAAGATTTAGATGATGTTTTAGTTTATCGCATTAGTGGACCGCTCTTTTTCGCAGCAGCAGATAATTTATTTGCGGATTTACACGATAAAACTGTTCATACCGATCACGAAATTAAGCATATTGTATTGCAATGTGATGCAGTGACCGTGTTAGATACGGGAGGCATTCACGCTTTAACTCGTTTTGTTCAGCATATGTTGCCTCATCAACAACTCTATATGTGCAATATGCAGTTCCAACCGTTGCGTATGATTGTGAAATCCAATACAGTGAATGAAATTCAAAAAATCAATTTTGCTTCTGATTTACAAGATGCCTTTAATAAAATCAGAGTGTTTGAGCAACAAGCATAAGGTCTTTTAAAAGGAGATAACAATGGCTTACACCACCGCACAAATTGTTGAAAAATTACGTTCTTGGCAAGTGATCCCTGTGATTGCATTAGAAAATGCTGAAGACATTTTGCCTTTAGCTGATAGCTTGAGCCAAAATGGTTTGCCAGTGGTTGAAATTACTTTCCGTTCACAGGCGGCGGAACAAGCAATTCGCTTATTACGTGAAAAACGTCCAGATATTTTTATTGCTGCAGGAACAGTTTTAACTCAAGAGCAAGTGGTTAAAGCAAAAAATGCAGGTGCAGATTGTGTGGTGACGCCAGGTTTTAATCCTAAAATTGTGCAACTTTGCCAAGACCTTGATTTGCCAATTATTCCAGGCGTGAATAACCCAATGGCGATTGAAGCTGCTTTAGATATGGAAATTAATGCAGTGAAATTTTTCCCCGCAGAAGCCTCGGGTGGTGTGGCGATGATCAAGGCCTTATTAGGCCCTTATCCAATGTTGCAAATTATGCCAACCGGTGGCATTGGATTAAAAAACATTCAGGATTATTTGAATATTCCTCAGGTGGTGGCTTGTGGCGGTTCTTGGTTTGTTGAGAAAAAACTTATCCAACAAAAAAATTGGGATGAAATTGCCCGTTTGACACGTGAAGTGATAACGCATATTCAGCCTAAATAGAAAAAAGTGCGGTCTATTTTTGTCTTTTTTCTGTACATTTGAATTATTTTGCTGATAAATTGTCTAACTTAATTCTGATAGAACCTTATAAGGAAAGTGAAGATGAATTTTAATCGTATTTTAAATGAAGTATTAAAAACTGTGACTAAATCAGCTGGGCAAATCAATAAACCAAGCCAAAATACAGCGGATACAATCACGAAAGTCGGTGGGGGCGCTGCATTAGCAGGTATTTTATCAATGGTACTAGGCAGAAGTGGTGGTGCAAGTCTCACTAAATTAGGTTCTTTAGCGGCGTTAGGCAGTTTGGCGTATAAAGCATATCAAAGTTATCAAAACAATCAGGCATCTCAAACGGATACTTTATCAGAAGATGCGTTCACAACAGCACAACAAACAGAAGATAGCGGTGCATTAATTTTACGCACAATGCTTGCAGCAGCAGTTTCTGATGGTGTGTTAGATAATCGAGAAAGAGATTTGATTGCAAAAGAAGGTGGCAACGATCCTGAATTGCAACAATGGTTAGAGCAAGAAATTGCAAATCCAATTACGGTAGATGAAATTGCAAGAATCGTTGGAAATGATACCGCACTTGCGACTCAAGTCTATCTTGCTGCACGTATGGTTTGCCAAGATTTATCACGTAAAGAAATTGTATTTTTAGGCCAGCTTGCGCAAGCGTTGAATTTAGATGATGAGTTAGTTGAACAATTAGAAAAACAAGCAGGTTTCTAATTTTTGAATAACTAAAAGAAAAAGACCTCGAGATAAAATCGAGGTCTTTTTGTATTTTAGCGAGTTGAAAGTTGGAAAATCATTGCTTCCGCTTGGCAACTAAATGTGAATTGTGCTTTTAATAGTGCACCGCCGTCCACTTTTTGAATTTCACTTTGGATTTCGCAAGGATCGCTTTCCGCCGCTTTTGCTTTTTCAGTAAGATAGCTTAACGCTTCTTGCGCTAATTCTTCAGTTGCATAAAGTTGTTCAAAATCCACGGTACAATCAGAACCATCAATAATTGTACCGACATCCACACAACAACACGCTTTTGCTTCTTCCGGATTACATTTTAATTTGCTCATAATATTATCCTTAATGATGTTTAAAAATTTTTCTTATTCTACCATTGTTCCAATTCTTCGTAAAATTTAACCGCACTTTATGTAAGCCAAATTTATATTTGGGGAGCCTGACAATAAAAATCGCAAAAAGTGGCATAAATACTGGTCTGAACTCTTTAAAAAGTAAGAAATAAATTTGCACCAATAGTAAGACTTCTTTAGAATCCAAACGCTTATT
Source organism: Bisgaard Taxon 46 (assembly GCA_049941595.1). Taxonomy (GTDB): domain Bacteria; phylum Pseudomonadota; class Gammaproteobacteria; order Enterobacterales; family Pasteurellaceae; genus Pasteurella. The sequence goes on from JBNFNA010000008.1 coordinate 88,760, forward strand.
AAAAAATAACTTAAACAACAAGGTCTAAAAATGGCAAAAACGAGCAAATTTACTCAAACTCTTCTTTCTTCTCTTTTAGCTGTAGTGGCTGGTAGTGCATCAGCAGCAGCATTTCAATTGGCAGAAGTATCAACTACAGGTTTAGGCCGTGCGTATGCAGGTGAAGCCGCAATCGCAGATAACGCAGCAGTTGTTGCAACAAACCCAGCGTTGATGAGTTTATTAAAACAAGCGGAAGTATCTGTGGGTGCAATCTATGTCGATCCAAGCATTGATTTAGAATCACCAGCAAAAATCTTCTCTTATAAAAATATTGCACCAAACGCAATCGTTCCTAACCTTTACGGCGTATATCCAATTAACGACAAATTTGCTGTAGGTGGTGGATTAAACGTAAACTATGGTTTAGCAACTGAGTTTAACCAACACTATGCGGGTGGTTTCTTAGGCGGTAAAACTGATTTAACTGCACTTAACTTTAACGTAAGTGGTTCTTACCGTTTAACGGATAAATTAAGCTTTGGTTTAGGCTTAAATGCCGTTCACGCAAAAGCAGAATTAGAGCGTTATGCGGGTAAAGCTTTCAAACTAAAATCTGTTGAGGCGGATGCAAAACTTAAAAAAGCTGAAGCTGCTCAAAAACTAGGTTTAGTATCTCCAGAAAATGTTCAAAAGGTAAAAATTGCGGCAGGTTTAGTTAGTGAATTAGCAAAAAATATTCCTGAAACAGTAGTAGTATCAAAATTAAAAGGAGATACTTGGGGTTTCGGTTGGAACGCTGGTTTAGTGTATGAGTTTAATGATAACAACCGTATTGGTGTGGCATATCACTCACAAGTCGATTTGAAATTTAACGGTAAATATTCAAATCAATTCCCGACAGCATTTGCTGATAAATTAAAATTAGCAGGCATTACAGCAACTGGCGGTGCATCAATCCCTGGTTCATTGAATTTACCATTACCAGCATATTGGGAAATTTCTGGTTACCACAAAATGACTGAGCGTTTTGCAATGCATTATAGCTATAAATATACTCAATGGAGCAAATTCAAAGAGTTACGTGCAGTGAGTGCAGATGGTACAACATTATTCCAAAAAACAGAAGAGTTTAGAGATTCTTCACGTATTGCACTTGGTGCAAGCTATGATGTGACTGATGCATTAACACTTCGCACAGGTATTGCTTATGATGAAAGTGCTGCACAAGATCACCACAGTGTATCAATTCCTGACACAGATCGTACTTGGTACAGCTTCGGTGCAACTTACCGCTTCACACCAAGCCTTTCTGTTGACGCTGGTTTCTCACACTTACGTGGCAAGAAAAATACCTTTAAAGAAGAAGGTGTTCAATTTACCAGAAATGCAAAAGCAAACATTTACGGCTTAAACGTAAACTACCGTTTCTAATTTAGCCTAAAATCTTAGATAATAAAGCGTACTTCGGTACGCTTTTTCTTTTTGGAGAGGATTATGTCTACGATTTACTATTGTTATTACTCATCGCCGGTCGGGCGTTTATTAATGCTGTGTCAAAATGAAAAATTAACTAATTTAGATTTTGAACAAGAACAAATCCCACCTAACCCAACTTGGATTTTTGATGAAAATCGACCGCTCTTTTTACAAGTAAAGCAAGCACTCGCTCGCTATTTTGCAGGCGAAAAAGAAACGTTCCAATCCATTCCACTTGCACCGCAAGGTACTGAATTTCAGCGCCAGATCTGGCAAGCATTGCAACAAATTCCGTATGGGCAACACTCAAGCTATGGTGATTTAGCAAAACAAATTAATCATCCAAAAGCAGTGCGAGCCGTTGGCGGGGCTGTTGGGCGTAATCCGATCAGCATCATTATTCCTTGTCACCGCATTTTAGGTAAAGATCAAACATTGACAGGATTCGGTGGTGGTTTGCCGACGAAACGTCATTTATTGCAATTGGAACAAATTCCTTACGTAGACAAAGGCGTAGAATTTGTGAAGCCCAAATTATTAAAGAAATATCGTGAAAAATAATTAAAAAAAGACCGCACTTTATGATGCCGAAAACAGAACAAGAGTTACGACAAAAAGCACAAAATATTGCAGGCTTAACACTGGCGGAACTCGCTGAAGAATTGCATATCTCAATGCCGCCTGATTTAAAACGTGATAAAGGTTGGGTGGGAATGCTAATCGAAACTGCGTTAGGGGCGACAGCTGGCAGTAAAGCAGAACGTGATTTCGCACATTTAGGCATTGAGTTAAAAACTTTACCGATTAACTCACAAGGTTATCCACTTGAAACCACTTTTGTTAGCCTTGCACCTTTAATTCAAAATACAGGTGTGACTTGGCAAAACTCTCACGTGAAACATAAGTTGAGTAGGGTGTTATGGATCCCTGTGGAAGGGGAGCGTCAGATCCCACTTGCAGATCGTCATATTGGTCAAGGGATTTTATGGCAGCCCACAGCTGAACAAGAATGGCGTTTACAACGTGATTGGGAAGAACTGATGGAATACATTACATTGGGGAAATTAGATCAAATTACCGCCAAGCTAGGTGAAGTTTTGCAATTACGACCAAAAGGCGCTAACAGCCGAGCATTGACCAAGGGTATCGGTAAAAAGGGCGAAATTATCGAAACATTACCTTTGGGGTTTTATTTGCGTAAAGAATTTACCTATGAAATTTTACAAAATTTTTTAACAAATTAAGCTGAATTATTTTGCATTTTTATTACAACAATATATTATTTGTACGTTTTTTAACAAAAGGGAAAAATAATTATGTTTGAATGGCTCGCTAACCCAGAAGCTTGGGTTGCACTTTTTACACTAGCCGCACTTGAGATTGTGTTGGGGATTGATAACATTATTTTCATCAGTATTTTAGTGGGGCGTTTGCCTGAACATCAACGTCAGTCAGGGCGTTTAATTGGTTTAGGTTTGGCAATGGGGATGCGTATTGCATTGTTGTTGTCCCTTTCTTGGGTAATGTCGTTAACGACACCGCTCTTTACTGTCTTAGGGGAAGAAATTTCAGGACGTGACTTGATTTTATTAATTGGGGGCTTGTTCCTTGTGGCGAAGAGTACGCACGAAATTCACCACGCAATGACCCCTGAAGAAGCAAGCGAAGCGGATAAACCAAAAGCAGCAAGCTTTTTAGGTATTCTCACTCAAATTGCGATTTTAGATATTGTGTTCTCTCTAGACTCAGTGATTACCGCAGTCGGTATGGTGGATCAAATTGGTGTAATGATTGTGGCGATTGTCTTTGCTGTGGCAGTGATGATGTTTGCAGCGAAACCCATTGGTGATTTCGTTGAAACACACCCGACTTTGAAAGTGTTAGCGCTATCTTTCTTAATTTTGATCGGTGTTGCGTTAATTGCAGAAAGTTTAGAGTTCCACATTCCGAAAGGTTACATCTACTTCGCAATGGGCTTCTCCGTTGTGGTTGAAATGATCAACATTAAAATTCGTAAAAAATTCCTTAAAAAACCCGCTGCGTAATTTTATCGCTTAGCTGGTATAGCATAGAAAAAGGCGGAAATCATATTCCGCCTTTTGTTTTTCTACTGATTAGTGGGCTTCGTCCCAGTTTTTGCCTATGCCAACATCGACAATCAATGGCACCACAAGTTGTGCAGCTTGTTCCATTGTTTGCTTAATCAACTGGCTAAATTCTTCCACTTTTTCTGACCGCACTTCAAACACCAATTCATCGTGCACTTGCATAATCATTTTAATATCGGGATTGCCCGCAATTTGTTTATCTAAGGCAATCATTGCACGTTTAATAACATCAGCTGCGGTGCCTTGCATTGGTGCGTTGATGGCGACACGTTCAGCAGCTTTGCGACGAATTGCATTCGACGAACTAATATCAGGTAAATATAAGCGACGATCAAATAGAGTAGATACATAGCCTTGTGCTTTTGCCGTTTCACGAATATCGGTCATAAAGGTTTGCACGCCTGGATAACGTTGGAAATACAAATCCATATATTTTTGTGCATCAGTTCGTGGAATGCCTAATTGACGTGATAAACCAAATGAGCTCATTCCATAGATTAAGCCGAAGTTAATGGCTTTTGCACTGCGGCGTTGCTCGCTCGTCACTTGTTCTAATGGCAAGCCAAAAATCTCTGCTGCCGTTGAACGGTGAATGTCTTTGCCTTCGCTAAAGGCTTTGATCAACCCTTGGTCTTTCGACAAATGTGCCATAATGCGTAATTCAATTTGTGAATAGTCAGCAGCAACCATTGTGAAGCCTTCACGTGGAATAAACGCTTGGCGAATACGGCGACCTTCTTCATTACGAATTGGGATATTTTGTAAGTTCGGATCACTTGAAGATAAACGCCCCGTTGCGGTTACTGCTTGATGATAGGAGGTATGCACACGCCCTGTATGTGTGTTGATCATTTGCGGTAATTTATCCGTATAAGTGGATTTTAATTTGCTTAAACCACGATGTTCGACTAACAATTTTGGCAATTCGTGATCGTAAGCCAGTTCTTCCAACACTTCTTCATTGGTTGAAGGCGCACCTTTAGGTGTTTTTTTCAATACAGGCAAAGCGAGCTTATCAAACAAAATTTCTTGTAGCTGCTTTGTTGAGGCTAAATTGAAGGTTTGTCCAGCAAGCTCATAGGCTTGTTGCTCAAGTGCGGTCAATCTTGTGGCAATTTCATTGGACTGTGCAAATAGTGCATCGCTATCAATCAGCACGCCGTGGCGTTCCATACGAGAAAGGACTGACAATAAAGGCAATTCCATTGTGCGATATAGTTCAACTAACGTAGGTTGTTCTGATACTTTCGCCCACAACACTTGCTGCAATTTCATCGTGATGTCTGCATCTTCTGCTGCATATTCAGCAGCTTGCTCAAGTGGAATTTGGTTGAATGTAAGTTGCCCTTTGCCTTTGCCCGCAATGTCTTCAAAGCTAATTGTTTGATGGCCTAAATAGCGTTTTGCCAAGTCGTCCATATTGTGGCGACCAGTGCTGTCTAGCACGTAAGAGAGAAGCATTGTATCATAAGCGATACCTTGCACATTAATGCCGTTGCGCGCAAAAATACTTAAATCGTATTTAATATTTTGCCCGATTTTCTCAATTGTTGGGTTTTCTAAAATCGGTTTTAATTTGGAAAGCGCAGTGTCAAAATCTATTTGTTTTGGTGCGCCAATGTAATCGTGGCGTAGTGGTACATAAGCTGCTTCACCATTTTCTAATGCGAAAGAAATCCCGACTAAATTCGCACTCATATAATCTAAATTATCGGTTTCGGTATCAATCGCAATAAGTTTTGCTTGAGCGAGTTTGTCCAACCATTTTTCAAAATCAGCTTCTGCTAAAATACATTCGTATTTGCTACGATCAATCTTAATTTTGACCGCACTTTCAGGCTCAGTTGCTAGTGGTGTGGCTTGATAATGGTTGATTTTGACTGGCTGTTCATTGCCATTAGTCACCGAACTAGTGCCGTTATGCATTACCTCAGTTAGCCAACGTTTAAATTCATAACGACCAAAATATTCCACTAATTCATCATTATTAGCGGTGCCAAAAGTGAGTTGTTCTGGTGTGATTTCCAATTCAACATCTGTTTTAATTGTCGCTAGCGCATAAGAAAGATCTGCCATTTCTTTGGCATCAAGTAATTTATCACCTAATTTTTTAGCCCCTCGAATTGGGAGCTCTGCGACTTTTTCTAAATTGGCATAGATTTCCGCCATACTGCCAATGCCTTGTAACAGCCCCAAAGCGGTTTTTTCACCTACACCAGGCACGCCAGGAATGTTATCCGAGCTATCCCCCATTAAAGCGAGGTAGTCGATAATTAATTCAGGCGGTAAGCCGTATTTTTCGATGACGCCTTCACGATCTAAAAGCGTATTGTTCATTGTGTTGATCAGCATAATATTGTCATCGACAAGCTGTGCCATATCTTTATCGCCCGTACTGATCAATACTTTTTTGCCTGCTTTTGAGGCCTGCACAGCTAGAGTACCGATAACATCGTCTGCTTCCACACCTTCAACTACTAATAATGGAATACCTAACGCACGGATGATGTTGTGTAGCGGTAAAATTTGGCTACGTAATTCATCAGGCATTGGCGGGCGATGTGATTTGTATTGTTCAAACATTTCATCACGGAAAGTTTTGCCTTTCGCATCAAACACGACGGCAATATGGCTTGGCTGCACTTGTAAAATTAAACTTTTCAGCATATTTAATACGCCATACATTGCCCCAGTCGGCTCATTTAGCGAGTTAGTTAGTGGAGGGAATGCGTGAAATGCTCGATATAAATACGATGAACCATCGACAAGTACTAATGGGTTTTCTGCAATTTTTGCCATAAATTATCCGTTCTTTGAAATAAACATTTGGCGTTCATTATAGCCTAAAAGGGGGCTAAAAGTGCGGTGAAAAAAATGAGAATTTTTTTGACTACACAGAATATTTATTCGATATGTACAAATATTAAGAAAAAAAGAAATATCCTGTGATCTTCATCACATTACAGGGGGGCTTTTATATAAATTTTGTCATTTTTTTGTTAAATTTTACCCTCAAAACAAACCTGGTTATTGAAGGAGAATACAATGAAAAAATTAAAATTATCAGCTGTGGCACTTAGCTCTTTAGTTTTATTAGCTGCTTGTTCGAACCAACAAGCTGTAGAACAAGCTAACGAAGCAAAATTGCAACAACAAGCAGCATTAGGTTTAGTTTGGACACAGCAATCGGGTGAATATGCCGCGTTAGCACACCAAGCATTTAACTCAGCCAAAATGGCATTTGACCACGCTAAAGCGAAAAAAGGTAAGAAAAAAGCCGTTGTGGTAGATTTAGATGAAACTATGATTGATAACAGTGCTTATGCAGGTTGGCAAGTACAAAACGGTCAAGGTTTCTCACCAAAAACGTGGACAAAATGGGTGGATGCTAGACAATCAGCTGCAATCCCTGGTGCGGTTGCATTTTCTAACTATGTAAATGCAAACGGCGGGACAATGTTCTTTGTTTCTAATCGTCGTGATGACGTTGAAAAAGCGGGTACCGTTGATGATATGAAACGTCTAGGCTTTACTGGTGTGAATGATAAAACCTTATTATTGAAAAAAGACAAATCAAACAAATCTATCCGTTTCAAACAAGTTGAAGATATGGGTTATGACATCGTATTATTCGTGGGTGATAACTTAAACGACTTCGGCGATGAAACCTATAAAAAATCAAATGAAGATCGTCGAGCATTTGTGGCGAAAAACAGCAAGGCGTTTGGTAAAAAATTCATCGTATTACCAAACAATAACTATGGTGACTGGGAAGGTGGTTTAGATAAAAACTACTTCAAAGGCAATGCGCAAAGCAAGTTAGATATTCGTGCAAAAGCGATCCACGCTTGGGATGGAAAATAATTTTCACTGAATTGATTGCTTGAAATAAAAAAGGTCTAGTGAATTCACTAGACCTTTTTTGTTGTTTTAAACGATTTGGAAGTTGGTTTCGTCAATCGTTAAATTCAGATTTGGTTTAAGCGTTGCAAAATGGATTGGATCTGCAATGCCTTTGCCATCACTATCATAGGAGAGCTCACCGCTTGTCGCATCATAATTAATAAAGTCACCTAAATTATCCATTCCTTTACCAAGCGAGGTGAAAATATCTCTTGAAAGAGCGATGATATCTTCGCCAACAGTGAAGTCTACAATTTCATCAACATTGCCATTAAGTGCGGTCTTAAATACAAAAGTATCTTTTCCATCACCACCCGTTAATGTATCAGTCCCTAATCCTCCAACTAAACGGTCATCACCAGCAAGGCCATTTAATGTATTACCCACATTATTTGCGGTAAGCGTGTTATTCAATTCATTACCCGTAGCCGTTTTAGCCGTCACACCAATTAAGGTAAGATTTTCAACGTTTTCTGGTAACACATAGTCAATTGGGCTGATAACCGTATCTTCACCACCGAATCTATCGCCTAGTTCGACAATCTTATCGTCAAGTGAATCAATTAGATAGGTGTCATCCCCTTGTTCACCAAAGAGCTCATCGTTCCCTTTACCACCATCAAGATAGTCATCACCGTTACCACCTTTGATAATGTCATTACCAGCACCACCAGAAATATTATTTGCCGCATTGTTTCCGGTGAGGACGTCATCATATTCAGAACCAATTAGGTTCTCAATTTGTGTGCCGTAACCGATAAAGCCTTGATCTTTGGTGTAGTTGCTGATCTCTTTCGTATGACTACCTTGGCGATTATCAAAAGTACCATATACAGTAGCGTCTTTCTCAATACCAAAATACTCTTGTCTAGTGTAGGTCGTTTTATCTTTAACAATTAAATATTTACTTAATTCTGTACCGCGATAAATCCAAGAACCTGGCGTTAAGTTTACGTTAACCCCCATTTTTTCATTAGATGCATCAAAAGTATCTACACCCGCACCATCCCAAATATACAATGCGCCGTCTGCTTGAGTAGCATTGTAATCTCTGAAACCATAAATATCGTCACCAGTACGCTTCTCTTTATTCACACCAAAGCGGTAATGTAGGAACGCGAGGTCATAGACACGTAAATTGCGGTAATCAATGAAACTATTATAGTTATAAGACATTGTTGCAAATTCGGCACTCGCTTCAGTTTCATAGCCAGGAACAGGCTTACCCGAATTTTCACTGTGTTTCATTTGTAGAGTATGGCTAATTTCGTGGAATGCAGTGTACACCATAAAATTATCACCATACCAATGTTTACCCCAAACAACATCTCCACCATTCCAAGCGAAAGCGGAAGACCATTGCATTCCATTAATGAGCTCACCTTTGTAAAAACGGGTTCCTTCGCCCATTCTTAGAGGCTGAAGGCTTTCTTCAAAACGAATATTGGTATATTCAGAAATCGTATCATAGACTTTGCGGATAAAGTCTTTATATCTTTCTGGATATGCTTCATAAGTATTTGTATTTACATTATTTGTCGATTGTGGACGATAAGAAAGCGATCTTGCATCCTCTGGATCAATAAATGAATACTTCACAACTAATGGCTCAGTTTTTCCGCCAATTGGTGTATTTCCATGGAAACCACTTGGTCCTCCTTGGTCAATACCAGCAATAAAGTAAGCAAAGTTATAATCCGCTTTTGTGTGATCAATTTTTCTATCGCCAGAGTTAACTGCGCGATGTTGAGATACAAATGCAGATGATACTAAGTTAGGTGCTGCATAATATTCCACATCGCTTACACTGATATCTTTACCTGTAATATCTTGTGTTTTTAGCGTAGCAACTACATTTTTATTACCATTTTTCAATAGATGTGCTGTTTCAACAGAAATATTGAAAGTATTATCTGCGAGTACTTTTGTTGTATAGCTGTGCTCTCCAATTGTCACCTCAATCGTATCATCCGTTTTTGCTACACCAGAAACTGTACCTTTAATCACACTCATTTCTTTTTCAGGTTTGTGGATGCTATATGTTTTATCCTCATTCTGTTTGATCGCCTTGCTTTCTAATGTCAGCGTTTTGATCTCAGGTGTGACATTGTGATGTGTACCAATGTTATATGTACCATTTGCATTTTTAGCAATATCATAAGCGACGGCGTTCGGCTTATTCGTCGCAAGATCTTTGAAGTCAATTGTGATTGCTTGACCGTTTAATGTATGTAACTCGTCATTTGGGATATCTACAAAGAAACTTTTCTCTTTGCCATTGAAGCCCGCGGTATAAGTCTTATCCCCAATTTTTACATTTACCGTGCGTAAAAATTCAGCATTTTTACCTTTCGCATACATACCTTCAAATTCGACTGTACCTGTAATTCTTGTGGTTTGTGCTGGATTAACAACAAAGTCATCATCAATACTATTGATATCTATTTTAGCGACAGCATCAGCAGCAATATCATATACTCTGGTGGTTTGTGCACTTGATTCATTATTGCCAGTTACACTGGCTTCAATCGTGTAATCTGTATCAGATTTAAGCACATCAATCTCAAGCGTGGTATTAAAACTTAGGTTAGCATCCACAGTGACTTTAGTTGGCGTACCATTGATTGTTAGAGTCACTTCTGTATTTGGTTGTGCATCAGAACCTGAAATTTTTCCTGAAATTTTGACCGCATTTTTCGCTTCAGTCACATTAATAAAATCATCACTGGTGATTGGAGCTAATTCAATATTAATGTCGCCTTTGGCAATACTATAAGGTTGGTTTGTTGTCGCTGTGCCAATGTTTCCAGCGGCATCAGAAGTGCTGTAAGTCGCAGAAATTGATAATGGTTGTGTACTTAATAATTCTTTCGCATTCGTTGTTAAGCTAAATTCACCATTATCTTGAATAACGGCTTCTTTTTCTTTGCCATTGATGAATACAGTAACTTTTTCACCTGCAGTAAAATCACCCGTCACTTTACCTGTAATTTTGACATCAGTGACAGAAGATGAGTCGATCTTATTCTCATCACTTACTTTTAACGTGATTTGTGGCATTGGTGCAAAAGTATCAACGCTATAATCTACGATTGTTTTACCTGAACCTCGGTTACCAAGAATATCTGCTCCTGATACTTCCGCATTAATCTGGTGTGTACCTTGTAATTCAGTCAACTCACTTGCTGGGAGTGAAAGTGACCAAGTTTTAGTATTAAGATCAATCTCTGCACGATAGAATTTTTTGTTGATCGTAAGCATTACGAACAATGTGTCTGTATTAATATCGGTTTCATCAAATGTTAATGAGCCCGAAAGCACCATTGGCTTTTTAGAATCCACATAGTTAATTGTATTTCCCGCATTAATTGGATTGATTGTAATACCTAACTCAGCAGGTGCCTCATCATAAGAATATTTTCTTGGTAAAGATGGTGTTCCTTCCGCCGAAGTGATAGTCACTGTGCTACCATCATCTTTTTGAAGCGTTGCGATTACTTTGATTTCTTTGTCAACAGCATTTCTCAAGACATCTTGTTTAACCCAAGTGCTAAAATTGCGACTCCAAGGACCATCAAATTTAAATGGATTACTTGTCCAACTTCCAATTTGTAATTTGAGGTTTACAAGCTCATAACCCGGAACATTTTCTCGCATAGAGCCAGTAATTTGTACAGTGCTCCATTTAGCCTCATTGCTACTAATCACCCCATCAGCTGTAACTGGATTGATTACAAAGAATACATCCGGTTTGTTGTTTGGATCTTCTTGAACGAATAATTTACGGCTTGCTTCATCAGCTTTTGAAGTATTGCCCGCATCATCGGTCGCAGTGTAGTTCGCTTTAACAACAGCAGTGCCTGTACCGAGAGATTTGATCTCCGCACCTTTAAAATCAACACTGAATTTGCCATCGACAACCTTCGTTGTTAGGTCGATCCATTTTGTGCCGATACAAGTTGCACAGCCACAAGAAATACGGATTTCTTGACCATCAATACTGTTTTCAACATTACCTGTGATTCTGACATCGCCGGTAGCTTCGTCGATGCTTAAAATATCGTCGCCGGCAATTTTGTCGATAGTGATAACTGGCTTATCGATATCTAAATCAACTTTGTAATCGTGTTGGCTTGTTTTGCTTGCTTTATTGCCATAGTTATCTTCAACAGAAACTGTTGCACTAAATTGTTTTTCACCAGTGTTTTTGGCTAACACATTCGCAGGAACAGTTAATGTCCAAGTTTTGTCAGCTTCATTCACAACAGCCTGCTTAGTAGAACCATCTTCAAAAGTCAGTTCGACTTTAACAGATCCTGTTTTAACCATATCTGCAAAGGTAATTCGGCCGTTTAATGTGACATTACCAAAAGACTCTGCTTTATTGATGATGTTATCGGTGGTTACTTTATCAATGGTAATTTCAGGTTCAGCTAACTTATTTTGTACATCGTAGCTGTGAGCTTTTATGGTATCAAGGCTATTTTTTGCCACATCGTTTGTTTCTAATTTAGCACTGATCGTACGGTGGTTTACAAGTGCGACTGTGTTAACTTCAACATTAAATTGAAGCTCATTATTGCTTGACACTAAATTCCCAACAAATTTTGCGTCACCCACTGTTAACGTGATTTTATCGCCCGCTTTAGCATTTGCAGTTGCAGACTCATTGGTTACTGTTCCTGACACCATAATGGCGCTTTCATTAGATTCGATAGCATTGATGACGTTATCTGTTGTAATTGGATTAATCTCAATTTTAGGTGCGTCTAATTGCGTATCCACTTGATAAGTGCGGTCAATATTTTGCGAGTTTTTATTGCCTGCATTGTCCGTTAATTCAACTTCTAAACGAATGGATTGCAGACCTTCATTGCTTGCTAGTTTGCTACCTCCAACAGTAGCTTCCCAGCCATTTGCAGTTAATGTAGCAGGGATCTTCTCACTGCCAATCACAACAAATGCTTTAACATTTTCAAGTTTCACATCTGCGGGCAGAGTTAAATCACCTGATAATTTTTGTTCTGTTTTGCTTGCAGATAAGTTCACTACATCATTGTCAGCAATTGGGTTAATTGTCACTGTTGCAACAGGCAATTCCGCATCATAAGAGTAAGGACGCTCTGCATTGGTTTGACCTAACGTATGGCTACTGTTCACTTTAGCATTTACGATAACTTTGTCGCCATTAGCAAATGCGTTTCCGTCAATTTCTGCATTGAAACGAGTATTGTTGTCTGATAGGGTAGCAGGATAGGTTTTGCCGTTAACGACAACTTCAACTGTTGCCGTCGCAATATCGCGATCTGCGGTCAGCGTTCCTGAAACTGTCAGTTTTTTCGCCGCACTTTCAGCATTAATCACATCATTAGTGGCGATGGTATCGATATTTACCGTAACTTCTGTTGGGGTTTCTAGTTTGTAAGTGCGGTCGATATTCTGAGAGTTTTTATTGCCCGCATTGTCGGTTAACTCAACTTCTAAACGAATTGATTTTTCACCTTCATTATGTGCCAGTTTGCTGCCAGCAACAGCTACCTCCCAACCATTTGCAGTTAGGGTTACAGGGATTTTTTCATCGCCAATCACAACAAACGCTTTGATATTTTCACGTGGCACATCAGCCGAAACGGTTAAGTTGCCTGATAATTTTTGTTCTGTGCGGCTTGCTTCTAAATTCACCACATCATTGTCAGCGATTGGGTTAATTGTCATTGTTGCTACTGGCAATATATCATCATAAGCGTAAGAACGTTCAACATTGGCTTTGCCTAATGCATTGCCACTATTTACCGTTGCATTTACAACAACTTTGTCACCATTTGCAAATTCTTGACCATCAACCTCGGCAGTAAAACGAGCTTTATCTTCAGATAACGTCGCAGGGTAAGATTTACCATTAACAAGCACTTCAACAGTTGCAGTGTTAATCGCTTTGTCAGCGGTAAGTGAACCTGAAATTGTCAGTTTTTTCGCCGCGCTTTCAGCATTAATTACGTCATTATTTGCAATCACATCGATATGTACTTCAGCTTTTGTTGGCGACTCTACCGCAGATGACAGATTACGAATAACTGGGCTGTTATCGATTTGAGTCGGTGCGGTTGTATAGCTAGCTGCTTGCATAGGCACTTCCGATGCAAGCATTGTTGTTTTGAACTCAGTTGGGGAAATTAAACTTTCTGCAGTTGAAAAATCATTATCAAGATCAAAATGATTTTTGCTACGCGCAGCGCTAGCAACAGAGTAATTTTTGATAATAATTTTAGGTTTTGCTTGTTGGCTGTTCGCATAAATGAACAAATCTTTTGCATTTACTACATTTGTGGTTGCGATAATATTTCCATTTGCATCAAATAATGTGTATTGGGTATTTGGTTGAGCTTGCAAAACGAGCGGATCATTTGACGTTAATTTAAGCTGTTTTGTTTCCCCATTATTGGTGATATGCAAAATGTAATTTCCCATTGAGATTCCTAGTACTGACGAGAGTTGAACGAATAATAATCGCGCAAATATACTTCAAAATGGAATAAAAGAAAAGCCTTATAAATAAACAAATTGGCAATTAATGCAATAAATATTTTTTGTTAAATTATTATGGTTTTATTTTATTATTTATCAATATGTTATGTTTTACTGTAACGTTTCTTTAATAATTTATTTTTATTTGGAGTTTTGTGAATTTTTATGTTGAAATAGAATAAGTAAATAAAGTTAAATTTATGTGGTTTTATTTTGTTTTTGTGAAAAAAAAAGAAAAAAGTGCAGTATGTTTTTTATTTATTTAGAAAATATCTAAAAGAACATACCGCACTTTTGAGTTTGATAGGTGAATTAGCGTTTATTGATTATAACTTTGATGTCTTCTGGTTGTGCGTAATAAGGTGCTGAAGTGATGAAAAGTTGAACGCCTGACTTCGCATATTCAGCGACATTATTCTTATTCACCCCACCTGCAACAGACAAAGTAATCGCTTTTTTTGATTCTGAGAGTAAATTTAACGCCTGCTTAACTTGCTCAGGGCTAAATTTATCAAGCTGAATAATATCTGGCTCTGCGCTTAACATTTGTTCAAATTGAGTCAAATTATCCGCTTCCAATGTGATTTTATTTTCAGGTGCTTCTGCTCTGAGTTTAGTCACAATCGCTTGCCAGCCTTCAGGTTGATCAAGCAAGTTGCGATGATTGGTAAAAACCAAGAGGGTTTCACTAATGCCTTGGCGATGAATATGCCCACCAGCCGCTAATACGGCATTAGTGGCTAATTTTCTGGTATTGGGAATACTTTTACGTGTACAAGCGACAACCGCTTTGGGATTGATGGCTTTTGCATTCGCAATCATCTCGGCGGTATATTGTGCCACGCCACAAGACCATTCCAACACGAGTTGCACTACTTTCCACGCTTGATGCAGTTTATCTGCATTGGCTTCTGCGCTAATAAGTATGGTTCCAGCTTCAACAGTTTGCCCTTCACGCACATAAACTTGTGGCTCAATCTCGAGTTTTTTTAGTAATTTTTCCGCGATGCTAATGCCTGCCACGATCCCCGCATTTTTACGTTTAAAGAGTATTTGTGCAGGCACATCTTCTAGGCCTAATGCGTGGGTGGTGAGATCGCCACGATAAATGTCTTCTAATAAAAAATCATCGAGTTCTTTGTCTGAAAAGTAAATCATAGTGAATTCCTGTTAAATAAGTTTGCCTTGAGCCAGTCGAATTTGACGATGTGCAAGATAATCAGCCTCTTTCGGCTCGTGAGTCACTAATAAGGTTGTGATGTGAAATTCTTCAATCAGGTTTTTTAATATCGCCCAAATATGTTGTTTAGTGTCCCAATCTAGTGAAGAAAAAGGCTCATCAAGTAACAACAAATGGGGTGGATTAATTAACACGCGAGCCAATGCTGCCCGTTGTTGCTCACCACCCGATAGTTGGTGCGGATAACGATCAATCAGATGATCAATTTTAAGTTTGGCAAGCAAGGTGATTTGTTCTGCACGAAGTGCGGTCGGTTTTGCCAAAGTTAAATTCCCCGCAATAGTTTTGTGTGGGAAAAGATATAACCGCTGATTTAAGTAACGGCAATTGCGTTGCCAAGGTGGTAAATTATCTATAATTTGCTGTGCGAGTGTGATTTGCCCTTGATAATCAATGTAGCCAGCAATGGTGTTGAGCAAGGTGGTTTTCCCACTGCCAGATTGCCCCACAACCGCCAGACATTCTCCTGAACTGACTTGTAAATCCACCTCTTTTAAAATGCCTGCGTTTAGGTTTCTAATCTCTAACATCTTAAATATTCCGATTAATTGTGCGCAATAACATCAGTAAACAAGCTGAAATAAACAACAGCCATAACGAAGCACCCACAGCAATTTCGAAATCACCACTGGCAATGTTTAAATAAACTGCCATTGGTAAGGTTTCAGTTTTAAATCTTGTAGCACCAGCTAGCATTAAAGTTGCCCCAAACTCCCCGATTGCCCGTGACCAAGCCAGAATCGCGCCGCAGAGTAACGGCTTCCAACACATTGGTAATTCGATTTTGATGAGTGTTTGTAATGGCGATAAACCTAAATTATAAGCAGCCAAGCGATAACCCGCATCCAAACTGGAAAATGTACCGCGTGCATTTCGCATCATAATTGAACTGGCAATATAGGTTTGTGCGATCACAATACCAATAGGGCTAAAAATCCATTGGCTAATAAAAGGGACGATTTTGCTGACAATGCCTTGCGAGTTAAACAGTAATAACAGGCTTAATCCTGTGACTAACGGCGGCAGCACCATTGGCAAATCTAGCACGGTATCAATAAACTTTTGAAAAGGCAACCGCACTTGGCTCATTACCCAAGCAGATGGAATAGAAATACAGAGGGCTAAAATCAACGAAAGCAAGGACGTGACTAATGACATTAGCAAGGCAAAATGTAATTCGGGATCAGCCAGCACGATCCCGAAAAAAGTCGTATTGAGTTGTGCGATCAAAGAAAGCACTGATCCAACCACAACAAGCAATAAAATGCTCAGCGGGATCAATGCTAATTTTAAGCTAACACTTTTACTTAATAGGTAAGAAGCCTTCATCGGTAAAATAAGCGATGCCTTGTTCAGATTTGAAAAGATCGAGCAATTGTTTTGCTTCTTTCGGGTTTTTACTGGAAGAGAGTAGTGCAATGGTCACTTTTTCTTCTGGCGTACCAGCGGGATTTGGCAATAAATCCACTTTATCACGTACTTTCCAAGCACCTGAACGCCCAACAACCGCCCCATCCACATCACCATTTAATAAATACAACATCAGCTGTTTCACTGTGGCAGCTTTGACTACCACTTTGTCATTTAATTCTTTTTGATAGCCCGACAACTCGAGAATTTTCTCTGCGCCTTTACCGAGCGCCATCGCTTTGCTATCGCCAATACCTAAACGTAAATTACTTTCTGCTAAGGCTTTGAAAGAATCAATGCCTGCACTTTTATCTTTACGCACAGCCATTACAGGAATGTGTAAAACTAATGGTGCAGATTCTTGCACTTCGCCTGTTTTTTCTAGTTTTTCAACGTAATCACTTGATCCCGGTAGATATAAATCCCCTGTTTTCACCGTATTGTAACGTGCTAATAATTGCCCTGAACCGCCATATTCAACGGTAACTTTATGACCTGTTTCTTTTTCAAATTGTTTTACGATTTTTTCAACAGGATCTTTTAATCCTGCGCCTGCATATAAATACAGGTCATTGGCTTGTGCTGAAAAAGCCGTGGCAAGTAATGCGGAAAATGCAATCAATTTTTTCATAGGTTATCTCCTTAATTAAAAATAAGGTGAATATAACACAATCATTATATATTTTGTAATATAATGATTGAGAAGTGATTGAATAAAGGGCATTTTAAGGAAATAAAAAAGCGCCAATTAGGCGCTCTTTTTGTTTTTTAGGTTTATTGCAATAATGAAATATCTGCAACTTGTAAGAATAAATTACGTAAGTTGTTTAGGATAGCTAAACGGTTTTGACGTAATTTTTGATCTTCCGCGTTCACCATTACGTTATCGAAGAATGTATCCACGGGTTCACGCAACGCAGCTAAGCGGTCTAATGCTGTTTGGTATTCACCGTTAGCAAATAATGGTGCTAATTCAGCTTGTAATGCAAGCACTTGCTCTGCTAACACTTTCTCTGCAGCTTCAACGCATAATGCAACATCAATATTTGCCGGTAATTCACCTTCTACTTTCGCTAAAATATTGCTTACACGTTTATTTGCAGCCGCTAGTGCTTCTGCTGCGTCTAAAGTACGGAAGTGAGAAACCGCACGTACACGCGCATCAAAATCAGCTGGGCGAGTAGGGCGACGTGCAAGTACTGCTTGAATCACATCAACAGCAATACCTTCATCTTGATACCACGCACGGAAACGGCCAAGCATAAAGTCGACAACTTCTTCCACTACGTTTGCATTTGTGAGCCTGTCGCCGAAAAGTACGGCTGATTTTTTCACGATTTCTTCAAGATCAAGTGGTAAGTTCTTCTCAACAATAATACGTAACACACCTAATGCCGCACGACGTAAAGCAAATGGGTCTGCGCTACCTTTTGGTTGTTGACCGATACCGAAAATACCCGTCAATGTGTCAAACTTATCTGCTAAGGCAACTGCGCTTGCCACTAAGGATTTCGGTAATTCATCACCAGCAAAACGTGGCATATATTGCTCGTTCAATGCTACTGCCACTTCTTCGTCTTCACCGTCGTGGCGTGCATAGTGCATACCCATTACGCCTTGCGTATCAGTAAATTCAAACACCATATTGGTCATTAAGTCACATTTTGATAATAAGCCTGCACGTTTGGCTTTGGCTTCATCTGCACCAATTTGTTTCGCAATTTCGCCAGCTAATTGCTCAATACGAGCGGTTTTATCACGCAAGGTGCCAAGTTGTTGTTGGAATAACACGGTTTCTAAACGTGGCAACTGATCTTCCAAACGTTGTTTTAAGTCGGTTTTGAAGAAAAATTCCGCATCGGTCAAACGTGGGCGAACCACTTTTTCGTTCCCTTCAATGATCTTGCTTGGATCTTCTGGATTGATGTTCGACACAAAAATAAAGTGCGGTAATAATTTTCCATCTTTATCATAAATTGGGAAATATTTTTGGTCGCCTTTCATTGTGTACACTAATGCTTCCGCAGGCACGGCAAGGAAACGTTCTTCAAATTTCGCCGCCAATACATTTGGATATTCCACCAACGACGTTACCTCATCAAGTAAGTCGTCTTCAATATCCGCCACGCCACCAAGTGCGGTGGCTTTTTCTTGTGATTTCGCCAAAATTAATGCTTTACGCTCATTGAAATCAGCCACTACTGAGCCTTTTTCTTTTAATAGTGCAGGGTATTGATCCGCGTGTGAAATTTGAAATTCACGCTCACCAAGGAAACGGTGACCACGAATTGTGCGACCGCTTTCCACGCCTAAAATTTCGCCTTCGATTAATTCATCACCAAGTAACATTGTTACCGTATGAACAGGGCGAATAAATTGAACCGTTTTGTCCGCCCAACGCATTGGTTTTGGAATAGGCAATTTCGCTAACGCATTTGCAACGATGTCTTTGAGTAAGTTTTTGGTTGGCTGCCCTTCGATAGTAGCACGATGCACTAACCATTCGCCTTTATCCGTCGCAATACGTTCTGCTTGTTCAACGCTGATCCCACAACCACGTGCCCAACCTTCTGCTGCCTTAGTTGGCTTGCCTTCAGCATCAAATGCCGCAGACACCGCAGGACCACGTTTTTCAATTTCTTTGCTTAGTTGTGCAGTTGCTAAACCTAACACTTTCACAGCTAAACGACGTGGCGCCGCAAACCATTCTACTTTGTCAAACGTTAAACCCGCTTGGTTTAACTCTAATTCCACATTTTCTGCAAATGCAGTCGCTAATTTTTTGAGTGCCTTCGGTGGCAGCTCTTCAGTGCCGATCTCGGCGAGGAAGTTTTGTGTTGTCATTGTCTTCTCTTAAATATCTTCTTAGTAATACTGATTCATATTTCTTTCTCGAATTTCAATCACTTTATCAGCAGGTTCTAGCCAATGTACATTTTGAATTAGACTGGAACAATCAATGCTACCTTGCTTCTCTACTTGTGCCGAAATTATCTCAAATTCATCTTTATTGGAAAAGTTTTTAATCTCAGTAAGTCTCTCATCAGTGAACGCTGCTAAAAGGAATCTATCGTAAGGATTATTAGTTCCTATCATACCAGTTGAGCACCATTGTAACGCTGACCTTCTATCTTGAAACTCTCTAGTTACGGGCTCTCCCATAATTTGAATAACTTCATTTTCTGTCATTCCTACTTTCAAATATTTTGCATTTTCAAGAGGTTGATGAGTAAATTCTTGAAATAGCAGTTTATTATGAGAGTCAGAAATTATCTTTCCGCCATAAGTATTATCATTGGATTCACAGGCTACTAAACTTGTAAAAAATAAGCTTGTACTTGTGATTTTAATAAATGTTTTAACGTTCAAGGTGATTTCCTTTTTATAGATGAAAATGAATAATAATTTTACAAAATCTTATTAATTTATGACACCCTTGATGGCGCTCGTTTCTTAGCGAGTGCCTTTTTCATTATCACCCGTCAAAGACAGGCGATATCATAGGGGGAGGCTAATTTTCCTAAGCGTGGCGGATGATATCGCTATCTCGGTAATTCCCCGTTTTACATTCACGTAAGCGGTCGCGTAAATATTCAGTACCCCCTTGGTGGCGCTCGTTTCTTAACGAGTGCCTTTTCATTATCACCCGTCAAACCCGTCAAAGACGGGCGCTATCATAGGGGGCTAATTTTCCCAAGCGTGGCGGATGATATCGCTATCTCGGCAATTTCCCGTTTTGCATTCACGTAAGCGATCGCGTAAATATTCAGTACGCTCTTTATTCACTTCGTAATTGCAATCTACATTAATTGTGCCATCTTGCTCACAAGCTGAATTACGATACTTCAACCAATCACGTTGAGTTTGCACTAAAGACTTCGCAGTATTAGGTTTCAGCTGTTTTTTTAACCCTTTATAGACTTCGTTTAACTCTTTATCTGATTCTAAAAATAACTTCGCAGAGCAATAAGTGCGGTCATAAGATGTTGTAAAATGATTACAAGCATCATTTGCCATTGCACTCATTGGAACCAAGTATATTGTAGAGAATAAAAAATGACGTAGTTTCATATTATATTCCTCTTTGTTAATGTGGCTGAGTTGTCTTTAATTCAGAATATTTTTCGTTCATTTTCACTGCCCAATCAACTAAGTGCGGTGCAATTTCGTGAAGATTCACGCCGAGTTTTTCGCCACGCAAGGCATACCAATCAATTAAGCAGACCGCAGAAATAGTACCGAGATTTAATTCATCACCAAATTGCGCAAGGTAACGTTCCAATTCTTTGAAGCTACGAATATTACGCTCAGTTAATTGTTGATGACGAGCTGTCCACCATTCATTTTCAGGACGAAGTAAGCGTTCGGAAATGACCGGTAAGGTGTTTTCCATAATGCCGTCGGTTAAGGCGTGTAGTTGTAGCACCTTCCAACGTTGGCTGTTGCGTGGTAGAAGCAATTTTTCTGGCTGACCGTTCGCCCCGAGATGATCAAGATATTCCGCAATCACTTGGCTGTTGTAGAGCCATTCACCATTATCTATTTGTAACGCAGGGACACGACCAAGCGGGTTATCTTGGTTATGGGGTGAGTTTGGATCAAAAGACGATTGAATAGTTTGCAATTCAATTTGATCTTCAAGTTGATGATGTTTAATCACCGCCATCACTTTGCGGACATAAGGGCTTGTGGTGGAATGCCAGAGTTTCATTTTTTGCTCCTCATTTTTAGCCGAAAATGCGTTGTAGCTGGTCGATATCTAAAATCACGGTATCATCTGCTAATAACAACGCAGGAATGCCGATATAACCATTTACTTTTGCTTGTTCAAATGTAGAATCGTTATCTCGCAATCTTAAGAAACGTTTGAAATTTGCCATTGATGACATAATTTCTACCGCTTCATATTCCACATTTAAGCGGTTTAGTTCTGCCACAAACGGAGTCGTGTCTGGGCAGAGGCTAGCGAAGAATAAAACGGGTTTGCTCATCGTGAAAATTCCTAAAAATTGACCGCACTTTATTTACACCCTGGAAAACCTAGCGCTTCGCGGCTTGCGTAGTAAGCTTCTGCAACGCCTTTAGTTAAGGCACGAATGCGTAAAATGTAGCGTTGGCGTTCTGTTACCGAGATAGCTTTACGCGCATCTAATAAGTTGAAGCTGTGTGCGGCTTTCAAAATACGTTCGTAAGCTGGCAACGGCAGTGGTTTTTCCAATGCTAAGAGTTCGCTGGCTTCTTTTTCGTATTGATCGAAGCAGTAGAATAAGAAATCAGTATTTGCGTATTCAAAGTTGTAGGTCGATTGTTCCACTTCGTTTTGGTGGAACACGTCGCCGTAGGTGGTTTTGCCTAATGGGCCGTCTGACCACACGAGATCGTACACGCTGTCCACGCCTTGAATGTACATCGCCAAGCGTTCTAAACCGTAAGTGATTTCACCTGTAACGGGTTTACATTCTAAGCCCCCCACTTGTTGGAAATAGGTAAATTGGGTCACTTCCATTCCGTTTAACCACACTTCCCAGCCTAAGCCCCACGCCCCTAGGGTTGGGTTTTCCCAGTTGTCTTCCACGAAACGAATGTCGTTTTGCGTTGGGTCGAAACCGAGCATTTTTAAGCTGTCTAAATAGAGTTCTTGAATGTTATCTGGTGAGGGTTTGATCACTACTTGGAATTGATAGTAGTGCTGTAAACGGTTTGGGTTTTCGCCGTAACGACCGTCTGTTGGGCGGCGTGATGGTTGCACATAAGCAAATGCCATTGGCTCAGGGCCTAAGGCACGAAGTGCGGTCATTGGGTGCGAAGTTCCTGCACCGACTTCCATATCAAATGGCTGAACAATTGTAGCCCCTTGTTTTGCCCAATAATCTTGAAGGGCAAGGATCATACCTTGGAAAGTTTTTACATTAAATGTTGTCATAATTTTTTCTTTATAAAATTAGGTTAAAAATAAATAGAAAAATACGCCCTATTATAGGGGAAAGTGCGCAATGGATAAAGAGTATTCTGTGTATTCAATGATGCAATAAAAAAATGCCTAAAAGTGCGGTCATTTTTATAAACTTTTTTACATTTTTATTGTTGATATTATGTTGAATTTGCTGTTTTAATGTACACTTATCAAAGCGTTATTTTATTTAAAAAAGGAAAGAAATAATGATGTATCAATGGTTATTAGCGTTAAAAAAACCAAGTAATAAGTTGTGGGTAACAGCAACAGCTTGGGCGGTGATTACCGCTATTTTTGTGTTTTCATTGCGTTTAGGGGCGCGAACAATTGAAGTGGGAGTGTTGCCACATATTGAACAAGAAACCCTAGAAAGTTTATTAAATGTGATTGCCTCAAGTATGTTAGCGGTAACCACATTTTCTTTATCTATTATGGTGTCTGCTTTTGCATCTGCATCAAGTGGTGCAACGCCACGTGCCACGGATTTGGTAATGGGGGACAGCACAACACGCACAGCGATTACCAGTTTTATTTGTGCATTTATTTACGCCATTATTGCGAGAACGGCATTAGGTATGGCGTTTTATGAGCAAAACGGGCGCTTTATTTTATTTATCAGTACCATTGCTGTGCTGTTGTATTTAATTGTTACCTTAATCCGTTGGGTATATACCTTGTCGCAATTAGGGCGTTTAGGCAATACGCTAGAAAAAATTGAACAAGTGACAGAAAAATCCTTAAGACAGTACCGTATTTCGCCAATGATGGGCGCGGTATCTACACATCAATTTGGCTCAAAATCACAACCACTAGAAGCAAATGCAAGTGGTTATTTAACCCATATTGATATGCAAGGCTTACAACGTAAAGCAGAAGCTGCAGAAGGTTATATTCATATTTGTGTGCGTCCTGGGGAGTTAATCTCACCTGATACGGTGCTTTGTAAAGTGGATATTCAAAATGAAATCGAATTTGAGGATTTACGCAATTGCTTTGTGTTTGCTAAAGGGCGTACTTTTGACCAAGATCCAAGTTGGGGCTTTATTGTATTAAGTGAAGCAGGGCAGCGTGCACTGTCAGCGGCTGTAAATGACCCGGGCACCGCAATCAATATTATGACAGTGATGATGGGATTATTGGTTAAAAAAGAAGAGGATATGCCCGAAGATAAAACCGAATACGATCGCCTATCGATCATTCCTTTAGATTGCGATGAGTGGATCCGTGATGCTTTTGCGCCACTTTCACGTGATGGTGCTGCGGTTTTAGAGGTTAATCTGGTGATGCAAAAAGTGTTAGCGAGTATTTGGCGTAACTCGCCAGATAGAGAGGTTGCTACGGCAGCATTGAATATGGCGAAGCAAGCCTTTGAGCGAGCTTGCCAGTCATTGAGTTTACAGTCAGATATTCACATTTTAACGAAAAAACACAAAGATTTATTTAAGAATGCAAAGTAAAGCCTAATCTAACCGAGATTTGCGTAAAGAATTTATGACGGATGGCTGAAACTTCCGCTATAATGACCGCACTTTTTAGGTAAATAAAATCAAATTGAAGGAAGTTACGATGCAAAATCCAAAAGATGATGTACTTTATGCACCGATTGAATGGCAAGATTGTAGCGCAGGTTACACTGACATTCTTTATCATAAATCTGAAGATGGGATCGCAAAAATCACAATTAACCGCCCTGAAGTGCGTAATGCATTTCGTCCGCAAACAGTAAAAGAAATGATCCAAGCCTTTTCTGATGCACGTTTTGATGAAAAAGTGGGTGTGATTGTATTAACGGGTCAAGGTGAAAAAGCATTCTGTTCAGGCGGTGACCAAAAAGTACGTGGTGACTACGGCGGTTATAAAGATGATAGCGGCGTTCACCATTTAAATGTATTAGATTTCCAACGTGACATTCGCACTTGTCCAAAACCTGTTGTCGCAATGGTGGCAGGTTATGCAATCGGTGGTGGCCACGTATTGCATATGATTTGTGATTTAACCATTGCTGCAGAAAATGCCATTTTTGGTCAAACAGGTCCAAAAGTAGGTTCATTTGATGGTGGCTGGGGGGCAAGCTATATGGCTCGCATTGTTGGTCAGAAAAAAGCACGTGAAATTTGGTTCTTATGCCGTCAATATGATGCCAAAGAAGCCTTAGAAATGGGCTTAGTTAATACTGTTGTGCCTTACGCAGATTTAGAAAAAGAAACTGTGCGTTGGTGTCGTGAAATGTTACGCAATAGTCCGATCGCATTACGTTGCTTAAAAGCAGCATTGAATGCAGACTGTGATGGTCAAGCTGGTTTACAAGAGTTAGCGGGTAATGCAACAATGTTGTTCTATATGACGGAAGAAGGTCAAGAAGGTCGCAATGCGTTTAATGAAAAACGCGCGCCAGACTTCAGTAAGTTTAAACGTAATCCATAACCCTCAAGTGCGGTTAAAATTTTGAAAAATTTGACCGCACTTTTTCAATATAAAGGTATCAAGTTGATGTTTTCTTGGAAAAAAGTCCTATTTGGTAGTTTGGCAATGATGTTGTCTTTAGTGGTGTTATCTATTGCAGGAATGTTCTTTTTAACCCTTGAGCCAAAAGATAACTGTTTAGATGATGGTGGTCGCTATAACGAAGTGACCCAAACTTGTGAAAAATAACAATGATCAGAAAATTTCAGTTATATAAATATTCCATTCCTGTTGATAGCCAACTGATTTTACGTAATCGTTTTTTAAAAAAACGCGAAGGTATTTTAGTTCAGGTATCTTGTGATGATGCGCAAGGTTGGGGCGAAATTGCTCCGTTACCTGAGTTTAGTCAAGAAACCTTAGAGCAAGCACTTGAACAAGCTACTGCGTGGTTAAAAGAATGGACTATCGCAAGCGGTAAGTTGCCTTTGGAGCATTTGTATCCTTCTGTGGCGTTTGGTTTAAGTTGTGCGTTGGCAGAAATGAAAGGCTTATTAATAGAAGAAGGTAATTATCAAGTTGCACCGCTTTGTTATGGTGATCCAGATGAGCTTTATGAGCCATTAAACCAAATGCAAGGCGAAAAAGTGGCTAAAATTAAAGTGGGAATGTATGAAGCAAATCGTGACGGCTTAATTGCGGATATGTTGCTTGAAGCCATTCCTGACTTAAATTTACGTCTTGATGCAAATCGCAGTTGGACACCTGCTAAAGCACAAATGTTCGCAAAATATGTGAAGCCAGAGCATCGTGCACGTATTCAGTTTTTAGAAGAACCTTGCAAAACGCCAGCAGAAAGCCTGCAATTTGCAGAAGAAACTGGCATTGCAATTGCGTGGGATGAAACTGTGCGTGAGCCTGATTTTTGTGTTGAAAAACAACCGCACTTGGCTGCAATTGTGATTAAACCAACCTTAGTGGGTTCATTACAGCGTTGTGTCGAATTAATTGAACAAGCACATAATTGTGGATTAAAAGCGGTGATTAGCTCGTCAATTGAAAGTAGTTTTGGTTTAACGCAATTAGCGCGTATTGCTCAACAATATACGCCAAATACAGTGCCAGGCTTAGATACCTTAGATTTAATGGATTATCAAGTCGTTAGACGTTGGCCAAATTCAACCTTACCTGTGGTAGAGTTGGATTCGGCGTTTGTTGAAAAAATCCACGTTGACTGATAAGACCACAGAAATGCTGTTATTTCTTAAAAAATAGTTATAATCCACCACCTTGAATTAGGAATGAATTATGTCGCAATTAGCACGAATTTTGCTGTTAAATGGCCCCAATTTGAATATGTTAGGGGCAAGAGAGCCAAAACATTATGGCAGCTTGTCTTTAAGTGCGATTGAGCAGAATGTACAAACATTAGCAAAACAGCACAATGTGTTGTTAGATTGTTTTCAATCAAACAGTGAAGAAAAATTAATTGAGAAAATTCACCAGAGTTTTCAACAGGTTGATTTCATAATTATTAATCCTGCAGCGTTTACACACACCAGTGTGGCGTTGCGAGATGCTTTATTGGCTGTTGCGATTCCCTTTGTGGAAGTGCATTTATCCAATGTACATAAACGTGAGCCATTTCGTCATCATTCTTATTTTAGCGATGTGGCAGAGGGCGTGATTTGCGGGTTAGGTGCGAAAGGCTATGATTTTGCGTTAGAGTTTGCAGTGAATTTTCTGTCAAAAGAGGTATAAGTTTTAGAAAATTGCAGAATTTTATCGCAAAATTGCTGATTTTCAGGTAATCTTTCGCACGATATGTAGTATTAACAAATTTGTACTTTAAAACACAATTCTGTGTGGAAAAGTGCGGTCAAAAAATAAAAAGTTTAGGACATAGATTATGGACATTCGTAAAATTAAAAAACTGATCGAACTAGTAGAAGAATCGGGCATTATGGAATTGGAAATTTCTGAAGGGGAAGAGTCAGTTCGCATTAATCGTGGTTCTGTTGCACCAACAGCTGTGCAATATAGCGTGCCTGTTCAAGCGGCACCAGCACCAGTTGCTGCAGCACCAGTCGCTGCACCAGTAGCACCTGCACCTGCTGCAAGTGCAGAAGAAATGTCTGGTCACGCAATTCGTTCACCAATGGTTGGTACTTTCTACCGTAGCCCAAGTCCAGAAGCTAAACCATTCGTTGAAGTAGGACAAACTGTTAAAGTTGGCGATGCACTTTGTATCGTTGAAGCAATGAAAATGATGAACCGCATTGAAGCTGATAAAGCAGGTGTTGTGAAGGCAATCCTTATCAATGACGGTGAAGCTGTTGAGTTTGATCAAAAACTTATCATCATTGAATAATGTAATAAATCCACAATAAGCGATGTAATGTCGCTTATTCCTCTATTAATCTCTTTTTAAATAGCGAGATGGCTATTTAACTCAAAGTGGAATTTTTTTATGTTAGAAAAAGTTGTTATTGCCAACCGCGGTGAAATTGCATTACGTATTTTGCGTGCTTGCAAAGAATTAGGCATTAAAACTGTTGCGGTACATTCCACAGCAGACCGTGAATTAAAACACGTGTTACTTGCCGATGAAACAATTTGTATTGGTCCTGCACCTTCAACAAAAAGTTATCTGAATATCCCTGCCATTATTGCAGCCGCTGAAGTTACAGGCGCAGATGCAATCCACCCTGGCTATGGTTTCCTTTCTGAAAATGCAGATTTTGCTGAACAAGTAGAACGTTCTGGCTTTACCTTTATTGGTCCAACTGCGGATGTGATTCGCTTAATGGGGGATAAAGTATCTGCAATTAATGCAATGAAAAAATCAGGCGTACCTTGTGTTCCAGGTTCTGATGGTCCTGTTGGCACTGATATGGCAAAAAATAAAGAAATTGCAAAGCGTATTGGTTACCCTGTGATTATTAAAGCTTCAGGTGGAGGCGGCGGTCGTGGTATGCGTGTGGTACGTGATGATGCCTCGTTAGAAGAATCTATCGCCATGACCAAAGCAGAAGCCAAAGTGGCTTTTAATAATGATATGGTGTATATGGAAAAATATTTGGAAAATCCTCGCCATATTGAGATTCAAGTTTTAGCAGATACTCACGGCAATGCGATTTATTTAGCAGAGCGTGATTGTTCAATGCAACGTCGCCACCAAAAAGTGGTGGAAGAAGCTCCCGCTCCGGGTATTTCGGAAGAAGTTCGTCGTGATATTGGTGAGCGTTGTGCCAAGGCTTGTATTGAAATTGGTTATCGTGGTGCAGGTACGTTTGAGTTCTTGTATGAAAACGGTGAATTTTATTTCATTGAAATGAATACCCGTATTCAAGTTGAACACCCAGTAACAGAAATGATTACGGGGGTTGACTTGGTGAAAGAACAATTACGTATTGCAGCAGGCTTGCCGATTTCAATTAAACAAGAAGATGTGAAAGTACGTGGTCATGCGATTGAATGTCGTATCAATGCAGAAGAACCAAAAACGTTCTTGCCATCACCGGGTAAAGTGGATCATTTACACTCTCCGGGTGGTTTAGGCGTTCGTTGGGATTCTCATGTTTACGCTGGCTATACCGTACCGCCACATTATGATTCGATGATTGCCAAGCTCATCACCTATGGTGATAGCCGTGAAGTGGCAATTCGCCGTATGCAAAATGCATTAGGTGAAACCATTCTAACGGGAATTAAAACTAATATTCCGTTACATGAGTTAATTTTAGCAGATGAGAATTTTCAAAAGGGCGGAACGAATATTCACTACCTTGAGAAAAAACTTGGTATGCGAGATTAATTGGCAGTAAGTATGAGAGAAGAAAAGTGGATTTATCCACTTTTCTTATTCGTTTTTAAGGACGTTATAAAATGAATCTTGATTCCCGTTATAAGCAAGCAACGAAGGAAGCGCTATGGGCGTTTGGGTTGACCATTTTATATATGGTTGGTTGGTGTGTTTTTGCCTATGGATTGCCAAATACAAAAGGATTTTTTGGTTTTCCACTCTGGTTTGAATTTTCTTGCCTTTATTTACCTATTCTCTTCACTGTTATCATTTATGCTTGTATTAAATTTGTTTTTGTTGATATCGATTTAGAGGAGCATAAAAAAGATGAACTATAGCATTATCATTCCTTTATGCCTGTATTTATGTTTTGTGTTTGCAGTTGCGTATTATGCTTATGTAAAACGCCAAAAGGGTGGTTTTTTAAGTGAATATTATGTAGGTAATCGTTCTATGTCAGGCTTTGTCTTAGCCATGACAACTGCCGCCACTTATGTGGGTGCGAGCTCTTTTATTGGTGGACCTGGTGCCGCATATAAATTCGGTTTAGGTTGGGTATTATTAGCGATGATACAAGTCCCAGTGGTGTTGTTTACTCTTGGCGTATTGGGCAAAAAATTTGCCATGTGGGCACGAGAAAACAACAGTTTAACGGTGAATGATATTTTATTTGCCCGTTATAAAAACAATACGATTGTATTACTTGCGAGCCTCTCTTTATTATTTTCCTTCTTTATTATGATGGCGGTACAATTTATTGGGGTTGGACGTTTGTTAGAAACCACACTCAATATTGATTATCGTCTTTCTGTCTTAATTTTTGCAGCAACTGTGGGTGTGTATACCTTTATTGGTGGCTTTAGAGCGGTAGTATTAACCGATACTATTCAAGGCTTGATTATGTTAATCGGGACTTTCTTGCTATTATTCGGCGTGATTTACGCTGGTGGTGGCGTGAGTCAAATTATCGATACTTTAGAAAATATTGATCCTAATTTAATTACCCCTTATGGCATTGAATCAAGACCGCTAGACTTCACATTTATGGCATCGTTTTGGGTGTTAGTGTGTTTTGGTTTACTCGGTTTACCGCATACCGTGATTCGTGCAATGTCGTACAAAAACAGTAAAGCACTACACAGTGGTATTATTATTGGTACGCTCGTGATTGCCGTATTAATGTTAGGTATGCATTTAGCGGGCGCATTAGGGCGTGCAGTTGTACCAGAGCTTTCTGTGACAGATAAGATTATTCCAACCTTGATGATTCAAGTGTTACCACCTGTTGTTGCAGGGATTTTCTTAGCAGCACCGATGGCGGCAATTATGTCATCCATTGATTCAACATTAATTCAAATGTCTTCCACGCTGATCAAAGATTTATATCTGCGTGTGAGACCAGAAGAAATCAAAAACGAAAAACGTGTTAAACGTCTTTCTGTGCTAGCAACCTTGTTCCTCACCATTTTGGTGACCGTGGCAACATTAAACCCACCTGATATGCTGATTTGGTTAAACCTTTTTGCATTAGGTGGCTTAGAAACCACATTTCTGTGGGTAATGTTACTCGGTTTATATTGGAAAAAAGCAAATGCGTATGGGGCAATTTGTTCGATGATTGTCGGGTTAGGTTCCTATATTACATTAACCGCTACATCAATTAAGTTATTGGACTTCCACGCAATCGTACCATCATTACTCTTTGGCTTAATTGCGTTCTTACTAGGTAATAAAGTGGGCGAACATAAACTCGCTCGCTAAGTAAGATAATCTATGTTCAAGGATGGGCAGACCTCAGGGCTGCCCTCATTCGTTTTATAAAACTGTGAGTTTTCACTGCACAAATACATTAAGGAATATTTATGGCTTGGATTCAAATTCGTATTAATAGTACTAATACACAAGCAGAGCAAATGAGCGATTATTTAGAGGAAATTGGCGCTGTATCGGTAACCTTTATGGACAGCCAAGATACACCAATTTTTGAGCCGTTACCGGGGGAAACTCGTTTGTGGGGAAATACAGATGTGGTTGCATTATTTGACGCAGAAACAGATATGCAACAAATCGTCGATTTACTCAAAGAAGAAAATTATCTGGATGACAATTCCGCTTACAAGATCGAACAGATCGAAGATAAAGACTGGGAACGTGAATGGATGGATAATTTCCACCCAATGCAATTTGGCAAACGTTTATGGATCTGCCCAAGCTGGCGTGAAGTGCCAGATGAAAGTGCGGTCAATGTAATGTTAGATCCAGGCTTAGCATTTGGTACAGGCACCCACCCAACTACTGCATTATGTTTAGAGTGGTTAGATAGCCTTGAGCTTAAAGATAAAACTGTCATCGATTTTGGTTGCGGTTCAGGCATTTTAGCCATTGCTGCATTAAAACTGGGGGCGAAAAGTGCGGTCGGAATTGATATCGATCCACAAGCGATCTTAGCAAGCCGTAATAATGCAGAGCAAAACGGTGTGGCTGATAAATTACAGCTTTTCTTATCGGAAGATAAGCCGGCAGATCTAAAAGCTGACGTGGTAGTGGCTAATATTTTAGCAGGTCCGTTAAAAGAGCTTTATCCTGTGATTAGCCAACTGGTACAACCAAATGGTGTTTTAGGTTTATCGGGTATTTTAGCAACACAAGCGCAATCAGTTTGTGATGCTTATGCGGAAAGTTTTGCGCTCGAGCCAGTAAAAGAGCGAGAAGAGTGGTGCCGTATTACTGGAAAATTGAAATAATTTTATTAATCACTTTTTTGCTTGAAAAGCAAATAGAACAATAAATTGTCAAGTTTTATTTAATTTTTATACAATGTAAACGTTTCTTTTTTAATTAAAATCAAAAAATCAAAAAAAATTGCTTTTTGTATAAAAAATATGCTTTTCAAATGCGGCAAAAGTGCGTATGATAGCGACCCTTGTCGATTCAGGGTGCCTGATTGATAGAAATAAGGATTTGATGTTTGTGAAGGAGTAATAAAGTGCGGATTGGTTCTTATCGGATAAAAAATCGCGTGCTTTTAGCGCCAATGGCAGGCATCACTGACCAACCATTTCGAAAAATTTGTTCTCATTATGGGGCAGGTTTAACTTTTTCTGAAATGATGTCTACCAATCCACGTGTTTGGCACACTGAAAAATCGAAGTTACGTTTGGCTCACCATCAAGATGCGGGAATTAACGCGGTTCAAATAGCGGGTTCAGATCCGACTGAAATGGCGGCTGCAGCTCAAGTAAATGTCGAGTATGGCGCTCAAATTATTGATATTAATATGGGGTGCCCTGCAAAAAAGGTAAATCGGAAAATGGCGGGTTCTGCGCTGTTACAATATCCCGATTTAGTGAAACAAATTCTTGAAGCAGTAGTCAAAGCAGTAGATGTCCCTGTGACACTCAAAATCCGAACTGGCTGGGATAAAGAGAATCGAAATTGTTTAGAGATTGCCAAAATTGCTGAGCAAGCAGGCATTCAAGCATTGACGATTCACGGACGCACTAAAACCTGTATGTTTGAAGGCGATGCCGAGTACGACAGCATTAGAGCGGTAAAACAACATATTTCTATTCCTGTTATCGCTAACGGGGATATTACTTCTGCCGAAAAAGCAAAGTTTGTCCTCGATTATACAAATGCAGATGCCGTGATGATCGGACGTGGGGCGTTAGGTAACCCTTGGATATTTAATCAAGTGGATAGCCTAATCGAAAAAAAATCGATCAGTTTATCTCCAAGTCTAGATGAAAAATGCGCTGTGATTTTACAGCATATCCGAGATTTGCATCAGTTTTATGGCGCAGAGAAAGGGTATCGAATCGCACGCAAACATATAGCTTGGTATTTACAGGGAATTCAACCTAATTCCGTTTTTAGACAGGCTTTTAATGTCATTACTTCTCCAGAAGAGCAGTTAATTGCATTAGAAGATTTTTTTAATTTGATTCTGATGGATAAAGAAAACAATGTTAGAACAACAACGTAATCCAGCTGATGCACTTACAGTATCAGTGTTAAATTCACAATCTCAAGTCACTAACAAACCATTACGTGATTCTGTAAAACAAGCGTTACGCAATTACTTATCACAATTAGACGGTCAAGACGTGAACGAGCTATATGAATTAGTGTTAGCGGAAGTTGAACACCCAATGTTAGATATGGTTATGCAATATACTCGTGGTAACCAAACTCGTGCAGCAACAATGCTTGGCATTAACCGCGGCACATTACGTAAAAAATTAAAAAAATACGGTATGGGTTAATCTCTACGGATTTTTTAATTTACCTATTAATGGAGGGGCGAACAATTGTTCGTCCTTTTCATTTTCTATCAAAATCGCCCTTCAAAAGTTTAAAAATTCTGCAAAAATCCACCGCACTTTTTGGCATTAGAATTAATGTGTAAATATCTACGCAAACGTTTTCGTTTTTCTGCATTTCCCTTTATAATAGCCACGTTTTTTTTCAATTTATTATCTAACCAAACAAGGCTAATTCCTATGTTACAAATTTTTCGTGGTTCTCCAGCTCTTTCTGAATTTCGTTTAAACCAGCTTGCGGCACGTTTCCAAAAGGCAGATTTGCCAGTGAAATCTTGCTACGCAGAATATTTACATTTCGCCGATTTATCGCAAGCATTAAGTGATGAAGAAACAGAAAAATTAGATCAACTTTTACATTACGGTCCAACCCTTGCAGAACACGAGCCTGTGGGTGAATGTTTTATCGTGATTCCTCGTGTTGGCACTATTTCTTCTTGGTCATCAAAAGCAACTGACATTGCTCACAACTGTGGTCTAAATAAAGTGAACCGTTTAGAACGCGGTCTTGCATTTTATTTTGAATTTGACCGCACTTTATCAAGTGAAGAACAACAAAAATTGGTTTCACATATTCACGATAGAATGTTAGAAGGCATTATTCGCAACGCAGAAGAAGCGAAAGTGTTATTTGAACAACAAGAACCAAAACCATTTACGACAGTTGATGTTTTAACTGGCGGCCGCAAAGCATTAGAAACGGCGAACGTTGAATTAGGGCTTGCGCTTGCAGAAGATGAAATTGATTATTTAGTCGAAAATTTCACCACACTTGGTCGCAATCCAAATGACATCGAACTTTATATGTTCGCACAAGCAAACTCTGAACACTGCCGTCACAAAATTTTTAACGCAGATTGGATTATCGACGGCGAGAAACAAGAAAAATCCTTGTTTAAAATGATCAAAAATACTTTTGAGAAAACTCCTGATTACGTGTTGTCAGCTTATAAAGACAACGCTGCGGTAATGGAAGGCTCAAAAGTCGGTCGCTTCTTCCCAGATCAAGACGGTCAATACCGTTATCACAATGAAGATGCGCACATCTTAATGAAAGTCGAAACCCACAACCACCCAACGGCAATCTCTCCATTCCCAGGTGCAGCAACAGGTTCAGGCGGTGAAATTCGTGACGAAGGTGCAACGGGGCGTGGTGCAAAACCAAAAGCAGGTTTAGTCGGTTTCTCTGTATCAAATTTAGTGATTCCAGGTTTTGAACAACCTTGGGAAAACCCAATATCTAAACCAAGCCGTATTGCTTCCGCATTAGATATTATGATTGAAGGTCCTTTAGGTGGTGCGGCATTTAACAACGAATTTGGTCGCCCTGCGTTATTAGGTTATTTCCGTACTTATGAAGAAAAAGTAAACAGCTTTGCTGGCGAAGAAGTGCGTGGCTACCACAAACCAATTATGTTAGCAGGTGGTATTGGTAATATCCGTGCTGAACACGTTCAAAAAGGTGAAATCCCAGTCGGTGCAAAATTAATCGTGTTGGGTGGCCCAGCGATGAATATCGGCTTAGGTGGCGGTGCAGCATCTTCTATGACATCAGGTAAATCGAAAGAAGATTTAGATTTTGCTTCCGTACAACGTGATAACCCAGAAATGGAACGTCGTTGCCAAGAAGTGATTGACCGTTGCTGGCAATTAGGTGATGACAACCCAATTTTATTTATTCACGACGTGGGGGCGGGTGGTTTATCAAACGCAATGCCAGAGCTTGTACACGATGGTGGTCGTGGCGGTAAATTCGAGCTACGTAACATTTTAAGTGATGAACGTGGAATGAGCCCGCTTGAAATTTGGTGTAACGAATCGCAAGAACGTTATGTATTAGCTGTAGCACCAGAAAAATTAAAATTATTTACCGCACTTTGTGAACGTGAACGTGCGCCATTTGCAGTAATTGGTGAAGCAACAGAACAAGAACATCTAGCTTTACACGATGCGCATTTCGGTAATGACCCAATCGATTTACCAATGAACGTGTTATTGGGTAAAACGCCAAAAATGACCCGTGATGTGCAATCAAAAACGGTTGAAGGTAGCGCAGTTGATCAATCTGAAATTGATTTAAAAGAGGCGTTCCATCGTGTGTTACGCTTACCTGTTGTCGCAGAAAAAACCTTCTTAATTACTATCGGTGACCGTTCAGTAACCGGTATGGTTGCTCGTGATCAGATGGTTGGTCCTTGGCAAATCCCAGTGGCAGACTGTGCAGTCACCACAGCAAGTTTAGACAGCTATCACGGGGAAGCAATGTCAATGGGTGAACGTGCGCCAGTGGCTTTATTAGATTTCGCCGCTTCAGCACGCTTAGCAGTGGCAGAATCGATCACCAATATTGCAGCAACAAATATTGGCGATCTAAAACGCATTAAATTATCTGCAAACTGGATGTCAGCAGCAGGTCACACAGGTGAAGATGCGGGCTTATACGAAGCCGTAAAAGCTGTGGGTGAAGAATTGTGTCCACAACTTGGTTTAACTATCCCTGTGGGTAAAGACTCAATGTCAATGAAAACCTCTTGGAACGAAAACGGCGAACAAAAAACGGTTACTGCACCATTATCTTTAGTCATCAGTGCTTTTGCTCGTGTTGAAGATGTTCGTAAAACAGTAACGCCACAATTACGCACAGACAAAGGTCATAGTCGCTTATTATTAATCGACTTAGGTGAAGGAAAAAATCGCCTAGGGGCAACCGCACTTGCCCAAGTGTATAAACAACTTGGTGATAAACCAGCAGACGTTGTTAACGTTGAAAACTTGAAAAACTTCTTCAATGCAATGCAAGCTCTTGTGGCAGAACAAAAATTATTAGCTTACCACGACCGTTCAGACGGCGGTTTAATCGCCACCCTTGCAGAAATGGCGTTTGCGGGTAACTGTGGTTTATCTATTCATATCAGTGCATTAGGCGATAACGATCTTGCGGTGTTATTCAACGAAGAATTAGGCGCGGTGATTCAAGTGCGTGAAAGCGATTTAAGCTATGTGCGTGAGGTGTTATCGCAACATGGTTTAATCCACTTAACCAAAGAATTAGGGGAAGTGACAACAGAAGATTGTATCGAGATTTCTCGTGGCACCAAATTATTATTCAGCCAAAAACGTTCTGAATTACGTGGCATTTGGGCAGAATTAACCCATCAAATGCAACGTTTACGTGACAATCCAGAATGTGCAGACCAAGAGTTTGAAGCGAAAAAAGATCCAGAAAACAAAGGCTTCTCCGCGCATTTAACTTACGATATTAATGAAGATATCGCTGCACCTTACATTGCAACTGGCAAGAAACCACGTATTGCGATCTTACGTGAGCAAGGTGTAAACAGCCACTATGAAATGGCAGCCGCCTTTGACCGTGCTGGTTTTGATTCAATCGACGTACATATGAGTGATTTACATAATGCTCGTTACAACTTAAAAGACTTCAATGCATTAGTGGCTTGTGGTGGTTTCTCTTATGGTGACGTACTTGGCGCTGGTGGTGGTTGGGCTAAATCCATCCTATTTAACCCAATGTTACGTGATCAATTTAGCGAATTCTTTGCCAATCCAAACACCCTCACTTTAGGGGTATGTAACGGTTGCCAAATGGTTTCTAACCTTGCTGAAATTATCCCAGGTACAGACGCGTGGCCACGTTTCGTGCGTAATAAATCCGAACGTTTCGAAGCCCGTGCGGCATTAGTGCGTATTAATGAAACAAACTCACTTTGGTTCCAAGGCATGGCAGGTTCCCATATGCCAATCGCGGTTTCCCACGGTGAAGGACGTGTTGAGTTCAAAAATGATCAACAGTTACAGATGTTAAAAGATCAAAAACTTATCGTGGCACAATACATTGACAACAACCTCAACCCAACAGAAATCTACCCAGCCAACCCAAATGGCTCCGTAGAAGGCATCACCGCATTGTCCAACCAAGACGGACGTGTTGCGATCATGATGCCACACCCAGAACGTGTATTCCGCACAGTTTCTAACTCATGGCACCCAGAAGATTGGAGTGAAGATGGGGCATGGATGAGATTGTTTAGAAATGCTAGAGTTGTCTTCAAGTAGAGTGAAAAGGTTATG
The DNA here is from genome assembly GCA_049941595.1 of Bisgaard Taxon 46. Classification (GTDB taxonomy): domain Bacteria; phylum Pseudomonadota; class Gammaproteobacteria; order Enterobacterales; family Pasteurellaceae; genus Pasteurella. Next base: position 125,976 of record JBNFNA010000008.1, read on the forward strand.
CCATATGATTTATCGAAACGCTTAGTGATAGGGTTAGCATCTAGTGCTCTATTCAATTTGGAAGAATCTGATAAGGTATTTAGGGAGGGAGGAGAAAATGCATATAGGGAATATCAGAGAGAGAAGCAGAATCATCCTCTAAAAAAAGGGGTCGCTTTTTCTTTTGTAGAAAAACTGTTATCAATTAATGAAATTAATCGTAATGATCCTCCAGTAGAAATAATTTTACTTTCAAGAAATGATCCTGATACTGGATTTAGAGTAATGAACTCCATTGAGCATTACAAGATAGGGATTACTAGAGCTTTGTTTTTGCAAGGAAAATCACCTTATGCGTATATAAATGCATTAGATATTGATTTATTTTTATCAGCCAATGAAACTGATGTTAAACAAGCTATCTTAGCAGGATATCCAGCAGGCCAAGTTTTAAAGTCAAATACAGATATAATAGGCGTAGGTGGAAATTCAGAGCTGAGAATTGCTTTGGATTTTGATGGAGTTATTGCAGATGATGAAGCAGAAAAGATTTTTGACAGTAGTGGACTTAATCGATTTCATCAATATGAAGAGGAGCATGCTAATGATGTTCATCAACCTGGTCCATTGGCATCTTTTCTTAAAGGATTGTCATCTGTACAAAAACAAGAGCTGAAATATGCGGAAGAGACTGGATATCAGTATCTTCCTAAATTACGAATTTCAATTGTTACAGCTCGTAATGCACCATCACATAAAAGGGTTATTAATACGATGAGAGCTTGGGACATCACTATTAATGAAGCTTTCTTTTTAGGTGGAATTGAAAAAGCAAAAATATTAAAAGTTCTTAATCCTGATATATTTTTTGATGATCAGAAAATACACTTGGATACAACAGCTAGTATATCTCCATCTGTTCATATTCCTTTTGGGATAAAAAATATTTGATATACTTATTTATTTAAGTTTCTTATATTTTTACGGAAACTAGGATAAAGCTGTTTTATATAGATTTTGTCTTGAAATTAAGTTAAGGTAGCTAAAATAGTTTATGATTTCTAAAAACTATCTGCACTAGTGCTAGTGTTCAGATGATAGCTTTTTTACGTTTTATTTCGGTGTAATGGACAAAATGGTTGCTAATAATATTTTTTTAGATTATTAGCAACCCCCCCCCGATGGTGCTCGTGTCCACACGAGTGCCTTGTCATATCTAAATTAGTCTAAGCACTCGTCAAAGACGAGCACTATCTTTCTGATTTTTTTATCTTTTTCTTTTTTATTTTGTGAGTTGGATCGAGAAATGAACCCCAAAATGATGCTTAATTTCTATTTTTGCTTAGAGTTTCTTTATTTACTTTTATTGGGATTGGGGCAATGAGCAGAAAATATAAAATGAACAATCCAGAGGGAATTTATTTTGTTAGTTTTGCAACGGTTTATTGGGTAGATGTGTTTGTTAGAGAAATTTATTTTGAGGCAATTATTCAGGCTCTTGCATTTTGTTGTAAAGAAAAGGGGATGATTCTGTATGGGTATTGTATTATGCCGAGCCATATTCATCTATTATTCCAAGCGAAGGAAAAGAATCCCATGGCATTATTGCAGAGTTTTAAGAAATTTACTGCGAAAGGCTTGTTAAAGCTGATTAGTGAAAATCAGCAAGAAAGTAGGAAGGAATGGCTTTTATGGATGTTTGAACGGGCAGGAAAGAAAAGTGCTAATGTTCAAAAATATCAGTTTTGGCAACATCACAATCAACCTATCGAGATTTACTCCGAAAAATATTTTGACCAGAAATTAAATTATATCCATCAAAATCCTGTTGTGAGTGGATTTGTTTCTCAAGCAGAAGATTGGAAATACAGTAGTGCTAAAAATTATGTAAATTGCCAGGATGTCGTACTTGAAATAGAGAAATTGATTTAGTTATAGAAAAATTCATATTCGTATGCTTATTGGAACCCCACATATACCCCCGATGGCGCTCGTATCCATACGAGTGCCTTATCACATCTAAATTAGTCTAAGCACTCGTCACAGACGAGCGCTATCCTCCGATGGCGCCCGTGTCCACACGGGTGCCTTGTCACACCTAAATTAGTTTAAGCACTCGTCAAAGACGAGCACTATCTTTCGTTTCCTATACGTTGCCCCCGATGGCACTTGTGTCCACACGGGTGCCCCGTCATATCTAAGTAGTCTAAGCACTCGTCAAAGACGAGCGCTATCTTTATGATTTTTTTTTATCTTTTTTGATTTTGTAAGCTGGATCGAGAAATTAACCCCGATGGTGCTCGTATCCATACGAGTGCCTTTTCATTTTCTCCAGAATGTCAAATACTCATCACAAACCACAACATAAACAACCACTATCAATAAAGTGCTTCAGATATAACTTTTTAATCAATACCCACCTGATGGCGCTCGTGTTTACACGACTCTGAGTTATCTTTTTTTATTACTACCAATGTTAGATTTTTTGTCTCGTTCCTTTTTAAATTGCAAGAGAGCAATAAAGTGTAATCTTATTTTTTATATTTTAAAAAGTTGGCTAAAAATGGCCGTTATTATTCTGCTACTCGTGTTCTTACGAGTGCTTTTTCATTTCTCATTTTTAGTTAAAACTCCATCACGAAAGCGTCATATCTTTAGGCTTTAGAGGGGTTCTAGCGTTAAAAAACTATCATCCTTTCTATCACTAAAAAAGAGTAGATATCACTATGATAATTTTCGAAGAAAAAAAAGCTTGTCATTGAGCTATATATAGACAATAATTAACCGCTCAATTTAAAAGCACGGCATAGCTTCAGTGAGTCAGTGTTGGGGATCGCATATTGCCTTATCAAGAGGCGGACGAGTCGTCATTAGGATACCCCAACGTGTATTCTGCACAATATCTAACTCTAGTCCGCAAAAGGCTGAATATGTTTGGGCTTGGCTGTGTGTTTTTCGGAATACGCGTGTTTATTAACTTTTTTAATTTTATATTTTTTATGAGAAGAATTTCGTATCTATCATTATGTGTTATTTCAGCACTTTATAGCCAGATGGCGCTTTCGCAAAATAGTTTAGCAAATACAGACAACCATATTGAGCTTGAACCAATATTGGTGGACGCCCTTACAGAGAGCAGACAAGGTGCGCCACTGGCTGGTCGTTTAATGGCGAGTGAAAAAACAATTACATCGTATAGCCTTAAACAGCGTGGAAGCAATCTTGGTGATGCCTTATCAGGCGAGCTGGGTATTCACGCAAGTCAATTCGGTGGTGGTTCATCAGCGCCTGTAATCCGTGGGCAAGAGGGTAAGCGTATCAAAGTGCTTAATAGTGGGAATGAAACCTTAGATATGTCTGTAATGTCGCCAGACCACGCAGTCACTGTGGATAGCTTACTTGCAAAACAAGTGGAGATTTTACGTGGCGCAAATACGTTACTCTATAGCTCTGGTAATGCAGCTGGTGTCGTCAATGTTGTAGATAATAAAATTCCGACCGCAGAAGTGGTTGGCGTTGAAGGGGAAGTGGGGGTTAGAACAGGCAGTGCAGATAAGGAACGTTTAGTGAATGTTTCACTTGATGTGGGATTATCCAAATCTGTCGTGGCACATCTTGAAGGCTTGTATAAAAAAGCCGATGACTATAGAACACCGTCTTACCAACATCAAGGCCATACGCATCGTAAATTAGATAATAGTTTTGTGGATAACCGAAGTGGCAGTATTGGACTTTCTTGGGTGGGTGCTCAAGGTTATTTAGGGGTGGCTTACAGCCAACGTAAAGATAAATATGGCTTACCTGCCCATTCACATCTGTATGATGAATATTATATGCACGTGTTATTATCTGATGCACATTGGCGTAAACCGTATTTAGTGCATTATCCATTTTTAATGGAAGAAACAGACATTGATTATAATAACCCCGGCATTGACTGTATTAAAAAAGAGTGGCACAGCCATGGGCATTTGTGTGATCACGGGCATGCACATCATGGAAATGGACAAGATAACCATGATCACCACGGACATGCGGATCCTCATATCGCCTTAAAGACCCAACGTTGGGATTTACGTGGTGAATGGAAAAATCCAGTCAAAGGATTAGATAAAATCCGCATGATGATTGCGAAAGTGGATTATCGCCACGATGAAAAATCGGGGGCAATTTCGGATAATTCCTTTAAAAATAAAGGGTATTCAGCACGTCTTGAGTTTGTTCATCAGCCGATTGCTGGATTCAGTGGATTAATTGGCTTGAGCCATGCATACCAAGATAGCTATGCGTTAGATAACCATACGCTTGAATATCGCAAACAAAACCTTCTGACTGACCACACAACGGATCAACAAAGTCTGTTTTTGATGGAGCGTGTGGAAGCAGGCAAATGGCAATTTGATATTGGCGGACGTGTTGAACGTCAACGAATTGCAATGAAGTATCATTTTGAGGTGCCAAAAAGTGAGCAACCGCCTGAAGAGCTCACTCGACCGCATAAAGAGAAAGCCTATTCCTATGCGTTATCTGCTAATTATCAACTCAATGAACAGCATCAGTTTAATATGACTTTCTCTCATCAAGAGCGTTTACCTAATGCACAAGAGCTCTATGCTCACGGCAAACATTTGGCAACCAATTCTTTTGAGGTGGGAAATAAAAATCTGAAAAAGGAACGCTCGAATAACATTGAGTTAGGTTGGGGCTATACAGGAGAAAAACTTGGGATTAAATTAAGCGGCTATTACCAACAGTTTTCTAACTATATTTACGCAGGCATTTTGAATGATAAGAGCTGTGCTTGGAAAAAAAATGGGCGTTGTTCTCGTTCATTAACTGATGATTATCCATTACGTTTATATCGTTACAATCAATCGAAAGCCACGATTTATGGGTTTGAAGCCGAAGCAAGTTATCAAATTTCTTCAACATATGATGTGTCCGTTTTTGGTGATTATGTCCGAGGTAAATTAAAAGACCTTGCCTACCTCCCGATTGGATATGAACAAGTCTATAATGAAAGAGATGATGTGATTGGCGTCAAACCAACAGGCTGGCAAAAACAACCTGATGGCAATGCCCCTCGTATGCCAGCCATGCGTTTAGGCCTGAAATGGAATGCTCATTTTGAAAATGGTATCAGTTTGAATACTCAGTTATATCGTGTTTTCAAACAAAATAAAGTTGCACGTTTAGAAAAGCCAACACAGGGTCATACGATGTGGAATGCCGGTGTTAGCTATGATGGAAAACTGGGTAGCAATGAATATACGCTATTTTTGAATGCGAATAATTTGCTCAATGTGAAAGTCTACAATCACACTTCATTCTTATCTTACATTCCGCAAAGTGGATTAGGGATTAATGTGGGAATGAATTTTAAATTCTAATACGGGATTTAAAGTAAATAGACTTTGTAACAAAGGCACAGGTTTTTTAATTTGTGCCTTTTTTTGCGATATATACCTTCTTTGGTGAAGAGCGCTCGACTAAGTGCGGTTGTTTTTTCGAACGTTTTGATTTTTATGAGTTTTAATTACTCTTTATTTTTGCGTTAAACTTTTATATTTTTTTCGATTTCCTTATCCATCTTCTCATCTTCCTTCCTGATTTCCATTAGTTCTTTAATAATTGCCTCTACTTTAGCTTTATATTCAGGCACTTCTTCTGGTGACTTTGTCATTGAGGCATATGTAATCTTAAGCATTTCTTCTGTACGACTATAAAATTCTTTTTTATTTTCTAGAAATCTCTCTAGGTCAGGGAATTTAATATCGAGATTTTCTAATTCAGCGGAAATTTCTTCGACAGTTTGTTGCAAATTATCAATTAATTTATCCATTTCCTCTTGTGTGATTTTTTTTGCTGGTGGCTTATGCGCTATAAGCTTTTTTGTCATTATATCGATGTGTTTTTGAAATCTATCTTTTGAGAATTTATCCCATTTTTGAATAGCTTCATAATCCTTTTTAAATTGTGCATTTGCAAGATATTGAATATTTTCTGTTTTTGTATCTGTCGTGTTATTGGTATTCTCATTGTCACAAGCGACAAGTGAGCAGCCAAGCATAACTGCTAAGCCAATTGATGTGAGTTTTTTCATAAGTTTTCCTTAAATAAATATAACTAGTTTAAAAATAAAATATTCATCCATTTTGGACTTATCTAACAAAGCGCTTTGATGTAAAAGTGCGGTGATTTTTCTAAAAGTTTTTTATAAAAAAATAGCCAAATTACATATTTGGCTATTGATGATTTTTGCTTATTTAGATGTTAGGCTTCTGTATTTTTCAGCTACTTTCTTATTGAGTTCGCTGACTTCAACATTCAACGCTTGTAGCTCTTTCATTTTAGCTTCAAATGAAGATTGGTATGTTAATGCTTCTTTAGCAGGCTTGCTTGATGCAGTAATTGCAATTTCAAAGCTTTCTTGCGCAAGGCTATTACCTTGTTTCATTTTATTGGTAAGCGCTTTTAAGTCAGGATCTTGAATATTCAATGCCTCTAATTCATTAATTGATTGAGCAATGGTATTTTTGAGGTTGGTAATTAATCCAGTTGCTTCTTCAGTTGTTAAGCGTTTAGCAGGATCTTGTTGTTCTACAAGTCGGTTTTGAATAATTGCGATCCGTTCTTGAATTTTTTGTGTTTCCACATTATTCCAATTCATAATCGCTTCATAATCTTTTTTGAATTGTGCTGTTGCGTCAAGTACAACTTCTGATTTTGCTGGTGCAGTGTTATTTACCGAAGTTTCTGGCGTATTTTTATTGTCACAAGCCGTAAGTGTACAACCAAATAAAATGGCTAAGCAAATTGATGAGAATTTTTTCATACGTTTTCCTTAATATGTAGCGAGTTGATATAAATAGAAAATTTTCTATTTTTTCCATTATACACAGGCAGTGCTAATGGCATAGTTTTTTATTATCAAGATTTTTGTATATTAATCAGTTTATGTAAAGCCGAGGTGTTTTATAGCTTTCTCTTTCTAAATGAAAACTAAAAAAATAGCCAAACACAGTGGTTTGGCTATGAGGAATGTGATTATATAAACTTATTTTTGTTCATATTTTTGTTTTAAGCGAGCACCCTCTGTTTCCACTGCTTGCTGTGCTTGTTCGAACTCTTTGAATTTAGCTTCAACTTTTGAAAGTTCTTTGACAGCGTTGAGTGGATCAAGTGTGGCTTTTGCCATCATTGGGAGCGCTGTTGTCGCACCTCTATAGGCCTCTTTAATGATTGATCTATACTTAATGACTTCGGGATCTTTTAAGTTAAGCTCATCTAATGCTTTGAGCGATTTTTCAGTTGCTTCAGTGAATGGTGCAAATAACTTGTCGATATCCTCTGGTTTTGTTTTGCCGCTACTTTGTGCTTCTGCCATTTTGGTTTCAAACGCACTGAAGTGTTTACTCATCTCTTTATCCGATTCAGCGCGCCATTTTTCGACTTTTTCATAATCGTGGCGGAACTGTTCTTGTGGGCTGAGTTGAACTTCTGTTTCTTTCGCACTGTCTGTATTTGAATTTGTCTTGCCAGCATTGTCACAAGCGGCAAGGGTGAAAGCTAAAAGTGCCGCTAAACTTAGTTGAGTGATTTTTTTCATTCTTGTCTCCTTATTTTATATGAGAAATGTTGTATAATTTGTGTACTGCACTTTCATTATAGAATATCAAATGGAGTTTTAATAGCGATTATTACCTGAATTTTGTGACTATTTTTGCTATTGTTGTTTTGAGCCTATTGATGAAACGTACGAATATCGCTTTAATTGGCTGTTTGAGCGGAATTTAGCATCCTCATTTATAAGGAGATTTCCTATGAAAGCTTTTCGATATTTCAAGTCTTTTGCATTCGTGTTGTTCGTTGCAAGTGTGAGTTTAGGCATCAATGCACAAGAGCAAGCCAGCACCAATATACAGCAACAAACGAAACCTTTGACGGAGAAACAAATTGCAGCCATTGAGAAGAAAATGATTGGTCTGCATAAATTGTCTTTGCAATGGGTGAGCTGGGAAAAATTTGGTACGGCAGAGATGTATGTAGGGCCAGCTGGCTTAATGATAGAGGGTGAGCAGTATGTCAATGATAATTATGTGATATTAAAAGGCTTAGTAGATGTTATTGATGAACGTGCGTTCAAATTTACAGGCACCATTATTACACGAGTAGATCACATTAATAATGGCAATGATTGTGAGCGTGCAGGGGAGTTTGAATTTAGGGCAACAGGAAATCGTAAATATTGGCGCTTACAGCAAATGTCCAACCCTTGCGATCACGCAACGGATTATGTTGATGTCTTTTTTAACTAATAAATAATATTAAAGTGCGGTCGAATTTTTGAAAATTTTACCGCTCTTTTTGTAGAGAGATTTCAATAGTCGAGAAACAAAAAATAAGGCGATTCATAGAATCGCCTTTTGGGTTGCTAGTGTTATACGCCTTTTTATTTTTTCTTCGCATATTTGAGGGAGTCGATTGCCACCGCTAAGATGATAATGCTACCTTTGATAATGTATTGCCAGTATGGGTTTACACCGATATAGGTTAAGCCGTAGTTGATAACGGTGAAGATAATTACCCCTGTTACCACGCCAATAACTGTACCAACACCACCTGCAAATGATACGCCACCTACTACGCAAGCTGCGATAGCATCTAACTCATACATAAAACCTAAGTTGTTGGTTGCAGAACCTATACGACCAGCTTCTAACATACCACCAAAGCCGTAGAACATACCTGCGATCATATAGATCACCACCAAGTTGCGTGCTACGTTTACGCCTGATACGCGAGCTGCTTCTGGGTTACCACCGATAGCGAAGATGTTTTTACCGAAACGCGTTTTGTTCCAAAGCACCCATACTAAGAATGTCGCGATAGCCGCATAAATAGTGATGTAAGAGAGTTTGAATGAACCAAACTTAAAGAAGCCTTGTGCGAAAGTTGAGAACGTTTCATTAAAGCCTGCGATTGGAGAACCACCTACTGCATCGTAGTAAAGTGAGTTAATACCGTAAACGATGATCATTGTCCCCATTGTGGCGATAAATGGTGTTACATTGAGATAAGCAATAACTAAACCATTCACTAAGCCAATTACAGCACCGATTGCACATACTGTTAAAATAACAACTGGAATTGACAATTCAGGAAGATCAGGGAAAACGCGGTTAAAGTTATCCATTGCTTGAAGTAGTGTTGCCGATACTACCGCAGCAAGACCGACTTGGCGACCGGCGGATAAGTCAGTACCTTGTGTTACAAGCAAGCCTGCCACACCTAATGCAATGATTAAGCGCACTGATGATTGAGTTAAGATGTTACTGAAGTTTCTTAGATTCAAGAAGGTTGGATCTTGAATAATGATGATCCCGAGTAAAATTAATAATACAAAGTAGATTGCATTTTGTTTAAAGAAATCAAGGGATTTGTTTTGTTGTAACGCAGCCATAATTTATTTCCTTAATTCTGTGTTTTATAAATATTTTGCAGCCAGTTGGAGAATTTCTTCTTGTGAGGTTTCTGCGGTATTCACAATGCCTGCGACTTTACCGTTACTCATTACCAGAATACGGTCAGTTACCCCTAATAATTCTGGCATTTCAGAAGAAATCATAATGATGCCTTTATCTTTTTTCGCCAATTCCATAATGAGCTGGTAAATTTCGTATTTCGCACCAATGTCGATACCACGTGTTGGTTCATCTAGCATTAGAATTTCAGGCTGTGTTAATAACCAACGCCCGATAATCACTTTTTGTTGGTTACCACCAGACAATGAACCAATGTTCGTTTTATGTGATGGTGTTTTCACATTCATCGAATCAATTACCCACTGGGTATCACTTTTCATTTTAGTATTGCTTAATAACCCTAATTTACTGATATAGGATTTCATATTTGAAATGAGTGAGTTAAATTCAATGCTTAAGTTAGCGTAAATACCAGTAGAGCGACGTTCTTCCGTCACTAATGCAAAACCGTTGTTAATGGCTTCAAACGCATTGCGGTTTTTCATTTCTTTACCGTGTAATTTAATTACACCGGATTTACGTTCACGTACACCGAAAATGGTTTCGACAATATCAGTACGTTTTGCCCCAACAAGGCCGGCAATACCTAACACTTCGCCTTTGCGTAATTCAAAACTGATATCTTGAATTGATGGCTGATTAAGTGCGGTTAAATTTTCCACTGTTAGGATGGTTTCTTTTGGCGTGTTTGTTTTTGGCGGGAAGCGTTGTGTAAGCTCACGTCCAACCATCATTGACACAATTTCATCCATTGATGTGTTTTTGACTTCAACGGTGTTAATCCATTTACCATCACGTAAAATCGTAATTTCATCGCAAATTTTGAAAATTTCGTCCATTTTGTGCGAAATATAAATAATGCCACAGCCGCGGTCTTTAAGTTTTGCAATGATTTTAAAAAGATGTTCAACTTCTTTTTCAGAGAGAGAAGAGGTTGGCTCATCCATAATCACAATTTGGGCATTGTAAGAGAAGGCTTTTGCGATTTCGATCATTTGCATTTGTGACACAGAAAGTTTTGCCACTTTTTCTTTTGGATCGATATCAATATCTAATTCTTCAAAAATTGCCTTGGTGTCACGATACATTTTGCCGTGATCAACAAAGCCTGCTTTTAATGGATAGCGACCTAACCAAAGGTTATCCATTACAGTCGTTTGTTTTACCAAGTTTAGCTCTTGGTGTACCATTGAAATCCCGTTTTCTAAGGCTTCTTTTGATGTTTTAAAGTTAACAGGTTTGCCTAAGAAAAGAATATCACCTTCATCCTTGCTATAAATTCCAAATAAACATTTTAATAATGTTGATTTTCCAGCACCATTTTCGCCCATCAATGCGTGAACAGAATGAGAACGAACAGTAAGGTTAGCGTTGTCTAATGCTTTTACACCGGGAAAGGATTTACAGACATTGGTCATTGTGAGCAGTATTTCACTGTCTTGATTTGGAATTTGAGTGGTCATATCCAACCTCACATAAAAAAGAGGGGAGGATCGACCTCCCCGAAAGTTACAACTTATTTGTTATTTTAAGAAATCAGCTAAATTGTCAGCATCAACACCCACGTAAGGGATACGTACAACACGGTCTTTTAATTCCCATTTTGTACCTTCAGTTGCTGGTTTACCTTTTGCAAGGTTGTTACTTAATTGAACAACAGCTTTACCTTGGTTCACGCCGTCATTTAATACTGTACCTGCAATTTCGCCTTTTTTGATTAATTGTAATACTTCAGGTAATGCGTCAACACCGAAGATTGGTAATTTTTTACCGTGAGCTTTAGTTGCTTCTAATGCACCCATTGCCATACCGTCGTTGTTTGCGATGATAACTTCGATTTGAGCAGCTTTAGAGCTTGATAACCAAGCATCCATTTTATCTTTCGCTAATGCCGCATCCCACATACCAGTATCGATGAATAATTGTTCAGTTTGGATACCTTTGCTGTTTAATTCTTCGATAACGAATTTAGTACGTGCTTCAGCATCTGGGTGACCTGGTTCACCTTTTAATAATACATATTGGATTTTACCGTCTTTGTTTAAGTCGTATGATGCGTTTGCTTTCCAGTGTTTAGCAATTAATGAACCTTGGATTAAACCAGATTCTTTTGGGTCTGTACCTACATAGTAAGCGTGTTCATAGCTACCGATTGCTTTTGCACCTGGGTCTTTATTGAAGAATACAACAGGAATGTCATCTGGTTTTGCTTTACCGATAATGGTTGGTGCAGCTGCAGGGTCAACTAAGTTAATTGCTAATACTTTTACGCCTTTAGAAATTAAACCATCAACTTGGTCATTTTGAACAGCTTGTGCGTTTTGTGAGTCATTCATTAATAACTCAATATTTTTGAATTGTTCCGCTTCTTTATTAATTTCTTTACGCATTAGCGACATAAAGTTATCGTCATATTTGTAAATGGTTACACCAATACGATCTGCCGCTTGAGCTGCTGATGATGCAATACCTAAACCTACTGCTAAAGCAACTGCACTAAAAACGGTTCTTTTCATAATAACTCTCCTGTTTTGTATTCATTAGATGGTGTTATCTGTTTGCTTTTAACCCACTTTGCCTAGATAACTGGCTCGAATAATACTGTAAAAATGGGTTGAAGACTGTGATCTTACTCACATTTGTGAAAGCGATTACAAGGCAATGACAAAAATGTTATCGAGATCACATTTTATCGTGCTGTTCTGTTGAGAAACGTCGCACAATTGTTGGGTTAAATTGGATATTTGTCGGTGCTGTAATTTCTTGATTTACTAAACTTAATGCCAGTTTTGCGGCATAATTAGCCATTAAATCAATAGGATATCTCACAGTAGTGAGCTTTGGAATGAGGTAGCGTGCGATTGGCATATCATCAAAGCCAATGATTGAAAATTGTTTTGGAACACTAATGTTATTTTCATTTAATACCGAAATTGCGCCGGCAGCCATTGAGTCGTTATAAGCGACAACCGCAGTTAGGTCTGAGTTGTAGCTGAGCAAATTGATCATTGCTTCTTCGCCTCCTTCAAAATCCGGTGAACTGTGAGTTATAGCGTGCTCATTGAATGTAAGATTATGTTTTTCAAGGGCTTTTAGATAGCCGACTTTACGTTCCATTTCATCACTAATATAGTGATTTGAGCCAATGTAACCAATATTTTTATGGCCAAGACGAATCAGCATTTCGGTTGCCAGATAAGTGCCTTTTTGGTTGTCTAAGCTGACACAACGGTTTTCATAACCTTCTACGATACGGTTGATAAGGACCATTCCTGGCACTTTAGCAAAATAATTTTTTAATGTTTCATCAGTTAATGCTTTAGAGTGCACAACAAGGCAGCTACAACGCTTACGTAATAAAGTATCAATAGCTTCCATTTCTTTTTCAGCATTGTGGTAACCAATGCCAATCAAAATTGTTTTTTTGTATTCTTCTGCAACTTTATCAACTGCTTTCACTAAAATTGCAAAGAAAGGATCGGTTACATCAGTAACAACAACTCCGATAGTATCGGTGTTTTTCATTGCCAGTGCTTGTGCGTTGGCATTCGGTTGATAACCTAATTTTTGTACCGCACTTTCAACAGCTAAACGGGCTTTTGCACTTGCAGAAGGGTGATTATTTAATACTCGTGAAACAGTTGCGACAGAAACTCCTGCTTCTTTCGCAACATCGTGAATGGTAACCATATATTCCTACCTTCTAAAATCATCAAATAGCGTTGCTAATATCATATAAAAAATAGGGGTAATTTGAAAACGGTTACTAGTAAATTTGTTCACTAAGTCACAAAAAATAATCAAGTCTACTAACAAATTCTAAATTTTGTGATCCAATTAACAGTTTATTTTGCAGAATTTGTTATCTTATGCCACAATATAAATGTAAGCGGTTTCAAAAGGGAGTGGTAGATGATTCATCAGCAATTTGAGCCAACAGAGCATCCTCATCGTCGTTACAATCCATTGACGGATCAATGGGTGTTAGTTTCTCCTCATCGAGCAAAACGTCCTTGGCAAGGACAACAGGAGAAAGTGAGTGAGGAAGAAAAACCAAGCTATGATCCAAGTTGCTATCTTTGTCCAAGCAACAAACGCATTACCGGGGAACAAAACCCGAATTATCAAAAGCCTTATGTGTTTAAAAACGATTTCTCGGCGTTATTAGAAGATACACCTGAGCCAGAAAAATCAGATGATCCTTTGTTTCAGATTTCAAAGGCACAAGGCGAAAGTCGAGTATTGTGTTTTTCACCTGATCATAGTAAAACGCTTCCTTTATTAAGTGTTGATGAAATTACTGAAGTTGTAAAAGTTTGGCAAGCACAGCTATTAGAGCTAGGTCAAAAATACCAATGGGTGCAACTCTTTGAAAACAAAGGTGCAGCAATGGGGTGTTCAAACCCTCATCCTCACGGTCAAATTTGGGCGAATAGCTTTTTACCAAATGAAGTTGCACGGGCAGACCAAACGCAACGTGCTTATTTAGAAAAACACGGTTCCGTAATGTTAGTTGATTATGCGAAACGTGAAATGGCATTAAAAGAGCGCATTGTAGTTGAAACAGCGCATTGGTTAGCGGTAGTACCTTATTGGGCTATTTGGCCATTTGAAACTTTATTGTTGCCAAAAGCACACGTAAAACGTTTGACCGATTTAACCGAAGAACAAGCGCAAGATCTTGCGTTAGCATTGAAAAAATTAACAACAAAATACGATAACTTATTTGAAATATCATTCCCTTATTCTATGGGCTTTCACGCAGCGCCATTTAATGGTGAGGAGAATGAACATTGGCAATTGCACGCACATTTTTATCCACCGTTATTACGTTCTGCCACGGTCAGAAAATTTATGGTGGGCTATGAAATGTTAGGTGAGTCGCAACGTGATTTAACGCCAGAACAAGCTGCGCAACGTTTACAAGCCTTAAGCGAAATACATTATAAAGAAAAATAATAACATCATTGGGTATTACAATTTTTATCATTTGAAGTTTTAAATAATAAAAAGTAAAGGAGCGTACTTATGACACCATTAGTTGTAGCAAAATCATTGTTTGATGCGCATTTTAAAGAACAAGCAGCATTATGTGTTTATGCCCCGGGGCGTGTAAATGTTATCGGTGAGCATACAGATTACAACGATGGTTTTGTTATGCCTTGTGCCATTAATTATGGAACGGCAGTTTGTGGTAGAAAACGTGATGACGGTATTTTCAATGTTTATGCCAGTGACTTAAAAGAATGGGATGAATTTGATGTTAATCAACCTATTGTGCCAAATCCAGAAAAAAAATGGACGGGTTATGTACGCGGGGTGGTGAAATTTATTAAAGAACGTTGCCCTGAATTTTGCAGTGGTGCAGATGTGGTTATTTCAGGCAATGTCCCTTTATCTGCTGGGTTAAGTTCTTCAGCTTCTTTGGAAGTAGGAGTTGGAAAATTTTGTCAGCAACTCGGCAACTTACCATTAACAAATACGGATATTGCGTTAATTGGTCAAAAAGCAGAGAACCAATTTGTTGGTTGTCAATGCGGTAACATGGATCAGTTAATTTCTGCTTTAGGACAAAAAGATCATCTTTTGATGATTGATTGTCGTACATTGGAAACAACTCCTACGCCAATTCCACAGGATGTGGCGGTGATGATTGTAAATTCACACGTAAAACATGATTTAGTGGCAGGAGAATATAATACTCGTCGTCAGCAGTGCGAAACTGCAGCGAAATTTTTTGGTGTAAAAGCATTACGTGATGTTTCTCTTGCGCAGTTTAAAGAAAAAGAAGCAGAACTGACCGCACTTGATGTGGATGTTGCAAAACGTGCACGTCACGTGGTGACTGAAAATCAGCGTGTATTGGATGCGGTGAAAGCATTACAAAGCGGTAACTTAACATTGTTAGGTGAGTTAATGGCACAATCCCACGATTCAATGCGTGACGATTTTGAGATTACAGTGCCACAAATTGACTATTTAGTTGAGTTAGCTCAGGTAGCGATTGGCCGAGCCGGTGGTGCTCGAATGACTGGTGGTGGTTTTGGCGGTTGTATTGTTGCTGTTGCCCCAGTTGATAAAGTGGATGCTGTACGCCAAATTATTGCAGACAATTATGAAAAACAGACGGGATTAAAAGAAGACTTCTACGTTTGTACCGCATCACAGGGAGTGAGTGTATGCTAGTACAAACGGCACAGGGAATGGCGCCGGATGGTTTACCTTATCAAGTTGTTACACTCTCTAATCACAAGGGAATGTCTATCCAAGTAATGGATTGGGGAGCAACTTGGCTGTCTTGTAAAGTGCCTGTACAAAATGAATTGCGAGAAGTATTGATTGGCTGTGAGATTGAAAATCATCAATTACAAAATGCTTATTTTGGTGCAACGGTAGGGCGTTATGCTAACCGTATTGCAAACGGTCAATTTAGTTTGAATGGAAAAGAGTTTAGCTTAACTACAAATCAAAGCCAGCATCACTTACACGGTGGCGTAACCGGTTTTGATAAACAACGTTGGCTGATAAAAGAATGTGATGAAAGTGCGGTAAGTTTTCACTTATTTTCATCAGATGGTGATCAAGGTTTCCAAGGAAATGTTGAGGTCACAGTTACTTATCATCTTACGGAAGAGAATTGTGTTGAAATTGTATTTGATGCAATCAGTGACAAGGAAACACCATTAAATTTGACTAATCATGCCTATTTTAATTTAGTGGACGCGGTACAGGGAGTTGATATTCGTTCACACTTTTTATACTTAAATGCAAATTATTATTTACCAGTGGATATGGAAGGGATTCCAAGTTCCCCTCTAAAACCTTTGCAAGGGACGAGTTTTGATTTCCGTCACTTAAAGCCAATAGCGCAGGATTTTTTACAAGATGAGCAAGTCATTGTGAAAGGTTATGATCACGCGTTTTTATTGGATAAAACGAATAAGCAAGAGCCGAGTGCGCTTTTACGTGCACCGGATAATTCTCTCACGATGCAAGTGTGGACTTCTCAACCCGCTTTGCAAGTGTATACAGGGAATTTTTTAGGTGGTAATCCATCCAGAAATGGAGGCTCTTATCAGGATTATTCAGGCGTGGCACTAGAAAGCCAAGCTTTACCAGATACACCAAATCATCCCGAATGGTGGAAATACGGTGGGATGAGCAAAGCCAATGAAAAATATCATCATTGGACAAGGTTTCAATTCTTATAATAACGATAAATGCGAATGTTAGTTCCTTTGCCCCTCTGTCTAGGGGCTTTTTTTTGCTATCTCATCTAAAATATGTTAATTTTCAAGGGTCAATATTGACGGAAACTTATTCAAAAATTTATGACAAACGAAGAGCAATCAAATTTATCCCATTCTGAAAATGCGAATAAAAAAAGTTTTTTTCAATCGCTTTTTGGACGTTTTTTCCAGGGGGAACTCAAAAACCGTGAAGAACTTGTCGAAGTCATTCGAGATTCTGAACAAAATGATCTTATCGATCAAAACACCCGTGAAATGATTGAAGGCGTAATGGAAATTGCAGAACTGCGCGTTCGCGACATTATGATCCCCCGCTCACAAATTGTGTTTATTCAAACCGAGCAAAATTTAGATTCCTGCCTTGATACGATTATCGAATCTGCGCACTCTCGCTTTCCTGTGATTACCGATGAAAGAGATAACATTGCAGGCATTTTACACGCCAAAGATTTATTGCGTTTTTTACGTTCTAATGCCGAAGAGTTTGACTTACTGCCATTGCTACGCCCAGCAGTGATTGTACCTGAAAGTAAACGTGTTGATCGTATGCTTAAAGACTTCCGTTCAGAGCGTTTCCATATGGCGATTGTGGTGGATGAATTTGGTGCGGTGTCAGGTTTAGTCACCATTGAAGATATTTTAGAACAAATTGTAGGTGATATCGAAGATGAGTTTGATGAAGAAGAAGTGGTGAACATTCGCCAACTTTCTCGCCATACTTATGCTGTGCGTGCGTTAACGGATATTGATGATTTCAACCAACAATTTAATACGGATTTTGAAGATGAAGAAGTGGATACTATTGGCGGTGTTGTGATGCAAGCCTTTGGGTATTTACCGAAACGTGGTGAAGAAATCACAGTTGATAATATCAATTTCAAAGTCACTTCAGCCGACAGCCGTCGCATTATTCAATTACGTGTTACTGTAAGCGATGAACAGTTAGCCGAAATTGAAAAAGCAGAAGAATATAAAGAAGAATAATTTTGTAATAAACATTCAAATAGCACGGGTTTTTGCTCGTGCTTAATTATTTTTGGAAGACTATGAAAAATCCTGTATTAACTTATCTTATTGCACTGATTTCAGGTGTGGTTGGTGTATTTGCATTTTCTCCCTTTGATTATTGGGTTTGTGCTTATCTTTCATTAATTGGTTTGCTTTTTGTGGTTAAAAATCCACAGAAAAAGACCGCACTTTGGGGGGGATTTCTATGGGGAATGGGCTTTTTTACCTTTGGTGTAAATTGGTTGCACGTCAGTATTCACCAATTTGGTGGTGCTTCTCTTGGCGTGAGCTATTTCCTAGTTCTGCTATTATCCGCTTATCTTTCACTTTACCCTGTATTATTTGCCTATCTTGTCCAACGTTTTAACGTCACTGGTTTGGCAATTTTTCCTGTTATTTGGACATTTACGGAGTTTTTAAGAGGTTGGGTTTTCACTGGCTTCCCTTGGTTACAATTTGGTTATAGCCAAATTGACAGCCCTTTTGCGGGCCTTGCGCCAATTTTTGGTGTCGAAGGTGTCACATTCTTTGTAATGTGGGCAAGTGCGGTCATTTTTAGCGTAATTTCTGTGTTTTTCCAATCAGATAAAAAATGGCATTTAATCGCTTCTCAAACAATGGTATTGGCGATTGTTGGCGGGTTAAGTGTCTATGCATCGCAAGTGAATTATGTTCAAAAAGAAGAGGATAAACGCCTTACGGTGAGCTTACTGCAAGGCAATATCGAACAGAATTTAAAATGGGATCCTGAATATCTTTACCGTACGTTAGATATTTATCAGAAATTGATTATGCAACATTTAGGCAAAAGTGATGTGATCATATTGCCAGAATCAGCATTGCCAGTATTGGAAAATGACATTCAGCCGTTTTTTCACAGCTTGCAACAAGTAGCGAGTCAAAATGGCACAGAATTGATGATCGGGACAATTTATCACGATGCGAATGTAGGCAAGTTATTCAATTCTATTATTGCCCTAGGTAGTCAAGAAACACCTTATAGTTTGGACGGTAAAAATCGTTATAACAAACATCATTTAGTGCCTTTTGGTGAATATGTGCCGTTAGAGACTGTATTGCGTCCGCTAGGAACAGTATTTAATTTGCCAATGTCCGCGTTCCAATCTGGTGAGAGAATACAATCGCCATTAGGCGTAAAAGGGCAGAAATTTAGCGCAGCAATTTGCTATGAAATTATTTTAGGTGAGCAGTTACGCCAAAACTTACACAAAGACAGTAATTTCATTGTGACTATTTCAAATGATGCGTGGTTTGGAGATTCGATTGGTCCTTGGCAGCATTTACAAATGGCAAGAATGCGTGCGCTTGAGTTGGGTAAACCAGTTATTCGCGCGACAAATACGGGGGTAACGGCATTTATTGATGAAAAAGGCGAATTAGTGGCACAAGCACCACAATTTATTAAAACTTCTTTAACACACCAAATTGCCCCAACAACAGGTAAAACCCCTTATTCGGTGCTAGGCAATATGCCATTATATGCACTTGCTTTATTACTCGTGATATTAAGAGGCATTGGTCTGTTAGTCAGACGTCGTTTATTCAGAACACAGCCGTAAAAATAACACAAAAGAAAAAGCACTGAAAATTCAGTGCTTTTTCTTGGGGAAAATTAACGACTACGGAAAATAATGCGACCTTTGTTTAAGTCATAAGGTGTCATTTCGATAGTCACTTTGTCACCAGTTAAAATACGGATATAGTTTTTACGCATTTTACCTGAAATATGAGCAGTAACGACGTGGCCGTTTTCTAATTCAACACGAAACATCGTGTTTGGCAAGGTTTCTAAAATAGTGCCTTGCATTTCAATGCAATCTTCTTTTGCCATTGCTTCCTCTAAATAAACTCTATAAATTGTGACCGCACTTCATTGATTGGCGGAATCTCGTTAAAAAATACTTGCGGATTATACAGTTTTTGTTCTGTTCAGGAAAGTTTTTATTATCGATGTTTCAAGAACAGGGTAAGATACAGGGTATTTTACACGTGTATTAAGCAAGGATATTGCGATAAGAGAAAAACAATGAAAAAAATTTTGATTACTGGCGGAGCCGGTTTTATTGGCTCTGCGTTAATCCGCTATCTTTTGGCGAAAACACCGCATTCTGTGTTAAATGTGGACAAATTAACCTATGCGGCCAATCTCGAAAGTTTACAAAGTGCGGTAGAAAATCCACGTTATTTTTTTGAGCAAATGGACATTTGCGATTATTTAGCAATGGCAAAGCTCATTGAGCAATATCAGCCTGATGCCATTATGCATTTAGCAGCGGAAAGCCACGTCGACCGCTCAATTTCTGGTGCGGCAGATTTTATTCAAACCAATATCGTGGGCACTTATCAGTTGTTAGAAGCCACTCGCCAATATTGGCAATATTTGCCTACCGAGAAAAAAGCACAATTCCGTTTTTTACATATTTCTACCGATGAGGTTTATGGTGATTTAGCCATTGATGATCGACCATTTGCCGAAAATGATCGTTATCAACCAAGTAGCCCGTATTCTGCATCAAAAGCCTCTAGCGATCACTTAGTGCAAGCGTGGCATCGTACTTATGGGTTACCCATTTTGATGACACACAGTGCGAATAATTACGGGCCTTATCAATACCCTGAAAAGTTAATTCCGCTAATAATTGATCGTGCTTTGCAAGGGCAAACTTTGCCGATTTATGGGGACGGGCAACAACGTCGAGATTGGTTGTTTGTCAACGATCACGTGGAAGGGTTATATCAGGTGTTACTCAATGGCAAAGTGGGGGAACATTATAATATTGGTGGCAACAATGAATTTACCAATCTTGAAGTGGTAGGCCGAATTTGTGCATTGTTAAATGAATTACGTCAAACAGGGCAATTACAAGCATTTGAATCCGAGCTTGCGCACATTGAAGATTTCAATCAGTTGATTTGTTTTGTGCAAGACCGCCCGGGACACGATAGACGTTACGCTTTGAATTTAAATAAAATTCATACTGAATTAGGCTGGCAAGCCAAAACAGATTTCAGCCAAGGTTTACAAAATACCGTTGAGTGGTATGTGCAATATTTTACTGATCAACGTAAAAGATAACCCATCAATCAGATACAAACGAGCGAAAAGCTGATATATTGAGGACACTTTTCTCATCACTTATTAAAAAAGGATTTCTTATGTCAATGCAAGTTATCTTATCTACCCAACCTGCAAGCGAAGTTTGGGGACAAAATGCGCTATTAAGTTTCCAAAATGATCAAGCCGTTATTCACGTTAAGGCACTTTCTGAACGCCTTGCTGTGCAAAAAGCTGCGCGTAAATTACGTGGTCAAAATATCAAAGATGTGGAACTAGTAGGCGATAACTGGGATTTAGAAAATTGTTGGGCATTCTATCAAGGTTTCTATACTGCAAAACAAGATTATGCCTTGGAATTTCCAACTTTAGATGATGAACCACAAGCAGAACTTTTAGCACGTATTCAATGCGGTGATTTCGTGCGTGAAATTATTAATTTGCCTGCTGAAGTGATTACTCCGATTGAGCTGGCTACACGTGTGGCAGAGTTTATCGAAGAACAAGCAGAAGAGTATGGCGACAAAAGTGCGGTCAGTTTTAACATTATTTCAGGTGACGAATTAAAAGAAAAAAATTATCAAGGCATTTGGAATGTTGGTCGTGGCTCAGCAAACCCACCAGCAATGTTACAACTGGATTTCAATCCAACAGGCAACCCTAATGCACCAGTTTTGGCGTGTTTAGTGGGCAAAGGTATTACTTTTGACAGCGGTGGTTACAGCATTAAGCCAAGTGACGGTATGAGTACAATGCGTACTGATATGGGCGGCGCAGCCTTATTGACGGGGACATTAGGTTTAGCTATTGCTCGTGGTTTAAAACAACGTGTGAAATTATATTTATGCTGTGCAGAAAACTTAGTGAGTAGCAATGCTTTCAAGCTGGGCGATATTATCACTTATAGCAATGGTGTGACGGCTGAAATTTTAAATACCGATGCTGAAGGGCGTTTAGTGCTTGCTGATGGTTTAATTGAGGCGGATAAACAAAATGCACAATTTATTATTGACTGTGCAACCTTAACAGGTGCGGCAAAAGTGGCAGTGGGTAATGACTACCATTCTGTGCTTTCAATGGACGATAAATTAGCTGATGCGTTATTTAAAGCCGCAGAAATAGAACAAGAACCTTTCTGGCGTTTACCATTTGCCGAATTGCACCGTTCACAAATTAGCACTGCGTTTGCAGACATTGCGAATACCGGCACAGTGCCAGTAGGTGCAGGGGCAAGTACTGCAACCGCATTTTTATCTTATTTTGTGAAAAATTATCAGCAAAATTGGTTACACATTGACTGTTCCGCAACCTATCGTAAAACAGCAAGTGACTTATGGGCTGTTGGCGCAACAGGCATTGGTGTACAAACTTTAGCGAACCTTTTATTAACTCAATCGAACTCTTAAGGATTTCACATCGTAATGGAAAAAACGTTAGCAATTATCAAGCCTGATGCAGTTAAACGTAATTTAATTGGTGCTATTTTAGCTCGTCTTGAGCAAGCCGGTTTCCGTATTGTTGCAGCGAAAATGTTGCATTTAGACCAAGCACAAGCGGAAGGGTTTTATGCTGAGCATCAAGGTCGAGAATTTTTCCCTGATTTAGTGGCGTATATGCAAGTTGCACCAATCGTTGTTTTGGTGTTGGAAAAAGAAAATGCAGTAAAAGATTACCGCGCTTTAATTGGGGCAACCAATCCGGAACAAGCGGAAGAAGGCACGATTCGTAAAGCGTTTGCAATTAATCAGCGCCAAAATTCTGTACACGGTTCTGATAGTGTGGAAAGTGCAAAACGAGAAATCGCTTACTTCTTTGTTGAAAGCGAAATTTTCTAAATTTACACATTTCTCGCATTTTCTACCGAATTTCCCCTTTTTTGTTTAAGAAGGGGAAATTTTCTGATTTAAAGATTGAATTTTTCATTTAAAAGCGTATTATAGCCGTCCAGACGCAAAAACATCTAAATTAATTCAAAAGAAGGATATTATGTCTAGTTATTTATTCACATCAGAATCGGTGTCAGAAGGGCATCCAGATAAAATTGCCGATCAAATTTCAGATGCGGTACTAGATGAAATTTTAAAACAAGATCCTAAAGCTCGTGTTGCCTGTGAAACCTATGTAAAAACGGGTATGGCGTTAGTGGGTGGTGAGATTACCACGTCAGCCTGGGTTGATATTGAGAATTTAACTCGCAAAGTAATTTGTGATATTGGTTATAAACATTCAGATATGGGCTTTGATGGCCATTCTTGTGCAGTATTAAACGCAATTGGTAAACAATCTTCTGATATCAACCAAGGCGTGGATCGTGAGAACCCATTAGACCAAGGTGCGGGCGACCAAGGGATTATGTTTGGTTACGCAACTAATGAAACTGACGTATTAATGCCTGCAGCAATTACGTATGCGCATCGTTTAATGGAACGTCAGGCCAAAGTACGTAAAGACGGTACATTACCTTGGTTACGTCCAGACGCGAAAAGCCAAGTGACATTAAAATACGAAGATAATAAAATCGTCGGTGTAGATGCAGTTGTGCTTTCAACTCAACACTGCGATAGCATTAGCCAAAAAGATTTACACGAAGCAGTAATGGAAGAAATTATCAAGCCAGTATTGCCAAGTGAGTGGTTATCAAAAGACACTAAATATTTTATTAACCCTACTGGCCGTTTCGTTATTGGTGGACCAATGGGCGACTGTGGCTTAACAGGTCGTAAAATTATCGTAGATACTTATGGTGGTGCGGCTCGTCACGGCGGTGGTGCATTCTCAGGTAAAGATCCATCAAAAGTGGACCGTTCAGCTGCTTATGCAGCACGTTATGTTGCAAAAAATATTGTTGCAGCAGGTCTTGCAGATCGTTGTGAAATTCAACTTTCTTACGCAATCGGTGTTGCAGATCCAACATCAATTATGGTGGAAACATTCGGTACAGGTAAAGTCGCAAATGAATTGTTAGTAGCATTAGTGCGTGAATTCTTTGATTTACGTCCTTATGGTTTAATTAAAATGCTTGATTTAATTCAACCAATTTACCGTGAAACAGCCGCTTATGGCCACTTCGGTCGTGAACAATTCCCTTGGGAAAAAGTTGATCGCGCTGAAGAATTAAGAGCTGCAGCTGGATTAAAATAATCTTCAGTGTAATTAAGGCGAGGTAACTCGCCTTTTTTGTGTCTTATTTCTATTTTTAAACCTATTCAGATGATGTCAGTAGATACGCAATTTCGTCACTTAAAAATGCAAGTGCAATGGCGTTTAACCCATTGTTTAAACTTAGCGGAACAGCATTTTCATCGCACTTTTTCTCCTCCGCAAGTGAGCTATGAGGTGCGAGGACAAAAGGCAGGGGGGGCGTATTTGCAACAAAATTTGATTAAATTGAACCGCACTTTGCTGTTGGAAAATCCACAAGATTTTATTCAGCAAGTGGTGCCACACGAACTGGCACATCTCATCGTTTTTCAGCAATTTGGACGGGTAAAACCACACGGTAAAGAGTGGCAAAATATGATGCAAGAAGTATTTCATTTGGAGCCACAGATTTATCATCAGTTTGATACATCGAATGTCGTAAAGTCTGTATTCCCTTATGAATGTGGATGCAAAGTACATTATTTAACTATTAGACGACATAATAATATCCAAAATGGCCAAATAATGTACTTTTGTAAAGAATGTAAATTTAAGCTAAGATTTAAGCCATAAATCAAATAAAGTGTTATAATTAGGTACAATTTAATCATTAACCATAAAGAGGAATGTATGATGAAAAAGTCATTATTAGTATTAGCAATGGGAACATTATTCGCAGCAACTGCAAGTGCTAATTTCTATGTGCAAGGCGATTTAGGAACATCTAAAGTGAAATGGTCTGGTGATGGCGAAACTGCGAGTAAATCAGGCTTTACTCCAAGTTTCTCTGTGGGTTATAACTTTACAGATTTTCGTCTAGCTTTTGATTACACCAAATATGCCACAATCAAATATAGCTACGAGGATGTTGACAGTTTTCCTAATGGTTCCGTTTATGAATCTGGCAGTGGTAAAGTTAAAACAGATTCTTTCGGTTTATCCGCAATCTATGACATTAATTTAAATAGTGCCTTAACCCCTTATGTGGGTGCACGTATTGCTGCAAACCGTGTATCATGGAATGACTATGGAATTGAGATTCGCCAACAAAATAATCAAAATGTAACGGAAAAAGTCAGCGAAGAGTACAGAAAAACCAAATTGGGCTACGGTGTTTTAGCTGGTGTAAGTTATAAGTTTACCAATAGCTTAGCGCTTAATGCAGGTCTTGAGTACAATTACTTAGGTAAATTTGATGGTGATAAAGGTACTCAATACGGTGCTAAAGTAGGTTTACGCTACGAATTCTAATTGAATTTATCTCAATTCCAAAAGTGCGGTAGAAAAATCAAAAATTTTTACCGCACTTTTTCTATTCTTCTCTCTTGAAATTTCCTTTTTTGCACTTATATCTGAAAGCACTTGTATTTTAGCGTAATAAAAGGAAATGCTATGTCAAATAATCAAGAAACTCGTGGTTTTCAATCTGAAGTTAAACAACTTCTTCAATTAATGATCCATTCTTTATATTCCAATAAAGAAATTTTCTTACGTGAATTAATTTCAAATGCCTCTGATGCGGCAGATAAATTACGCTTTAAAGCGCTTTCTGCACCAGAATTGTACGAAGGTGATGGCGATTTAAAAGTGCGTATCAGCTTTGATGAAGCAAAAGGCACATTGACCATTAGTGATAACGGTATCGGGATGACTCGTGAGCAAGTGATTGATCATCTTGGTACGATTGCAAAATCAGGTACGAAAGAGTTTCTAAGTTCATTAGGGCAAGATCAAGCTAAAGACAGCCAATTAATCGGTCAGTTTGGCGTCGGTTTTTATTCAGCATTTATCGTGGCAGATAAAGTCAGCGTAAAAACACGTGCGGCAGGTGAAAGTCCAGACAAAGCGGTGCTTTGGGAATCTGCAGGTGAAGGTGAATATTCTGTTGCGGATATTGAGAAAAAAGAGCGTGGCACAGAAATTACCTTACATTTACGCGAAGATGAAAAAGAGTTTTTAAACGAATGGCGTTTGCGTGACATCATCAGTAAATATTCCGACCATATTGGCTTGCCAGTAGAAATTTTAGCTAAAGAATATGATGATGAAGGCAAGCATACGGGTATTAAATGGGAAAAAATTAACAAAGCGCAGGCGCTTTGGACCCGTTCAAAAAATGAAATTTCAGAAGACGAGTATAAAGAGTTTTATAAGCATATTAGCCACGATTTTGCCGATCCGCTTCTTTGGTCGCATAACCGCGTAGAAGGTAACCAAGAATACACGAGCTTGCTTTATGTGCCTGCAAAAGCACCTTGGGATTTATTTAATCGTGAGCATAAACACGGCTTAAAATTGTATGTTCAGCGTGTGTTTATTATGGATGATGCAGAGCAGTTTATGCCGAATTATCTGCGTTTTATGCGTGGTTTAATTGATAGCAACGATTTACCATTAAATGTGTCGCGTGAAATTTTACAAGATAACAAAGTGACCGCTGCATTGCGTAAAGCACTCACTAAACGCTCATTACAAATGCTCGAAAAATTAGCTAAAGATGATGCGGAGAAATACCAAAGTTTCTGGAAAGAATTTGGTTTAGTGTTAAAAGAAGGCCCAGCAGAAGATGTTGCGAATAAAGAAAGCATCGCGAAGTTATTACGTTTTGCTTCAACGCATAATGACAGTAGCGAGCAAACTGTGTCTTTAGAGGATTACGTAGCACGTATGAAAGAAGGACAAAAAGCAATTTACTACATCACTGCGGACACCTATGTAGCAGCTAAAAACTCACCACACTTAGAGTTATTCAATAAGAAAGGTATTGAAGTCTTATTGTTATCTGATCGCATTGATGAGTGGATGTTGAGCTATTTAACTGAATTTGATGGCAAACAGCTACAAACTATCAGTAAAGCGGATTTAGATCTTGGCGATTTAGCGGACGAAGAAAAAGAAGAGCAAAAGCAGCAAGATGAACAGTTTGCTTCGTTTGTTGAGCGTGTGAAAAACTTGCTTGGTGAACGCGTGAAAGAAGTACGTTTAACTCACCGTTTGACCGACACGCCAGCGGTAGTTTCAACCGGCAATGACCAGATGACAACTCAAATGGCAAAATTATTCGCTGCAGCAGGTCAAGCTATGCCAGAGGTGAAATATACCTTTGAATTAAACCCAGAGCATAGCTTGGTGCAAAAAGTAGCAGACATTGCTGACGAACAACAATTCGCAGATTGGATCGAATTATTGTTAGAACAAGCAATGTTGGCAGAGCGTGGTTCGTTAGAAAATCCAGTGGCGTTCATTAAACGTATGAACAGTTTATTGGGTAAATTAACAAGTCATTAACGCACAATTTTTGAAATATGCTAAAATCCCTAAGGTGATAAATCTTAGGGATTTTTAGTTTAAGGACACAATATGATTACTGTTTATGGCATTAAAAATTGCGATACCGTAAAAAAAGCATTGAGTTGGTTAGCTGCAAATAATATTCCACATCAATTACACGATTATCGTGTAGATGGTTTAGATAAAACGTGGCTAGAACAAGCTGAAGTACAATTTGGCTGGGAAAATTTAGTCAATAAACGCAGTACGACTTGGCGTAATCTAGCGGATGATGTGAAAGAAAATCTCTCAAAACAGACCGCACTTGCGGTGCTGTTTGAACAACCAACATTAATTAAACGCCCAATCATTTTGCAAGATGGCAAAGCGTTGATTGGTTTTAATGTAAAAGAGTATGAAGCTTGTTTTAAATAATATTTGGGGGCAGGCCGATCGTCTGCCCTGAATATTTGTTTCTACAAAAGTGCGGTATAAAAATGAAAAATTCAATTATTGAGCTCGCAAGTGAATTAATTCGTCGCCCGTCGATTAGCCCTGACGATCAAGGTTGTCAGCAAGTGATCGCAGAAAGATTACAAAAATTAGGTTTTCAAATTGAATGGATGCCATTTAATGACACTTTAAATTTATGGGCAAAACACGGTTCAGGATCACCGGTTGTTGCATTTGCAGGGCATACGGATGTTGTGCCAGTCGGTGATGAACAACGATGGCAATATCCGCCTTTTTCGGCGCAAATCGTCGATGATATATTGTATGGACGTGGTGCGGCTGATATGAAAGGCTCGCTTGCTGCAATGGTGGTGGCGGTAGAGGAATTTGTCAAAGTCAACCCAAATCATCAAGGCACGATTGCGTTATTAATTACATCTGATGAAGAAGCCGCCGCGAAAGATGGCACAGTGCACGTGGTGGAAACCTTAATGGCGCGTAATGAACCGATTGATTATTGCATTGTGGGCGAGCCATCAAGTTCACAGCAGCTGGGTGATGTTGTGAAAAATGGTCGCCGAGGTTCTATCACCGCCAACTTGTATATTCAAGGTATTCAAGGTCACGTTGCTTATCCGCATTTAGCTGAAAATCCAGTGCATAAATCGTTAGAATTTTTAACCGAATTGACTACCTATCAATGGGATAACGGCAATGCGTTTTTTCCACCAACTTCGTTACAGATTGCCAATATTCACGCAGGAACAGGCAGCAATAATGTGATCCCGGGCGAGCTTTATGTGCAGTTTAATTTACGTTATTGCACTGAAGTGACAGATGAAACCATTAAACAAAAAGTGGCTGAAATGCTACAAAAACATCAATTAAAACATCGTATTGAATGGAATTTATCGGGTAAGCCATTTTTGACTGACAGGGGAAAACTCGTGGATGCGGCTATAAGTACAGTGCAAAAAATTACAAAAAATACACCGCGCTTAGATACAGGCGGTGGCACTTCTGATGCGCGATTTATTGCGTTAATGGGGGCTGAGGTGGTGGAGTTTGGTCCGCTAAACAAAACTATTCACAAAGTGAATGAATGTGTTGATGTGAATGATTTAGCTAAGTGCGGTGAAGTGTATCAACAAATTTTAGTCAATCTGTTGGATAAATAATGCGTATAAAACTCAGTGTGGAGCAGCTAACAGGCAAAGTCCGAAGTCATTTGGTCAATTTACCTTGCCCTTTTTCTAACAACCATTTTTTACAAACTGATGCGCTCAAGGCTTTTGAATCGTTGCAACAATGTGCATTGAAAAAGGGTTTTAATTTACAGCCAGCCAGTAGCTTTCGTGAGTTTCAGCGCCAGCAGTTAATCTGGAATGGCAAATTCAACGGTGAGCGTAAAGTCCACGATGATCTTGGAAATCCACTAAATTTGACCGCACTTTCTGATTGGCAAAAGGCACAAGCGATTTTGCGTTGGTCGGCATTACCAGGAGGCAGCCGTCATCATTGGGGAACCGAAATTGATGTGTTTGATCCGAATTTATTACCAGCAGCGCAAAGCTTGCAATTAGAACCTTGGGAATATGAAAAGGGCGGTTATTTTTATGAATTAAGTGAGTGGTTACAACAAAATCTTGCGCATTTTGATTTTGCATTACCGTTTACGCAGTTACCGCAAGGGAAAGAGATTGGCTACGAACCTTGGCATATCAGCTATTTACCTGTGGCGGATTTTGCTAAACAACAATTTTCAGCCGAGATATTATTAGCGTCTTGGCAAAATGAAGACATTGCAGGTAAAGCCTGTTTAACAAAGCATTTAGATGAAATTTTTCAGCGATTTTTTATTTAATTTTTATTGGATTTGGTGGGGAAAACAATGGAAAAAAGGACATCAGAACAAAATCATAGCCATTTTAGTAAGATAATCTCAAGTTTATTGCAGTGGGTGCTTAATATTTCCTTAGTGATTTTAGCGGCTATTTTAGTGATTTTCTTAGCACAAGAAACCTATAGTTTAGCATTGGTGCTATTAACAGAAACCAACAAAGCGTCTTATTTATTGATTGAAAAGATCGTGGTGTATTTCTTGTATTTTGAGTTTTTAGCGTTGATTGTGAAATACTTTAAAACCAATTACCACTTTCCACTACGCTATTTTATATACATTGGGATCACTGCGATGGTGCGTTTAATTATTGTGGATCATTCAAGTGCGGTAAATACTTTACTGTTTTCCGGTTCGATCTTATTAATGGTAATTGCGCTCTTTTTAGTCAGTTCAGAGCGATTAAGAAAAAGTTAATTTAAGAGGATAACAATAAAATGGATATTCAACAGTTTAGCCAGCAAGATATTGAAATTTTAAATGAAGAAACCTTGTATAAAGGCTTTTTTGAATTAAAACGTATTCAATTTAAACACAAATTATTTGCTGGTGGCGAGAGTGGTGTTGTGACTCGCGAATTATTAGTGAAAGGCGCAGCTTCTGCTGTGATTGCTTATGACCCAGCCAAAGATGCAGTGATTTTAGTCGAGCAAGTGCGTATTGGTGCTTATCAACCACAATCTAGCCAGTCACCTTGGTTATTAGAATTAATCGCGGGTATGGTGGAAGAAGGCGAGAAACCAGAAGAAGTGGCATTGCGTGAAAGCGAAGAAGAAGCGGGTGTGCAAGTCACTGATTTACAACATTGTTTAAGCGTATGGGACAGCCCGGGGGGCGTGATTGAGCGTATTCATTTATTTGTTGGAAAAGTGGATAGCACGCAAGCAAAAGGCATTCACGGGCTTGCAGAAGAAAACGAAGATATTCGTGTGCACGTTGTGAGTCGAGAAACGGCTTATCAATGGGTAAATCAGGGCAAAATTGATAACGGAATTGCAGTATTAGGTTTGCAATGGTTGCAACTTAATTATCGTTCATTACAACAAAGCTGAATTGAGTCAATGTGATTAAAAAAATGTGATTTAGGTTTAATTTTTAAAAAAAATTTAGAAATAAATATGACATAGCTAACATTTTTTTATTTTGGTGCGTGCAATTTATTTTGTAAATCTGTAACTTATTCTCAGTTTATTATTTTATATTTGCAGTAGGAGTTCGCTTTGTTCAGTACTTATACATACGATACTTCGGCGGAGGTGTTTAAATTTATTCAAATAACGGATCCGCATTTGTTTAAGGATGAAAAAAGTGAGTTATTGGGAGTCAATACATACCAAAGTTTCGTACAAGTATTAAACGAAATTAAAGAACAAGATTTTGATTATGATTTTGTTTTAGCCACGGGCGATTTAGTACAGGATAGTAGTAACGAAGGTTATTTACTGTTTTGTGAACAAGTAAAACGTCTTGAAAAAACGGTATTTTGGATTCCAGGTAACCACGATTTTCAACCAAAGATGTTTGAAATTTTGGATCAGAACCAAGGTAATTTGAATGCCAAGAAACATATTTTGCTTGGTAAATATTGGCAAATTCTGATGTTAGATAGTCAGGTATTTGGTGTACCACACGGCGAGTTGAGCCAATATCAAATTGATTGGTTAGTGTCAAAATTAAAAGATCATCCTGAACGTTACACGTTAATTGTGTTGCATCACCATATTCTGCCAACTCGTTCAGCTTGGTTAGATCAGCATAATTTACGCAATGCCCACGAATTGGCTTATGCTCTCGCCCCTTTTAATAAAGTGAAAGGTATTTTACACGGTCATATTCATCAGGAAGTCGATGCGGAATGGAATGGCTATAAAATTATGGCAACGCCAGCAACCTGTATTCAATTCAAACCTGATAATAATACGTTCGCATTGGATTCAGTGCAACCAGGTTGGCGTGAGATTGAGTTATATGCCGATGGAAGAATTGAGACGCGTGTAAAACGTATTCAAAAAGCACAATTCTTCCCGAATATGCACGAAGAAGGCTATTAAGCATAAAGTGCGGTCAAAAAATTAAAAATTTTGACCGCACTTTCTTTAGGTAGAAATAAAAAGGTAAATCATCTGATTTACCTTTTTAGTGTGTTATTGGATCTTAGCTTTTATAACCATAATGCTCATAATAATTTGAAGCTCTTGGTCTGGCGCCATTCAAGATAAAACCATTGGTAGTGATGCCAGCTTGTTCAAAACGAGCTTTGGCTGTTTCAACCTCTTTCACGGTGGTTTTGGCAAAATAACCTACGAGCAAGACTGTCCCTGCGTATTTCCCAATGATTGCCGCATCTGTGACAGACAGAATTGGCGGAGTATCTATCAGTACGATATCGTAATTTTGAGATGCCCAGTCCAATAATTGTTGGAAGCGAGCGCTATAAAATAACTCCGATGGGTTTTTCGGGGTCTTTCCTTTCGTCATCACTGAGAAATTTTCGTAAATATTGACCGCACTTTCAAACGGCATATCTTGCGTGATGCTTTCACTTAGTCCTTGAGTATGCTTAAGCGATAGCAATGAATCAAGATAACTACGACGTAAATCGGCATCAATCAATAAGACTTTTTTACCTGTTTTAGCCAAGATGTTCGCTAAGTTTGTCGAGATAAAGCTTTTTCCGACCGAAGGCACTGTACCTGATATCATCACAATGTTATTTTGCGCCTCTTGCATTGCAAAGTAGAGGCTTGTTCTTAAGCTTCGCAGTGCTTCGACTGCATTGTCATCTGGGTGGCTATCTGAGAGTAAAGCATTTTTACCTTTGCTCATATTTTTCAATGAAACTTTAGGTTGTCGCTCAGAATGTGGAATCACTGCGTAAGTTGATAAGCCCGATTTTTCAATCTCCGCAGTGGATTCAATGCCTTGTGATAAGAAACCTTTGATCATAATCGCAAGTGAAGATAAGGCTAATCCCAAAATTAGTGACATTAAAATAATCAGTGATTTTTTCGGTGCAACCGGTTCTGGGAAAACCTGTGTAGTATCCAACATTCTCACATTACCAATGGTGCTTGCTTTCACTACATCTAATTCTTGAATACGGTTGAGTAACTGAATATAGATTTGTTGGTTAACTTCTAAATCACGGGTTAAACGAATAATTTCTTTTTGCGTGTTTGGTAAACGTTCCACTTGTTTATTTAAACGTTCTTTTTCGGCATTTAACACATTACGTTTTTTAATCAACGCTACATAAGCTGGGTGGTTGCGTGTGAATTTTTGTGAAATTTCAGTTTCATCAGTCTTTAATTCATTCAATTCAGATTCAAGACGAACAATACTTTCTAGTGTTGATCTTGATTCAAAGCTTAAATCTAAAGATTCATTTTTTAAACGAAATGCATTTAATTTATTTTCTGCATCAGACAGTTTTTCTCTGATTTCAGGTAGTTGCTTGTTAAGAAAAGCTAAGCTTTTTGAAGCTTCTGCTGAATTGCGTGCGACATTTTGTGATAAATAACTTTCCGCAACACTGGTTATAATATTGCGGATATGGTTTTTATTTTCGCCTTGTGTCGAAATATCAATAATGCCCGTTTGTTTACCCGCTTCAGAAATAGAAAGTTGATCTTTGAGTTTGGAAATTGCGGATAATTCAGATATTTTTTTGATCTTAAAGCGTTGTCCTGCTTCGGCATTAATCATTGATACTGCAAAATGGAGGCGATCTGATTCATAGATTTCACCTATTTTACCCTCTAATAATTTCTCCGATGTTGCATCAGAAAATAGGCTATAAGTATTTGGATTGTCACCAACTTCTAAAATAACTGAATGAGCATCATCAGATAGAGGTGAAAAATAATACACTTGTAATTCTGGTTCATAATTCGATAGTCTTGCCATCATTTTGCCAATCAGCGGCAAAGAAAAGTGCGGTGTAATTTCAGTGGTTAAATTTAACTGATTTACACTGTACGACAGCACCATTCTTGATTTAAGAATGGCAATTTCCGTATTGGATGAAGATTTTTCCTCTAAAATCCCCGCAAAATCAGGCAATATCCTCCCGTGTGATTTTTCCTCAATTTGTATAGATGCGTGAGCTAAATAAATCGGTGTTGCAAAGAAGGCATAGCCTGCACCAATAACAGTTGTCACTAAGGTAGAAATAATTATCCACCACTTATGATCTAATAAGGTCCTCATTAAATTGATGATATCAATAGTGTCGTCTTGATTTTTCTCGCTCATTATTCATCGTCCTATAATTTTTTTTTCCAATGAGATGCCGCTTGTTCGAGTGTTTCATACACCGATTTAAACGTATCTAAATTTTTTCTGTACGGGTCAGGGATTTCCGTTTTTGCCCCTAACCAATGCCCAAACAGCATCACCTTACCTATTGAACAGGGGGATAGCTGGTGGACTAACTCCATTTGTTGTTTGTCCATTACAAGAATGAGATCGGCTTGATGGCAAAGTGATTCTGTTAGCTGTTGAGAGCGGTGATCGCTGATATCTAAATTGTATTGTTTTGCAATTTGTATCATTTGCGGATCCGCCATTTTTCCTACTAAGCTACTTTCTTCTGCAACAATTCCTGCAGATATAACGCTTTTTTCTGGGAAATACTGTTGCAATAGTTTTTCTCCAACGGGAGAGCGACAGATATTTCCCATACAAACAACAAGAATGTTTTCAAACATTGTTACCAGTTTCTAATACGTAATGTGCTTTCAGTAATGGAGTTAAAGCCAGATAATGTTGGTATCACTTGAGTAATTACGCGGTTCCAACGAGTAATTGGTGCGGTTGTCACATAAACAACATCATAAGGTTTCAAGTAAAACTCTGTACCTAGGATGTATGATGTGGCATCTGTCACGTCAAGTTGATAAATATCAGCTACTTTTTCAATCTGTTCATTATTTTCAACATCCGTTTTTTGAATGTTTAAAGGTGATTTTTTCGTTTGATTACGTTGACCACGGATAACGAAAATACCCGTTGCATCCGCTGCAAGTTTGTCTATGCCACCACTAGCTGTAATGGCTTCCGTCAATGTCATACCGTAGTGTGTAATTTTGAGCATTTGTGGTTGTGCAACTTCGCCAATCACGAAAATTTTATTCGCATCGTTACGTGGCACGTGAACAATATCGCCATCTTCGAGTAAACGGTTTTGGCTCAGATCGCCTTTTTGGATTAAGGCTTCAAGTGAGAGTTTTTCTTCCCTACCTTTATTGGTTAGGGTGACATTATGCCAGTCTGCATCTTGAGCTAGCCCGCCAGCTTTATTGACAGCATCCAATAAGGTTAATGGAATATTTGTGAGGTATTGTTGCCCCGGATTATTGACTTGACCGGTAATATAGGTTTTTTGAGATTGGTAGGCAGCAACATTCACTTCAATTTGTGGATCGCTAATATAGTTTGCAAGTCGTCTTGTGAGCTTGGTTCGAATTTGGCTGACGGTTAAGCCTGACACGGAAATGGAGCCTACATAAGGGTAGAAAATCGTACCATTTGCGTGAACTTGGCTGCCCGATTCTGCCGCTGAACGATAAGAACCAGCAGGTGTAGTTAATTCAGGGTGGTCCCATACTGTGATATTAAGAATATCACCAGGGCCTACTCGGTATTGATAGCCTTTAAGTTGCTCTTCAAGGGATTGATTGGTTCTTGCGTAAGCATTCGTTGGTGCCATTTGTCTTACTAGTGCAGGTGTAATTAAATAGGCATCAACGGCTTTTTCTGCATTTAATGGTTCGCCTTGTGAATAGACTTTCACCCCACGAATTGGAGAATGTGTTGATGGAAAAATCAGAGAACAAGCGGATAAAGAGGCTAAAACACTTAATACAGTAAAAAGTTTAGATAATTTATACATATATTTTTCTCATTCTAGTTAAAGATTGTTGGTTTACAGTTAATTGGAGCGCAATATTTAAGTTCTGTGTAATACTATTTTTGTCATATGCAATTTATTTACCCCCGAGAATGTGTTTGATCTGTTTGTGCTTTATGGATTAAATCCTCTAATTCACTCACCGGTTTATAACTGGTTGGTGAATTGAGTAAAATCTCATTAATTTTTGTGTAATCAGCTTGTTTACAGGCTTGATCAAGTTGTTCCAGTAACAATGAGAGATCCGCAAAAGAAAGAAATTTTTCTTGAGCAGTTAAGATCCTTGGATGAAGGGTTTTAGCAACATTATCCTCACCAATTAAAAGCTCCTCATAGAGTTTTTCTCCAGGCCTTAAACCGGTGAATTTGATTTCAATATCGCCTTTTGGGTTATGAGTGTTTTTTATACTTAGCCCAGATAAAGTGATGAGTTTTTTAGCCAGATCGACAATTTTTACAGGCTCTCCCATATCCAGAATAAAGACTTCACCACCTTTAGCCATAGCTCCCGCCTGAATAACAAGTTGAGCCGCTTCAGGAATGGTCATAAAGTAGCGTGTGATACGCTCATCTGTGACTGTGATAGGGCCACCTTCTTTTATTTGCTGTTTGAAAAGAGGAATTACTGAACCAGAAGAACCCAACACATTGCCAAAACGTACCATACTAAATAGTGTTTTATGCATTACACCCTCGAAGATCATATCGTGCATATCTGCAAAGGCTTGCAAACAGAGTTCAGCAAGGCGTTTAGTTGTTCCCATCACATTGGTTGGACGAACCGCTTTATCTGTGGAGATTAAAACAAAAGACTCTACTTGAGTGTGAATTGCCGCTTTAGCCGTGTTATAAGTGCCAAAAATATTGTTATAAATACCTGGAATAATGTTATGTTCCACTAAAGGCACGTGTTTATAAGCAGCCGCGTGATAAACCGTTTGAATGTTAAAAGTGCGCATTACTTTCATTAATAGTTCAAAATTCTGAATAGAACCGAGTAAAGGCACGATTTGCACTTGAGTATTCTGTTCTTTTTGCAAATGCAATAATTCCATATGAATGGAATAGAGTGCATATTCACATAATTCAAATAAGACTAATTTTTGAGGGGAATTTAACAGAATTTGACGGCACAACTCTGAACCAATAGAGCCACCCGCACCTGTCACCATTACATTCTTATTCTTAATATTTTTATTTAATAGATCTTCGATTGGCGGAACGGGATCTCGACCTAAAAGATCTTCAATTGAAATATCTTGAATATCAGAAATTTTAACTTCGCCATTCACCAATTTTTTTAGGTTCGGCAGCTCTTTTATTTTGCAATTGGATTTATCTAATTGGCTAATGATCTCACGCCTTCTTTCTCGGCTAACAGAAGGTAATGCGATGAGAATTTCATCAATAGCATTCTCTTTCAAAAGCGTGATTGCTTTCTCAAAAGGATACACTTTAAAGCCATCCAATGTTCTGCCCCATAATTGTTTATTATCATCAATAAAGAAAACAGGGGTGTATTCAAAAGATCGGCTTAAGGCACTAATTATTTGTTGTCCTGCTGCACCTGCGCCATAAACCACAATGCGCTTATTTGTTGCTTTAGTGGCAAGTTGCGATTTGACGATAAAACGAATAGTACCACGACTTACCCAAATCCACGCAAACATTAAAAAGCCATACATTAAGGGAATAGAGCGTGGCAGTATTTCTTCCGAAATAAAGCTAAGCAAATAGAGGTTAAATACCGTCATTACCGTAGCGAATCCTAACCGTAAAATTAAGGCTTCAGTAAAGCTACGAATAATAAAGTTATAGATCCCAAATAACAGTAAAATTCCCACCGAGAGTAGCGATATCCCAAATAAAAATGGCAAACGTGTTGGGACATCGGTACTCCAATATCGCAATATGTAGCATAACCAAAGAAATATTGGGAATGCGAAGAAGTCCAAGGCTAATAAGAAAATTTTCTTATTGGTCTTAGACAGTAATGTCAGTCTTGTGATAAAAGCACTCATAAAGTTCCGATAATATAGTTATTTAATTTGTTTAATTACGTTTCTAATCACATCAACACACTTCTGCATATTTTCTACAGTTAATGTTGGGTGAACTAAAAACATTAAGCTCACTTCACCTAATAATCGGGCATTACTTAAGCGTTTAGCTGGACGCCAAGGGGTATTATCAAATGCCTTTTCAAGATAGACTTCAGAGCAAGAACCGCTATAACAAGGTACGCCTAACTCATTGATTAATTGCATAATGCGGTCACGATTCCAGCCCGCAGGCAGTGTTTCGGGGTTTACTTGCACATAGCACTTATATGCTGCGTGAGAAAAGTCTGGGCTTGGTCTGTGTACAATAAAATACGGTGATGTTTCAAAGGCAGACAAAATCGTTTGCATATTTTCGTTGCGTTTTCTTGTCCATTCAGGCATTTCGCCTAGCTGAATACGACCAATCCCAGCTTGAATTTCCATCATTCGCCAGTTAGTGCCAAAAGAGTCGTGTAACCAACGAAAACCTGGCGGGTGCTTTTTGTTATAAACTGTATCAAAATTTTTACCGTGATCTTTATAGGACCACATTTTGCTCCACAGATTTTCGTCATTCGTGGTGACCATTCCTCCTTCACCACCGGTTGTCATAATTTTATCTTGGCAGAAAGACCAAGCACCGATATGACCAATAGAACCCGCTGATTTGCCTTTGTATTTTGCTCCGTGTGCTTGAGCACAATCTTCGATCACATATAAACCTTTTTCTTGTGCTAATTGCATAATCGGATCCATATCGCACATTAAGCCGGCTAAATGCACGCAGATAATGGCTTTGGTATTTGGGGTAAGTACTGCTTCAATTGTGCGACGAGAAATGTTTTGTGAGTCGAGTTCGACATCCGCAAAAATAGGATTTGCACCAGCAGTTACAATGCAACTCGCCGAAGCAAGAAAAGTGCGGGAGGTAACGATCACATCATCACCTGCTTTGATATCAAGTGCTTTTAAAGCAACATCAAGCGCAACGGTACCGTTCATTAATGCGATGGCATATTTTGTCTGACAGAAATGCGCAAATTCTTTTTCAAATTCACGACATTCTTGACCAGTCCAATAATTAACTTTATTTGACTTTAAAATTTCAGATACTCGGTCAATCTCTTTTTGAGAAAAAGATGGCCAAGGAGAAAATGGTGTGTTTAGCATAATAAAGTTCCTTTATAAAATCAGTTTGTCTTTGAAAAATGTTCCATTTAGCTGAACATTAAATTTTTTGCATTAGCAAAGTGATTCAGAACAATAATTCTGTTTTTGCTAATGAGCCTTTCTTCCTAAAAATTATTTCCGATACAGTGGGAAAAATTGTGAAATATCCTTAATATCTTGTTCCGAGAAACATTTATCTCGACACAACTGAGTATAAATTTCATCATTAATGATGATTCTTTGAGTTCTAAATAAGTGTTCATTGGAGCTAAAACCTTTTTTATACTCATATAAAGAGTCTTTTTGCGCACCAACACCGCCCCCAAAGTGAAGTAATTTATAATGATTGAGTTTTCCCCATCTTCTTGCTTCGTGCGTAATGAGTTTTGCTGGTTGTAGATGACGATAATCATTTAATGAGCCACCAAGATAGTGTTGTATGATTCCGCTTTTATCACACAGGGTGTAGATAGAGGATGCAATCGGTGTGTTATGTCTATCAAATGCGGTTATTAAAATGATATTTTCATCTAATAAATCGATTAGGCTTGAATAATACTCTTTACTGAAAAAATAGAATTTTGATGCCCCCAATGTACGCATAGTCTCTTCGTAGATATCGTAAAAAATATCAATATTTTCTTGGTTTATTTTTTCAATTTTTGTTGTGCATCCTTCATTTAATGCTTTTTGAATACCTTTACGATGACCTTTTTTCGTTTCTGCCCAATGTTCCTCTTCAGTTTTTGTTAAATCCGATGAAAGTGTTGGGCCATGTTCAACAATATGACCTACTTGGGAGTGCCAATCTTTATTTAAGATCGGGTGTAAACGAATAAACCAAGAAACACAATTTTGTGATTTTAGATAATTTACAGCTTTATTCAGCATATAATTAATTTCATCTTCAGCCAGATTATCCGAATGTAGAACACCGCTATACCCATAAGTGGATGTGATGTCCCAATAGGTATCATCAATTTTTCGGATAATGAGTGGGAACAATAATTTTTTATCATCCATTGATATAATTAATCCTTTGGCTTCGCCGTGATCAATTAATTCTGATGACTTAATCCAACCTGATAGATGATAAATATCAAATTCAAATTGATTAGTATAGGCGTCCCACTCTGTATTGATATCTACTAATTCACAAATTACAGGGCTTTTCATCTTATTTCTCCTTCATTGAGCCTGAAAATTTAGGCATTGAGTGGCCTGATGTTTCGTTAGTATCTCTTTTAAAGAAAACGACTTTCAGGGTTTTAAAAATAATCTTGATATCTAAACAAAGTGATTGATTTTCTACATACCAAACATCTAATTTGAATTTGTCTTCCCAGCTAATTGCATTACGCCCATTGACCTGTGCATAACCCGTAATACCAGGTCGTACGTTGTGGCGCTTTGCTTGTTCCTCGGAATATAAAGGGAGATATTCCATTAATAGTGGGCGAGGGCCCACTAAGCTCATATCGCCTTTTAATACATTCCATAATTCAGGTAATTCATCTAAGCTAGTTGAGCGTAACATCAAGCCAAAAGGCGTGAGGCGCTCTGTATCTGGTAACAATTCACCTGAAATATTGCGAGAATCTTTCATTGTTCTGAATTTCACCATTTCAAATGGTTTGCCGTGTAGCCCCGGTCTTACTTGGCGAAATAGCACCGGTGATCCCAAGTTTTTTTTCACTTTATAAGCAATAATCAAAAATACAGGTGCAAGTAAAACTAAAGCCATCGAGGAAATAATAATATCGATAAGACGCTTTAACATTTTCATTCTCCTAACTTTCCGTCTGAATATATGAACAGAGGATGGTTATTTTTGAGCTACACTTTTAAAGATAGAAATAAATTTTTCCACACCTTTATTGAGTGATAACTCTTTGAAATAGAAGGCTTTACCATTCTTGCCTAAGTTTTCTTGTTGTTCTTTTGTCAGCTGATAGATATTCAAAATGGCTTTTTCGATATCCGCTGCATTTTCTGAAATAGCAATTTCACCGCATTGTGCTTTTACCACTAAATCCGCGGCATCACCTGGCACGCCCATAATGATTGGTCTGCCAATCGCCATATAAGCCTGAGTTTTTGACGGCACTGTAATCTCAAATAATTTATCTTGCTTTAGATGCACTAATAATGCAGAAGCTTGTTCTAAAATATTGCCTACTTGAGACATTGGAACACGAGGAATAAAGGTAATATTCTCTAAATTCTCATTGATTTTGCGTTGTTTTAGGCGTTCTGTTTCCGTGCCAGCTCCCACAAATATAAATTGAATATCCGTGTAATTTTTCATATTCGAGGCGACTTCAAGAATCGTATCTAACATTTGTGCTTTGCCCATATTGCCGGCGAACACAATGTTAAATTTTTGTTTATTTAATTGAACGATTGAATTGAGATCTTTATTTGAAAGTTCAGCTTCATTGCACCAGTTATAAATAATGCTTACTTTGTTTTCAGGCACAGATTTATTGAGTAATTGTTGTTTAAAACCAGGGCTTAATACCACAATATGATCGACAAATTTATAAACAAACAGGCACACATAATCGACGATCTTCAATATGCGATCATTTGTTAACATCCCTGTTGCCTTTAATGTGTCAGGCCATAAATCTTGAATATCGTAAACAACAGGGGTTCTTCTAAAAAGTTTGATGAAAACAGCTGCAATCCCCGTGGTGAGCGGTGGATGATAGGCATAAATGACATCCGCTTTTTTAGTGAAAAAGATCCCAAACAACATTGCCATAAATGCAAAGCTGACATAATTAAAAATGCGTCTAATCGCCGAGCTATCGTGGCTTGGGTATAACGGCACTCTTAAAACATTGATCCCATCGATCACTTCTTTTTGGAATAATTTGATTTTGTATCCTTCATACACTTTGCCACCTGGATAATTCGGAAAACCCGTCAACACTTGTACCTCGTGCCCTTGTGCTTTTAGCTCTTTTGCAAAAGCCAATCCTTTGATAGTGGGTTCAGGATCAAACCATTGAGTTAATAAAAGTATTTTCATTCGTATTTTTTCCAAATCACACGGTTTACATAATCGGTATAACTTAAAATAATGCGCACAATTTTTTCACTCACATTTGGCATACTATAATCTTCAACTAAACGTAGTGTGCGTTCTTGCCCACGAGCTTGACTTTGTAAAATGGATAACCCTTGTAAAACACGTTCTGCGGTTAGGCCGACCATCATTACAGCGGCTTCTTCCATCCCTTCAGGTCTTTCGTGTGCTTGTCTTAAATTTAACGCAGGGAAATTTAAAATAGAGGATTCCTCATTAATTGTTCCGCTGTCTGATAGCGTGGCTTTAGCGGATAGCTGCAGTTTGTTGTAGTCTAAAAAGCCGAGCGGTTTCAGTAATTGAACCAGCGGATGGAACGTAATGTTTAATTCCTCAATACGTTTACGTGTTCTTGGGTGTGTTGAAACAATCACTGGAAATTGATAAGTGCGGGCAATTTCATTCAACATATTCACCAAATCACGGAAATTGTGGTCAGAGTTAATGTTTTCTTCACGATGCGCACTCACCACAAAATATTGTGATTCTTTAAGTTGTAATTTTTCTAAGATAGTCGAAGCATTAATGCCTTCGTGATAATGATTTAATACCTCAAACATAGGGCTACCGGTCTTGATAACAAGATCAGGACTTAATCCCTCTGCCAATAGGTAATCACGCGCGATGCTGCTATACGTCAAATTAATATCCGCAGTGTGATCGACAATACGTCGGTTAATTTCTTCAGGCACTCGCATATCAAAGCAACGGTTTCCTGCTTCCATATGGAAAGTTGGAATTTTGCGACGTTTAGCGGGCAGTACAGCCAAACAGCTATTGGTATCTCCCAACACCAATAATGCTTCAGGCTGAACTTTTTCGAGTAATTTATCGACAGCGATAATGACATTACCAATCGTTTCTGAGCTTGTTTTTCCTGCTGCGTTGAGGAAATGATCTGGTTTACGAATACCTAAATCACTGAAGAAAACCTCATTAAGCTCATAGTCGTAGTTTTGGCCGGTATGTACTAAAATGTGTTCAAAATGCTTATCACAAGCCGCAATGACACGAGATAAACGTATTATTTCAGGGCGTGTTCCCACAACGGTCATCAATTTTAATTTTTTCATCATTTATCCCCATTAATCTGTGAGTTGCATTGCATAAGTGTCAGGTTTTTCGCGGTCAAAAATCTCGTTTGCCCACAACATGACAAACATTTCATCATCACCAATATTGGTAATGTCGTGAGACCAACCTGGTACCGTTTCGACAATTGTCGGATGTTCACCATCCGTTTCTAATTGATAGGTTTCGCCTGTTGTGATGTGCTTAAACTTAAATAGCGCTTTCCCTTTAATGACCAAAAATTTTTCCGTTTTGGTGTGGTGATAATGCCCACCGCGCGTGATGCCTGGATGTGCAGAAAAATAAGAAAATTGACCCGCACTTTGCGTTTTCAGCATTTCAACAAAGACACCTCTCGCATCACCGTACTTCGGCACATCGTAAGTAAATTGCGCTGGTGGCAAGAAACTGAGATAAGTAGAATATAAAGCACGCACTAATCCAGTCCCTACATTCTCTGTAATGAGTGTATTGCGTGAATTTTTGAATGTTTTGAGTTGTTCATATAAGCCAGCGACAGTGATCTTATATTCTGGCTGAATATAAAATGGTGCAGTTGTTGA
The DNA here is from genome assembly GCA_049941595.1 of Bisgaard Taxon 46. Taxonomy (GTDB): domain Bacteria; phylum Pseudomonadota; class Gammaproteobacteria; order Enterobacterales; family Pasteurellaceae; genus Pasteurella. The sequence continues at coordinate 169,449 of JBNFNA010000008.1, forward strand.
TTGGTATTGCCCTTGGATAATTTGCCAGAATGTATCCACAACATCATCGACATACACTAAACGGATTTCAGCATCTGCTTGGTGAATTTCCACCGGCAAATCGTGAATGACATTGTGACAAAATGTGGCAACCGCAGAGTTGTAATTCGGTTTTGACCATTTACCAAAAACGTTCGCTAAACGGCAGATGTAAACAGGATTGCCATTTGCTTTTTGTAATTTTTCGACCGCACTTTCTCCCGCCAATTTGCTTTGTCCATAAGTAGTCAATGTTGCACGTTCGACTTGAATGGAAGAAGACAAAATAAGCGGTGTAAGCTTTTTATTTTTAACTAATATTTGGCAAATTCGCTCTGTTAACGTCACATTCGTATCAATAAACTCTTGCTCTGTAACAGGACGATTTGCACCCGCTAAATGAATAATCCAGTCGGCATTTGTGACAGCTTGAATTAAATCTTCATCAGTAGATTGTCTGTGATATGGCAAAATCTGAATATCCGATTTTTCAGATAAAAACTGAATAAGATTTTTGGCGATAAAGCCATTTGAGCCTGTAACGAGAATTTTCATAGCTATACCTCTGGTGAAATGTATTCACCCTCAATCATCTTCCGAATAAATTCAAGTTTGAGCAGTAATTGCTTCATTTCTTCTAAATTTAAACGATAGGTATTGTGTGAGTTGTAATCTGTGACTTCTGAAATTTTAGGCTCACCTTTTTCAACATATTTGCTGTAATTTAAGCTACGTTGATCCGCAGGAATACGGAAATAATTGCCTTGATCGATCGCGTGGACCATTTCTTCACGACTTAATAAGGCCTCAAAGGCTTTTTCACCGTGGCGAGTACCAATAATTGAGATAGGGTGGTTCGGCACAGATAAGAGTTCAGTAATTGCTTGAGCAAGAATACCAATTGTTGCAGCTGGCGCTTTTTGTACAAAAACATCACCATTTTGACCATTCTCAAAAGCGTATAGCACTAAATCAACAGCATCTTCCAACGTCATCATAAAGCGCGTCATTTCAGGATCGGTGATCGTAAATGGCTTGTTTTGACGAATTTGATCCACAAATAACGGGATGACGGAACCACGAGATGCCATCACGTTGCCATAGCGAGTACAGCAAATCGTCGTTTCTGTTTCATCAAGATTGCGAGATTTAGCAATAATGACTTTTTCCATCATTGCTTTTGAGATCCCCATCGCATTGATTGGATAAACCGCTTTGTCGGTACTTAAGCAAACAACCCGTTTCACTTTATTTTGAATTGCCGTTTCAAGTACATTTTCGGTCCCTAAAATGTTGGTTTTAACCGCTTCTAAAGGGTAAAACTCACAAGATGGAACTTGTTTCAATGCCGCTGCGTGATAAATATAGTCAACACCTCTAGTAGCATTTAAGATGCTGTCATAATCTCGGACATCTCCAATATAAAACTTGAGCTTTGATGAGTTGTATTTTTTTCGCATATCATCTTGCTTTTTCTCATCACGTGAGAAAATGCGAATTTCTTTGATATCAGTTTCGAGGAAACGTTTTAATACAGCATTTCCAAAAGAACCTGTTCCGCCAGTAATTAAAAGGATTTTGTCTTTGAACATAATAGTAGTCTCAAGTGTTGCATTTATAATAAATCTAAAAACATATTTCTATTTGCATCTAATTCTTCTTGATTGTTAATCACAGAATTTGCAAATGCGATACATCTCTTTCTCATTAAATAACGTTTTTCATTATCTAATTGGTAATATTTATTTAGAGCATCAACAAATAAATGTTTATCTTCCAGTGGAAGATCCCAGCCTATTCCTTTATTTTCAAGATCTCTCCAAGGCGTATTATTGCTCAATAATATTGGTGTCCCTGCTGAGAGTGCTTCAATAAAAACGTGTCCATAGTTTTCACTCTGAGTTGGAACAAAAAATAAATCATATTGTGCAATGGTTTTTTGTACTTTTTCATTTTCTACTAAGCCGTAATATTCGATATGAATATTGCTCGGTAGTTTTTTCACAAATTCTAAACAGCTATCCCAATATTTCTTATCTTCTAATGGCCCATATATACCTAAAAAAACAGGAAACTCTATCTTAGTTAATATTTCTAATGCATAATGAAGATTTTTTATTTTGGCAATTCTGGAAAGAAAGCAGATTCTTAGTTCTTCATTATTTTTTTCTTCTGTATTCTTGCAATCTATTTCTTTTAAATTAGCAAGGTCACTTGCTACAATAATATTTTTATATGGAATCTTATGTGTTGATAAAAATTGTAATATGTCTTTTTTCTCTTCTTCAGATGAACCTTGCCAACTAATGTTTTGTGAATGTAAGGCAATTCCTTTTGCAAGAGAGATAAAAAGTTTTTTCTTCATACTTTTTATCTTTAATGCTGCAGGGAAAAGCTCTCCTCTTGGTGCTAAAACAATAGGCTTTTTCTGGATTCTATTTGTTTTCATCCATAAAAGTGGCTTAATAGAAAAATCAACATTAAAAAAGCTATTAATATAAAGAAGATCGTAATCTAGTTTATTTATTACTTGGTGAATCTTACTTCTATCAGATGAATAATAAATATTAATATTTTCTGATTTTATCCACTTGTCTAATTCAATATCTGGATAAGGCGCAGTATCATTCAGATCGCGATCAGAGGTAATGATAAAAAAATCAAACTCATTATCTAACCTTGCAACTAAGTTTTGTATAGTTCTAATTGGGCCACCGCCTTTTACCCCAGGAAGATAAATCCCAATTAAAATTAGAATTCTAGGTTTATGCTTTTTATCCATAGGTTTTTGTTCCTATTGTTTATATTGATCTAAATTATTTTTTTATTTTCTTTTAATCGGAAACACTTTTTGCAAAGAAAATAAGCATTAACATTCCCATTCCACCAATAGAGAAAAACATATATTCACCAAGGTTTAGACATAAAATACACATTAAAACAGTTAAGCTTTGTATGTTATATTTAGCTGCTTTCCTTAATGAGTAAAATAACCATATAAAAACAATTACCCCAACAAATATTCCTAATTCTTCTATTACAGCAATAGGAAGTACGCCTTTTTCGATTGTTGCACTAATTGGTAAATTGAATATAGGATCTCTTGTAACCTCTAAACTATTTGGATCTGATGCGACTCCAAATCCAATACCTAATATAGGTTTTTCAAATATGTTATGTAACATATCTTTTACTAATGCTCCTCGTGACTCATCGGCAAGTTCCGTTACATTACTGTATTCACTTCTTTTAAATATATAACTCTTGATATTTTCAATATATAACGGGGAGGCTAACCCAGTTATTCCAATAATAATGATTAACCAAAGATAAATATTCTTGTTTTTAAGAATAGGATTTGCTTCAAAGAATCCTTTTTTTATCAAAATAGGATTTAATAGTAGGGATAATAAAATACCCAAAACGAGAGCTAATCCAGCTGTTCTTGCTTGCGATAAAATAATGAGGACTAAACAACCAAAGAACCATATTGTTTCAGAAAATAATAGTTTCTTATTTGCTAGAATTTTCCCTACCATTATTGTTCCAAGTAATGCCATTGTTGGACCAAATGCCTGAGGGTGATTTAATAATCCTTGGAAACCAGTTCCATTTTTTGCAAAGCCAATTTCAGGAATAAGAAATAATGGTAGACTAAGAATAGTGACCAATTTCAATATCAAAATAATAAACTGGTATAGATTCTCTTTGTCTTCTTCTGGTATTCTTGCCCAAGTATTTATTAATACGAATGCGGCTATAAACCAAGAGAGTATTTTTAAAATTGAAATACTTACCTCATAACTCACTATAATACTATGGGTAACAAGAATTAAATTTAGTACACATAACCAGAATACATATTTTTTTATTTTTGTTTTTCTATTTTGTGCTGAATAAATAATGACATTAATTAACCCCAATATAATCATTAAATATCTTGCTAAAGAAGCAAGTGTTCCTTCAGGGCTTAGAACTGGATTTAATAACGTAAAAAACCAAGAAAGAAGAAATGAAAATATTAAATATTTACCGCCCAAAATAGCGAGTAATGCTAATACGATAAAACTCATATCAGCACTTGCTGGAGATGTTACTCTTAATATGAATAGAACAATAAATAATAAAAGCAACCATTTGTTCTCTGTGATTGTTTTTCTCATTTCTTAACCGGCTTTAAAACTTATATAAGTTGTTTTTTTCTACAAAATGTATAACTAATAATGTTAAATAATATTGCGCTGATACCTTGGGCGTATAAAACTCCCATATATCCAAATGAATACATCATTGGATAGGTACATAAAATAAGGAATACAAACCATATTAATGTAATAAAGAGCCACATTTTTGCAGTGGACTTAATAATGATTAAATTTCCAAGTACATTGATTGGTGAATATATGACTGATATTAAGAAGAAAATAATAATCACTTCATAGAAGTGAGTGTATTCTTTACCATACCATTTCATTATTTGAGGAGAGAGTAAGCTACCTAAAATAAAGATCATAAATGAAATAAGTAGAGTAGCTAATAATGTGATTTTTACTTCTTTTTTAGATTGATTATCTATGTTGTATTGTTTAACCAGCCTTGGAAGTATCAATCTAGAAATTATTCCTGGAATAAACATTCCCAAAGAAAACCACTGTAATCCAATACTATAAACTGAAAAATATAAATTATTATAGTTGTCTAAGATTATCTTTCCGAGTAACCAAGGTGCAGTGGAGGCTAATATTGAAACTAATGACATCGCTCCACAAAATGAGGATATTTCTTTTAGTGCATTTTTCTCAAATTTAAAGTTAGATAAACTTTTAAATACTTGAGTGTCTTTTTTTAGAAGATAATTTTGTGCAAAAAATAAGAATAATATTGAGATAATATAAGCATATATCTGTATTGATATATCTTTATACTTAATCGTTGTAGCAACGCCGCCTAACAAAATTATCGTATTGAAGATAGAAAGGAAGAAAAAGTCTTTATATTTTTCAACCCCCATTACCCCTCCCGTTGGCGTAATATTTAAGATAAGTAATAGAACGGTTATGGATATCAATATTTTATAATATGAATTAATCGGCCATATCTTATCAATAAAGAGAAAGGTCGCTATGCCAGAGAGCATAGCGAGTACAAATGAAATGCTATAAAGATTTCCCAAAATTTTATGATTTTGATTTTCTTTTTTTTCAGCAAAAAAACGGGAGGCAGCAATATCTAATCCCATAGAGCCATAATTTGAGATCATTGTTGCGGTCATAAGGAAAAAATTATACACAGCGAAATCTTCTACTGGTAAATTTCTTGCTAAAAGCATCCCTGAAAATAGTAATATTCCTCGGGATAATATATGGCTGCTCATTGACCAAATGATGTTAAAAAAGAAATCTTTATTTATCATTGGAAATTAATTTAATTTTATAAGTTGTTAATGGATGATGTACTTATTTACATCGTATATTTGTATTTATAAAAAACATCCGTATTTAATTAGAAATCATTTTACATACTAATTTTAAAATAGTATTGCAGATAGAAATATCTCTCTAATTGAAATTTCCTACTATTAATCCTTATAAAAATTAATAATTAATTATTAAGATCTTAGTCTATTGTTTTATCCTCTATTATTTTTATTCTATCAGAGGGATTTAGACTAATAGATTGAATTTGATTTATTTTTTTATCATTATATGACCTTGCTTAAAAAAATCAAATCTTAGAAAGTGAATGTTTGTAGACGTGAGAGAATTCGTCAACAAGCCTTTTCTTATTTAGAATTAATAAGATGTAATAAATTAAGAAAAAATTATAAGTAAATATGCTTTAAATAAATTTATGCAAATAAGTGTAATTAATTGTATATTGGTTTAACTTAAACTTAAGTTAATGTGTTTTTTTTTGTGCTGAATGGTGATTTATGACGTGATGTAAATGTATTAAAATATTTGTTACAAGATTAATGTATGAGTTAACTTTTAGAGAAAAGTTATTTTGGTAAATCAGAAGATAATAGTTTGTAAATATAATTGGATAATACAGAAAGGCAGGAGGGTTATCTTTGAAAAGATGATATTTTATAATGCATTATGCAAAAATTTTGAGCTCATACACGAGCAAATAAATGCTCATTTCCTGTTTTTGAAGCTGTTACGTTTATCTGATGTTAAGCAGCAACTTTATAGACGACCAATCACCTTCACTTCCTCAAAATGCAATACCTCACTAAATTCAAAAAAGTCTTGATCATTCACATATAAAGTCAACGTAAAATAAGGAAGATCAAAACCAATATCTAAGTTAAGCGTGATTTCCCAAAGCTCATCTTGTGGTTCTATGTCTAAAATAAAACTGCCATTGCATAAGTCGGACACAGTACTATCTTTTTTGGTGTAAATAGCTTGCAGGCAGGCTTCAGAAATCATTTTATCCATTGTTTCTACTTCAAAGACATCTTTTAATTTTTTAGAATAATGATAGAAAAGCTTTAACGGCTTCCCATCTTGATGAATGATTATATTGTAATAGTACTCACTAGTATCGCTACCGTCCGAACGATAGTAATGGAAAGTTGGTATAATTTCCAAAATGTAATTTCGATATGCGAGCTTTGCCATATTATTCCTTTATCAATAAAAACACCTTTTATACAGCACTCACTGTTGAGCTTGATAATTTTTGAACAATATATTACGAAACACCTCACGCAAAGACAATACAGTAAACCTCTATTCTCAAATTGATAAAGTCAATAGCCAGTTAATCAGCCTTAATCCTTTTATTTCAAGCCTGTACATACAGCACTCGTGACAAAAACCAAGGGCTTTATTGAGCGGTTTTATGTGGTGATGTGATTATCATTAAATACTGTCACAAAAATGACAGTATTGTAGATAATGGGATGGGATTTTGAGTGTATACCGTCAGAAATACCGTCAAAACTCAAAAGTAACTACGCACTAACAGAAAATAAAGTAAAAAAATAACGCCTCGAAAAACAAGGCGTTATTACTATTATTAAATAATTAGAAATGTTCGAAAATCGTCACTGATTATTCCCACTCGATCGTTGCTGGTGGCTTGCCGCTTACATCGTACACCACGCGAGAAATGCCGTTCACTTCGTTGATGATGCGGTTAGAGATTTTACCTAAAAGTTCATAAGGTAAATGTGCCCAATGCGCGGTCATAAAATCGATAGTTTCTACAGCTCTTAAGCTCACAACCCAGTCATATTTACGACCATCGCCCATTACACCAACTGATTTTACTGGTAAGAAAACAGTAAATGCTTGGCTGACTTTGTAGTACCAGCCTGAAGCGTGTAGTTCTTCCATAAAGATGGCATCAGCACGACGGACTAAATCACAATATTCTTTCTTAATTTCACCTAACACACGCACGCCTAAGCCAGGTCCCGGGAATGGGTGGCGGTTTAACATTTCTGCTGGTAAACCTAATGCTAAGCCAATTTTACGTACTTCATCTTTGAATAATTCGCGTAGTGGTTCAACTAAACCGAGTTTCATATAGTCAGGTAAGCCACCAACATTGTGGTGTGATTTAATCACGTGAGCTTTACCTGTTTTGCTTGCCGCAGATTCGATCACGTCAGGGTAGATTGTGCCTTGTGCTAACCATTTCACGCTTGCTAGTTTTTTCGACTCATCGTCGAATACATCAACGAATACTTTACCGATAGTTTTGCGTTTTGCTTCTGGTTCATCAATGCCTTTTAATGCGTCTAAGAAACGATTTTCAGCGTTAACGTGAATGATGTTTAGGCCGAATTTATCGCCAAACATATCCATAACTTGCTCAGCTTCGTTTAAGCGAAGTAAACCGTTATCGACAAACACGCAGTGTAAGTTTTTACCAATCGCACGGTGTAATAAAAGTGCCGTTACAGAGGAGTCAACACCACCTGATAAGCCTAAGATCACTTCGTCATCACCTACTTGTGCTTTAATACGCGCGATGGCATCCTCGATAATATTTTCTGGTGTCCAGTTACGTTCACAACCACAGATATTCACTACGAAGTTGGTTAATAATTCTAAGCCACTTTTAGTGTGTGTTACTTCTGGATGGAATTGTACGCCATAAAAACGACGGCTTTCATCAGACATTGCTGCGATTGGGCAAGTTGGTGTCACACCAGTGACTTGGAAGTTTTCAGGTAAGCGAGTGACTTTATCGCCGTGGCTCATCCAAACGTCTAATTTTGGCGCTGCACTTGTTAAGTCATCATTTAATTTTGCAAATAGTGCATCAGTTGCTTTGAAATTTACTGATGCATAACCAAATTCACGATGAGCTGAAGTTTCAGTTAAGCCACCTAATTGCATCGCCATTGTTTGCATTCCATAGCAAATACCTAACACTGGCACGCCTGCATTGAATACATATTCTGGTGCGCGTGGGCTGTTTTCTTCAGTGGTACTTTCTGGACCACCAGAAAGAATGATCCCGGTTGGATTAAATTCACGAATATCAGCTTCGCTCACGTCCCACGCCCAAAGTTCGCAGTAAACACCAATTTCACGCACACGGCGTGCAATTAGCTGAGTATATTGTGAACCGAAGTCCAAAATTAGAATTTTATGATTGTGAATGTTGTTCATTTAAGTTCTCTTTAAGTGTTGAAAGCCAAATTAGATTTTGCTTGCGTAGATGTATTTGATTTATGTTTAATTTTCCTTATTAAACCAAGCAACATAATCAAATTGATCGTAATAACGTTTGCCGTTAAATCCTGTGTACTCGAACAAATCACCGACCATATCTTCTTGTTCAAATCCTGAAATTTTGACCGCACTTTTTAGTTCAGGATAATCTTTGCTTGTGAATACCAATTTATTTTTAAAAGGAAGTGCATCAAATTCTACAAGATCTTGATAAGTACACCCATCACGATCCGTCATAATGATAAATAGATTCTCCAAATTCATTCGTTGGCTACGTTGTTGCCATTTTTCACGCGCTTCTTGCTCGTTGTGATAATGCATAAAATGAATATGAAGATCAGCCAGTTTCCCTACTGGATACGCTTTTTCAGTTTGAATAAATTCCAAAGGTTGGCTTTGGTAAAACGCAATGTTTTGGAGATAACGAATAAAATCTTTTGCTGTTAAATATAAATTTACAAAAGGGGAATTAAAACGCAAATTTAAGTCGTGCAACATAAACCCGCCAGTGCAATTACTTGAAATAACCGTCATCTCTCGGTTTGTTAATCGCTTTCTTTTTTCCTGATTAGGAAAATAGCGGATGTAAGAGTTCAGTTTGTTACAAATGCGTTTTATCAATAACATTGTGTATGTCGTTTATAAAAAATGATTTAACGGATCTAACTAAAGTCCCCGATAAATCGGGGACTGATATTTTTTAACCCATACGATAATTAGGGGCTTCTTTAGTAATCGTTACGTCGTGAACGTGGCTTTCTTTCATACCTGCACCACTGATACGTACGAATTGTGCTTTAGTACGCAATTCTTCAATGGTTGCACAGCCCGTTAAGCCCATACAAGAACGTAATCCGCCCATTTGTTGGTGGATAATTTCTTTTAAGAAACCTTTGTAAGGGATACGACCTTCGATACCTTCAGGTACTAATTTGTCAGCCGCGTTATCTGATTGGAAATAACGATCGCTTGAGCCTTTGCTCATTGCGCCTAATGAACCCATACCACGATAAGATTTGAATGCACGACCTTGATAAAGTTCAATTTCACCTGGTGCTTCTTCAGTACCTGCAAACATTGAGCCCACCATTACACAAGATGCGCCCGCTGCGATTGCTTTTGAAATATCACCAGAGAAACGGATACCACCGTCAGCGATAACTGGAATACCACGATCTTTTAGTGCTTCTGCCGCATCTGCGATTGCACTGATTTGTGGAACACCTACACCAGTGACGATACGTGTTGTACAAATAGAACCTGGTCCGATACCAACCTTAACCGCACTTGCGCCAGCATCTGCTAAAGCGATAGCACCTTCTGCCGTTGCGACATTACCCGCAACGATTTGTAAGTCAGGGTATTTTGCACGTGTTTCACGAACACGTTGTAAAACACCTTCTGAATGACCGTGTGATGAGTCGATTAATAGTACGTCGACACCAGCTTTAACTAATGCATCGATACGCTCTTCATTACCTGGACCTGCACCAACAGCTGCGCCAACACGTAAACGACCAAATTCATCTTTACACGCATTCGGTTTTTGTTCTGATTTTTGATAGTCTTTTAAGGTGATCATTCCTTTTAATTTGAAATCATCATTGACTACAAGCACTTTTTCTACACGATGAGTGTGCATTAAACCAAAAATTTCATCACGACTTGCATTTCTTTTCACTGTGACTAATCTGTCCTTTGGGGTCATAAAATCAGCAACAGTTTTGCTTAAGTCAGTCACAAAACGTGTGTCACGGCCAGTGATAATACCGACTAAGTTTTTGTTTTCATCAACAACAGGGAAACTTGCAAAGCCATTTTTCTTCACTAGGTTAGCAAGATCCGCTAAAGATAAGTTTGGTGATACAGTAACAGGATCTGAAACAACACCACTTTCAAATTTTTTCACTTTACGCACGCGATCTGCTTGGCGTTCAATTGACATATTTTTGTGAATAAAGCCAATGCCGCCTTCTTGAGCTAGAGAAATTGCCAGTTTTGCTTCAGTGACAGTATCCATTGCAGCGGATAACATTGGGATATTTAAGCGGATTGTTTTTGTGAGTTGAGTTGAAAGGTCAGCGGTATTTGGAAGCACGGTGGAATGTGCCGGTACAAGAAGTACATCATCGAAGGTCAAAGCCTCTTTTATTACTCGTAACATTGCAATATTCTCTCTTGGATTACAGTTTAAATGAAAAAAGGGTAAAAAATATTGCGGTCGCATTATACAGACTTCATTAGAGTTTGAAAACGGATTTTTTAATCGATTTTGTGTAAAATAAGCGCTTATGATAAAAAGATAACATTTGATTATAAAAAGAGGGATTTTAATGCAGCATTTACTCTTATTACTGGCAACCTACCCACAACTTTCTCTCGACGATTTAACCGCTCTTTTACCTTTCTCTGAGGACGATATCCTTAAGCAAGTTGAAGAACTTCGACAGCAGGGCATACAAATAGAAGAAAGTGCGGTCGGTTTTCAGTTAATTCCACAATTAGAGAGATTGAACGAATCCTATTTAACTCGTGAACTTGCACCTTATGCTGTGCATATTAAACCGATTATTAATTCAAGCAACCAATATTTATTAGATAACATTACTTATTTAGAAAAAGGCACAATTTGTTTATCTGAATATCAAACGGCTGGGCGTGGGCGACGAGGCAGACAATGGCTTTCGCCTTTTGCTGGGCAAGTGATTATGAGTTTGTATTGGACATTGGATCGCCAAATTAATTTAGAAGGCTTAAGTTTGGTGGTTGGAATAGCAATTGCTGACACATTAAGAAAAGCGGGGGCTTTGGGTGTTAAACTAAAATGGCCAAATGATGTTTTGCTAAATGGGCGTAAGCTCGCAGGCATTTTGGTGGAAATTGCAAATCGTCCAAATAATTTACACAATTTAGTGATTGGTTTAGGCGTTAATCTTTCTTTACCTAAACAACACAATAACATTGATCAACCTTGGGCTGAATTAGCTGAAGTGCTTCCTGATTTTGATCGTAATAAGTTGGTTGTATCGTTAAGCCAAAATTTAATTACTCGTTTACAGCAGTTTGAGCAGGTCGGAATTGATGAGAAGTTTCTCCAAGAATGGTTGGAAATGGATGCCTATTTTGGCGAGGAAGTGAATATCTTGAGTGAAAATCACAAAATCACTGGGATTGAACAAGGTATTGATGAAAGAGGTTATATTCAATTAATGACAGAAGAAGGAATACGATATTTTAATGGTGGAGAAGTGTCACTCAGAAAAGCATAATCTCTATATTCCTTCTATATATAGAAAGTGCGGTCAAAATTTTGAATTTTTTGACCGCACTTTTGTTCTTTAGTTAAACGACTTTTTGGATAAGTGCAGAAACGTCACTAGGGAATTGCTCTTTTTTCGCCATTTCGACAATATCTTCTGTCGAGTATTGTTTAGCATTATAAACCACAACAATACTTGTATCGCCCACTTGTAGAAAGTTGTGCTCACCAAATTCCGTGTAACGTGTCGCACCAATACTGATCACAGCTTGTTTTGGGTAGTTTGCTTTTTCAATTAAAGCAGGAATATCATTCATTGGGCCTAAATCTGGCTGGGTGTTCATCTTGTCGATAATCCAATTCAATAATTTATGGTGGAAATAGCTATAACCTAATGCTGGGCTATTAATGCCATATTCATTAAAGGTTTCACCACGTTTATGGAAGCAAGCAATGTAGAATTGATCAATTTCTGAATCGAGTTCAAAAGAGGTTAATGGTAATAATGTGGCAGAAAGCCCCTTGGTGTTTTCACCCCAGTTTTTCTTCTCACTAATTTTTTTCGCATTTGGACGGCGAATAGAGCAGTCATTATAAGCCGCAAAAAAACGTGGGATAAGTGCGGTCACTTTTTTATCAGAATATTCAATATCACAAATCAACGCAATTTCAGGTTCAATCTGTAAATTATCCGCGCCTTGTTCAGGGAAATGAATTTGATTGTGGCTAAGTGGGAAAGTAGCAAGAAACTGATGCTCAGGATTCAGTGTTTGGCTAGGAACATAGAAAGGAAAAATCGCTTTCGGTTGAATTGCTTCTTCTGTTTTTACCGCAATAAAATCGGCGGCTTCGCCCGCTTGCTCTAAATGACCTGCAAAGTTACCTGCGACACCAAAGCCAATCGCGTTTTTAAAATCCATCTTCTGCTCCTTTATATTGTGTTGAATGTAAAATTCTTTTTACTTTAGTATTAAATATAAGCTAAAACAATCGTTTTTGCTTGCTTTATAAACATTGAATAAAAAAACTAAAAAAA
>JBNFNA010000009.1:0-49102 GCA_049941595.1 Bisgaard Taxon 46
TTTTTTTAGTTTTTTTATTAAATGATATTTTTTTGAACTTTGTGATGTAAATTTATTACTTTCTTGTGCTATTTTTAGGCATTAATATCCAAATGGATTAATTCCTCAAACCCCCAGAAATGCAACACGCGTTGGAAATGCACTTCATCATCAAAAGATTGGGTACAAAAAATCAAATTTTTCTCTATTTTTTTTGACCCCACTTCTATCTTAGAAAGCAAATGTTTCACGCGTAATGCTATCGCCTTACCCGAATCAATAAAAAGGCGAACTTGTGGCAAGCACCATTCAATTTCTTCTTTAATTAAAGGAAAATGTGTGCAACCCAATACAACCGCATCTAAATCAGCAATATTTTCCCAAGGTTTTAATTCTTCTTTTAGTGCAACAAGATCAACGGCTTTGCCGTGTAGCTTTTGTTCTGCAACTTCTACAAGTTTGGTGCTGCCGATTTTTTCAACGCTACAATTACTCGCATATTGTGAGATCAAATCAGCAACATAAGCTCGTTTCACCGTCCCTTTTGTTGCTAATAAACCGATATGTTTAGTTTCAGAACGTTCAGCGGCTGGTTTAATTGCTGGTACAGTACCGACAATTGGAATAGAAAAATGCTCACGTAAGCTCGGTAATACAACGGTACTTGCGGTATTGCACGCTATCACAATCACATCTAAAGGATATTGTGAGTTAATTTCCTGACAAATCATCAATACACGCTCAATGATTTTTTCTTCTGTTTTTTCAGAATAAGGAAAGAATGCGTTATCAAAGCAGTAAAGATAGTGACAATTGGGTAATAATTGTTTAGTTTCTTTATAAACACTAAAACCCCCCATTCCAGAATCAAAAAATAAAATTGTCGGTTGAGGTACATTATTCATTTTATTGTTCTCGTAAAAATGTCTGACGCCAAAAATAATTCCGCTACCATCATTGTTTCATCGCCAATTTGCACTAATGCACGACGTGCATAAAGTTTATTATCGGGTTCATACGCCCATTCTAACTTTGTTCTTATGCGATCTGGTCGAGTAAATAACCATTCACCCAATGCGCGATTGCCCAATTGTTGCAATTCAGAATGTGTGGCTAATAACGTATTAGGAATAAGTGTTCTCGCAAAAATAAGTGGCTGTGTATCGCTATTTAATAATACTTCACGACACCAAAATTTTTGCACACCTTTAACGAAAAACGCCTGCTCATTTTGGCTAACATTACCATCCCAGTATTCAGAAAGCACTTTCACATTAATCTCTGAAAAAGCGGCTCTCAATTGTGCAGTGAGTGATGTAGATAAATTCAGCCAGTTCTCAATATGTGGTGGAATATTCATTTCCTCAGGCGATAACCAATTTGCTTGCTGAATAAATCGAGAATAATCAAACATTGGTATAAATCTCCCGTTGATTGATCCAACGTTGAATAAGTTTCGTTGCGATGTCGGGCTGTTCTACCACTAAGCGACGAGCATAATGTTGTACTGTTGGGATCATTTTGCGATCACGCATTAAATTTGCCACTTTAAACTCGGCAACACCAGTTTGTTTTGTGCCTAATACTTCACCCGGCCCACGAATTTCTAAATCTTTTTCTGAAATCACGAAACCGTCTTGTGTTTCCCTGAGCACTTGCAAGCGTTTTTGTGAAATTTTACCCAATGGAGGTTTATACATTAACACACAAAACGATGCTGTTGTGCCTCGCCCTACTCGTCCACGTAACTGGTGTAGCTGCGACAAACCAAGACGCTCCGCATTTTCAATGATCATTAAACTCGCATTCGGGACATCAACGCCTACTTCAATTACGGTTGTTGCCACCAACAAATCAATTTCTGCATTCTTAAATGAGGTCATAATCTCTTGTTTTTCAGTAGGCTTCATTCTACCGTGCACCAAGCCTATACGTAAGTGCGGTAAAATTTTTTGAAGATCTTCAGCAATGGCTTCTGCCGCCTGCGCTTCCAACACTTCAGATTCATCAATCAGAGTACATACCCAATAAGCTTGGCGTTTTTCATTGACACAAGCATTATTAACCCGAGAGATTACCTCTGAACGTCTATCTTCTGAAATTGCCACTGTCGTAATTGGCGTTCGCCCTGGTGGTAATTCATCAATAATCGAAGTATCCAAATCGGCATAAACCGTCATAGCTAAAGTTCGTGGAATTGGCGTTGCTGTCATTATTAATTGATGTGGGTATATATCAGCTTTTTTACCTTTTTCTCTTAACATTAAACGTTGGTGCACACCAAAACGATGCTGTTCGTCCACAATCACTAAAGCTAAATCAGAAAACTCCACATCTTCTTGGAACAAGGCGTGTGTTCCCACAACCATTTGGACTTTGCCTGTGCGAATGTTTTCTAATTCAGCTTGACGGGCTTTCCCTTTGACTTTACCGGCTAACCAGCCAACATCAATGCCTAACGGCTCTAACCAACGGCGAAAGTTTACTGCGTGTTGCTCTGCAAGAATTTCAGTTGGTGCCATCAAAGCGACTTGCTTGCCATTATCAATTGCTAAAAGTGCAGAAAGTGCGGCAACTAAGGTTTTCCCTGAACCTACATCGCCTTGCACTAATCGCATCATTGGAAAAGGATTAGCAAGATCTCGCTCAATGTCTTGTGTCACTCGAGCTTGAGCATTAGTGGGTTGAAACGGTAGCTGTGCGAGAAAACGCTGTTTTAAATCGCTCTGATATTGCAATGGATATGCAGAAAATTGTTGTGTTCCTAACCGCACTTTTTGCATCGCTAAGTTATGCGCCAATAACTCTTCAAAAATCAGACGTTGTTGTGCTGGGTGCTTGCCTTTTTCTAGTGCCTCAAGCGACACATCAGGCGGTGGACGATGTAAAAAACGGATTGCTTCTTTTAAGCTAAAAGGATGAGGGTTAAATTCATTAGGCAAAATTTCTGCAATTTGAATTTTATCTAATACAGCTAATGCCTGATCAGTCAGTTTGCGTAATGAATTTTGTTTTAGACCTTCTGTTGTGGAATAAATAGGCGTGAGAGTTTCTTCCAGAACTAAAGGGGCATTATCACGAATAATTTGATATTCAGGATGATGAATTTCCGCCATAAAACGACCGCGCTTGATCTCCCCAAAAGCTTTGACTCTTGCTCCTGGTTGCAAGCTAGATTTCATCCCAGCATTAAAATTAAAAAAGCGTAACGAGATTTTTGATGTGCCATCAGATAAAGAAACACTCAAAATCGGACGTTTGCCGAATTGCACTTCACAAGTTTGTACAATGCCTTCAATGGTGGCGTAAGATTCTGGACGGAGATCTTTAATCGGCGTTATTCTGGTGCGATCTTCATAACGAGTAGGTAAATGGAATAACAAATCTTGGAGATTGTGGATGCCAATCCGCCCAAGTTTTTCTGAAACTGCTGCCCCAACACCTGAAAGTGTAGTTAGTGGGACAGCATCAAGGAATTGGATGGTCATTGATTGATATTACGCTCAATATTCACAAAACCTGGTATTGTTTTTATTTTACGGATGATATTATCAAGGTGTTTTGTATCAGTTACGGTTAATAATACAATAATTTGATACATACGCCCTTCTTGTTCCTCAGTCCAAATACTTTGAATGTTGCTGCCTAAAGAAGAAATCGTAGTGGTAAGGTTTGGTAAAGCACCGTGCTGGTTAATCATCTCGATGCGTAATTCCGCCTCGAAATCAATCATATTATCGCTTTGTTCCCATTCCACAGGCATATAATGTTCTGGGTTGTCTTTATGGTTTTTTAAGTTGGCACAAGATTCGTGGTGAATGACTAATCCTTTACCTGAACTGGTATAAGCGACAATTGGATCACCTGGAATCGGGTGACAACATTGTGCAAACGTGGTTAACAATCCACCTGTATTTTTAATTTCAAGTGGATGCTTGTTATTACTTATATCGCCATCCGTATCGATTTCTATCGCTTCACCTAACAGACGATATGCAATAACCGCACTCATTTGATTGCCCAAACCAATTTCCATTAATAAATTATCAAAACTTTCTAATTTAAGCTCTGTTAATAATGTTTGGACTTTTTCTTGATCGAGATCTTCAATTTTAGTGGGTGCTAATGCTCGACCCAATTGACGTTTTCCAAGCGCCAATGCTTCGCCACCACGAAGGTTTTTTAAGAAATTACGAATATTAGTACGTGCTTTAGCGGTGACCACAAAATTCAACCAACCTGCGCTCGGCTGGGAATTTGGTAAGGTAATGATATCGACAGTTTGCCCAGATGTTAGCGCTTGCGATAATGGGTAAGATTTACGATCCACATTTGCTGCGATACAGCTATGCCCGATATCCGTATGCACTGCGTAAGCAAAATCAACAGGCGTTGCGCCCACCGGTAGCTCAACGATACGACCTTTTGGTGTAAAGACGTAAATTTCTTTCGGGAAGAATTCCGATTTAACGCTTTCAATAAACTCAAACGAGTTACCCACACTTTGTTGTAATTCGATTAAGCTTTGTAACCAACGTTGTGCGCGAATTTGTACAGTGGTGCTGTCATTTTTACCGCCTTCTTTATATGCCCAATGTGCAGCAACGCCCATTTCTGCCATTTGATCCATCTCTTCAGTGCGGATCTGTACTTCTACTGGCACACCGTGTGGGCCGATCATTGAGGTATGTAATGACTGATAACCATTGGCTTTTGGCACAGCGATATAATCTTTTACACGACCTGGACGTGGTTTATATAAACCGTGCATTTGACCCAACACGCGATAGCAAGTATCAATATCTTTCACCACTGCACGGAACGCATAAATATCCATAATCGAATGAAACTGCTGATCTTTGAGTTTCATTTTTTGATAAATTGCGTAAAGGTGTTTTTCGCGACCAAACACACGAGCATCAATCCCCACATCCTCCAAACGGCCTTTAATTTCGTTAGTGATACGTTGGATCATATCCTTACGGTTACCACGAGCCACTTGTACAACTTTTTGCAATACCGCATAGCGTTGTGGGTGCATGGCTTCAAAACCCAGATCTTCTAACTCATTTTTGATATGTTCAATACCTAGACGATGAGCAAGCGGGCTATAAATTTCAAGGGTTTCTTTGGCAATACGACGGCGTTTATCTGGGCGAAGGGCTCCCAGCGTACGCATATTGTGAGTTCTGTCAGCGAGTTTAATTAAAACAACACGAATATCTCGTGTCATCGCCAAAATCATTTTTCGGAAGTTTTCTGCGGCGGCCTCTTTACGAGTACGGAATTTCAATTTATCAAGTTTCGACACACCTTCCACGATTTCTGCTACACTTTTACCAAATTCAGTCTCAAGCTGTTCTTCGGTATAAGGGGTATCTTCAATAACATCGTGCAACAATGCAGCCATCACAGCTTCGTGGTCTAAACGCATTTCCGCAATAATTGATGCAACGGCAACTGGGTGTGTAATGTAAGGCTCACCACTAGAACGCGACTGTCCCTCGTGCGCATCACGAGCAATCACATACGCACGTTTTACTAGTTCAATCTGTTCTGGTGGCAAATATGCCTCAATAATTCGATTTAAACTTTCAAAAAGATACAAGGGACACCTGACTTATTTCAACGTTAATCAAGAAAAACTTAGCAAAAAATGACCGCACTTTTATTGATTGTTAGATAATAAAGAAACAGCGTGTAATTCAGAATTCTCTTTTTCTAACGCATCATAACGCTCTTGTGCATTCATAATGTCGTTATTGATCAAACCTTTTTCAATTTCACGCAATGCGATAACTGTTGGTTTGTCATTATCTTCTGGTACTAAAGGTTCACGAATATGTAACTGTAATTGTCTTGCACGACGTGCTGCGGTCAAAATTAAATCAAAACGGTTACCAATTTTCTCTACCGCATCTTGTACTGTTACACGAGCCATATATTACTCCATCTCTTATTAGTCAAAAAAATGTTAAAAAAGGGGTCATATGATACTAAAGTGCGGTCTATTTTGCTAGCAATTGTTCAATTAAAGCCTGATTTTGTTTGTCTTGATGAACTAAAGTTAAACGCTCTGCACGTAAAATTGCTTGTAAATCCGCTAATGCCTCTTCAAACACATCATTCACAATCACATAATCATATTCATTGTAATGTGAAATTTCTTCAATTGCTTTAGACATACGGTTTGCAATCACTTCTGCACTATCTTGCCCGCGCCCAATCAAACGACGCTCTAACTCAGGTAACGATGGCGGTAAAATGAAAATACTTTTTACACTTGGCACTTTTTGGCGGATTTGCTGCGCACCTTGCCAATCGATATCTAAAAATACATCAATCCCTTTCGCAAGATTTTCTTCAATGGCAAGCAATGACGTACCGTAATAATTGCCACCGAAAACTTTCGCATACTCAAGGAATAAATCCTGCTCAATCAATGCTTCAAATTCCTCAACTGACACAAAATAGTAATGTACGCCGTGACTTTCACCTGGACGTGGCTGTCTTGTCGTGTGCGAAACTGACACCATCATTTTGCTGCTATTTTGCTGATTTAATAATGCTGAAATTAATGAGGATTTGCCTGCGCCACTTGGTGCAGAAAGAATATATAAATTACCTTGAGCCATAATACGTTCCTTTATAGTGAATTATGTGCCTTATTATGCCGAGAATTCCAAGCAAAATCAGCTAAAATCCCAAAGTGTGGTAGATTTTTTTGAAATTTATCCTTCAATGATTTCACCTGTTTCTAAATCTTCAAATGCCATAGAAACGGAGTTCACACAATAACGTAAACCCGTTGGCGCTGGGCCATCTTCAAACACGTGTCCTAAATGTGAATCACATTGACCGCAACGAATTTCGACACGAGGGCGTGATAACTTGTAATCATCAAGATAGCGAATTGCTTCTGGTGAAATGGCTTCAAAAAAGCTTGGCCAACCACAGCCGGCATCAAATTTTGTATCGGAAACAAAAAGTGGTGAATGGCACACGACACAACGATACAATCCTTTTTTATACTGATTTAAGAATCGCCCTGTGAAAGGATGTTCCGTCCCTTGATTTAAGCAGATATGAACTTGCATATCAGTCATTTCTTCCCTTTTTTTCATTTTCTTTCTCAATAAAAATTATCTAATAGTTTGTTTTAAAAAATAGAATAAGGTTCTACAAGTCACTTTTTTTATTATTTTGACATAGATCACAAAAAGTTTATCTGTTATGTTTTTCCCCGTGGTCTAGTTTCACAACTAAAAAAAAACCGTGCTATAATCCACTGCGACAAAAAACAAAAGTGAAACATTCCATTTTTGTTCTATGTAACAGTTTTGTTTAACTTTAAATATAGGTGAAAATCTTATGGCAATTAAAATTGGTATCAACGGCTTTGGCCGTATCGGTCGTATCGTATTCCGTGCTGCACAACATCGTGATGACATCGAAGTTGTAGGTATCAACGACTTAATCGATGTTGAATATATGGCTTATATGCTTAAATACGATTCAACTCACGGTCGTTTCGATGGTACTGTTGAAGTAAAAGATGGCAACTTAGTTGTTAACGGTAAATCAATCCGTGTAACTGCTGAGCGTGATCCAGCAAACTTAAAATGGGACGAAATCGGTGTTGATATCGCAGTTGAAGCAACTGGTTTATTCTTAGATGATGCAACAGCACGTAAACACATCACTGCTGGTGCGAAAAAAGTTGTTTTAACTGGTCCATCTAAAGATGCAACTCCAATGTTCGTAAGCGGTGTAAACTTCGATAAATACGAAGGTCAAGACATCGTTTCTAACGCTTCTTGTACAACAAACTGCTTAGCGCCATTAGCGAAAGTAATTCACGAAAAATTCGGTATTAAAGATGGCTTAATGACAACTGTTCACGCAACAACAGCAACTCAAAAAACTGTTGATGGTCCATCTGCAAAAGACTGGCGTGGTGGTCGCGGTGCGGCACAAAACATCATCCCTTCATCAACTGGTGCAGCTAAAGCAGTAGGTAAAGTATTACCAGCATTAAACGGTAAATTAACTGGTATGGCTTTCCGTGTTCCTACTCCAAACGTATCTGTTGTTGACTTAACTGTTAACTTAGAAAAACCAGCAACTTACGCTGAAATCTGTGCAGAAATCAAACGTGCTTCTGAAAACGAAATGAAAGGCGTTTTAGGTTACACTGAAGATGCAGTAGTTTCTACAGACTTCAACGGTTGTGCATTCACATCTGTATTTGATGCAGCTGCTGGTATCGCATTAACGGATACATTCGTGAAATTAGTTTCTTGGTATGACAACGAAACTGGTTATTCAAACAAAGTATTAGACTTAGTAGCATTAGTTCACAACTACAAAGCTTAATCTTAAGATTTCATTCACCAAGCCTCTTGCGCAAACAAGGGGCTTTTTATCGCCTATAAAAAATAAAAGCCGAATTTACAGATTGTCTATTCGGCTTTTGATTAAATGTTATATGCGGGTAAACACAAATTACTTACTTGCAGCATTCTCGATTTTAGAGCCCACTTTTTGAATATCTTTACCCATACCTTTAGTGGTTTCACAAGCAGTTAAACTTAATGCAAATGTTGCAGATAATAAAATAGCAATTAACTTTTTCATCACAAGCTCCTGTGTATTTTTTTAACAATAAAATTAAGTTCTAAGTTTAGAACTCAATTTCATCCTATACTATTTTTTAGCAAAAAACAAAATATTCAGTGTGGATACCTGTGTTTAAAATTTGCATAATTTCTCGTAAAAAATCGTGATTTTCTTCAAAATTCCGTATATTTTCTGTAAAAATAACTAGTGTATTTTAGCGAACAAGTGTAAGCTAACGCGGTTAAATCATACTAGAATAAATAAAGGACACAATGAGTAATTTGAATTTACATTTTGTTAACCGTATTCGCGAACAAGCTAAGCATTTATCAAATGAAACTGCCCTACGTTATCACTCAGAAGACAGCTGGAAAGACATTAGCTGGCAGCAATTCCAACAACAGATAGATGAGTTTTCTTACGCTTTATTAGCAAATCATATTGATATTCAAGATAAAATTGCGATCTTTGCACATAATATGCCACGTTGGACAATTGCCGATATTGGCACGCTGCAAACACGTGCTATTGTCGTGCCTATTTATGCTACAAGTGCAGCCAAACAAGTCGAATATATTCTCAATAATGCGGATGTAAAAATTTTATTTGTTGGCGATCAAGATGAGTACAACTGTGCGCTAGATGTTTTTGAAAACTGCCCACAGTTACAAAAAATTGTCGCAATGAAAGAAAGCATTGATTTAAAAGATCATCCTAAAGCAGTCAGCTGGCAATCATTTATTGCGGAAGGTTCAGCTCAACAACAAGCCTTGCTACAAGAACGTTTAGACAGCAAATCATTAAGTGATTTATTCACTTTAATCTATACCTCTGGCACCACCGGTGAACCGAAAGGGGTGATGTTGGATTATGCCAATCTTGCACACCAATTAGAAGCACACGATACTGCATTTACTACATTAAATGTGAACCAGTATGATGTCTCAATGTCATTTTTACCGTTCTCACATATTTTTGAACGTGCTTGGGTGGCGTATGTCCTCCATCGTGGTGCAGTGAATTGCTACCTTGAAGATACCAATAAAGTGCGTGAAGCTCTAGCTGAAGTGCGTCCAACATTGATGTGCGCAGTGCCACGTTTTTATGAAAAAATTTATACCGCAGTGTGGGATAAAGTACAAAAAGCACCACTTATACGTCGTGCAATTTTTAACTGGGCAATTTCGGTTGGACAAAAACGCTTTGAGTTAGCCAGCCAGAAAAAACCAATTCCATTTATCCTACGTAAAAAATATGCACTTGCGGATAAATTGGTTCTCTCTAAGTTACGTAAATTACTCGGCGGGCGTATCAAAATGATGCCTTGTGGTGGTGCCAAACTTGAACCGACTATCGGGTTATTCTTCCACAGCATTGGTATTAACATTAAACTGGGCTATGGAATGACAGAAACCACTGCGACAGTTTCTTGTTGGGAAGATAATAGCTTTGAGCCGAATTCAATTGGTACATTGATGCCTGGAGCAGAAGTAAAAATTGGTGAAAACAACGAAATTTTGGTGCGTGGCGGGATGGTAATGCGTGGCTATTATAAAAAACCACAAGAAACCGCAGAAACCTTCACTGAAGATGGTTTCTTAAAAACAGGTGATGCCGGTGAGTTTGATGCCAATGGCAATCTTTATATTACCGATCGTATCAAAGAGTTGATGAAAACGTCGAACGGTAAATATATTGCACCACAATATATTGAAACGAAAGTCGGTAAAGATAAGTTCATCGAGCAAATTGCGGTGATTGCAGATGCGAAAAAATATGTTTCTGCGTTGATTGTGCCTTGCTTTACGAGCCTTGAAGAACACGCTAAACAGCTCAATATTAAGTATCAAGATCGAATGGAGCTAATTAAACATTCTGAAATTATCAAAATGTTTGAGCAACGCATTAATGAGCTACAAAAAGAGCTACCAAGCTTTGAGCAAATCAAGAAATTCACCTTGTTACCACAAGCCTTTACAACGAAAATGGAAGAGATTACACCAACCTTAAAACTTCGCCGTAAAGTAATTTTAGAACGTTACAAAGCACAAATCGAAGCGATGTATAAAGAATATATGCACAAGAAAGACTAATAACAAAAAGGGCTTCTGATTTAGAAGCCCTTATTTTTTAATGCTAAAACTGACCGCACTTTACTTGCTTAAGCAAGAGAAATAACTGTCTGCGGTATATTGTAAGAAGTTCGCATAAGAATTCACGCCAAGTTTCACAGCATCGCCCATAGGATCTAAACGACCAACGTGAACACCTGTGCCTTTGCTTAAGCTTTCAATCACTTTTGGTGTGAATTGAGGTTCTGCAAATAAGCAGTTTACTTTATGCTCTTTAATTTCTTCTTTAATTTTTGCTAGCGTTTTTGCACCTGGTGCGACTAATGGATTAATCGTAAAGTAACCTGTTTGTTTCAATCCATAAGCGTTATTGAAATAGCTATACGCATCGTGGAACACATAAAAACCTTTGTCTTTCACTGGTGCTAATTGTTGTTTAATTTTTTCGCTTTGTGCCGCTAAAGTGCGGTTAAATTCTGCTAAGTTTTGTTCGATTTTTTCTTTCTTCTCTGGGTAAAGCTCATTTAAACGAGAAGCTAAACGCTCTGCCACCACTTTGCTGATCTCTGGTGAATACCAAACGTGCCAGTTAGTGCTGTGATCATGATCATGCCCGTGATGATGTCCTTGTGCATCTTTGTGCTCGTGGTCATGATCGTGTTTGTGGTCGTGATCATGTTTGTGGTCGTGATCGTGTTTATGGTCGTGATCGTGTTTATGCTCGTGATCATGTTTATGGTCGTGATCGTGTTTATGGTCGTGATCATGTTTATGGTCATGATCGTGTTTATGGTCGTGATCGTGTTTGTGGTCGTGCTTATGCTCGTGAGCTTCGACTTCTAACAAATCACCAATTTCAGAAAAATCTGAAATACTTAACACTTTCTTAAATGGCATCTGGCGCAAGCTTTTATCAAGAAACGCATCTACATCTTCTCCCACCCAAACGATCAATTCTGCCGCCTGTAATTTTTGTACGTCAGATGGTTTTAAGCTGTAATCGTGTGGTGAGGCACCTGCGGGCACTAAAATCTCAGTTTCTGTCACGCCGTCTGCAATGGAAGATGCAATAAAACCCAGAGGCTTAATTGAAGTGACGATATTTGCATTTGCCAAACTCGCTAAAGAAGCAATACTTGCTGCGAGTACTGTTTTTTTCAAAGTGTTCATTGAAAGCACCATTTTTCTATTCCTTATCGAAGAATCATCATCAAAATTTCGACTTAGCCTACTCTTTTTTGACCTAAATTGCCATCTTTTTTTTAACTAAAAAATAAGTTTAAAGGAAAAAGGCGAATAAAAATTCGCCTTATTTCCAGATATTAACGATTAACGTAGTAGCTTATTGATCACACGTGATACCGCAAAAAATCCAAAAGTGGCAGTAATCATCGTAGCAGCACCAAATCCATTCGCACAGTTCATTGTCGCTGATACTTCACAATTGCCGTCCATTTTCGGGAAAATCAGTGGCTGGGTTGAAAACACACAATCAATGCCAAATTTACGCTTTGGATTTTGGCTGAAATTATATTCTTTACGTAAAAGTGACCGCACTTTTGAGGCAAGAGGATCTTGTATTGTCTTACTCAAATCAGCAATTTGGATTTGGGTAGGATCTGTTTGTCCACCAGCACCACCAACAGTAATCAATTTGATTTTATTACGCTTACAGAACGCAATCAGTGCCGCTTTGGTTTTAACACTATCAATGGCATCAATCACATAATCATAATTTCGTAACAGATAGTCCGAAAGGTTTTCTGATGAAATAAAATCATCAATAATGTTAACTTGGCATTCAGGGTTAATTAACGCAACACGTGCTTTCATTGCTTCGGTTTTGAGTTGACCAATATTACCTGACAGAGCGTGAATTTGACGATTAATATTAGTCACGCAAATGTCATCCATATCAATTAATGTCAGCTGTCCAACGCCTGAGCGTGCTAGTGCTTCGACGCACCACGAGCCCACACCGCCAATACCAATTACGCACACGTGAGATTGTCTTAATCGTGCAAGTGCCTCAGCACCATATAAACGCCCAATCCCACCAAACCGCTGTTCGTAATTATCCACTCTCTCCATTATTGTAATACCCACACTCGTCCATAATGTTTTGATAAGCCAGCGATATGCCCTGCATCATCTCCAATACCACGATATAAATCGAAATGATGACCTTTCACCGCACCACCAACATCCAACGCCACCATTAAATGCAATTGATGTTCACCCGTCCAATTGCCGTCTTTATCCATTTGCGGCACTTCCACTAAAAGTAAGCTACCTAATGGCACAACATTTCGGTCTGCGGCGACTGAAGCCATCGGCACTAAAGGTACACCCGCAGCGCCTTTTACTTTGCCATAAGGATCATTTTTAAAGAAAACATAAGATTCATTGCGTTCTAATAAAGCGCGTAAACGTGATGGATTGGCTTTCGCCCAATCACGAATGGCTTGAATTGACATTTTTTCTTTTGCGATTTCACCATCTTCTACAAGCAAGCGACCGACACTGGTATAAGGGAAACCATTTTGTCCTGCGTAAGCAAAATAAGTTAAGTTACCTTCGCCAAAATCCACATAGCCACTACCTTGTACGCCTAATAAAAAGTTATCAAGCATTGAGTCACTATAAGCCAGCTCTAATCCTTTTTTCTCTAATGCCCCTGCATACACTTGCGCACGGCTAAAGCGTTTTTGTTTCGGCATTGCATAAATCGGCTGATTATATTTACCTTGTAAAGTACGTCTTGCGTGAATAACTGGAGAATAATACCCTGTCATCAACACGTTTTGATAACCGTCAAAGCCTTTCATCAACTGCGGTTGAATACCAAAGTCCGCCAAATTTCTAATATCACCGCCCGCTAACACCCAGTTAGTCACCTTCACATAATTATGCTCAAATTGATTAGTTAATTTATTTGAGTAATTGCGTACATTCGACAATTGTGTCAAGAAATCGCCCTGATTAATCACCGCACTTTGATTTTCAACTTTAGCAACAGGTGTCATCACTGCTTGTTGATAGGCTCTTCCTGAATATTTTGCCCCAAATTTTTGCGGATCTGCCTTGTCATCTTTAGCTAAACCTTTCGGATTAGAAGAACAAGCCGCGAGAAAAGCAGCCGCAAAAAGTGCGGTCAATTTTAGAAAATTTTTTGGCTGGAATAACATTGTCTGTCCTAAATAAATAATAAAAGCGAATTAAAGGGCATACGCTATCAGAAAACCTGCAAAAAATATAGCCTAAATTGGGACTATTTGTTGGCTCGTTTCAAGTGTTATACGGGTTAGATAAGGGAAGTTAAGAATAAAAAATGCTCACATCGTTTATTTTTATAACAAACAGTAACAAGCATTTAATTTTTTTGTTGCAATAAATTTTCAAGCGAGTATATTACGCCAACACAGACGCGGGGTGGAGCAGCTTGGTAGCTCGTCGGGCTCATAACCCGAAGGCCGTCGGTTCAAATCCGGCCCCCGCAACCAGATTCATAAAAGTCGTTAGTTTTCAGCTAACGACTTTCTTTTTGTCAAAATTCCCTTAAAATCAATCAAGATAAAAAGGACAAAGCTAATGCCTTATCCTTTCATCTTATTCTCTACACTACTCTTGCGTTTTCAGTGCTAATTTGTCTAATAATTTTTGATGGATTCCACCAAAACTGCCGTTTGACATCACAAGAATATGATCTTTTGGTTTCGCCTCTGCAACAATCAGATCCACTAACTTATCTAAATTCATATTCCATACCGCAGGCTGAACACAGTCGCTAACAATGTCTACCACATCCCAGCCAATGTTTTCAGGTTGGAAAATAAATACCTGATCTGCTCTTCCTAAGGCGGGGGCGATTTCATCTTTATGCACACCCATTTTCATTGTATTTGAACGAGGCTCTAACACCGCTAAAATACGTGCGCCACCACCCACTTTGTCGCGAAGTGCGGTCAATGTTGCTAAAATTTCTGCAGGATGGTGCGCAAAATCATCATAAACAGTTACACCATTTACTTCACCCTTCACTTCTAAACGGCGTTTTGGGCTTACAAAAGTCGACAACGCTTCGCAAGCATCTTGAATAGAAACACCCGCGTGGTGAGCTGCCGCAATCGCCATTAAAGCATTATGCATATTATGTTGCCCTACGACATTCCAATGCACTTCTGCAACTTTCTCCCCGTTATGGAATACAGCAAATACCGTACTGTCATTGCGTAAACGCTCGGCATACCACTCTTTATCTTTACCTAAAAATTGTTTTTCTGACCAACAACCCATTTCTAAAGTTGCTTTTACACTGGCTTCATCTGCCACAGACAGAATACGACCATTTGCGGGAATGGTGCGAATCATATGATGGAATTGACGTTGAATCGCTTTTAAATCATCAAAAATATCTGCGTGGTCAAAACCAATATTATTAATAATTAATGTTTTTGGGTTGTAATGAACAAACTTAGAACGCTTATCAAAAAATGCGGTATCGTATTCATCCGCCTCAATAACAAAGTAATCACTGTCGCCTAAACGTGCTGAAGTGCCGAAATTTCCCGAGATACCACCGATTAAAAAGCCCGGTTTTAGGCCGCACTTATCTAAAATCCAGCTCAACATCCCCGTTGTGGTCGTTTTACCGTGTGTGCCTGATACAGCAAACACCCAGCGATCACGCAATAAATTATCGTGTAACCACTGCGGACCAGACATATAAGGCAATCTGTTTTCCAACACATATTCAACACAAGGATTACCACGTTTCATTGCATTACCTACAATCACCATATCAGGTGCAGGTTGCAATTGTGAAACATCAAAATTTGGAATAATTTCAATGCCATTTTCCTCAAGAAAAGTACTCATTGGTGGATAAACATTGGTATCTGAACCCGTTACTTTATATCCAAGCTGTTTTGCAATAATTGCAACGCCGCCCATAAACGTGCCACAAATTCCTAAAATATGGATGTGTTTTTTTGTCATTTTTTCATCTCTGTCAAACAATAATCATAAAAAGTGTGTCGAAGATCACATTGTTCACATTCCACTTTTCTATGAGAAAACTAAGATTGCTATAATAAATCAACTCATTAAATGAGTAAAATTTATTAATAATAAGGACGAGAATTATGAAAACGTTGGGGCAATTTATTGTTGAAAAACAAGCCGAATATCCGAATGCAAAAGGGGAACTCACTGGGATTTTATCCTCTATTCGATTAGTGGCAAAAGTCATTCATCGTGATATCAATAAAGCAGGATTAACAAACAACATTATTGGTACGTCAGGTGCAGAAAATGTACAAGGCGAAACTCAAATGAAGTTAGATTTATTCGCCCACAATACGATGAAACAAGCATTAATGAGCCGTGAAGAAGTCGCAGGTTTTGCCTCCGAAGAAGAAGAAAATTTCGTGGCATTTGATACTGAACGTGGTCGCAATGCCAAATATGTGATTTTAACCGATCCACTCGATGGTTCATCCAATATTGATGTTAACGTTGCCGTTGGTACAATTTTCTCAATTTATCGCCGTGTTTCACCAATCGGCACTCCTGTGACTTTAGAAGACTTTATGCAACCTGGCAATCGCCAAGTGGCCGCAGGATATATCGTTTATGGTTCATCAACAATGCTAGTTTACACCACGGGTAATGGAGTGAATGGTTTTACTTACGATCCATCACTCGGCGTATTCTGTTTATCGCACGAAAACCTTCAAATGCCAACAAGTGGCAAAATCTATTCAATTAATGAAGGTCAATATTTAAAATTCCCACAAGGGGTTAAAAAATATATCAAATATTGCCAAGAAGAAGATAAATCAACTAATCGTCCTTATGCATCTCGTTATATTGGTTCGTTAGTTTCTGACTTCCATCGCAATATGCTAAAAGGCGGTATTTATATTTATCCAAAAGCCACTAATTATCCAAATGGTAAACTTCGCTTATTATATGAAGGCAATCCAATGGCATTTTTAGCAGAACAAGCTGGCGGTAAAGCAACTGATGGATATAACCGTATTTTAGATATCCAACCTACTGAACTTCATCAACGTGTTCCACTCTTTATCGGTTCAAAAGAAATGGTTACAAAAGCTGAAGATTTTATGAAAGAAAATGATTAAAATGTAAAGAAATTTAAAGAGCCAGCGATCCATTTGACTGGCTCTTGTTGTTTTTTTTATTATGTATCGCTTAAAAACTTTTTAGATTATGATTTATTGTAGTTTTAATTTTTTAGGGAAGCATATATGAAAATCAACAAATTATATAGATTTATATTACCGCTAGTAGCGATTGGCGCTGCCATCAGCTACTATCAACATCATACTAGGCAAGATAAAATCAGCCCACCCAATGCATCTAATACAACTCAAAACGTTGAGCTAGAAAAATTTAACCAATCTATTAAAATCACTCCAACTGAAAGGCATATCGCAAGAGATAAATATCACGATGAAATAGCGAGTATGACTTATCAAATTCATAATTTAAGCAACAAAACAATTAAGAAAGTTCACTGGAACAGTATTTATATTTGGGATTCAAACTACCTTTACACCCACGATCTTCCTATTCTTTTTGAAGCAAAATTAAGACCCAATAAAACACAAACAATTTCAGAAATTATTTTATTAAGTAAGCTAAAAGAAGAACAACAAAATGTGTTAAAAGATTCAAATAAAAATATTAAAGTTGAAATTATTGCAAGATCCATCGAATTTGAAGATGGCAGTGCAATCATCGTACCAAACTACTAAAACCAAATATTCCCTTCTCTTTTTAAAATCCACTGGCAGTTAGTTGATGCCAGTGGCGATAAACATAAATCTCATCATTTCCACGCCATTAAGTATCAGCTCATTGATGAACATTAAACAACCACTAAACTCTGAAATGATATAAATAAGAAAGGCAAATATTAGGTATAAAAAAAGTCGCTTTTGCGACCGTCTTTTTTGTATTTTTGATATTTTAAATGGTGCCCGAGGCCAGACTTGAACTGGCACGCTTCGAAAAGCGAGGGATTTTAAATCCCTTGTGTCTACCGATTTCACCACTCGGGCGCACGATTTAATTTTCGACTAACTGCGTAGGTTATGGAGGCGTGTCCCGGAGTCGAACCGAGCTACATGGATTTGCAATCCAGTGCATAACCGCTTTGCTAACACGCCGTTAGCTTGGAGCGGGAAACGAGGCTCGAACTCGCGACCCCAACCTTGGCAAGGTTGTGCTCTACCAACTGAGCTATTCCCGCATTCGCTGTTAGTGCGGTGCATTCTACTGATTTATAAATTTCTGTCAACGGTTAGTTAAAAAAAATTTATTCATTCGATGAAAAAAAACTCAAATCGCTCAAAAAGAATAATAAAAGTGCAAAAATACACCATTTTTCTTCCATTTTCTTTATGAATGACATCCTTATTCTTTATGAAAAAAATCTGTTTTTATCGCTATTTAGTTTGTGTAACAATGTAAAAATTATTTTTTCTAAAAAGAAATCGCACTCACGACATCAAAATAAAAAAGTGCGGTGTAATTTGTAGTAATTTTTTATAAGGCTGTAACAATGACACAACAATATTTAATCGACACACTTTTAGCCCAAGCAGGCAACCGAACAGATGAGCGCACTGGCGCAGTTTCCACACCAATTTTCCTTTCCACTGCTTATGGTCACCATGGTATTGGTGAAAGCACTGGCTATGACTACACTCGCACCAAAAACCCAACTCGTACAGTATTAGAAGAAACTATCGCTAAATTAGAAGGTGGCGACCGTGGATTTGCCTGTGCTTCAGGAATGGCCGCAATTCAATTATTAATGTCTTTATTCACCAATCCTGATGAATGGATTGTTTCAAGCGATGTTTATGGTGGCACTTACCGTTTATTGGATTTTGCTTATAAAAACACGAATGGTGTTAAACCTGTTTATGTGAACACGGCTTCTTTAGAGGCGATTGAAACTGCAATTACACCAAATACCAAAGCGATTTTTGTCGAAACCCCTTCCAATCCACTAATGGAAGAATGTGATGTCGCTGCAATTGCCCAAATTGCTAAAAAACACAATGTGCTGTTAATTGTTGATAATACCTTTTTAACACCAGTGCTATTTAGACCAATGGAGCACGGTGCTGATATTGTCATTCACAGCGGCACAAAATATATTGCGGGGCATAATGATGCTTTAGTGGGCCTAATTGTGGCAAAAGGCACAGAACTTTGTGATCGCCTGTTCTATATTCAAAATGGGGCGGGGGCTGTTCTCTCACCATTTGACTCTTGGCTGACCATTCGAGGTATGAAAACTTTAGCGTTGCGTATGGAGCGTCACGAAAGCAATGCCAAAGCATTAGCCGAGTTTTTACGAGAGCAACCACAAGTCAAAGACGTGCTATATCCAAATAAAGGCGGAATGCTCTCTTTCCGTTTACAAGATGAAAAATGGGTAAATCCCTTCTTGAAAGCCATTAAATTAATTACCTTCGCAGAAAGTTTGGGGGGAACAGAAAGCTTCATTACCTACCCTGCGACACAAACGCATATGGATATTCCAGAGCTGGAGCGTATTTCTCGAGGGATTTGTAACCGTCTTTTACGTTTCTCGGTCGGGTTAGAAAATGTAAAAGACATCAAAGCTGATTTATTACAAGCCTTTGCTCAGCTAAAATAGTTTTTCATCATTGAACAGATTGATTTGCATTATGCTTGTGATATGATCATCAACACTTGAAATTATAAAAGTCGTTCTTATTATAGAGAACATTGTTAACAGAAGAAGGAAAAGATAATGGAAGTATTACATTCTACTGACGCAACATTCGCAGCTGATGTGGTAAATTCAGATGTGCCAGTATTGTTAGATTTTTGGGCACCTTGGTGTGGTCCTTGCCGTATGATTTCACCAATTTTAGATGAAATTGCAGCAGAATTTTCGGGTAAAGTAAAAGTGGTAAAAATCAATATCGATGAAAACCAAGCAACGCCAGCACAATTAGGTGTGCGTAGCATCCCAACTTTAGTGTTATTCAAAGATGGTAAACCGGTTGCAACACAAGTGGGTGCATTACCAAAAAACCAATTAGCAAATTTCATTAATCAAAATATCTAATTGCACACAACAAACGCCCTAACAAAGGGATTGAAAAATGCTAAAAACCGCTAATGAGTTCATCAAAAGCGGTTTTTTTATCTCTGCGACTTTACCTAAGTGAAAAAATCAGAACTTAAGAAGAAAAAAGCGCGGTCAATTCCACGCTTTTTTATTAGGCGATATAAGCAAAGCTACTCCAAACTGGTAATGAAGCTGAAATCAATAATAAAATGCTTAATGAGATATAAGACAATGTCCAGCGTTTAAAAATATGTACCGCTAAAATAAACGCCATAAATAAATGCAGAACAAAATACAGAATAAAGGCAAATTCATTGGCAAATTTGACCGCACTTGATGCACTAAACAACACAAATAGCACTGCTAATGCGTTGCAAAAGAGCATTACTAACATGCCTAGTGGCAACAATGCAATAAAGCCTTGTAAACGATTTCTGGCAATCACTAAAGCCAAATTCGCTAAAATAATGCCCGTCAAGCACTGACCAAAAATGCTGAACTGAATAAAATACAAAGTAGGGATTTCAATAAACATTAACAAATAGCCAACAATGCCTAATCCCCCGATCATTGCTGCCATTATCAATACCGAGCGTCTAAACTGTGGATCTTGCGGTTGAATCCAAGCTGCAATCACCATACTTAAACCCGCAATACAGACAAAATCTGTCAGTACAAAATGATAATTTGAGAAGACACTCAAGAAAAACCAAACAAGCCAGAAAATCGCAAAATATAAATTTACTTTACTCAAACGTGAGCGTTGACCTGGGCAAATTTGCCCTTTTGAAAAGACGATCAAACAAAGTAATTGTGCGATAAGAAAGGCGAAAGCCAGATGTGACATTGCTTTAGACTGCGGTTGTAAAAACAAGGTAAAAATATCTATACCGAGCAATAAAAGAATCGGAAACGCCGAAATCAAGGCAGTAAAAAGCACTGGTTGTTTTTCTTCAGACATAATTTTTCCTGAGTAAAAGAGAAAATAGGTGGCTAATTATGCAAGAATTCAAAAGTGCGGTCAAAATTTCCTATCATTTTAATTGATTCCTCTCTAAAATAATCGAAAAATTAACCGCACTTTTTGAGATGGAATTTATATGCTACTAAGCGTTTTATATATTATTGGCATTACCGCTGAAGCAATCACAGGTGCGCTTGCTGCTGGGCGGGAAAAAATGGATATTTTTGGTGTGATCATCATCGCCTCGATGACAGCAATTGGGGGCGGCTCGGTACGAGATGTGCTACTCGGGCACTACCCTCTTGGCTGGGTTAAAAATCCACAATATTTCTTAATTGTTGCTACCGCCGCCGTTCTCACAGTCATTATAGCCCCCCTTATTCGTCAATTTATGCGTTATTTCCACACCATCTTTTTAGTGCTTGATGCGTTAGGCTTAATCGTCTTTTCCATTATCGGTGCACAAATTGCATTAGATATGGGACACGGCTTTACTATTGCGATTATTGCCGCCATTATTACGGGAGCATTTGGTGGAGTATTGCGTGATCTACTTTGCAACCGCATTCCATTAGTTTTCCAAAAAGAGCTTTATGCCAGCATTGCGCTCATTGCGACTGCGATTTATATCGGGTTACAACAGCTACATTTAGAGCAAAATCTGGTTATCATCATTACATTAGTAAGCGGATTTATTGCACGTCTATTAGCAATTTATTTTGAATGGGGCTTGCCAGTATTTGACTACCAAGAACAAGACATTCCAAAAAACAAAGCAAACGACAAACTACCAACAAAAACAAAATAGGCAGGATTATGAGTATTAATTTGCAAGAAATGGGAAAGCAAGCTAAACAAGCAGCCTTTGTCTTATCACAACTTTCACAGCAACAAAAAAATCAAGCATTACAACTTATTGCAGAACAATTAGAAGCCCAATCGGATGTGATTTTGGCGGCAAATGCGAAAGATATTGAAACAGCAAAACAAAATGGTTTATCCGATGCCATTATCGATCGTTTATTACTTACCAAAGATCGTTTGAATGGTATTGCTAATGATGTTCGTCACGTGATTTATTTAGCGGATCCCGTTGGCAAATTAATTGATGGTGGTGTATTAGACAGCGGTTTAAAAATTGAACGAGTCCGTGTTCCACTCGGTGTGGTCGGCACAATTTATGAAGCTCGCCCAAACGTGACCATTGATGTGGCAAGCCTTTGCTTAAAAACAGGTAATGCTGTCATTCTGCGTGGTGGTAAAGAAACACAGCATTCCAACAAAATTTTAGTCGAGGTTGTACAACAAGCCTTAGAAAAAGCAGGATTACCAAAACACGCTGTACAAGCAATTACTGATCCTGACCGTGCCTTAGTGATGGAATTGCTCAAACTGGATCGTTATGTAGATATGATTATTCCACGTGGTGGCGCAGGATTACACGAGCTATGCAAACAACATTCAACCATTCCTGTGATTGTTGGTGGAATTGGTGTGTGTCATTTATTCGTAGAAGAAAGTGCTGACTTTGATAAAGCATTGCCGCTGATTGAAAATGCGAAAACACAGCGTCCAAGCACCTGTAATACACTTGAAACCTTGCTCGTACAAGGCAGTATTGCCAAACAATTTTTACCAAAATTAGCGAAACAACTTGAAGCTAAAGAAGTAAAATTTCACGCAGATCCGACCGCACTTTCAATCTTGCAATCTTGTGGTGTTGAAGTGAGCCCAGTACAAGAACAAGAATTACGCCAAGAATGGTTATCTTATGATTTGAATGTGGTCGTTGTAGAGGGTTTAGCGCAAGCAATTGAACATATTCGTGAATACGGCAGCCAACACTCTGATGGCATTTTAACCAGCTCACAAAAACTTGCTCAACAATTTGTAGCACAAGTGGATTCTGCTGCTGTTTATGTGAATGCAAGCACAAGATTTACCGATGGTGGGCAATTTGGTTTAGGTGCTGAAGTAGCAGTAAGTACGCAAAAACTCCACGCACGTGGCCCTATGGGATTAGAAGCATTAACCACTTATAAATGGGTTTGTATAGGCGATTACACATCTCGTGCATAAATAATCTTTAATAAAAAGTGATTTTTATTGTTTTTAAATAATATTAATTTAAAATTCATTGAAATAATTTTTAAGAAATTACGATTTCTTATGCCGTAAACAACAATCATAAAAAGTAGAAAGGAATGTTTTTTATGTCTCATCTTTCCGTTGCTAAATTTGGGGGCACTAGCGTAGCAAATCATTGTGCGATGAAGGCTTGTGCGCATATTGTGATTAATGATCCGAATACTCGTGTTGTGGTGCTTTCTGCATCTGCCGGAGTAACGAATTTACTGGTTGCATTAGCCAATGGTTGTGAAGCAACTGAGCGAGCAAAACTGATTAATGAAGTTCGCCAAATTCAGGAAAATATTCTGAAAGAATTACAAGATGACAGCTTAGTCAGAAATAAAATCGAAGCTATTCTAGCAAAGATCACATCCTTGGCTGAAACAGCAAGCGTTGAAAGTTCTGCGGCACTCACTGATGAGTTGATTAGCCAAGGCGAAATGATGTCATCGTTGATTTTTGTTGAAGTCTTACGTGAACTTAACACCATAGCAACTTGGGTTGATGTGCGTGAGGTTATTGCAACCAATAGCCATTTTGGTAAAGCAGCGCCAAATGATGAAAAAACGCAAGAAAATAGCGATAAGCTTCTCAAACCACTTATTGAACGTGGTGAGTTAGTGATCACGCAAGGCTTTATCGGGCGTGATCCAAACGGACAAACGACGACTCTAGGCCGTGGAGGCAGTGACTATTCCGCAGCATTGCTTGCTGAAGTATTAAAAGCAAAAGATGTGTTAATTTGGACTGATGTTGCAGGCATTTATACAACAGATCCTCGTATTGTGCCAAATGCAAAACGCATTGACACAATGAGCTTTTCTGAAGCCGCTGAAATGGCCACTTTCGGTGCAAAAGTGCTACACCCTTCTACATTATTGCCAGCAGTACGAAGTAACATTCCTGTTTATGTTGGTTCAAGCAAAGCACCTGAAGATGGCGGTTCTTGGGTGACACTTGATCCACAACCTCGCCCACTATTTAGAGCGATTGCATTACGTCGCGATCAAGTGTTAATTACGTTATCAAACTTAAATATGCGACACACGCAAGGCTTTTTAGCAACGGTATTCACTATTTTGGCAAAACATAAAATGTCTGTGGATATTGTCACAACCTCTGAAGTCAGTATCGCACTTACCTTAGATAAAACAAGTGGTGGAACCTCTGGTGTAGATGTACTTTCACCGGCATTGTTCAATGAACTAAGCGAGTTGTGTACGGTGAAAGTCGATATTGGTTTATCACTGGTCACATTAATTGGTAATAACTTGCATACTTCTGCTGGCGTGGCAAAACAAATTTTCAACACATTAGAAGATTACAATATTCGTACCATCAGCTACGGTGCAAGCACCAACAATGTGTGTATGCTTGTGCAAAGCCAGCAAGCCGATGAAGTCGTATCTCGACTACACAAAGCGTTATTTGAATAAATCTTTGTAATAGGAGGCTGTAAAATGCGCTATGCAGACCTGACAGAGAAGAGTAAAAAAGCTATTGCTAAAAATGCAAGCGAATATACAAAAAAGAATTATATTCAAAAGAATCTAAAACTAAAGCCTAATGTTGTTGCTGCTCTTGATGAGCTATGTGCAAAAAATGGGGATATATCTTATGCTGCAATGCTCGAAAAATTAATCAATTATTATAATGATGCTGAAGAGCATAAAAACAAGAAAAGTTAATGCATAACATAAAGCCAAAGAGCAAATCCCTCTTTGGCTTTTTTACG
The DNA here is from genome assembly GCA_049941595.1 of Bisgaard Taxon 46. Classification (GTDB taxonomy): domain Bacteria; phylum Pseudomonadota; class Gammaproteobacteria; order Enterobacterales; family Pasteurellaceae; genus Pasteurella. The sequence continues at coordinate 24,642 of JBNFNA010000009.1, forward strand.
CTTGCGATTCTGTTGATATATCAAATAAAAATCATAAATCGTTTCAATGGTTCTCCTCATTCTATTTTATGCTGATAAAAATAGAGGTTTTCTTACGCTCATTTTGAGTTCTACAATCCTTGCAAATTATCAAATAAAAACACAAATGGATTGAGATTAGAGCCAGAAAATAGTAAAGTAATCCGTTGTTCATTTTATTTATACATAAAGCGTAAGGCGGAATAATACTATGGGAAAAAGTGTTGTTATCTTAGGTGCTCAATGGGGCGACGAAGGTAAAGGTAAAATTGTTGACTTATTAACTGATCGCGTGAAATACGTGGTTCGTTATCAAGGCGGTCATAACGCAGGTCATACTCTCATCATTAATGGTGAAAAAACGGTACTTCGTTTAATTCCATCAGGCATTTTACGTGAGAATGTCACTTGCTTAATCGGTAATGGTGTTGTTCTGTCTCCAGCAGCGTTGATGCAAGAAATGGGGGAATTAGAAAGCCGTGGTATCAATGTTCGTGAACGTTTATTAATTTCAGAAGCTTGCCCATTAATCCTTCCATACCACGTTGCGATGGATCACGCTCGTGAAGCAGCGTTAGGTAAAAACAAAATCGGTACGACTGGTCGTGGAATTGGCCCTGCTTATGAAGACAAAGTGGCTCGCCGTGGCTTACGTGTGGGTGATTTATTCAATCGTGAGGCATTCGCAGAGAAATTAAAAAATCTTTTAGAATACTACAATTTCCAATTAGTTCATTATTACAAAGCTGAACCAGTTGACTACCAAAAAACATTAGATGATGTAATGGCAGTTGCAGATATCATCACTGGAATGGTAGCTGATGTAACAACAATTTTAGATAAAGCACGACAAAATGGTGACAATATCTTATTTGAAGGTGCACAAGGCACAATGTTAGATATTGACCACGGTACTTATCCGTTCGTAACCAGTTCAAATACTACTGCGGGTGGTGTTGCAACGGGTGCTGGTTTCGGCCCTCGTAACTTAGATTACGTATTAGGTATTATCAAAGCGTACTGCACTCGTGTAGGTGGCGGTCCATTCACTACTGAATTATTCGATGAAGTGGGTGCAGAAATCGCACGCAAAGGTAATGAATTTGGTGCTGTAACAGGTCGTCCACGTCGTTGTGGTTGGTTTGATGCTGTGGCAATTCGTCGTGCAATTCAACTGAACTCAATTTCAGGTTTCTGTATGACAAAACTTGACGTATTAGATGGTTTTGACGAAGTGAAAATCTGTGTTGCATACAAAATGCCAAGCGGTGACATTGTTGAATACGCACCACTTGCTGCAAAAGATTGGGAAGGTGTTGAACCAATTTATGAAACAATGCCAGGCTGGAAAGAAAATACCTTTGGCGTAACGCAAGTTGAGCAATTACCAGAAGCTTGTCGTAACTACGTTAAACGTATTGAAGAAGTGACTGGCGTGCCTGTTGATATCCTTTCAACCGGTCCAGATCGTGTTGAAACAATGATTTTACGCGATCCTTTCGCTGCGTAAAATTTCGCTTATTTCGACCGCACTTTTAAGATGGAAAGCTAAATTTAGCTTTCCATTTTTTTATCTCAATAATTAATCAATAGGAAATACAGATTGATTTTATAGATATCTCAAATTAAATTTATTAATTTAGATCAAATTTCCCTATTTTTTGTAATGTTAATATATAGTCGCACTATTAATCAGGGGACTATTTATGAAAATTAAAAAACTGCTTATATCCGCCATTGCCATCGCAACTGCTGGCATTTTAGGTACTGTTGGTTATGTTCACATTTTTGATAAAGAGCAATCTGCCAAGCTACTCAATCAACATTCTTTTGATGACAATGCTCGGCAAGTTGCCAAAATCTTGTACGATAATGGCTGCCAATATTGCCATACCTCTAACGCAGAATTACCTTTCTACGCAAAATTTCCTATCGTTAATAAAATAATGGAAGAAGATATTCAAAAAGGGACACGTGTCTTTTTATTGAATGACATTATTGAAGGATTAAAAGATCCAAGTAAGATCTCTGAAGTAAGCCTTGCGAAGCTAGAACAAGTACTTGTGAATGATGAAATGCCAATTGCGAAATTTATTCACGTTCACTGGGGATCTCGCCCTGATGCAACGGAAAAAGCACGCCTATTAGATTGGATCCGTGACCAACGCAAAATGCATTTCTTGCCTGAAAATACACAAGGAGCAAACCCTTTACGCTTAGTTCAACCAATCCCAGATCAAGTCAAAACAGATCCACTAAAAGTTGAGTTAGGCAATCTACTCTACCACGATGGCCGCTTATCTGCTGATGGTACCATTCAATGTCATACTTGTCACCAACTGCAAGTGGGTGGAACAGATGGCTTAGATGTTTCAGTTGGTATCAATGGCTTGAAAGGTGGTATTAATTCCCCGACTGTTTATAACGCTGTATTTAACACTGCCCAATTCTGGGATGGTCGTGCCAAAGATCTTGCTGCACAAGCAGGTGGGCCACCACTTAACCCTGTTGAAATGGGTTCAAAAACTTGGGATGAAATCGTTGCAAAATTTGAGCAAGATGAAGCATTTAAACAAAAATTCTTAGCGGTTTATCCTGAAATCAGCGAAACAACAATCACAAATGCGATCGCAGAATTTGAAAAAACCTTAATTACGCCAAATAGTGCTTTTGACCGCTATCTCAAAGGCGATAAAAATGCGTTAACGGCTTCACAAATTCGAGGTTATGAACTCTTTGAACAACATAAATGTGACACTTGCCACGTTGGTGTTGCAATGGGTGGACAGTCTTACGAATATATGGGCTTATTTGATGATTACTTTGCTGCAAGAGGCACGCCTTTAACAGATGCAGACCAAGGCCGTTTTGCACATACGCAAAACCCTGCTGATATGCACAAATTTAAAGTGCCAACTTTACGTAATATCGCATTAACTGCACCCTATATGCACGATGCACGCACAGATGATTTGAAAGAAGCGGTACGTATTATGCTACATTATCAAAGCGGTAAAACATTACCAGATCAAGATGTAGCAGATATTACTTCATTCTTAGAAAGTTTAACGGGTGAATACCAAGGAAAATTATTAACAAGAGAAGCAAAATAACATTGTTCATAATAAAATTACTCCCTATCTTGACCTAGCTTTGGCTAGGTCTTTTTTTCGTAAAAAACGACCGCACTTTATTCTCCATTTATTTGATATAGATCACATTTTTACAAAATTTATTTGAGAATAATTCTCATAAAGTAATAAAGATTTTTCTAATAAAAGCAATTAGTAATCCCCATTTATGTTGTTTTTATACTCGTTTAACACGAAACAAAACACTATATATTGTGATTGAAAATATAATTTTAACTATATATAGTAGCCAGCGAGTCATCTAGTCATACATAAAATAGGGTAAAAAATATGGCAACTTTCTTTGTAATCAAACGCGACGGTTCCCGTGCAAGTTTTGAAGTGCAACGCATCATTAATGCGGTAAAAAAAGCAGCAGAAGCTGTAAATATCGATAATGAGCATTATTGCCACACGATTGGGCAACGTGTAAGTGATGAAATATTCACCGGTTATCAAAATGAAATTGATATTAGTCACATTCAAAAGATTGTCGAAAATCAGTTGATGTCTGGGCAATATCCTGAAATTGCACGAGCTTACATCGAATATCGCCACGACCGAGATCTTGCCCGTGAAAAACGTAGCCAGCTCACCAAAGAAATTGAAGGATTAATTCAGCAAAGCAATGTTGAGCTACTCAATGAAAATGCCAATAAAGATGCAAAAGTTATTCCTACACAACGTGATTTACTCGCCGGAATTGTGGCAAAACATTATGCTAAACGTTACATTCTGCCAAGAGATGTCGTTGAGGCGCACGAAAAAGGCGAAATTCATTATCACGACCTCGATTATGCGCCGTTCTTCCCAATGTTTAACTGTATGTTGGTTGATCTCAAAGGAATGTTAAACAACGGTTTTAAAATGGGCAATGCAGAAATTGAGCCACCAAAATCCATTACCACCGCAACCGCTGTCAGTGCACAAATTATTGCACAAGTGGCTAGCCATATTTATGGTGGCACTACAATCAACCGCATTGATGAAGTGCTAGCTCCCTACGTTCAACTAAGCTATGAAAAGCACCTCAAAACCGCTGCACAATGGCAAGTGCCTGAACCTGAAAAATACGCAGCCGCATTAATTGAGAAAGAGTGTTTCGATGCATTCCAATCTTTAGAATATGAAGTTAACACATTACATACATCTAATGGTCAAACACCTTTTGTGACTTTTGGCTTTGGTTTGGGTACTGGCTGGCAAGAGCGTTTAATCCAACGTTCAATTTTACTCAATCGCATTCGTGGATTAGGCAAAAACCATAAAACACCGGTTTTCCCAAAACTAGTATTTACCTTGAAAAAAGGGGTTAACCAAAGCAAAGACGACCCAAATTACGATATCAAACAACTTGCTCTCGAATGTGCATCTAAGCGTATGTATCCTGACATTTTAAACTATGATCAAGTGGTTAAAGTCACAGGTTCATTCAAAGCACCAATGGGCTGTCGAAGTTTTTTAGGGGCATATAATAAAAATGGGCAAGAAGTTCACGATGGACGCAATAATTTAGGCGTGGTCAGCCTTAACTTACCTCGCGTAGCAATCGAAGCAAAAGGTGATGAAAAACGTTTCTATCAATTACTTGATGAACGTCTTGCGATTGCGAAAAAAGCACTAATGACACGCATCGCTCGACTAGAAAATACAAAGGCCAGGGTGGCTCCTATTTTGTATATGGAAGGTGCTTGTGGGGTGCGATTGAAGGCTGATGATAATGTTGCCCAAATTTTTAAAAATGGTAGAGCATCCATTTCTCTCGGTTATATTGGTATTCACGAAACTATTAACGCACTCTACGGTCATTCACATATTTATGATGATGAAATGCTACGTCATAAAGGCATTGCTATCGTTGAATACCTAAGTAAAGCGGTTCAAACTTGGAAGCAAGAAACCGGTTATGCGTTCAGCCTTTACTCCACACCAAGTGAAAATCTTTGCGACCGTTTCTGTCGTTTAGATACTAAACAATTCGGCGTTATCGAAAATGTTACAGACAAAGGTTACTACACCAATAGCTACCATTTAGATGTAGAGAAAAAGGTCAATCCATACGACAAAATTGATTTCGAAATGCCATATCCAACTTTTGCAAGTGGTGGTTTTATTTGCTACGGCGAATATCCCAATATTCAACATAACCTGAAAGCTCTGGAAGACGTTTGGGATTACAGCTATGAACGAGTACCTTACTACGGCACAAATACGCCAATTGATGAGTGTTATGAATGTGGTTTCAGTGGCGAATTTGAGTGTACAAGCAAAGGCTTCACTTGCCCGAAATGTGGTAATCACGATAGTGAAAAAGTTTCTGTGACGCGACGGGTATGTGGCTATTTAGGTAGCCCTGATGCTCGACCATTTAACGCTGGCAAACAAGAAGAAGTGAAACGCCGCGTGAAACACTTATAAACGTTTTCTACTTTCTTTTGCTTTGGCAGAAGAAAGTAGATGCTTTCGTTGAAATGGATGGCGGATGAAATGAATTACATACAGTATTACCCCACCGATATTGTTAATGGTGAAGGCACAAGATGCACTCTTTTTGTAAGTGGTTGCACGCACGCTTGCCGGGGTTGTTATAACAAAAAAAGCTGGTCGTTTAGCGCAGGCGTGCCTTTTGATGAAGCAATGGAACAGCAAATAATCAAAGATCTCACAGATACACGCATTAAACGTCAGGGCTTAACGCTAACTGGCGGCGATCCTTTGCACCCTAAAAATCTTGCCGTACTACTTCCCTTTGTACAACGCATTAAAACTCTTTGTCCAGATAAAGATCTTTGGATTTGGACGGGCTATAAATTAGATGAGTTAGATGAGTTCCAGCAACAAATTCTACCTTATGTAGATGTGTTAATTGATGGGAAATTTGAGCAAGAAAAAGCCGACCCTAGCCTTGTTTGGCGAGGTTCGGCTAATCAAGTCATTCATCGATTTAAACTGTGATGAAATCAGTATAACTTTTATATGCTAATACAGTAATGCGATAACTGCGACAATATTTCCCAACAGAATTAACAAACCACCATAAATTAAATTTTGTTTGGTTTTCTTAGATAGGGAAACCTTCACCCAATTTAGCTTTTTCAGTTGTGGTTTTGCCTCTCCACGTACAAGCTCAAAAAATTGTGTATAAGACAAACTTTTAGAAAGCCAAGTTGAGCGCTCAATGATTGTCCAACAAAAACGCAATATCATTAACATCCTTGCTTTTAACATAAGCATCTTCCTTAACTTAAAGTTGCATTAAATGGCAAATAACAACTCACTATTTTGCCAAGTGACTTGCCTGATTTCTTCAGGCGATTCGCTCCTCAGCTCACAGAGGTACTGAAAAATATTGGCTATACGTTCAGGGCGATTTGGCTTCCCCTGAAAGCCAAAAACAGGCATATCTGGCGTATCCGTTTCTAACACGAGACAATCCAATGGCAAACGACGAATTGTTTCACGTGTTTTATTGGCTCGCTGATAAGTAATTGTACCGCCGACCCCAATCTTATAACCAAGCTCCACAAAGCGTTTAGCTTGCTCATAACTGCCAGAAAAGCCGTGAATAATACCACATTTTTTTAAAGACACACGCTTTAGAAATGTAAAGATCTGGTCGTGCGCCTTTCGAGAATGCAAACTCACTGGTAAATCATATTGTTGCGCAAAAAACAATTGTGTTTCCAAAAACTCACATTGTTTCTTCCAAAGTTCATCTGTCAGTAATTCAGGGATTGCTCGCTCTAAGCCAATTTCAGCTACTGCTCGGCAATTTGCCGTTCTAGCTCTTAACCGTTCTTCTAACTTGTCTAAATCTGCATAGCTATGTTGCTGAATATAAAGCGGGTGCAACCCCAAGCCATAATACAAATTATCAGGATAAAGTGCGGTGATTTTTTCGAGATTTTCAAAATATTTTTCTAATATACCAACAATCAAGATTTTTTCTACTCCAGCTTTACTGGCGTTTGCCACTAAATCCCCAAGCGGTTCGCCTGTATCTGCTTGTAAATAATCTAAATGGGTGTGAGTATCGAAAAATGGCATCGCACTTCCGTCAAATCAATGAAAAATTATTTTAACTTAATATCCGTTTCATACAATCTTAAAATTGCGGGCTCTGATACTAAACCATAAGCACGAAACTTAAGTGTATATTTAATGGCTGCGCTTTTGGGCACAGTAATATCATTTTCCATATAGTTTGCGTAGGCTACAAATCTATCTGCATCAAGTAGCTGTAAGTTTTTCTTTTCGTTTAAATTAGCTAAACGAATAATTTTGTCTGTTTTGTTTTTGAAACCAAGGTCAATTTCATAGAAACCCACATTGGTTTTCTGAATTGAGAAGATCACAATATCCACATATTCTTGATATTTTTTATCGCGTACAACAATCGCATCATCAATACTGGTGCCTTCTGTGCGACCTGTATCAATCCCTTCTTTTACACCTTTGATGACATCTTTACCATCTTGAACCACGCCAGAGATCACCGTAGAAACACGATCAACGATTGACGATTTTTCTTCTGCATAGCTATTTACAGAAGTGAGTGCCAAAAATGCACAAGCAAATAAAGTCCCTTTTTTCATTAAATGCTCCTATTCAACAGTCACAGACTTAATCACAATATCTTCTTTTGGTACATCATGATGGAAACCTGAACGTTGCGTTGCCACTTGGCTAATGCGATCAACTACATCTATTCCAGCAATGACTTTACCAAAAACAGCATAACCCCAACCTTTTTGAGTTTCTGCACTAAAATCTAAAAAGCCATTATCGACCGTGTTAATAAAAAATTGCGATGTGGCTGAATGCGGGTCAGAAGTACGCGCCATCGCCACTGTGCCACGTAAATTTTTTAAACCGTTATTTGCTTCGTTTTGAATTGAAGTATTAGTTTTCTTCTGATTCATACCCGATTCAAATCCACCACCTTGAATCATAAATCCAGGAATAACACGGTGAAATATTGTGCCATTATAAAAACCACTTTGGCTATACTCAAGAAAGTTTTTCGCAGAAACTGGTGCTTTTTCTTCCTCTAACGCAATTTTTATATCGCCATAATTAGTATGTAAAATCACATTTTTCGCATTAGCAATTAATGCGAAGCTCATCATCACAAGTGCGGTCAAAAATTTTACGATTTTCATTCTTTTTTCCTAAAAAATTCCCCTCACAGGCGAGGGGCAATAATCTTATTCAACAGTCACAGAACTAATCACGATTTCTTCTTTTGGTACATCTTGGTGGAAACCTTTATTACCTGTTTTCACCACTTTGATTTTATCTACAACGTCCATACCTTCAACAACTTCACCGAATACGCAGTATCCCCATTCTTGAACAACTTCACGACCATACATCTCTTTTGCACGGTAATCTAAGAACGTATTATCAGCAACATTAATAAAAAATTGTGCGGTTGCAGAATGTGGATCAGAAGTACGTGCCATTGCAATTGTGCCACGTTTATTACTTAAACCGTTATTTGCTTCATTCTGGATTGGGGCATTGGTATTTTTCTCACGCATATTTACGTCCATACCACCACCTTGAATCATAAATCCATCAATCACTCTGTGGAAAATTGTGTTATCATAGAACCCGCTTTTACAGTAATTTACAAAGTTTTCTGCAGTGTTTGGGGCTTTATCAAAATTAAGTTGAATTTTGATATCACCAAAATTTGTATGCAATGTAATCATATTCGTTTTTCCTCTAGCATTTTAAAGGGCTAATTATTTCATAAAAGCATAATAAATGCTATAAAAGAGCCTTCGTTTATAATTCGGCAAACTGCTGTAAAAGTGCGGTCTGTTTTACAACATTTCAATAAACATATAGAGAACGAACCAATGTTAAAAATTTTCAATACACTAACAAGAGAAAAAGAAATTTTTAAACCGATACACGCCAATAAAGTGGGTATGTATGTCTGTGGCATTACTGTTTATGATTTATGTCACGTTGGACACGGTCGTACGTTTGTTTGTTTTGATGTTATTGCTCGTTACCTACGTTATTTAGGCTATGACCTAACTTATGTGCGCAATATTACCGATGTAGACGATAAAATTATCAAACGTGCATTAGAAAATAAAGAATCTTGCGATCAACTAGTTGATCGAATGGTTGCTGAAATGTACAAAGATTTTGATGCATTAAATATATTACGTCCGGATGTTGAGCCCCGTGCAACACACCATATTCCAGAGATCATTACGCTAGTTGAAAAACTCATTCAACGTGGTCACGCTTATGTTTCAGGCAATGGTGATGTGATGTTTGATGTAGAAAGCTTTAAAGAATATGGCAAGTTGTCACGCCAAAACTTAGAGCAACTACAAGCAGGCGCTCGTGTTGAAATTGTGCATATTAAGAAAAACCCAATGGATTTCGTTTTGTGGAAAATGTCAAAACCGGAAGAACCAAGCTGGGATTCCCCGTGGGGTCCGGGACGTCCGGGTTGGCATATTGAATGTTCAGCAATGAATTACAAAAAATTAGGCGAACATTTTGATATTCACGGCGGTGGTTCTGATTTAATGTTCCCACACCACGAAAATGAAATTGCACAATCTTGCTGTGCGCACGGTAATCAGTATGTCAATTATTGGATGCATTCTGGAATGATTATGGTGGACAAAGAAAAGATGTCAAAATCACTTGGCAACTTCTTTACCATACGTGAAGTGTTCAATCATTATAATGCAGAAACGGTACGTTATTTCTTGCTCACAGCCCATTATCGTAGCCAATTAAATTACAGTGACGAAAATCTCAATTTAGCGCATACCGCGTTAGAGCGTTTATACACAGCGTTACGTGGCACAGACGCAAGTGCGGTCGCTTGTGGTGGAGAAAATTACATCACTGCATTCAAAGAAGCAATGGATGACGACTTCAATACGCCAAATGCAATTTCAGTGTTGTTTGAAATTGCACGTGAAGTTAATAAATTTAAAAATGAAGATATGGAAAAAGCCAATGGTCTTGCCGCACGTTTACGTGAATTAGCGGATATTTTAGGCTTACTTTATCAAGATCCTGAAGAATTTTTACAATCAGGTTTAGAAGATGAAGAAGTCGCGCTCATTGAATCATTGATTAAACAGCGTAATGAAGCACGTGCTGCAAAAGACTGGGCAACTGCCGATGCTGCTCGAAATCAACTCACTAAAATGAAGGTGATACTAGAAGACGGAGCAAATGGCACTACCTGGCGTAAAGACACTCAAACAGAAGCTGAAGCTAAATAATAAAACAAAGGTCTAGTGGAAATACTAGACCTTTTCTCTTTCTGATACTTGCTAAGCCATAAACGACCACAGTAATATCGCAAGTAACTGCGGTGAAATAATCCGCAAGAACATCACCAATGGATAGACTGTTGCGTAAGACAATGCTGCTGCACCACTATCCTCCTTAATAGCATTTGCAAATGCCAGTGCTGGAGGATCGGTCATTGAACCCGCTAACAAACCACATAATGTTAAGTAATTCATTTTTGCATATAAACGCGCAATAATACCGGTCACCATTAATGGAATGAAGGTAATTAAAATACCGAATCCCATCCATTCTAAACCGTTACCCTCTGTTAGGGTATGCACGAAGCTACCGCCTGATTTTAGCCCTACCACAGCAAGGAACAGCACGATACCGATCTCACGTAACGCAAGGTTAGCACTTGGTGGCATAAACCAATAAAGTTTACCGATACTACCAATACGCGCCAAAATTAACGCCACCATTAACGGACCACCCGCTAAACCTAATTTCAAGGCAACAGGGAAACCCGGAATATGGAAAGGAATTGAGCCTAATAACACCCCTAAACCAATCCCGATAAAGACAGGTAACATTTGTACTTGTTGTAATTTTTGTTGTGCATTACCAATAATAGATACCGCTTGGTTTAACACTTCACTACGGCCAACAACGTGTAAAACGTCCCCGAATTGTAATGTTGTATTCGCAGTTGGAACAAGTTCAACCCCTGCACGGTTTAAGCGTGAAATCACAACACCATATTTTTGGTGAATACCTAAAGAGCGAATACGTTTACCCAAAACTTTTTCATTGGTCACCACAATACGTTCAGAACGAAGATCGCCAGTAAAGCTTGATAAAGGCACGTCGACTTCTTCACCAAGCACTAACTTCATTTTGCGTAATGCGGGAATATCACCCACTAAATGCAATAAATCGCCCAATTTAATGACTGTATCCGCTTGTGGCACGCTAATATTTTCTTCACGTTTTAAGCGAGTGCAAACTACATCTTTCTTCGCATCAAATCCCGGAATATCAACTAAACGCAAACCATCTAAGTTTCTATTAGTCACTTTAACATTCATTGAAACCAGGCTTTCTTTGTCTTGACCGCTTTCTTTATTAAAGTTTTGTGCTTCTTCATCCACTTTAACTTTAAAGAACAAACGCACTAACCACATTGTTAATAAGATGCCACAAATACCAAATGGATAAGCCATCGCATACGCCATACCCATATGCGACGTGGTATGTGATAAACCTAATTCAGCAAGAATTTGTTGGCCAGCACCAAGAGAAGGGGTGTTTGTGACCGCACCAGAATAGATACCAAGAATAATATCAAGCGGCACATCAACTAGCATATAAATGCCCACGACGGTCAAAGAACCTAATATGACAATCAGAGCTGCAAATCCATTGAGTTTTAAACCAGACTCACGAAGGGAGGCAAAAAAGCCCGGACCAACTTGAATACCAATGGTATAAACAAATAAAATAAGACCAAATTCCTGAATAAAGTGCAGTGTATGTTGGTCTAATTCAAGACTGGTATATTGCTTAATAAAGTGGGAAACAATAATACCACCGAATAGCACGCCACCAATGCCAAGCCCCACGCCTCTAATCTTCCAATGTCCTATCCACAACCCAATGACAGCAACAAGTGCAAGGAGGCTTATCGTGATCGCAATATCACTCATAATTTACCTCTACATCAATTTAAAATTTAATAAAAATAACTAAAATGGATTATAGCAACCTAAAAAATGAAAAACTTGAAGAAATACTAAAATTTTAATCTTAATCACATTTTTCTTGCCTCAGTTGTAAAAATCTTTAAGAATATTGGCTTATTTTTTAACAATTTTTTACGGACTAAATATGAACTGGTTACAGGAATTATCGGATTCATTTTTTTGGATATTTAAAACCCTTGCAATTACTGCGGTGGTCTTCCCATTAACGCTTTATCTGTTATCAAAAACAACAAGATGGGCACATCAATTTTACTTATTAGCCAAAGATTATTTGAATCCGAAGCGTAGCCTCTCTCCTCTCATTAATTTCACCATTATTGTCTTCTTCAATTTGCTTTCTGTGCGTACAGGGATTTTGTTTTCAAACTGGTACAACGCAATGTATAAAGCACTACAAGAAATGAATGTTGATGCGTTCTGGCTGCAAATGGCGGTTTTTGCGGTGATTGCGACTGTGAGTGTGAGTAATGCTTTACTCAGCTATTACCTAGGTAAACGTTTTGTCATTCACTGGCGTACTTGGCTAAATGAAAAAATGCTAACCAAGTGGACAAACAACCAAGCTTATTACAAAACGCAGTATTTAGGACAACACTTAGATAATCCAGATCAACGTATTCAGCAAGATATTAATGCTTTTGTTTCAAATTCTTTAGACTTTGCAACTGGACTTATTTCCTCTGTGGTATCTATCTTTGCCTTCACAATGATTTTATGGAATTTATCTGGGCCAATGACTATTGCTAATGTAGAAATTCCACACGCAATGGTCTTTTTAGTCTTTATTTATGTGCTGATTACCAGTATTTTCGCTTTCAAATTAGGGCGACCACTTATCAAATTAAACTTTGATAACGAACGCTTAAATGCGAACTACCGTTATTCCCTCATTCGCCTGAAAGAATATGCGGAAAGTATTGCATTTTATCGTGGCGAAAAAATGGAAAAAAATCTGTTACTAAAACAGTTTGATAAGGTGATTGATAACCTGTGGGGAATTGTGTTCCGCACCTTAAAGCTATCTGGTTTTAACTTAATTGTGTCGCAAGTATCGGTGGTGTTTCCATTTATCATTCAAGCCGTGCGTTATTTTAATAATCAAATCAGCTTAGGTGATTTAATTCAAACCAGCGATGCTTTCGGACGTGTGCAATCGGCGCTGTCTTTCTTCCGTAATTCCTATGATGAATTCACAGCTTACCGTGCGGTTTTAAATCGTTTAACTGGTTTCCACACTGCAATCCAAGAAGCGAATCAACAATCAGACTTACGCATTGAAGACAGCGAAACAGACATTCGCTTTGATAAATTAACTGTCAGCACGCCTGACGGCAAAACCTTAATCAAAGATTTAGATTTACATCTACCAGCCGGTAGCTCATTGCTTATTCAAGGCAATTCAGGTGCGGGTAAAACTACTTTATTGCGTGCGGTTGCCGGGTTGTGGGCGTATGCTAACGGTCAAATTACTTGTCCACAAAAAAATACCCTATTCTTGTCACAAAGACCTTATTTACCACAAGGTCGCTTGATTGATGCACTTTACTACCCTGATCTTGCACCAAGCCAAATTGACAGACAAAGTGCGGTAGAAATTTTACAAAAAGTACAACTCGGCCACTTAGCCGATAAATTAGAGCAGGAAAATGATTGGACACGTGTGTTGTCATTAGGTGAGCAACAACGTTTATCTTTTGCGCGTATTTTAATGCATAAACCGGTTGTTGCTTATTTAGATGAAGCAACAGCAAGTATGGACGAAGGTTTAGAAGATGCGATGTATCGTCTACTGAAACAAGAATTACCACAAATGACAATGATTAGTGTCGGCCACCGTTCAACCTTGATTTCCCACCACCAACAATGTTTAAAAATTGAATAAAGTGTAATCAGGGCTTTAGCGAATCCTAAAGCCCTCATTCCTGCTAAAAATTTTGTGAAAAATGACCGCACTTTTGTATTTCTAAACGGGAATATGCTTTCTAAACGCCAGCATTATTGTTAGAATTCGAGCCAATTTTTTATAATTTAAACAAGGTTTGTTATGTTAAAAAAACTCTTTTTTGCCACCTCCTTTCTTGTTTTGAGTGGCTGCTTATCAACGGAAAAACCAAACACATTTCCAGCCGAATTTGCTAATTTAGACTATGAATTGCTAGACAAAGATGCTCAACGTTGGGCAGTTGCCAGTGTACAAGCAGAACAATGTATTTACCCAAATCTCACTCGCATTCAACGTGAACATTTTTCAAAAGAAGATGCTTACATTCACTCACAATATGTGTTCTTTTACCCTTTAGAAGAGATTATTGGTGATGAATACGTCAAAATGATCCAAGCTGATGAAAAATCAATGGGTTATGCTACACATCAATATAAACGTTTTAAAACCAAAGAAGTTTCGCCATTAAAAGAAGAACAATGCGAGATTTTACGTAAACAAGCACGTGATGATCTTGCCGTTGTCAAAGGACAATATAAAAGCGGAATGGCAGAAGAAAATCAGAACAAAGATAAGTCAAATCCAGATGGTGTTGCAACAGGTCAAAATAAGTTTTTCTTCGACATCATAAAATGGGGCGCAGCACTGATTTTATAGTCGGTTAACACCATTCAATCCTCTTCTATTCAAAACAAATCTTAAAAGTAATCGTTTACAAAGTGACTAAGCTCAAATAATTTGAGTTTAGTCATTTTCATTCTGCTTTTTTTCAGCTAGTCTAACCGTATTACACGCGGCATAATTTTATTAAAAATTAAGGAGAATTTATGACTATTTTCAATCTCGCTCAAAACTGGCTAGCACAAGATCCTGATGCGGAAACTCGTGCAGAATTAGAGCAACTGATTTCAGCGGCTCAATCTGGTGATGAAAAAGCAAAAGCAGAATTAGCTGGTCGCTTCGACGGTCGTTTACAGTTTGGTACAGCTGGTTTACGCGGTCGTTTACAAGCAGGCTCTATGGGGATGAACCGTGTGCTTGTTGCTCAAGCTGCGGGTGGTTTGGCTGAGTATTTAAAAGGCTACGACAAAGAACCTTCTATCGTAATTGGTTATGATGGTCGTAAAAATTCAGATGTTTTTGCACGTGATACTGCAGAAATTATGGCTGGCGCAGGTATCAAAGCCTATTTATTACCCCGTAAATTACCAACCCCTGTACTTGCATACGCAATCAAATATTTTGACACAACTGCGGGCGTAATGGTGACTGCAAGCCACAACCCACCAGAAGACAACGGTTATAAAGTTTACTTAGGTAAAGCAAATGGTGGTGGTCAAATTGTTTCACCGGCAGACCAAGATATTGCGAAATTAATTGATAAAGTTGCCGCAGGTTCAATCAAAGATTTACCACGCAGCCAAGATTTCGTTGTATTAAATGACGAAGTAGTTGATGCATACATCGTAAAAACTGCATCACTTGCAAAAGAACCACAAACAGACATTAACTACGTGTATACCGCAATGCACGGTGTGGGCTATGAAGTGTTAAGCAAAACTTTAGCAAAAGCAGGCTTACCACAACCAAGCGTAGTAGCGGAACAAGTATGGCCAGATGGAACATTCCCAACTGTAAACTTCCCTAACCCAGAAGAAAAAGGCGCATTAGACTTAGCAATTAAATTAGCAAAAGAGAAAAATGCAGAATTTATCATTGCAAACGACCCAGATGCTGACCGTTTAGCGGTTGCAGTGCCCGATGCAGAAGGTAACTGGAAAGGCTTGCACGGTAACGTAGTAGGTTGTTTCTTAGGTTGGTATTTAGCAAAACAATACCACGCTCAAGGTCAAAAAGGCGTGTTAGCTTGCTCGCTCGTATCTTCTCCAGCGCTGGCTGAAATTGCGAAAAAATACGGTTTTGAATCAGAAGAAACACTAACTGGATTCAAATATATTGGTAAAGTCGATGGTTTATTATTCGGTTTCGAAGAAGCATTAGGCTACTTAGTAGACCCAGACAAAGTACGTGATAAAGACGGTATCTCTGCGGCAATCGTATTCTTAGATTTAGTACGCAACTTGAAAAAACAAGGCAAAACATTAGCAGATTATGCTGATGAGTTTACGAAAGAATTTGGTGCTTATGTGAGTGGACAAATCTCAATTCGTGTTGATGATTTATCTGAAATCGGTAAATTAATGACCGCACTTCGTAACAACCCTCCAAGCGAAATCGGTGGTTTCAAAGTGGCTCAATTCTTAGACCACACCAAAACTGATCGCCAAAGTGATATTTTAGTTTTCGTACTTGAAAACGGCAGCCGTTTAATCGCTCGCCCATCAGGTACAGAACCGAAAATCAAATTCTACTTAGATGCGAAAGGTAAAGATCCACAAGATGCAGATAAAGTATTAGCACAATTTGATGAAAGCGTGCGTCAGATTTTACGTAAAGACGAATTTGGCAAACAAGACTGCTAATCCTTGATTAGAAATACAAAAATGGCACAGATATTTATCTGTGCCATAAAACTAGATGCTTTCTAGAATACACTTCTCAAAAAATGCCTGATATTTGGCTAAGTTTTCCAAAACTTCTTGTCCATCAAAACATTCATTACCAAACCAGCCCTCTCTTTCAATAACGGCAAATGTCATATATTCACCATTACCAAATCTATCCGGTTTTTTTATTTCTAAAATCCCTTCTTGTGCAGCTTGTTTCGTAATTAAATGATAGAGCTTATTTCTAACTGCTTGCTTTGATATCTCTTTATTATCACAATCCACTTGTACTTTAAAACATAGTCTCTTCTTATCTTGTTCTAATTGCATATACACAGCACTATTGTACTTCCAATCGAGCCAAGAAAAACAAAGATAAAAGAAACCACCATTCGGATTATTGGCAAATCCCCAACTCATATCATCACATTCTAATTTATCTTCTATAAATTGATAAAACCCTTGCCAATCACTATTTCCCCACTGGTTAATCTCTTTATATTTGAATTGATTATTTAAAGATTCTAACCTTAATAATCTATCCAAGAAGTCTTGAAAAATATTATTTTTGATAAATTTATATTTTTCTAAAATAGCAATGAATTCTTTTCTACCAAAAACAGAAAAACCTTTTTTCTCTATCTTTCTTAAATAATGTAGGCTTTCATTCCCTATTTTTATATAAATACAGACAGGATGATAGTAATTATTATCCTTACAATAATGCAATGCAAAATCTTTGTATCTCTCTAATTGCTGACTATGTTCGCCAGTATTTGTTTTATCTTCTATAACAATAAAATACTTATTATTGACCACCGCCCAAACATCGATATTTTGTAATTGTCTATCTGCTTTTACTGAAACAATCTCTTCATCATAATCTGAATATGATGTTTGGATTAATGACCTCACAAATTCCTGTGCACATTGATGTAAATCCTTATCTTCATTCTGACAAGACTCATCTGCAAATCTTAATAGCCAAGTAATAAAAGCATCTTGCGACAATTCTTTTGTTGCTATATCAAAAATATTCGGTCTCACCACATATCCTTGTTTATACAGATATATCTAATATTTTTCTCTAACCACTTTCTTCTCGGGCTCTGCCTCATCGATTTTTTCTTGGGCAAGTTCGTGATCTGCATCATCTGCTTCCGGTGTAGGTTGTGCCACATCCACACAAGGACGGAATTGGAAACAGCCGTAAACAGGGAAATGATCAGAGCCGATATCAGATAACACGCGAATATCACGCATCATAAAATCATTACTGTGATAAATATGATCTAATGGCCAACGTAAAAACGGATATTTAGCGTGGAAAGTGCTATATAAGCCACGTCCGACACGGGGGTCAAGCAAGCCACTGGTTTTTTGGAATAAACGTGAGGTCGATGACCAAGCCACATCATTCAAATCACCAAACACCAATACGGATTGATTATTTTCGCTGATTTCTTGCCCCACTAATAATAGCTCTGCATCACGATGTGTTGAGGTGGCACTCTCTGTGGGTGTCGGAGGCATTGGATGTAAACAATACAAATGGATCCATTCACCTGAAGGCAAGCAAGTTTCCGTATAAATAGACGGGATATCTTCTTGCACCCAATGTCTAACTTCGGTATTACGCAATGGAAAACGGCTATACAAATGCATTCCATACAAGTTATCCAGTGGAATTTTCACCGTATAAGCATATTTTTCTTCTAATGATGAGAGTTTTTCCTCCCACCATAAATCAGTTTCTAGTGTCAGCACAACATCGGGTTGCCATTTATCAATCAGCGTTAATAGTTTATCTACTTGACGATTAGGGGTGAGAACATTGGTGGTCAACACAGCAATACTGCGATCATCTTTTTCACCGTGATATTGCAGCACTTGCGGTCTAGCAAGCCTTGTATAAGCCAAGATTTCCCATATTTGATAACTCATACACACAAAATTCAGGATTTGTATGATGATAAGTAGCCATCGAGGTTCTGGCTGCACAAGCCAACCGACCATCAAGAATATTAAATTCAGTATGGCAATTTGCGGACGAGGGAAATCAAAGATTCGTACGGTCCAGTGATTGAACGGTAAAAAAGGTAAAAATGTGGCAATAATCGGAATGCTTAATAAGCTAAATAGTAACCAATCCATTGTGTCTGTAAATGTCAATAATCTGTTAAAAGTTGGATAATATTAGCACTATTTAACAAAAGAGGAAAAGATCAAACAAAGAAAAGTGCGGTCAAACTTTTTAAGATTTCACTGCACTTTGATATCAAGAGTAAAAAATTTAATACTCAATAAGATCCAATAATCAAAAAGCTAATTACCAAAATTTTGCAATCTCTGCACGAATCGCATCCGCTGTGGCTTTACCTTTTTCACCCACTAATGCACGACCTGCAATAAAGGCTTTTGCGTTACGGATATCCTTGAATAAATGAATATCTTCAGGAATAATACCGCCCGTAATAGAGATCTCTAAACCGAGATCTTCCAAACGTTTCATTTTTTCGATATCGTCTTCTGTCCAACCTTTACCAGCTAATTCGGCATCACGAGAACGGTGATAAATCGCTTGTTTTACCCCTAAATCCACCCACTCTTTAGCATCTTCAAATGTCCAGTTACCATAGATTTCAATTTGAATTTCTTTTTTCACTTTCGCATCTGGATTAGCTTGGTTAAATTCATCTGCAACTTTTTTACAAGCGGCTTTCGTCGCAGGGTGAGCTGCTGCAGAGACGGTTAGCCAATCTGCCCCCGCTTCAAACGCCATTTTTGCTAAAATTGCGCCACCATCAGTCGTTTTTAAATCGCATACGATAATATGATTAGGATGTAATGCACGTAATGTACTTACGGCTTTCATCCCTTCTGCACACGCAAGAATGGTGCCAACTTCAATAATTTCTACCGCACTTTCTGCTTGCTTAGCGTCAGCAACTGCTTTTTCAAGAGAAAGAGAATCTAACGCAATTTGAAGTAATGGTTTTGACATAATGATTTCCTTTTTATCTAAAAATTAACCTAATACTGCATCAATTACAGCATATACATCTTCTGCAGTTTGACAACGGCGAATTTTATCTAAATCAACACCGGTATCACTGTCAGGATCGTCTAATACTTGTGTAACTTCCATTAAACCTTGCATATGCTGATCAGAATCACTTCCTGCAAGAGTTAAAAAAACATCTACGGGCTCATCTTCCCCCTCAAAATAAACAGGCGTATCTAAAGTGACTAACGCAAATGCAGTACGATTTACACCATCTTCTGGACGTGCGTGTGGCATTGCTAACCCTGGTGCAAGAATAATATAAGGCCCCATTTCTTTAATACATTTGATAATGGTATCGTGATAACGAGATTCTACCGCACCCGATGCGATTAACATATCAGTACCAATTTTAATCGCCTCTTCCCAGTTCCTTGCAGATTGGTGAAGTTTAATTGAATTATTTTCAATAAGAGATTGTTTTAAATTCATAAAATTTCCTTCTATCTATTGGGTTGCAATGCTCCTAGCAGTAGGTTGCTAGGAGCTATTTTGTCAATGGGTTTCTTGATGTTTCTTAATTAAGGCTATCAACTCATCACCAAACGAATTTGGGTTCAGCATATTTTGTACACCTAAGACAGATTTGCCTTCGCCCACTTCAATTTCATCTGCAAGGTGACGAGATGACACGATAATATCAACTTCGTTTAATTTACCTTTATAGTCAGTCACTGCGCAAGAATCCATAATATTTGCGACACCACGTTTATCTAAATAGCCCTTAATTTTCATTTTCATCATCATTGATGAACCTTGACCGCTACCACATACTGCGAGGATACGAATTGGTTTTACACCACTATTGTTTACAACATCTTTTTCTGTTTCTGCTGGTTGAACTGCTTCTGTGACAGTTTCTTCAACACCGTAACCGTCCATTTGCTCAAGCGTTTTACCTGCTGCCGCGGCGGCTGCTTCTTCTGCACGTAATTTTTTCGATGCAAATGCCATATAAACTAAAGCAAGTGCAAGCAATACAAAGAAGAAGCCAGGAATACTCACGATACCTTGTAATACTGGTGGGAAGAACAATGCCCAGTCAGCCATACCCATCCAACCGTTGAATACAGTACCTTGTGACGCTAATAATTGAATCACCCAAGCAGAGCCTAGTACTTCAACGATACCCATAATGAAACAGATCTTCATTACCGCTTTCCAACCACCAAATTGGTTAGCAAACACACCGATCGTTGCGTTCGAGAAGAACATTGGGATAAAGCCAGGAATGATAAGAATTGGTGAGCTAAAGCCAAGTAAGATACCTACGGCAACGAATTGTCCGATAGCCCCCCACATAAAACCGAATACCATTGCGTTTGGTGAGAAAGCGTAAATCGCCGCACAGTCAATCGCAAGTACAGAATTTGGAATCACACGTTCAGAAATCCCTTTGAAGGCTTCTGAAAGTTCCGCAACGAACATACGTACACCCGTTACGATGATTTGAATTGCTACCGCAAATTTTAAGCCCATTTCAAGGATATACATAAACCAATGGGTTTTGCCTGCCATTGTTTGTAGGTTATCCAAACCGAATGACAACAAGATAATACCGAAGAATACGGTCATTACAAGTGCGGTTGCAGAAATACTATCGTGGAAAATATGTAACCACTTAGGTAATTTCATATTATCCACAGAGTCATCTTTATCACCCAATTTCGGTGCTAATTTCACTGCAATCCAAGAAGCAATTTGTTGTTGGTGACCAATTGAGAAGCCTGCACCGCCTGTTACAGCTTGGGTTGGCTTATACATAATGTTAGATGAGATACCCCAATAAAGCGCCATCAATACCGCAGTATAAATCACGGTTTCCCACATTGAAGCACCGATGATCATATAGAACACCGCAACCAGACCAGCTTGTTGGAACATAATGTGTCCGGTGAGCATAATTGTTCTAATCCCTGTCACTCGACGCAATACAACTAATAGGATATTTAAGAGCAGGGCGAGAATAACGGCATAACCAACCCAAGCATAGTTATCAGCCATTGTTTGAATGGTTGCTTGCATACTAGTGTATGGGTCAATTACCGCTCCAGCCAAGTTGTGGAATTTTGATAAGCCTTCAATAACCGGTTTAAAGTTTGTGACAAGGAAGCCAGAACCAGCTTGCACAATCATAAAACCAACAATGGTCTTAATCGTGCCCTTAATCACTGTTGTTGTATCTTTTCTTAAAAGAACATAGCCGATACAGGCAACAATACCGAGTAAGAAAGGTGCTTTAGAGAGCACTTGGTTGTTGAAACCTAAAAATAGACTATAGAGTGTTTCCATATGGGTACCTCTGAATTTGTTATGTCTGTCAAAAACGTCTCGATAATAAAAATAGTTTCACTGAAACTGCGCATAGGAATCTATCGGGGAGATATCATAACAGCAAAAAAAGATTAAAAAAGATTATATTTGATTATATGTGAGCAGTATCACACTTTTATTCTTAGATGATAATTTGCACCAAAGTGCGGTCAAAAAAATAGACATATTTATAATTAACTGAAATTTAAAAGAATAAAATGCATACAAAAAATAATACTTCTAAAAATAAGATCTAGATCACAAAATCAAATTTAATCATTTGAGTTATTTATTGTGATTATATATGATTATTTGTGATTATATAGTTAGGTTATTTATAGGAGCCCAAAATGAGCAAAATTAGCGAAATCACCCGTGAGAGTTGGATCCTTTCTACTTTTCCTGAGTGGGGAACTTGGTTAAACGAAGAAATTGAAAATGAAGTTGTTCCAGAAGGCAACTTTGCGATGTGGTGGCTGGGTTGTGTAGGTGTATGGATTAAAACCCCTGCTGGCGCCAATATTTGTATGGACCTATGGTGCGGTCGTGGTAAAGCAACCAAGAAAGTAAAAGATATGGTGCGAGGTCATCAAATGGCAAATATGGCTGGTGTACGTAAATTACAACCAAACTTACGTGCTCAACCAATGGTATTAGACCCATTTGCGATTAATGAAGTTGACTTTATTTTAGCAACTCATTATCACAGCGATCATATTGACGTAAACGTAGCAGCAGCGATCGTGAACAATCCAAAACTCGATCACGTAAAATTCGTTGGTCCTTGGCACTGTGCTGAGTTATGGAAGAAATGGGGTGTACCAGAAGAGCGTATCATCGTCGTAAAACCAGGCGATGTGGTGAAATTAAAAGACGTTGAAATTCACGCACTTGATTCTTTTGACCGCACTTGTTTAGTGACTTTACCAGTTGAAGGTGCTGAAGAGCAAGGTGGTGAATTATTAGGACTTTGCCCATCAGATGAAGAAATGGGACGCAAAGCGGTGAACTATGTGTTCAAAACACCAGGCGGTAACATTTATCACGGCGCAGACTCACACTACTCTATTCAATTTGCAAAACACGGTAAAGAATTTGATATCGATGTGGCATTAAACAACTACGGTGAAAACCCGGTAGGTATCGCAGATAAAATGACATCTGTTGATTTACTCCGTATGGCAGAATGCTTACGTTGTAAAGTCATCATTCCAGTTCACCACGATATTTGGACTAACTTTATGGCAAGCACTGATGAGATTTTACATCTCTGGCGTATGCGCAAAGATCGTTTGCAATATAAATTCCATCCATTTATTTGGGAAGTGGGCGGTAAGTATGTTTATCCACGAGATAAAGATCTTATCGAATATCACCACCCTCGTGGATTCGATGATTGCTTTGAACATGAACCGAATATTCAGTTTAAGTCAATGCTTTAAGCTGTCTTTAGCCACGCAATTTTGCGTGGCTTATTTGTTCATTATTGATACAATATCTTCGAATTAATTAAGGGAAATAAAAATAATGAACGAACATTATCGACAACGACAGCTGCTCAATCTATTAGAAGAAAGGAAAGCACTTTCAACCCAAGAAATTATCCGCTTATTGGATATTTCACCTGCAACTGCAAGACGTGATATTACTAAATTAAATGAACAAGGCCGATTACGCAAAGTGCGTAATGGCGCTGAAGCAATCGAAAAGCGGATATATCGTCCACAACCTCTTGCAGTGAATAATGCTGATGAAAAACAACGTATTGCTGAAGCTGCCGCACAAATCTGTCAAGAAGGCGAAAGCGTCATTTTGACTTGTGGTTCCACAATGCTAATGCTTGGTAGTAGCCTCTGTGGTAAAAACATTCAAATAATGACCAATTTTTTACCGCTCGCTAATTATTTAATTGAACACGATCACAATGATGTCGTGATTATGGGTGGTCAATACAATAAAAACCAAGCCATTATGCTGTCATTAAATACCAGCGCTGAAGCAATTTATGCCGCAAATATTATGTTTACTAGTGGTAAAGGCTTAACGGCTGACGGTTTGTATAAAACGGATATGCTAATTGCAAACTCGGAGCAAAGAATGCTTTCCCGCGTAGGCAAGTTGGTGGTTTTATTAGATAGTTCAAAACTCGGTAAACAAGCGGGTATGTTGTTTAGTGAACTTAGCAATATTCATTTATTAATCACAGGTAGAGAAGCGGATCCTGAAATTATCTCAATGCTAAGGAACAAAGGATTAAATGTTCTTTTAGCATAACTTGCAAAGGACAATATCGTGAGAAAACATAAACTAGGTATTTATGAAAAAGCCTTGCCGAAGAATATCAGCTGGCAAGACAGATTATCTATCGCCAAAGCCTGTGGCTTTGATTTTGTCGAGATTTCAATTGATGAAACTGATGGACGTTTGGCACGTTTAGAT
>JBNFNA010000010.1:0-57886 GCA_049941595.1 Bisgaard Taxon 46
ACTAAAGACTAAAGACTAAGCCTACTTTTAGAATAGATGATACCTTTATGTTTTTCTTACCAAAGAAAATAAAGAAAAAGATAAATTTATTTCGTTTGAATAATAAATAAACTTTTTGGATGAAAAAAGTGCGGTCTTTTTTTGAAAAGTTTTATTTCAATAGTGAAAGCACAACTTCAGGAATGAGTTTTGGGTTTGGAATAAGAATTTGTTTGTGGCGGTTAAGCTCGCCTTTTTCTAAAACAATACTACTTTTTGGCACTTTAAATGATTTGCTTAAGAATTTGAGTAAGTGTGCGTTTGCTTGCCCGTCAATGGGCGGGGCTGTGATGGTGATTTTGAGCTCGTCATCGTGCAAGCCAACAATTTGATCTTTGCTGGCTTTAGGTTGCAGAAAGATCCGCAACCGTAAGTCTTCACCTTGTTTTTCTACTGCTGCCATAAAATTCGTGAAAAAGCGACCGCACTTAGTAGCTTGCGAGCGCCCAGTAAATGCCAAAAAGGTCATTTAACACTCTGTTAAGGAAGAAAAGTGCTACTGCTAACACCATCGGTGAAAAATCAAGCATTCCTGTGTTTGGTAGAATGCGTTGAATTGGGCGAAGTAGTGGGTAAGTTAGCTGTGCTAACACAAATTGCATTGGGTTTTCGCTACGATTAAACCAGCTCATCACTGCGCCAATTAATAGTACGTAGAAAATCGCTTTACCAAAGGTGCGCACAAGGGTGAGTGCGCCAACAAAAAGGTAGTCGAGCCATTCTGCGTTAGCGATAAATAAATTACCAACCAAATGGGCAAGTGGGAATTTGACGCTAAATAAGATAAACGCCAACATTAATGCTGCTAAATTGATGTTTTTGATCGTTGGAATCACTGCACTCAATGGGTTTAATACAGGCTGTGTGATTTTCACTAAGCTTTGTGAAATCGGGTTGTAAAAGTCCACACGACTAAATTGGAACCACGCACGCAATACTAAAATGAGCCCATAAATATCAATGAGCATAAATACTAATAATTGTAATGAATTCATTGTTTTTCCTTAAATTATAACCAGCCTTTGCGTTTGAAATACCAATATGGTGCAAATGCTGCGAGCGCCATCAGTCCAAGCGCCATTGGATAACCAAATTTGAACCCTAATTCTGGCATAATCTCAAAGTTCATACCATAGTTAGATGCTACTAATGTTGGTGGGAGGAAAATAACCGACACAACCGAGAAGATTTTGATGATGCGGTTTTGTTCGATACTAATGAAACCCATTGCCGCTTGCATCAGGAAGTTGACACGCTGGAACAGTGATTCGTTATGCGGCTGTAGAGATTCAATATCTCGTAAGATTTCACGCGCTTGTTCTAACTGATTTGCTGGTAAGCGTGTTTTACGCACTAAGAAACTTAACGCACGCTGAGTATCCATTAAGCACAAACGCACTTTAGAACTGGTATCTTCTTGTTCCGTTAAAGTTGCTAATGCTTCATCAAACGCTTCACCTTGTTTACCGTCTAAAATGACACGACTTAATTTTTCTAAATCAGAATACACCGTTTCGATAACGTCCGCTAATTGCTCGATTTTGGTTTCAAATAAATCAAGTAGCACTTCATAAGCATTACATTCAATTAAACGTTGCGCACGTGAACGCATACGATATAAGCGGAATGCTGGTAACTCACGATCACGCAGTGTAAATAGGCGGCCGTCACGCACTGTAAATGCCACGCTGGCAAGGTCTGCATAATCTTCTTCGTCTTCACAATAGAAGAAGGAGTGAAGGTGCAAGCCGTCTTCGTCTTCGAAGAAGCGTGCAGATGCTTCGATGTCTTCTAATTCAAGGAAGGTCGCAAGGCTTTGTCCTAAGCCTTCTTGTAAAATTTCACGCTCCTCGCTAGTTGGTTCAAGTAAGTCGAGCCAAATTGCAGAGTTGAGTTGTGCATTTTCAGCTTCGTCAATACGAACGAGGCGAGCGTCTTCAAGTGCAAAAGCATTTATCATTTTGTCATACTCCTTTACTGGATTATGAACAACGCAATGAACAAAAGAAATCAAACGAAATCTTTGTATAAAAAGAATTCAACGTAAGTGCGGTTAATTTTCTATTCGTTTGATTTGGGTTATTGAGATTTCAATGACCTGAAAAAAGATGCCGAATAAAGCGGTGTTAGATAAGATCTATCAGCGAACTTTCGCCGATATTTAAGGGAATGGCGAAAGTTACAGTAAAAACTCAATTCGGTATCGACTGTGACTGTCCAAAGTGTGTGTCCTCATATTACTAAATCGGGGCGAATGTTACGCCTGAAAGCCTAATTCGTCAAGATTTTATGCTGTGTAATCGGTAATTATTCATATAGAAAAGAAAAAAGGCGAACAGTGTTGTTCGCCTAAGGAATTTATCAATTGAAATGACTATGTGTTTTTTGCTGGGTATTCCCACCAAATGTCAAATAATTGACTGATTTCAATTTGTTGTAAACCGTTTTTCTCTAACCATTCTTTTACTAAAGTGCGGTGGCTTTCGTCACATTTTCCAAGTGCTTCTAAACATACTAAGCCTTCCCAATGTAAGTAGCCGCTACCTTCATAAGCTAAGCCATTTGGTTGGATCACTTCACGAATAAAACGATCAACTACTTCATCAATTTGCTCAATGGCAGTGCCTTCAGCAAATTGCCAGTTCACTAAGAAACCTAATTCTTGGAACTCTGCAAGGTGCATTTTTTTACGTTGTCTTTTGTTACGTTTAATCGCCATTTTCGATTCTCCTCTCTGTTGGCTGATAAAATTCTGTCGGCAAATTATGCCACGACTTGACCCGAAAGTGCGGTCTATTTTTTTATTTTTTTGTGAAATATAAATCCCACACGCCGTGACCTAAACGGTGGCCTCGTTGTTCGAACTTCGTCAATGGACGGAAATCAGGGCGTGGAATGTAGTCATTTGTGGCTGAAGTATTGTATAAGCCTTCCGCTTGTTGTAACACGTCAAGCATATGTTCTGCGTAATTTTCCCAGTCTGTCGCCATATGGATAAATCCGCCTTGTATCAGCTTTTGCATCACTTTTTCAACAAAGTGAGGTTGCACAATACGGCGTTTATGGTGTTTTGCTTTATGCCAAGGATCTGGGAAGAACAACTGTAACCCACCTAAGCTACCATCTGCGATGCAATCACGTAAAATTTCAGTGGCATCGTGACAAATCACACGTAAGTTTTTCACGCCTTTTTCCACTGCGTTTGCAATACAAGCGCCGACACCCGGAGTGTGCACTTCAATGCCTAAATAATTGCGATCGGGATTTTGCAATGCCATTTCGACTAAAGAATGGCCCATTCCAAAGCCAATTTCTAAGACAACTGGATTGTCATTGCCATAAATTTGTTTGAAATCAAACGGTTCGTTTTGGTGCTCTAAACCATAAAAGCCCCAGTTTTGATTCATTGCATTTTTTTGAAACTCGCTTAAACGGCCTGTACGCAACACAAAACTGCGAACTTTGCGCTTATAGCGACCATCTTCAGTAAATTCTGCCACTTCAACGGTTTTTCGTTTTTGATCGGCAAAAGTTGGTTGTTTGTCTGAATCTTGATTATTAAATGACATATTTTTTGTTTATAATGACGTAATTTGCTGCGAATTATACGGGTTTTGCTGAAAAACACAAAACTTGTCAGCTTTGATGTAAACTTTTATTTCAATCTTTGTGGGAAAGGAATCTGATATGCCTCAAAAATATCCGAAACCGATGATCTATCTTCACTGGCTTACATTGTTCTTTGTGTTAACCGCCTATTTTACGGGGGATTATCCACCGGGCGATGGCGTTGTCGGTGAAATCCACGTGCTAAGTGGAATGGTTATCGTGGTTTTATTGCTATTACGCATTGTTTTACGTGTGCAGTATCGCAATGTATTGCCTGCACATAATCTATCACGTTTACAGCATATCGCTGCACATTCGGTGCAAATGCTGTTATATGTTTGTATGATCCTCACGCCAGTGGTGGGATATTTAACCTTAACTGCAGATGTGGATGACTTTATGTTATTTGGTTGGAACTTACCTTATTACAGCGTGGATTTTTCTCTTGGGAAAGCGCACAAATGGTTGGCAAATAGTTTTCTTGCTTTGGCGGGAATACACGCTGCTGCCGCGTTGTTTCATCATATCGTGTTGAAGGACAATGTACTGAAAAGTATGTCGCCTCATTAATTTTTATTAAAAGTGCGGTCAATTTTTTAAGATTTTTAGACGTTGATCGCACAATATTTTTCGGATTTTTACCGCACTTTTTTAATTATGCTTGCTAAATCATCCCCTAATGCCCCTTTTGCCTCCGCCGTTTTAACTTGGTATGGCAAATTTGGTCGTAAACATTTGCCTTGGCAACAAAACAAAACCTTATACGGTGTTTGGTTGTCTGAAGTGATGTTACAACAAACTCAAGTGGCGACAGTAATTCCGTATTTTGAACGCTTTGTCGAAACTTTCCCAAATGTGACCGCACTTGCAAATGCACCGCTTGATGAAGTACTCCACCTCTGGACGGGGTTGGGTTATTACGCTCGAGCCAGAAACTTACATAAAGCGGCTCAAACAATTCGTGATCAATATGCCGGTGAGTTTCCTACTGAGTTTGAACAAGTGTGGGCGTTGACTGGCGTTGGGCGAAGCACCGCAGGCGCTGTGCTTTCTTCTTGTTTAGATGCGCCTTATCCGATTTTAGACGGCAATGTAAAACGTGTCTTGGCACGTTATTTTGCGGTTGCGGGCTGGCCGGGTGAGAAAAAAATCGAAGATAAATTGTGGCAATTGACCGAAGAAGTGACACCAACTTCTCAAGTGGCGAATTTTAACCAAGCGATGATGGATCTTGGTGCGATGGTGTGCACCCGTTCCAAGCCGAAATGCGATCTTTGCCCATTAAGTGCTACTTGCCAAGCTAACTTGCAACAAAATTGGCAGGATTATCCAGGCAAAAAACCGAAAAAAGCCTTACCCGAGCGAGAAAGCTACTTTTTGATTTTAGCGTCACAAGGCAAAGTGGCGTTAGAACAGCGTGAAAATTCAGGGATTTGGGGCGGTTTATATTGTTTCCCTCAATTTGAAACCAAAGAAGATTTGCTTGCTTTTTTACAACGTAAAGGCATCGGGCATTATCAAGAATGGGCGGCATTTCGCCATACGTTTAGCCACTTTCATTTAGATATTTATCCAATTTATGTGGATCTTGATTTTCAACCGAAAGATCAAGATCGCACCGATTGGAAAAAAGTCGCAGAAAATGGCGCGCAATATGAATCAAATGTGTTAAGTGCGGTCAAATATTGGTATGATCCGCAAAATCCAGAGCAAATTGGGCTGGCAACGCCAGTGAAGAATTTAGTAACACAATTTATAAGGAATTATTATGGCTAGAACCGTATTCTGTGAATATCTCAAACAAGAAGCTGATGGCTTAGACTTTCAGCTTTATCCGGGCGAGTTAGGTAAGCGCATTTTTGACTCAATCAGCAAACAAGCGTGGGGCGAGTGGATGAAAAAACAAACGATGCTTGTGAATGAGAAAAAACTCAATATGATGAATGCGGATCACAGAAAACTATTAGAAGAAGAAATGGTGAATTTCTTATTCGAAGGTAAAGATGTTCATATTGAAGGCTATGTTCCTCCAGCGGAATAATTGACGATGAAAAAATATATTATTTATGCCTTAATCCCTTTTCTTTTTGCTTGTGGCAGTTCTACTCAACACAAAAAGTACAATCCTTTCGATGAGGCTTTTGCAAAAGACACACGCGGTTTAGATATTTTAACGGGGCAATTTTCCCATAATATCGATCGTATTTGGGGTGTGAATGAATTATTAGTGGCAAGCCGTAAAGACTATGTGAAATATACCGACCGTTTTTATACGCGCAGCCACGTGAGTTTTGATGAAGGTACGATTACTATTGAAACGCAAAGCGATGCTCGCCATTTACATAATGCCATTGTGCATACCTTGTTAATGGGATCTGATGCAAACGGTATTGATTTATTTGCTTCTGGTGATGTGCCAATTAGCTCTCGTCCGTTCCTTGTGGGGCAGGTAATTGACCATTTAGGCGGCTCTATCACTAACACCACCATTGCAGGTAATTTTGCTAATTATTTATTGCAAAATAAATTACAAAGCCGTCGTTTAAGCAACGGACATACGGTGCAATATGTGGTGATTCCAATGATTGCCAACCACGTTGCCGTGCGTGCGCAAAAATATTTACCGTTAGTGCGTAAAATGGCACGTCGCTACAATATGGATGAAAGCCTGATTTTAGGGATTATGCAAACCGAGTCGAGCTTTAACCCTTATGCGATTAGTTACGCCAATGCGATTGGGTTAATGCAAGTCGTACCAAATACGGCAGGGCGTGATATTTTCCAATTGAAAGGTCAAGGCGGACAGCCATCAAAAGCATATTTATTTGATCCAGAGAAAAATATTGATGCAGGTGTGTCGTATTTATGGATTTTACAAAATAAATATTTAGACGGTATTACCAACCCAACCTCAAAACGTTTTGCAATGATTTCTGCCTATAACAGTGGGGCTGGTGCAGTGTTAAGAGTGTTTGATGAAGACAAAGCCACTGCGGTACAAAAAATTAATAGCTTATATCCTGAGCAAGTGTATCGTATTTTGACGACTCAACATCCATCAGCACAAGCGAGAAATTATCTGTTGAAGGTCGATCAGGCACAAAAAAGCTATCGAGTCAGACGATAATTTTAGTTTTTGAATAAAAAAATGCTCGCTTAATCTTTTCTGATAGCGAGCTTTTTTGTTATTTATTTTTAATAAAAAAACATAAAAAACAGTGCGATTTGTGTTATTTTTACACTTTTCGTCTGTTAATTATGCAACCGAATAAAAAAATACAATTTTTTTTAATTTAGGTGTTGACTTAAACCTGAAAAAAACGTTTAATACGCACCACTGATGAGTTGCCTCGATAGCTCAGTCGGTAGAGCAGGGGATTGAAAATCCCCGTGTCGGTGGTTCGATTCCGCCTCGAGGCACCACTTTTCCTCCTTAGTTCAGTCGGTAGAACGGCGGACTGTTAATCCGTATGTCGCTGGTTCAAGTCCAGCAGGAGGAGCCAAATTCCTAAAGCCCGCTAATGAAAATTAGCGGGTTTTTTCGTTTCAGATTCTTTTATTTTTCTGACCGCACTTTTTTCTCTTTATCACTACTTTGGTTTGATGTTCCCTGTCACAACATATTTTGTATTCAATAAATTTATTACGACGTATTTTGTCGCTCTCATTGGTTAATATAATCCCGTAGAAAGAAATGAAGATTTGACTTGTTGGAGGTTATGATGAGTTTAGTGACTTTAAATCCTGCCATTTTAGAAAATCGCGCCTGTGTGATTTTGCGTACTCGTCCTCACCCCTATCTGTGGTCGCCAAGTGGTTTTTCAGCAGTGCAAATTTCTGCTTATCTCGATAGAGGCAAAAATTGCATTAAAGATATGCTTAAATCAGAAGAAGAACGCCGCCACGATTATTTACATAATGTATTGTCTTGTTTCGATTATAGTTTCTTGCAAGTGGGCTGTGAGGTCTTAGAAGAGCCTAATCCTGCAAATGTGTTGTGTGTGATTAATTCGAAGGATAATCCTGACTTTTGGGAGCAAATGAAAAAGCTCGCAAGACTCTTTGATCAAGCCCATCTGCTATTTATCCCGAAAGGCGCACAGGAAATGCAACTTATCGGCATTAAGAATAGCCATCATATTCGTGCGGGAATAGTGCGTAAACGTGAGTTTAAAAATTTTCACAATAGTATTCGCTATTTCTTTGATTGTGAAGGCATACAGCGTTTCGTGGATTTTAAACATATCGATATCTATAATGATCATCGTGCTGGCAGTATGTTTGGAGCAATGGCAAAACATAGCATCAGAAGCAGCCGTGAAAACCAGTTACAAAAAACCGATGTCAGCACTAATGAGTTAATGCAGATAATGCTTGATGAAGGATTTACTGCAACAGAAACCGCTTATGTTCGTTATGAAGGCGTAGATGTTAATGGTGTGGAGTCATCAACCAGTTTTTTAATTGAAGATCTTTTAAAATATGGTGCGAAAGGGATTGTGCAAGGACGCGTATTTGGCCGTCGCCACAGTATTGATCAAAAAGAATTTGATCGAGATGATGATCTTTATACTTACTGTGTTGAAGCAAATATCCTTCAAGGTAAAGTTAACATTACACTCGAATAGTGACACTTTGATTTTGCCGATATGTGCGGTCAATTTTTCTCACTTTTTAGCTTAGCTTTACGACCACGATACGTTGGTCAAAATGAGTTTTCCCCCAGTTTGTACGATATATTAAGCGCACCCACCAAGGGTAATAATCTTGACAAAATTCACTGAGTTGATATGCCGCAAGGAGCTTAATTGAAGGATGCCAAG
This sequence comes from Bisgaard Taxon 46, assembly GCA_049941595.1. Taxonomy (GTDB): domain Bacteria; phylum Pseudomonadota; class Gammaproteobacteria; order Enterobacterales; family Pasteurellaceae; genus Pasteurella. Next base: position 8,472 of record JBNFNA010000010.1, read on the forward strand.
TTGTTAATTCATTGACGTTTTCTATTGACCAAGAAAATTCAGGGCGCGCTTTATTATCTATTGACTTCAATGCGTCATGGTATTTTGCTCGTCCTACAGCAAAGGGCGGGACAATATCAAAGATCATCGTAGAGTGCGGTAATTTTTTTGCAACTTTGATTAAAAAAGTTTTCACGTGCGGTTTAGAAAAATACATCAAAACGCCTTCAAGGATCAATAACACTGGCTTATTGTGTATCGCAACTGTTTCCATCCAACTTGTATTAAACAGAGAATCGGCCAAATAATGATTGCAGCTTTCTGGTAAAAGTTCACGGCGTAGGGCGATAACATCTGGTAGATCTAAATCATACCATGCAGTGACTTGCGGTTTGCCTAGTCGCTCAAAGCGAGCATCTAACCCAGCACCGAGTTGCACTACTACTGCATCAGGATGTTGATGAATAAACTTGAGAATTTCTTGATCAAATAATTTTGCGCGACCGCAGCAACCAATTTGTGATAACGAGGCAGATTTAAATTTTGAAAAATCATAATCAATTAATTTCAGTAATCTGGCAGCTTCGGCGTCGCGAATGATCGGTTCAGGTTTGTTATATTCAACGGCTTTTGCCCAAAGTGTGATTAATAAGGTAGAAGAAAGGCCAGAAATTTTGTTTGGATCAATTTTGCTGTTCATAATAACCCCACATCAATATGTGATAATCATTCTCAATAATAGCGCTAATTGGTATAAAGGGGAAATATTATTCAATAGGTCAAAGAAACCCTCATATTAGAAATGTTGTAGCGGGAAAAGAGCAGTTATTTTTTTGATAAAAAATCGATCCTTTTTATTCATCAGGATCGATTTTTCTTTATAGTAAGTCGTTTTAATAAGCGGATACAGAATTAATTGCGTTCGCCACTTCTTGATCACGATAGATCGAATTTACCACTTCGTTAAATGTTTCGCCTAACACTTTTTGGATTTCAGCATTTTTCGCTGAAAATGCGCCAGAGTATGTGCGGTTAGCATTGATATTTTTGCTAAATTGGCCTTTGGCACCTTGTACGTGCACAGTGACTTGCACTTTGCTATCTAAGTTATAACGTAGGCTACCTTGTTCAACATTCGCATAGAAAGCGTTGATGTCTACCGTGATAGATGCATTAGAATTTTGTGCTTGCCCAATACGAAAACCCTTGCTAACTAAGTCTTGTTGTTGCACTTGTTGAAATAATTGCGTTACGTTTGGTGAAGCAATTAATTTCACGAGTTTGCCACCAGCCGTATAACTTGCGATTTCTTGTTGTGGGCGTATATCACGCACATTGACAAAAACGACTGCACTTTGGTGGACATTCATTGCAGTTGTCGGTGGTGGTGGCGTAAAAGTTAAGGTGCTTGGTTGCGATTGGCACGCAGTGAGTAAAATCGCACTTGAAATCAGTGCACCGAATGCTAAACGTTTACTTTGTTTCATAATGTCCTCAATAACGTAAAATTGCAGTGAATATTTATCTTCACCGATAAAACACACATCACATTATTCTTGCAAAGTTGCTGTGGAATGTATAGCCTTTAACGCTGGATTTTAGGTAAATATTTAGGAAATCAAAATGTCAAAACAAACTGAGCTGACCGCACGATTATCGCAAGCATTTGCACCGCACTTTTTACAGGTGGAAAACGAAAGCTATATGCATAGTTCAGGACGTGGCACTGACTCGCATTTTAAAGTGGTGTTAGTAAGCGATCACTTTGAGGGGTTAAGCAAAGTGGCTCGCCACCGCAAGCTTTATCAGTTTTTTGCAGAGGATCTGCAAAATGGTATCCACGCTTTAGCATTGCACCTTTACACCCCAAAAGAATGGGAAAATGCAGGGCAAGCGTTTCCAAAATCCCCTAATTGTTTAGGTGTTGGCCAGTAAAATTGATAAAAAATTACCGCACTTTAGCTCAAAAGTGCGGTGATTTGTTGAGAATTTTGTTTTTCTTGAACATCGATATTTTCGATTAAACTCGTCGCAGCTTACCTAAACGAGTTCCTATTCTTTTCACTTGCTGAATTTCTCTTTACGATGGATTTACGCCTTATTCTATAAATGAATAAAAAATAGTCATTAATTTAGTGGATATTTTATAACACTTTATGAGTAACCTAGAGTTTACTTATTTGCGTAAAATTTGACCTTCTTCAAAAAAATCATTTTTTTTAACTAAAATTTAAGAAAAAAAACTTGGGAAAGTGGCACGAACGTTATTATTTAGTTAAAATAAAGCGTTTTATTTTAGCAAAATTTTAACGTTTGTATTTTGAGCAGTTTCAATATGATGAAAGATGTTCAAAATAGGAATGAGAACAGAATTTGAGTTTTAATTTATGTGAAATTAAGCGAGTGATTGTAGTTGCTTTGAAGGTGTTTGCAGGATCTTGCTGAAATCATTACTCAAGACGAGGTTACAGTTATTGGGACTGTAGCTATATTTTTAATCTGACTAAAAGTAGTGCAAACAATATGATTACGATTAAAAAAGGCTTGGATCTTCCTATTGCAGGGAAGCCAGAGCAGGTAATCCGTGATGGCAATGCTATCACCGAAGTTGCTTTGCTTGGTGAAGAGTATGTGGGAATGCGCCCTTCAATGAAGGTGCGCGAAGGTGATGTAGTGAAGAAAGGTCAGGTTCTTTTTGAAGATAAAAAGAATCCGGGCGTGATGTTTACTGCACCTGCAAGTGGTACTGTAACTGCGATTAATCGTGGTGCTAAGCGTGTTTTACAATCTGTTGTAATTAAAGTTGAAGGTGATGATCAAATCACTTTTGATAAATATTCAGCGGATAAATTGACACAGCTTACTTCAGAGCAAGTTCGTCAAAATTTACAAACTTCAGGATTATGGACAGCACTTCGTACGCGTCCTTTCAGCAAAGTGCCAGCAGTTGATGCGGTACCAACATCAATTTTCGTGAATGCGATGGATACCAATCCATTAGCGGCTGATCCTCAAGTGGTTTTACAAGCGAGTGAGCAAGATTTCTTAAACGGTTTAACTGTGTTAAGTCGTTTACACGAAGGTAAAGTGTATCTTTGTAAAGCAGCAGGTGCAACAGTGCCAGCCGCAAGTCTTGCAAATGTGGAAGTAAAAGAATTTGCTGGTCCACACCCTGCTGGTTTAAGTGGTACACACATTCACTTCATTGACCCAGTAAGTGCAACAAAATTCGTTTGGTATGTGAATTACCAAGATGTAATCGCGATGGGTAAATTATTCACAACAGGTGAATTAGATGTGTCTCGTGTAGTTGCGTTAGCTGGTCCACAAGTGAAAGATCCAGCGTTAGTACGCACAGTAGTGGGCGCTAACTTATCTCAATTAACGGCAAATGAATTGAAAGACGGTGAAAACCGTGTGATTTCTGGTTCTGTTTTAAGCGGTGCGAAAGCATCTGGACCAGTAGATTATTTAGGTCGTTATGCATTACAAGTGTCTGTGATTGCAGAAGGTCGTGAGAAAGAGTTCCTTGGTTGGATTATGCCAGGTGTGAATAAATTCTCAATTTCTCGTACGGTATTAGGTCACTTCTCTAGAAAATTATTCAATTTTACAACCGCACTTAACGGCGGTGAGCGTGCAATGGTACCAATCGGTGCGTATGAGCGTGTAATGCCATTGGATATTATTCCAACATTATTGTTACGTGACTTAGCATCTGGTGATACAGATTCTGCTCAAGCATTAGGCTGTTTGGAGCTAGATGAAGAAGATTTAGCACTTTGTACTTTCGTTTGCCCAGGTAAAAATGAATATGGTGCGCTCTTACGTCAAGCTTTAGATAAGATCGAGAAGGAAGGTTAAAAATGGGTTTAAAACATTTTTTAGAGAAAATTGAACCTGCGTTTTTACCTGGTGGTAAATATGAAAAATGGTATGCATTGTTTGAAGCAACTGCGACTTTCTTATATACGCCAGGCACAGTAACGCACAAAGCTTCTCACGTGCGTGATGCGTTAGATTCAAAACGTATGATGGTGCTAGTATGGCTTGCATTATTCCCAGCGATGTTCTACGGAATGTATAACGTGGGTGCACAAGCAATTTTAGCAACAGATGCATTAGGTACATTACAACAATCAATCGCAAATAACTGGCAATATGCGTTAAGTAGCGCATTAGGTGCTGATTTAACTATATCAGCAGGTTGGGCGAGTAAAATGTTGTTAGGTGCGACATACTTCTTACCAATTTACTTAACTGTATTCTTAGTGGGTGGTTTCTGGGAAGTATTATTCGCAATGGTTCGTAAGCACGAGATCAATGAAGGTTTCTTCGTCACCTCTATTCTTTTAGCGTTGATTGTGCCTCCAACATTACCATTATGGCAAGCCGCATTAGCAACCACTTTCGGTGTTGTTGTTGCAAAAGAAATCTTTGGTGGTGTCGGTAAAAACTTTATGAACCCAGCATTAGCAGCGCGTGCATTCTTGTTCTTCGCTTACCCAGCTCAAATTTCAGGTGATACAGTTTGGGTTGCAGCAGATGGTTTCTCTGGTGCAACAGCACTTTCACAATGGGCAGTAGGTGGTGAAGCAGGTTTAAAACACGTAGTTACTGGTCAGCCAATTACTTGGATGGATGCATTCATTGGTAACATCCCAGGTTCTATCGGTGAAGTTTCAACTCTTGCATTATTAATCGGTGCTGCTGTGATTGTATTCGCACGTATTGCATCTTGGCGTATCATCGCTGGTGTAATGATCGGTATGGTGGCAGTATCAACACTCTTTAATTTTGTTGGCTCTGATACAAACCCATTATTTGCAATGCCTTGGCATTGGCACTTAGTGTTAGGTGGTTTCGCGCTTGGTATGTTCTTTATGGCGACAGACCCAGTTTCAGCAGCGTTCACTAACAAAGGTAAATGGTGGTACGGTATCTTAATCGGTGCAATGGCAGTGTTAATTCGTGTCGTTAACCCAGCATACCCAGAAGGTATGATGTTAGCGATCTTATTTGCTAACTTGTTCGCACCAGTATTTGATTACTTAGTGGTTCAAGCCAATATTAAACGTCGGAGAGCTCGCAATGTTTAAGAATAAAGATAGCGTTGGCGGAACACTTCTCGTCATTGTGTTATTGAGTTTAGTTTGTTCTATTATCGTGGCTGGTTCTGCGGTATTACTAAAACCGACTCAAATTGAACAAAAAGAATTAGATAAGCAAAAAAATATTTTAAGCGTTGCTGGTTTATTAAAAGAAGGCACTAAAGCAAGTGAAATCAAAACCATCTATGCAAAAAATATTGAAGCTCGCTTAGTTGATCTAAATACAGGTGATTTTGCACCAGCCCAACCAGGTTTTGATGCGGCAAAAGCAGTAAAAGATCCTGCACAAAGCACAAAACTTTCAGCTGAAGATGATGTAGCAAACATTCGTGTTCGTGCAAACTTTGCTGAAGTGTATTTAGTGAAAGATGATTCAGGTAATGTGACTCAAGTTGTTTTACCATTCTATGGTACTGGTTTATGGTCTGTAATGTACGGCTTTATGTCAGTGCAACCAGACGGTAACACAGTAAACGGCATTACTTATTACGATCAAGGTGAGACCCCAGGATTGGGGGGGGAAGTCGAAAACCCGAAATGGCAAGCACAATTCCCAGGTAAAAAACTTTACACCGCGGATAACCAAATTGGTTTATTCGTAGGTAAAGGCGCGTCAGCAAATACTGAACACGGTATTGATGCAATTTCAGGTTCGACATTAACTAGTAACGGTGTGAATAACTCATTCAAGTTCTGGTTAGGTCAAAAAGGTTTCGGTCCTTTCTTAGCAAAACTTAAAGCAGGAGTGTTGAACAATGGCTGATACTAAAAAGTTAAAAGGCTTGTTGTTATCTCCAATTATGGACAACAACCCAATCGCATTACAGATCTTAGGTATTTGTTCTGCTTTAGCGGTGACCACAAAGTTAGAAACTGCGGTTGTAATGACCTTAGCGGTAACCTTTGTAACGGCGTTTTCTAACTTATTTATTTCATTGATTCGTAACTATATTCCAAATAGTGTGCGTATTATTGTGCAAATGGCGATCATCGCATCGTTGGTAATCTTAGTTGACCAAATCTTACGTGCTTACGCATACGGTTTATCAAAACAGCTTTCTGTTTTCGTTGGATTGATTATTACAAACTGTATCGTAATGGGCCGTGCTGAAGCATTTGCAATGAAATCAGAACCAGTAGAAAGTTTTGTGGACGGTATTGGTAACGGTTTAGGTTATGGTGCAATCTTAGTTTCAGTTGCATTTATCCGTGAATTAATTGGTTCAGGTAAATTATTTGGTATGACTGTTTTCCAAACTATCCAAGATGGCGGTTGGTATCAAACAAATGGTTTATTCCTACTTGCACCAAGTGCGTTCTTTATTATTGGTTTTATTATTTGGGGTATCCGTACCTTAAAACCAGAGCAGGTGGAGAAGTAGTTTATGGAACATTATATTAGCCTTTTCGTTAAATCGGTTTTTATCGAAAATATGGCACTTTCGTTCTTCTTAGGGATGTGTACTTTCCTTGCGGTATCGAAAAAAGTGTCAACGGCATTTGGTTTAGGGATTGCAGTTATCGTGGTATTAGGTATTGCGGTACCTGTGAACCAATTGGTTTATACCCATATTTTAAAAGACAGCGCGTTAGTACAAGGTATTGATTTAAGTTTCTTAAACTTCATTACTTTTATCGGTGTGATTGCAGCATTAGTTCAAATTCTTGAAATGGTGCTTGATAAGTATTTCCCTGCACTTTATAACGCATTAGGGATCTTCTTACCGCTTATTACTGTGAACTGTGCGATCTTCGGTGGTGTATCATTTATGGTACAACGTGATTATAACTTCGCAGAATCTGTGGTTTATGGTTTAGGTGCGGGCACTGGCTGGATGTTAGCAATTGTTGCACTTGCAGGAATTACTGAAAAAATGAAATATTCTGACGTACCAGCAGGTTTACGTGGTTTAGGGATTACCTTCATCACTGTTGGCTTAATGGCACTTGGGTTTATGTCATTCTCAGGTATTCAGTTGTAAGAAAGGGGATACAGAATGGAAATTACTCTTGGTATTGCAATGTTCACCGTTATCGTCTTGGCTTTAGCAGTTATTATTTTATTTGCTAAGTCAAAATTAGTGAACTCAGGTGACATTACAATTGAAATTAACGACGATCCTAGCAAAGCAATTCACTTGCCTGCTGGTGGAAAATTATTAGGTGCGTTAGCAAGTAAAGGTATCTTCGTATCTTCAGCTTGTGGTGGCGGTGGCTCTTGTGGTCAATGCTTAGTTAAAGTTACTGAAGGTGGTGGTGATATTCTTCCAACTGAACTTTCACACATTTCAAAACGCGAAGCAAAAGAAGGTTATCGTCTTTCTTGCCAAGTGAACGTGAAAAACAGTATGAAAGTAGAATTACCAGAAGAAGTCTTTGGTGTGAAAAAATGGGAATGTACAGTTATTTCTAATGATAACAAAGCAACCTTCATCAAAGAGCTTAAATTGGCAATTCCTGAAGGTGAAGAAGTACCATTCCGTGCAGGTGGTTATATCCAAATCGAAGCTGATCCACACGTGGTTAACTATAAAGATTTTGATATTCCAGAAGAATACCACGAAGATTGGGACAAATATAACCTGTGGCGTTATGTGTCTAAAGTTGATGAGCATATTATCCGTGCATACTCAATGGCTTCATACCCAGAAGAGAAAGGCATCATTATGCTTAACGTGCGTATTGCAACGCCTCCACCAAATAACCCAGATGCACCTCCAGGTCAAATGTCATCTTACATTTGGTCATTAAAAGCAGGTGATAAAGTGACTATTTCAGGTCCATTCGGTGAGTTCTTCGCGAAAGACACTGATGCAGAAATGGTATTCGTTGGTGGTGGTGCAGGTATGGCACCAATGCGTTCACACATTTTTGACCAATTAAAACGTTTGAAATCAAAACGTAAAATGTCATTCTGGTATGGTGCACGTTCTCGTCGTGAAATGTTCTATGTGGAAGATTTTGATACGTTACAAGCAGAAAACGATAACTTCGTATGGCACGTAGCGCTTTCAGATCCACAACCAGGCGATAACTGGGACGGCTACACAGGCTTTATTCACAACGTGCTTTATGAAAACTACTTGAAAAATCACGAAGCACCAGAAGATTGTGAATACTATATGTGTGGACCACCAATTATGAATGCGTCAGTAATTAAGATGTTAAAAGATCTTGGTGTTGAAGATGAAAACATCTTATTAGATGACTTCGGTGGTTGATGCCCATCAGGTAATAATGACAATTAAGATTTTGTCATAAAAATCAAAGTGCGGTTGAATTTTACAAAACATTGTAAATATCGACCGCACTTCCCTTAAGAAAATTTGAAAATTTGGCTTTTGTGACACAGGGCAGCGAGAAGAAAATTCAAATTTTCAAACTTTTGAAGAAAGGAATTGATCGTGAAATTAAAACAAATTTTGTCTCGTTTTATGTTGTTAAGTGTGAGCGTCTTACTCGTTGCTTGTGATAAGTCACCTGAAGTTGTGACATTACAAGGAAAAACAATGGGGACAACTTACAGTGTCAAATATATTAATGATGCTCAAGTAACACTAAGTTCAAGTGACGTACACGAAAAAATTGAATTATTGTTGCGTGATGTGAACAACAAAATGTCTACCTACATTGCCACTTCAGAATTGAGCCTTTTCAATCAAAGCACAAGAACAGAAGCGCCAATCGAAATCTCAAATGATTTAGGTATTGTTCTACAAGAATCTATCCGCTTGCACGGCGTGACAGAAGGTTCGCTTGATGTCACTGTCGGCCCAATTGTCAATTTATGGGGATTTGGTCCAGAAAAAAGAAAGACCAATGAAAGTATGGATGACAAGGTGCAAAAAGTTAAGCAATGGGTCGGTATTGATAAAATGAAGCTTTACCACATTAATAATAAGTACCTATTACAAAAAACTATTCCGCAGCTTTACATTGATTTATCTGCAATTGCTAAAGGGTTTGGGGTGGATAAAGTTGCGAAGTACGTGGAAAGCATCGGGGCAAAAAACTATTTAGTGGAAATTGGTGGCGAAGTACGTACCAAAGGTAAAAAGCTTGACGGTAAAGCGTGGCAAATCGCTATTGAAAAACCAACTTTTGATGGTTCACGTGCAATTTCACAAATTGTCAGCTTAAAAGATATGGCAATGGCAACGTCGGGTAATTATCGCAATTATTTTGAAGAAAATGGCGAACGTTTCTCACACGAAATTGATCCAAAAACCGGCTACCCAATTAAACATCGCTTGGCTTCTATTACGGTTATCGCTGATTCCGCAATGACAGCAGATGGTTTAGCAACAGGGCTTTATGTATTAGGGGAAGAAAAAGCCTTGGAAGTGGCAGAAAAATACAATTTACGTGTGTATTTGATTGTGAAAACTGACAATGGTTTTGAGGCGAGAATGTCTTCTGCCTTTGAAAAACTGATCAATGATGAGTAATAGGATCGAATATGAAACTTTTTTTAATCACATTTGGCATTTTCTTATTAGTCATTGCCGGAATGGCAATTGGTTATATCTTCAAGAAAAAAACCATTGCGGGCAGTTGTGGTGGCATTTCTTCATTAGGGTTGAAAAAGGTTTGTGATTGTGAAGAACCTTGTGATAACCTCAAAGCTAAATTAGAAGCAGGCGATGAAGAAGCACAACAAGAATACAATGAAAAATTTGCCAAAAACGAACCGCACTTTTACGAAGTAAAATAGTTTTATTCATCACAGGTTGATGAAAACTCAAGTCAAATCAAAGGGCTTTGTATCGGAAATAAGGTGCAAAGCCCTTAACCCATATTTCGTCTATATAACGAAATCAACATAAACTGATAAATAAATATGAAATCAAAAACTTATGACACCCATTTTCCTCCGTTAAGCGCAGAGCAACTGAGTGAAAATAGCAAAAAGAAAGTAATTTGTGGTATGTCTGGTGGTGTGGATTCTTCTGTATCTGCCTTTATTCTTCAACAACAAGGCTACCAAGTAGAAGGCTTGTTTATGAAAAACTGGGAAGAAGATGACGACACCGATTATTGTACTGCCGCAGCAGACTTAGCTGATGCGCAAGCCGTTTGTGATAAGTTAGGCATCAAATTACATAAAATCAATTTTGCTGCAGAATATTGGGACAATGTATTTGAGCATTTTTTGCAAGAATACAAGGCAGGGCGCACCCCAAACCCTGACATTTTGTGTAACAAAGAAATTAAATTTAAAGCCTTTTTAGAATACGCAGCTGAAGATTTAGGCGCAGATTATATTGCAACAGGGCATTATGTACGTCGTGGCGAAAAAGGTGGCGAGTGCCAATTATTGCGTGGCTTAGATAATAACAAAGATCAAAGTTATTTCTTATATACGTTGAGCAAAGATCAAGTGGCACAAAGTTTATTCCCCGTAGGTGAAATCGAAAAGCCAATTGTGAGAGCCATTGCCGAAGATCTTGGTTTGATCACTGCGAAGAAAAAAGATTCAACCGGCATTTGCTTTATCGGCGAACGCAAATTTAAAGATTTTCTTGCGCGTTATTTGCCAGCCCAGCCGGGTGAAATCAAAACTGTTGATGGTGTTGTTGTAGGTCGCCACGACGGCTTGATGTACCACACTTTAGGTCAACGTAAAGGCTTGGGCATTGGTGGCGTAAAAGGAATGAGTGAAGATCCGTTTTATGTGGTGGAAAAAGACTTGGTTAACAATGTATTAGTAGTTGCTCAAGGGCACGATAATTCCGCATTGCTTTCTTCCGGTTTGATTGCAAGCCAGCTCCATTGGGTTGATCGCAAAGTGATTCGTCAGCCAGTGCGTTGCACCGTCAAAACACGTTATCGTCAGGAAGATATCCCTTGCGAAATTCAACCTATCGATAATGAAACAATTCGTGTTGTGTTTGATGAACCGCAAATTGCAGTCACACCAGGGCAATCAGCGGTATTCTATCAAGGCGAGGTTTGCCTTGGTGGTGGCGTGATTGAAACTCAAATCAAATAAATGAAATAAAACATAAAAGTGCGGTTAAAAAATCAAAAATTTTAACCGCATTTTTTTATTGCTTAGAATTTAAGTTCACACTCAATACAAGCGGTGCAAGTAAGAATGCACAAGAGATGCCGACACATAACACAGTAGCAAAGCTCACTAACGCAGTAGTGCTACTTAGCATTAATAAGCCAAAAGAAAGTTGTGTTGTGAGGGCAGATAAGATAACTGCAATGAACGATGTAGAAAGAAATTGCTGGTTTTTCAATAGGAAAATCCCATAATCCAATCCCATTCCCAAGATTAAAATTAAAGCTAACACACTGAATAAGTTAAGATATTGCCCTGTGAACACTAATGTAGCTAAGGCAATCAGCATTGATACGCCAATCACACTTAACATTGCGAAGGCTGCTCGTAAGCCAAATTGATAGCTAAGAATCACCCCTGCCACAATAAAACTACCTAATAAGATAAACATAATATGATTGCGACTTTGCTCAAATAAAGTGGACCAATCTTGGGTCGCATTGTGATAACTCACGCCTTCTAGCTGATTTGCAATTTCAATGGCTGTTTTATCATCTGACTTGGTGAGAGGAATTAAGGTGTAATAATTTCCTGCATCTTCAAAGAAAAAAGTCCGTAAATTGTGTGAAACAGGATGATTCAAAAAACCATTGAGGGTGATTGGACTATTGGAATAGCCGGTTTGAGATAACCCAAGCTGTGCAAAATGTGGATTTAACTTTTGCAAAGCATTTTGCACTAATTGGTGATTATTTCGCTGTGTTTCTAAACTTGGTAAATAATCACCCAGTGAAATAACTGACTGAATTTTATCAGTTTTTGACAAATACGATGAGAGTGATTCTAAGCGCGCTAACAAGTTATTTTCATCATTGCTTTGTACGATAAAGTATTGAAGTTGACTATTTTGTTGCAAAATGCGGTCAAATTTTTGTTCAATTTTTTGTAAGTCTACAGGTTGTGCTTGTAACAAGCGCACATCATCGTTCAAATTAAGTTGGGTTAATGAAACAAGACAGATGATTGCAATTGCACCAATCAACCAAGGCAGTTTTTTCCCCTGTCGCCAAAATTGCAGATAGGCATCAATTTTGGCCCAATACGTGAAAGTGCGAGTTTGGTTTTTCTGTGTCAGTACAGGATAAAGCATAAAGATCGTGAATAATGCGCCAGCGAGGCCAAATATCGCATAGACTGCCATTTGTTTTAGAATACTTAATGGTGCAAAGCCGAGGATTGCATAAGCCAGTGCAGTAGTAATAAAAGCAAATAATAATGTTGGGCGCAGTCTATCCAAAGTGTGGTCGACATTTTCATTATTTTGATTGAAGTAGCGTTCGGTTAAAAAATGAAGGCTATAATCTGCCGAAACGCCTACCAGACTAGTGCTGAGTGCAATGGTAAGTAAGTGAATTTCACCAAAAATAGCCCAAATGGCGAAAAATCCCCATAAAATTCCTGTCATAAGTGAGCAAAGTAGTAGCGCAAGAGGCATTAAACTGCGGAAAGTAAACAGCATCAATAATAAAATACCAGTTGCCGATCCTATTCCAATCACTTTAATGTCTTTTTCGACACTTTTCGCTGCATAATCACTGAAATAAATCGCACTTCGGCTGTCAATTTCAATCTGTGGGTATTGTTGTTTGAGCTGCTGTTGGATTTGCTGTAATGCCAACACAACGCCACTTTTTTGTTCTAAATTATCATATTCAGCTTTCAGTGTAGCACGTACCAAAACATAGTATTTGCCTTCCGATTTTGCATAAAGCCATCCATTTTGCCATTGCAAAATGCCTTGTTTTGTCTGCAAGGCTTTATGGCGTGTGAGCAATAATGGATCATTTTGTAATTCTTTGGCTGAAATACCACTCATTGGTGAATAGAGTTGTGCCAAAATCGATTGGAAGTAATTTTCTGGCTGCGTTAATTGTTGCTGTAAGGTCGGCGTCAGTAATTGGCTACGGTGTACAAAAAAATATTGTTGCCACGCAGATTGTTGCTCTGGCTGGCGGGCTTCAACGGCCTCCAATTGAGGTAACTTGAGCAGTGAATGTTCTAATTCTTTGGTAACTTGTGTTGCATTATCGAGGGTTTCTGCACCGACAAGCCACATAATCGAGCGGTTAAGTTGGCTTGATAGTTGTCGCTCAATTTGCGGGGGCACACTACTTTGACCTTGCAAAAGTGCGGTCAAATTATTTTCAATTTTAAGCTGAGAGAAGTTCAGCACTAACCATATTGTGGAAAATAGCATTAGGCTACTCCACAATACAGCGCGCAACAGGTTATTGTGCCAGAAGTTTTTCTTGTTCATTAGTTAATGCTTTTAAGGCTTTACAATGTTGGAATTGCAAATGGGTGCTGTCGCCTTGCTTATCTTGAATCAAAACGGATTTAATAGTTTTGTCACCAGTTAAGGTGATTTGGTTAAAAATCTGTTGGAAAGGTGCTTTTTTCGGTGTCAGTAACACTTTCCATTCTGATTTTGAAACTGGTTGGTTTTGCAGATCAAAATAATCGCCTAATGCTTGCCAGTTGCCTTGCAATACATCAGACATTAATTGCGTGAAATGAAACAACTGGGGTTGATCTTTAGCTGAAATAATTTGCACCGTGCCCATTACAGATTGGTAAATTTGCTTTTCTGTCATCACCATTGTTTGTGGGAAAGGGGCGGTTTGTTGCCAAATAACGCCTTTTTGTTTTGATAGCACAAATTCACCGCTGGATTGTAAATTCAGGTTCATTTCTTTTAATTGGCGAGCTTGGCTAAATTCACATTGAAATAAAGGTACAATTGCCAAATTCTGTTGAATTTGCGCAAGATTTGCGTAGCTCAACAACGGAAATAAGCACACAGAGAGTATCAATAGGCGTTGATATATTTTTCGATAATTAAATTTCATTTGGATTCTCTTCTAAAATTGACCGCACTTTACTTTGCCAACATTCAGGCGTGACGAACTGAAGATGTTGTTCGCCAGTCACCATTGCTACTTGTGTGCTTGAAGCCTGGCATAACAATTGGTTGGTTTTGCTATCGTAAAAACGGAATTGGATTTTGATGCGATTTTCAAACTCAAGTAAATCGGAAATAATATAAAAATCCTGTTCCAACGTAATCGGGCGGATATATTTAATATCGGCTTGCACGATCGGATATTGATAACCTGTTGCAATCATTTCAGGATAGCCGTAGCCAATTCTTTGAAAAAGCGCACTGCGTGCAGTTTCAATAAATTGCCAATAACGCCCGTGCCACACGACATTCATAATATCGAGATCTTGAAATGCCGGTTTGAGATCAGTGCGATGACTGATCAATGCTGGAATTTTCCGTTTCATCTATTTCCGCCAAAAATCATAAAAATTAAACCACTCAAGCGGTGAATGTTGACAATAATGTTCCAAACGTTGGACATATTTTTCTACATAAGGTTGCACGCCATTGGTTTCTCTTGCTCGACGAGGAAGGTAGACTTGATCGGCAAAATGTTCTAAATAAAGATCAAATTTCCCCACTTCAGCTGGGTGGCGTAGCGCAAATATCAAGTACACAGGGACTTTCAATAAATGTGCAAGAATATAAGGCCCTTGTGGAAAATCAGCTTCTTCACCAAGAAACGTCGTACGATAGCTGTTATGTTGGCTTTGGCCTTGAATACTCGTACGATCGCCCACAATCACAATAATATGTCCTTGCTCAATGCGTTGTTGTAACAAAATCAAAGTGGCAGGGGAAATTTCATCAACTTGTAATAAGTCAAATTCACCTTGTGGGGCTGATTGATACTCTTTCAAGATTTCATTGAAGCGCATTGCGTGCTTAGTGAACACAAGTGCGGTCACTTTTATATTCGGAATTTGGGTGCTTAATGCGCGACATAATTCTAAGTCACCAAGATGTGATCCTAATAACATTACGCTTCGTAAATCCCCTTTTTCTGCCAGTTGTGGCGGCAAATGAAAATGCAAGTCTGATAACTGAATACTCCCTTTCCACGCCATAATTTTATGTAAAAGGCTTTCAGCAAAATAAGTCAAATGATTGAAACTATTGAGTTTCGAATCATTCGCAAGCGCAGGATAAGTTGCTTTGAGTTTCTGTAAATATTGGTTTGAGGCTTGTCGATGTTTGCGTGAAAACAGCCAATAATAAAAGATCACAGGGCGAAGTAATAGGCGGAATCCCTTTCTCCCGAACAAGGTATAAATAAACAGAAGAATTTGGATACCAAGCTTTGTGCCTGTTTCAGACATTGCTGACCAATGTTGGTTTTTATTCATTGTGCTTCTTTTTTAACAGTGATGGAATGCGATATAAAAATTGTGGAAATAAGCGGAAGTGCATTTTAGTCAAACGCACGTTATCCCACAGGTGATCGAAGTGCGATACGCCTTCTTCAGGGTAAATCACTTTTGTTGGAATAAATGCGACTTTTTTCTGCATTCGCCAATAATATTGCACTATAATTTCAATATCAAATTGCATACGGTTGCCCGTATAAACCTGCTGAATAATTGATAATGTTGGTCTGACAGGATAAATACGAAACCCGCATAAACTATCTTGAATATCAAAAGATAAGGTTTCTAGCCAGACCCAAAAATGCGTTAAATAACGCCCATAATAGCGAATCTTCGGCACTGATTCATCGTAAATAGGCTTACCTGAAATCAGTGAGTCGGGTTGCTGCTGACTTTTTTCAAGCAACAATGGAATATCCGCCAAATTGTGCTGACCATCAGCATCGACTTGTAAAATATGGCTATAGCCATTAAATTCTGCCCAATAAAGTGCGGTCTTAATTGCGCCACCTTTGCCTAAATTTTCAGGGTGCGAATACAACTGAAATTGATATTGTTGTTGGAGTTGCACGAGCTGCTGCTGATCTTGTGGATCAGAGCAATCATCTAATACAAAAATCGGTACATCAAATTGTGCCAGTTGCTCAAGCACTTTGGGCATAAATTTTGCGTGGTTATAGCAAGGGATGACAACACAAGGGCGATAATTTGTCATAGGCTAAAGATTCCAGAGCTAATTGTGGTCTCTCCACAACGATATTCAAACGTAATGCGTTTTTTTTCAGTTTCTTTTTTCACCTGTAACACTAATGTATTTTCAGGGAAAAACAATTTTTGATATTTTACTTGTTTAATTGGATTTAAGCGTACATCTTGTTGCCAATATTGCTGAATAAATTCGTACACTAAACCAAGTTGAACAACGCCAGCGAGAATCGGTAAATTAGGAAAATGTCCTTCAAAATAAGGGTATTCCGAGTGAAAAAAACAGTACACTTCAAGTTCATTATCAGTGCATTTTTGTAATTGATGTTCAGGTAAGATCATTCAAATAGGCGTCCTAGTTGCTGTAAATTTAATTTTCCTTGTTCATTCATTGGCATAAACTCAACACAACGAATTTTGCGTGGTAATGCAATCAGTTCTACACGATGGTGTAAATGCTGACGTAATAACGCCAATGCTTCTTTATTCGTTAAATGGCGATATTGTTCGGATAATACCGCAACAATGCCAATACTTTCGCGAATTTCATCGCTAATCACTAACGCTTTGACTTCTTCAATTTCTGCAAGTTCTAAACAAAAGCATTCGATTTGTGTGAGAGATACACGTTTATCACCAATTTTCGCAACGCGATCGATACGCCCTAATAATTCAAAACTGTCAGAATTTAACCGCACTTTGTCTTCTAATTTGTACCATTCTGATGAAAGTAAGAATGGCGATGAAATCATTAGACATTCATCTTCTTCGTGTTGTTTGAATTCGATGCCCTCAAGTAAGAACCAGTTTTGCTGTGGGAATGAGCGATAAGCAATGGCGCTAGTTTCACTTGAACCATAAAATTCCATCACTTCACATTGTAATAAATTTTGTGCATTTTGACCGCTCTTCGCCGGCAGTTTCCCTCCCGATGAGAAAATGACTCGCGCTTTGGGGTAAGTTAGGTTTGGATCTAAAAAGCGTAAGAATGCGGGGCTACTAATCAGCGTGTAATCGGTGTCAATTTTTTGCAATTGTTCCGGAATGACTAGACTGTATTCAAAAAATGGCATTCTAAAGGCAAAAGGTTGCAATAAGCGGTACATCAAACCAAGTAGGTGATTATGGTTGACGGTTGAGTACATCACTGAACCTTGAATACGTGTTTTCAACAAGCTGTATTCAACTGCAATTTGGCGATCAAAGAGATGAACGTATTTTTCAATAATTTTGGGTTTTCCCGTACTACCAGAAGTAAAGAGTAAAATTTCTGCGTCATCATCAGCGATTTCCGGCATTACGAGATTATTTGGTTGCGCAGTCTTATCGTGTTGAAACAGACAAACTGGCTTTTCTAATTCTGCATAGAGCTTTTCATCATCAGTACAAAGTAATGAAAAATGTTCGCTAATATCTTTTAAATGTGCTGCGGTTTGTAGTGACGGTAGCACGATTTTACGCTTGCAATGCAGTGTGGCTAATAACGCACATAACATTAGAAATCCACTCTTAAAGACTAACGCAATTTGTTTTTCTTCATCATAGTATTCTAGTTGCTGAATTAAAAATGCGGTATGGCTTTTTAAATCCCTCCAAGTGTAGTTACGTTTTTCACTGATACAAATAAGCTCATCACTATTACGCACTTGATAAAGCATTTCCTTCAGTGGCACTAATGCCTCTCTGCTTGCGAGAAACTGCTGAGAAAGTTTTGTATTTAAATTAATTTGCGTGTTTTCGTTTAACATATTGGCGAATACAAAATTCAATAATAAAGAGAAGGCCCATTAAAATGTAGCTAATCAATCCGTTATACCAAGTCCATAATGTCAGATCGTTTGATAGTACTGTGAAAAGCGCAATGCTTCCATTGATGATAAAAAACATACACCACGTGATCGTGACATTACGTGTATAAGGAATTGCGTGATCGGGGAAATTTTTATCTATTAAACGAGCCAAAAGCTCAATAATACTTGGTGGGTAGATTAAGCTGAATCCAAAAATCAGGAAACCAATGACATTCATTATCACCGGATAGAACAGTAAGCTATGTTCACTTTGAGAAACTAAAGCAAATAATGTCAGTACACAACCAAGTATTGCGGATAATAAAGCAAAATATTTCAGATAGTTGATCTGTTTTTTTGCTCTAAACACAAACAATAAACGCAAAATAAACAAGACAAACAAGCAAGTTACAATTGCGTTTAAAGGTAGCCTATCTAAGCTAAAGAAAATGAGAAAAGGATAGGCAACGAGCAATATGGATAGCAATAAATTCGCTAATTTATTCACTTATTGCTCTTTATTCCATAATTGATCAATCACATCAACAATATCCCCGATTGTTCTGACATTTTTGAAGTTTTCAGGGCTCACGCGTTTTTTAATTTTATTTTGTAAATGTACGATAAGATCAACGGCATCAATGCTGTCTAGCTCAAGATCATCAGCAATGTGTGATTCAAGTGTTACTGTGCTAGGGTCAATATCAAATAGCTCTTCTAAATAGACTTTAATTTGCTCAAAAATTTCATTTTTATCCATTTTATACCTCGCGTTGTGAACGGATAAAATCCGCTAATGTTTTTACCGAGTAGAAATGCTGATGAACTTCTTCATTTTCAGCGTTAAGTTGTACTTTAAATTTATTTTTAATGGCTAAACCAAGTTCTAAGGCATCAATGGAGTCTAATCCTAAGCCTTCATTAAATAATGGCATTTCTGTTTCAATTTCATCAATTGAAAGATCTTCTAAGTTTAGAGAATCAATAATCAATTGTTTGATTTCATTTTCTAATGTTTGCACGATAAACTCCTTGTGATTGCTACCATTTCATCAGATGGTTTTAAAATTTGGGTTAAATGATTATTTAGCCTTCTCACAGCTTTTGAGGGGGGTAGACCTTCTTCTAGGTAAGGCGCAATAGGCTCTAATTGCTGTACTTTAATATAAAAAAAGGATTTTGTTTCAGGCACTTTATACCAAGGCATACTGCGATTTAAGCTAATCGGCTCACAACAAATGTGAATAACACGCATTGGTACTTCACAACGTATCGCTAAATTTGCCGCGCCACGTTGTAATTTTAGTTCGCTAGCGTGCATTGGTGTTCTTGTGCCTTCTGGAAAAATTAAAAATTTTCCGCCATTTTTTAACCGATCTTTACAGGCTTCCAACAATTTTTCAGGATCAGCTGAGTTCGGTATATAATCTGCACAACGAACAACGGTGCGACAAAATGGATTATGGAATAAGGCTTCTTTAACTACACAATCCATTTCAGGTAATACAGAACCAATGAGTACATAATCTAAAATTGAGGGATGATTCGCAATAAGTAAGCAGCCTTGATCTTGCTGTAAAATTTCGGCACCTTCAATTTTATAATCAATAATTCTGAAAAATTTGAGACTTTTTACAAATGCTCGGAAACAAAAGCTGATACTACGTTGGCTTGCTTTACGACGCGCATCGTGATCTTTATAAAATAAACGTAATAGGGTAAACCATAGGTTACCTAAAATAAATCCACCTAGCCCAAAAACAACAAATGCGAGTCCAGTCCCGATTATTCTCCAAGCTTTATTTAGTTGCGTGAAAATTGCCATTGTTGCTGTTCGTAATGTAATGAAAATTCCCGTTTTTGTTGGAAATAAGCACGTAAGAAAGTAAGTCCTTGTTGACACTCCGTTTCTTGCTTATCGCAAGTATTAAATGACAGTTGCCATTCATTCCCTGATGTAAGCAATAGACCTACTGCATATGCTTCAGATTTTTCATTCTCCGGAATATGGCTTTTGTAAAAATCAGACACTTGATCATCAAAGAAAATCACTAAAACTGATTTTTTACCATTATCCAGAGCAAGCAATGCTTCCAAAATTGCAACACAGAACGTATTTTCTTCTGCCGCAATTGAGCTAATCGGTGAAGTTTGTTTGGCAAGAATGCTGAACTGCCCAGCAGGTGCATTATGTACAGCTGTTGCAAAATCTGTTGGCGACATTTCTCCTTGTTGGAAAAAATTCGCCAGCAGTTTATATGTGCGGCTAAGCTGTCCATGTCTGCTCGCAAATACCACAAAATCAATTTCTGACTGTTGGTTTAATTCCAAGGCCAATTGAATTGCCATTTTATCTGCAAGCCCCATTCGACGAGCTTGCATCATAGGAATTAATGGAGTAGCAAATTTAGTGCCCGCTTCAAGAGGTTGATATTCTTGAGTTGCCCAAGTCTGCCATTGTGTTTCATCCGTCAGATTTGCACTGTATGCTTTTAATTTTGCGATATTAAACGTCAACATAGGAATTCAAAACAAATGCTTATTTAACAAAGTCTGCCTTTAATGCCACATTTGCCGGGAAGTGGCCTACGTGGCACTCGTATTGAGTCGTGCTAGAGTAAGGATTGTTTTTGTAGTTACTTTGGATGTTAGAGATTTTATGAACACCCAATTCTTTCGCTTTGTGTTGCAATTGAATAAGCGCAGAAAGCATCGCACGACGGCAGGCAGAAACATCGTCTCTATTAAATGCGTTAGCAGATTTGCTCGTTTTTAACTCAGCAGCAACAACTTTACCACTTAATTTTGAGGCAAACGCCATTTTAATGCTTGGATCAAGTTTTGCTTTTGCTTCAGATGAATTCACAACATCACTGATTGGTAAGAACATTGCATCATTACGTGCTGAACAAGCAGTAAGAGCAACCATTGCAGAGATAAGTAATAGTTTTTTCATTTGAGTCTCCTTATTTCGTTGTATTAAATTTTTGGAAAATGAGTGAGGTATTAATGCCTCCAAAGGCAAAATTATTACTCATGACATAATTTGTTTGTTTTTCTACCGCACTTTTTTGAATGTAGTTGAGTTGTCCACAACGTTCATCTATTTCCTTTAGGTTAATGGTCGGGATAAATAACCCTTCATTCATCATTTCGATACTGAACCAGGCTTCTAATGCACCACAAGCACCAAGGGTGTGACCTAAATAGCTTTTGAGTGAAGAAACAAGCGGTTTATTAGCAAAAATATTGTAAGTTGCATTACTTTCCGCAATATCACCACGTTCTGTGGCAGTACCATGTAAACACACATAACCGATATCATCAGCATCAATTTGTGCTTGTTTAATTGCTTGTTCTAAGCAAATTTGCATTGTGCTTTGCTGCGGCTGTGTAACGTGTGCGGCATCACAGTTCGTCGCAAATGCCACTAATTCAGCATAGATAGTTGCTCCACGAGTTTTTGCGTGTTCATATTCTTCTAAAATTAACGTGCCAGCTCCTTCACCCAACACTAACCCATCACGATTTTTATCAAATGGACGTGGTGTTAAATGTGGTTCGCTATTACGTTGGCTAGTGGCAAATAAAGTATCAAACACCGCAACTTCACTTGGACAAAGTTCTTCTGCACCACCGGCAACCATAATGGTTTGATAGCCGTGTTTAATCGCTTCATAAGCATAGCCAATCGCCTGGCTACCTGAAGTGCAAGCGGTTGAAGACGGAATGACACGCCCTTGTAATCCAAAATATAAGCTAATATTTGCCGCAGTTGTGTGAGGCATCATTTGGATATAAGTTTGTGCAGTAATATCGTGTGTGTGATGCTCTGTTAACATTGTCGCGAAAGCTCTGACGGGATCTGTACTCCCAGTACAAGAACCATAAGCAACGCCAACATCGCCCGTTTTAAGAATGGGATCGTTTAATAAACCTGCTTGAGTAAGCGCTTGTTCTGTCGCAACCACAGCAAGTTGTGATACTCGACCCATACTACGACTTTGTTTTTTAGTGATATGTGGCGGTAATTTAAAATCTAAAATTGGCGCAGCTAGTCGGCTTTGTAATCCATCGAACACTTCCCATTCTGGCATATAACAAACTGCATTTTGGTAAGTGAGCATTTTTGTTTTGATTTGCTCCCACGTTTGCCCAAATGCAGTGACACCAGACATTCCTGTGACGACAACTCGTTTTGTCATTATATTATTCCTTTTTAACCTTATACCATTCCACCGTTAATACCGATGACTTGGCGAGTAATATATGCAGCTTTGTCACTCATTAAGAATGCAACTAAATCAGCCACTTCTTGTGCTTGTCCCATACGCTGCATTGGAATGAGTGGTAATGCGTGTTTGACCACGTGTTCATCAAAAATACCAGTATCAATTAACCCGGGCGCGATACAGTTTACTGTAATTTTACGTTTAGCCAATTCAAGCGCTAATGCTTTGGTTGCACCAATTAAGCCTGCTTTTGATGCACTGTAATTTACTTGTCCACGATTTCCAACTTGACCAGATACACTTGAAATCGTGATAACACGCCCACCTTTACGCGCTGAAATCATTGGCATAATTGCTGGGTGGATAACGTGATAAAAGGCATCTAAATTGGTGTGAATGACGGAGTCCCAATCATCTTCTGATAAAGCTGGGAATGCACCATCGCGAATAATGCCTGCATTTAGCACTACACCATAATAGCTGCCGTTTGATTCAATATCTTGTTCAATCGCAGTACGGCACGCCTGACGGTCAGACACATCAAACTGCATTAAGCGACCGTTTCCTCCAGCCACACAAATTTGTTGTAATGTATCTTCTGCACCTTGTCTATCCGATAAATAATGAACCACAACATCAAATTGCTGTTTACCGAGTTCAATAGCAATCGCTTTGCCTATTCCTTTGCTTGCGCCTGTCACTAAAACTGTTCTATTCATTGTTTACTCTTTATTCAATAGTTGTGCTAATTCAGTATCATCAGGTTGATAGGTTGTTAAACGTCCTTCGGCGGTTACCTGATTTTGCGAATTTATAATTTTAACATCAAAACTTGCCATTCGCTGATCTTGCATTAATAAATGTACATCAACTCGCAAAATTTCGTGCATTTCATAATGCGAAACAAAGTGTTTGCATTGTCTAGCACCGAGTAAAAAGCCGACTTTGGCTTGGCTGTTGTCTTTAATTTTACCTTGTACACCAGCCCATACGCCCACCGATTGTGCCATTAATTCAATACTGATCCAAACGGGAACTTGCTGTTCTTGATTGACAAATAATCGATGTTTTTCATCAATTTTAATTTTAACTTCAATATGTGTATCAGATACTTGAATAATCTCATCAACCAGTCGCATTGGATCGCGATGTAATAAATATTCACTGGCTTGATGTGATGCCAAATTATACATTATTTGTTCTCTTAAAAATAACACTCACATTGTTTCCACCAAAGGCAAACGAGTTGCTCATAATGACTGGTGAAAGTAATTCTTGATTATGTTGGGTGATTAAACCAATTTTAGGCAAAGTATCATCTAAAGTCGATGCTTTGCTCGTTTGCATTGGTAAAAAATTTGTGGAATTTTGGCCGTACTTTTCCAGTAATAGACAAGAAATTGCCGCTTCTGTTGCACCCGCAGCACCTAAAGTATGACCGGTGAGTGTTTTTGTGCTACTACAAGGGACTTGACCAAATACACGAGCCACAGCCAAACTTTCCATTTGATCGTTGAGTGGGGTTGCTGTGCCATGTAGGTTTAAATAACCAATATCTTCGGGCACAAGTTGTGCTGCCTCTAGCGCACTTCGCATCGCACGCTCTGCGCCCAAGCCTTGTGGTTCTGGCGCAGAAATATGATAAGCATCGCTACTTTCCCCAACGCCAGCTAATATAAGATCGCTTTTTTCTCGTGTTAAAATAAATACCGCACCAGCCTCTCCAATATTAATGCCTTTACGTTGTTGATCAAAAGGCGTATTGGGCTGATCAGATAAGGAGGCAAGCGAATGGAAACCGTTAACGGTGAGATGACAAAGCGTATCCGCACCGCCAACAATCACCGCATCGACTAAGCTACTACGTAACATTCGTTGTGCTGATAAAAATACACGTCCACTAGAAGAACAAGCGGTTGAGATACTCAAGTGCGGTCCATTTATGGCTAAATATTTTGTGACAAAGCCAGAAGCCGATCCTAATTCTTGGCAACGATAATGGAAGTCGGGATCCATCGTCCCTGTCTGTTGGAAATGTTGGATCGCTTGTTCACCTAAATCAATGCCAGCGGTACTTGTTCCCATCACAACACCAATGCGGGTGTTGCCGTAACGCGCGATCAATTCATCAATTTGGCTTTTTAATTGATTTAAGCAGAACGCAAGAACCTGATTATTGCGACAATGATATTCTTTTAAATGTGCTGGAAGTGTTGGCAATTCAACACGAATATGCCCCAAATAAGTACTACCATTCGCTAAAAGTGCGGTATCTTTTTGTAATAAAAAACGGTTTTGAGAAAGATTTTCCCAAATTTCATCTTTTGATGAGCCTAAAACATTACAAAAAGCATAGTCCTGAATATAAATGTCTGAATTTTTTGTCATTTTTTATGTGCTATGGAAAGTGTTTTAATATGAATTTTGTAATTAAATTTATGATGTTCTAAGTAAGTATTTTGTTCTAATTGCCATTTTTCGTAACGAATACTGATGACTTTCTGCTGTTTGTCATCATAGAGTGTTCTGTGTCCATTTTCATCTAACAACATCCAACCATCAGGTAGCTGCCAGCGATAAGTAGGTAAAAGAATCAATAAAATATCACCTAAAACTTGGTTTGCTGGTGGCATCTTGCCTAAATGCAGTTGCTTTTCAATGTGAATTTGCTTTCCATCATAAGTCGCTTGTGCCAATTTAATACCTAAGGTTGAAAGCAATGTTAATTTAATTTGTTGTGGCGATGTTTGTAAGGCAACTAATAATGCGGCATCTGTTTTTTGTTGCGGGTAAGCAATATGCAGTAACTGTTGGGTATCTAAACTTGGTATTCCTTCCAATGACGGCAATGTAATTTTTGTTTGTTTATCTACAAAGTATTGGGTTGAGTTTTGCGTATTTGACTGACACGCAAACAACATCAGAAGCAAACTGAAAGTGAGAAAATGTCGCATCATATTGAATACTTACCATTATTGGCTAAAAAAGTGGTCAACATTCTAACGGCAACAAGGGTAAATGCAAAGTAAAATTGTTGTTCACTTTTACTGTAATAAGTTGAATAAAGCCAGGTTTTGAAAGTCTAAGTTAATATGAAGAATACACATTCCCCCTTAGGGGAGGCGATATGACACACCACGATTCTCACCCACATACACATCATCACCATACGGATAACCGTAAAGTGCTGATGATAAGCTTTGCTTTAATTAGCTTATTTATGATTATTGAATTTTTAAGTGGTTATTATTTCAATAGTTTAGCGTTGATGGCAGATGCTGGGCATATGGCAAATGATAGCTTAGCATTGCTGATTGCTTTAATCGCATTGTATTTAAACGAAAAAAATCAAAATCGTATTGCCGTGTTAAATGGTTTATCGTTGATTGTTGTGGCGCTCTATATTATTTGGGAAGCCGTTGAGCGTTGGCAACATCCACGAACGATTCAATCTCTACCAATGTTAATTGTTGCGGTGGTGGGATTGTGTGTAAATGTAATCGTGGCGTGGATGATGTTGAAAGGGGATTTACATAACTTAAATCTTCGAGCAGCATATTTGCACGTGTTAGCGGATTTGTTGGGATCTATTGTGGCGATTTTAGCCGGCTTAAGCATATTTTTGTTTGGTTGGGTGTGGGTGGATGCCCTAGCGAGTTTGGTTTTAAGTTTATTTATTTTCAAAAGTGGCTACGCAGTGACAAAAGAAGCGATTTTGAGTTTGAAATAGCAAAAGTGCGGTCTATTTTTGAAAAAGTTTTTTAGACAAAAAAATAGCGCTCCAGTACGAGCGCTATGTAATGAGATTGAGTGGAAAATCTTATTTACGATTTAACCACGCCATATATTCAGCCACACCTTCCGCAACGGTTTTGAATGGTTTGTCATAACCGGTTGCGCGTAATTTGTCTAAATTCGCTTGAGTGTATTCTTGATAACGGCTTTTTAAGTGGTCTGGGAATGGAATAGTTTCAATATCCGCTTCAGTTTTGCCGTGGAATTTCACAACGGCTTTTGCTACTTCTTTGAATGATTCTGCATTGCCTGTACCTAAGTTATAGATACCAGAAATGTTGTTTTGCCAGCACCAAATATTCACAGCTGCAACATCGCCTACATATACGAAGTCACGGCGGAAATCTTCGCTACCTGCGAATAATTTTGGATTTTCGCCTTTTAGAATTTGGTTATTTAAGTGGAATGCCACACTTGCCATTGAGCCTTTGTGGTTTTCACGTGGACCATACACGTTGAAATAACGGAAACCACAAACAGGTGAATTCGCTTCTGGTAAAATTGCACGAACATATTGGTCGAATAAGAATTTTGAATAACCGTAAACATTTAATGGTGCTTCAAATTCACGTTCTTCACGGAATTCAGTTTTATCACCGTAAGTCGCCGCAGATGATGCATAGAAGAACGGAATTTCACGATCTAAACAATAATGCAGTAATTCTTTTGAATACTCATAGTTGTTTTGCATCATATATTTGCCGTCCCACTCGGTAGTTGCAGAACACGCACCTTCGTGGAAAATCGCATCAATATCACCAAAATCATCGCCGGCAATAATTGATGCAATAAAGTCTTCTTTGTCGCAGTAGTCTGCAATATCAAGATCCACTAAATTGGCAAATTTAGTACCGTCTTTTAAATTATCTACAACTAAAATATCTGTACGCCCTAATTCATTCAAGGCTTTGACAATGTTACTACCAATAAATCCAGCACCGCCAGTTACGATAATCATAATATGTCCTCTGTTGGTTAATACTCACAATATTGTAATGGATTTTACACCAGATATGCGGAGATGTGTTTAAGTATTTTGCATTGGCTTGCATTTTTGGTATTTCGGAAAATCGTTCTATAATAAATATGTCCGTTTTGACCGTTTCTTATAAAGAGGTGGCTATGCAAAGAAGGAAAGATTTAATTCTACAAGAAATTAATTGTACCGGAAAAATGACAGTGATTGAGCTGGCAGATAAATTTTCGGTTGCGGTGGAAACAATTCGTCGAGATTTGACCGCGCTTGAGAAAAAAGGGCTGTTATATCGCATTCACGGCGGGGCAGTAAGTAAGAAAACCAAAGATCTTGGCAGTTCTTTTCAGGTTCGACAGCGTTCAAACTATGATGCAAAACGTTTGATCGCGCAGAATGCGGTAGAATACGTGTTTGAAGGGGCTGTGATTGGTTTAGATGCCAGTTCGACAAGTTGGCATTTTTCACAGCAGATCCCCGATATTCCCTGCACAGTCGTGACTAATTCTATGCATAATATTACCGCACTTGTGAATAAACCGAATATCAAAACCATTGCAACCGGTGGGGTATATTCCAGTAAATATGATGCCTTTTATGGGCCGTTATCAGAGCAATTATTACTGCGTTTGCACATTGATATCGGGATTTTCTCTTGCATCGGCATTGATAATTCGGGCGGTATTTGGGAGTCTAATGAGCTAAATGCATCGATTAAACGTAAGATGATGGATGCGTCAGGACAGCGCTTTTTATTAGTAGACTCTTCAAAATTCGGGCAAAAGAATTTGATTAGATTGGGTGATTTGTCGCAAATTGACATCTTATTTAGCGATCAAAAGCCAGATACTGAATTGCAGAATTATTGTTCAGAACACGATATTTTATTGACCGTTTAATTTCAAAATCTGCCCGAATTGACCGATATTTTTTATTATGATGAATATTCGGGCAAAAAATCCCTACTTATTTGTTTCTTTTTCGTGATCCTTTTCACATATTCAGTATTTAATTTCGATAATCGCTATTCTCACTATGATTTTTAAGGAAAAATAAACTCATCAAGTTGTTGTTTGACTATTTATTTCATACTTTTAGCTTATAAGAGGATAGATAAGATGAGTACAGTAAATCGTATCAAAATTGGTATTCGTCCGACGATTGATGGTCGCCGTATGGGAGTGAGAGAATCATTAGAAGTTCAAACAATGAATATGGCGAAGTCAGTAGCAGACTTGTTACATAGCCATATCCGTCACACTGATGGCACTTTTGTCGAATGTGTGATTGCCGATAGTTGTATCGGTGGTGTTGCAGAGGCAGCAGCTTGCACAGAAAAATTCAAACTAAATAACGTAGGCTTAACCATTACTGTCACACCTTGCTGGTGCTATGGTTCTGAAACTATCGATATGGATCCACATATGCCAAAAGCCATTTGGGGCTTCAATGGTACAGAACGCCCAGGGGCAGTTTATTTAGCGGCTGCACTTGCAGGCCATTCACAAATGGGCTTACCAGCCTTCTCAATTTACGGCACAGAAGTGCAAGACTCTTCCGACACCTCGATTCCTAATGATGTAAAAGAAAAACTCTTACGCTTTGCGCGCGCAGGTTTAGCGGTGGCGAATATTCGTGGCAAATCTTATTTATCTATCGGTGCAGTATCAATGGGTATCGCAGGTTCTATAGTGAACCAACAATTCTTCCAAGAATATCTTGGTATGCGTAATGAATACGTGGATATGACCGAAATCAAACGCCGTTTAGATCGCAAAATCTACGATGAAAAAGAAGTGGAATTAGCGCTTTCTTGGGTGAAACAGTATTGCAAAGAAGGCATTGATGTAAACAGCGAAGAAAACCAACGCACAGCAGAAGAACGTGAAGAACTGTGGTCAAACTGCGTGAAAATGGCGATTATTACACGCGACTTAATGGCAGGTAACCCAAAACTTGCAGATCTTAACTTTGGTGAAGAAGCATTAGGTCACAATGCGATTGTGGCAGGTTTCCAAGGTCAACGTCATTGGACAGACCATTTACCAAATGGCGACTTTATGGAAGCAATGCTTAACTCCACTTACGACTGGAATGGTGTGCGCCCTCCGTATATTTTAGCGACTGAAAATGACAGCTTAAACGGCGTGAATATGTTGTTTGGTCACCAATTAACAGGTCAAGCGCAAGTGTTTGCTGACGTACGTACTTACTGGAGTGAAGATGCGGTTGAGCGTGTAACTGGTTTCCGTCCAGAAACTGGTTTTATCCACTTAATTAATTCTGGTTCAGCAGCATTAGACGGCACAGGTCAACATTCTGACAAAGACGGCAACCCAGTGATTAAACCAGCTTGGGAAGTGACTGAAGAAGACGGTAAACGTTGTTTAGAACATACTCGTTGGTGTCCTGCTGTACACGAATACTTCCGTGGGGGCGGTTACTCATCTCAATTCTTAACTAAAGGCGGTATGCCATTCACAATGCACCGCATTAATATCATCAAAGGCATTGGCCCTGTACTTCAAATTGCAGAAGGTTGGTCAATCGATTTACCAGAACACGTACACGATATTTTAAATAAACGTACTAACGAAACTTGGCCAACCACTTGGTTTGTGCCACGCCTCACCGGCAAAGGCGCATTCACTGATGTGTATTCAGTAATGGCTAACTGGGGAGCAAACCACTGTGTAGCAACCTTCGGTCACGTTGGTGCAGATCTCATTACCCTTGCTTCAATGCTACGTATTCCAGTATGTATGCACAACTTGGAAGATAAAGATATCTTCCGTCCAAGTGCTTGGAATGGCTTTGGTCAAGATAAAGAAGGTCAAGATTATCGTGCTTGTGCGAACTTCGGACCGCTTTATAAATAATCTGTATTGGGGAGCAAGTGAGATGCTTGCTCCCACATTCCAATAACATAAATACACCATAAGGACACAAAGTGCGGTGAGTTTTCAGCGCATTCAGGGGGATTTTATGTCAATTGTTTTGATTTTCGATTGTGGGGCAACCAATTTACGCACGATTGCGATGAATGAAAAAGGCAAAATTGTCGCCTCTCATCATATTTCCAATAATACTCAACCGGGCGCTGAATCCGCAGACTATCACATTTGGGATTTTGAAGAAATCTGGCAAAAATTAATGACTTGTGCTGAAAACACATTAGCGCAATTAAAACAGCAACAGATTGATTTAAACGATGTGATTGGTATTTCTGTGACCACTTTTGGTGTTGATGGCGCACCTTTCGATAAAGACGGCAACCAACTTTATCCAATCATTTCGTGGAAATGCCCACGCACAATTCCTGTAATGGAAAATCTCGCTAAGTATTTTGATGTTGAACAGCTTTACTTACGCAATGGTATTGGGCAATACAGCTTTAACACGCTCTTCAAATTAATTTGGTTGAAAGAAAACCAACCAGATGTCTTCGCCAAAATGGACAAATTTGTGTTTATTTCTTCAATGTTAAGCCAACGTTTAACGGGAGTATTTAGCACAGATCATACAATGGCAGGCACTTCAATGATGACCAATCTGCAAACCGGCGACTGGGATGATGAGGTATTACAAAAATTAGGTTTAACCAAACAGCACTTCCCGCCAATGAAACACGCTGGTGAAAAAATTGGCCATTTAACAACCGCACTTTCAGCAAAATTCGGTTTAGGTGAAATCCCTGTAATTTCAGCAGGTCACGATACACAATTTGCGGTGTTTGGCTCAGGTGCTGGCTTAAATCAACCTGTTTTAAGTTCTGGCACTTGGGAAATCTTAATGGCGAGAACAGAATCCGCCGAACCGCATTTCCAATTTGTACCTAACGGCTTAACTACGGAATTTGATGCCAAAGCACATTGCTTTAACCCAGCTGTGCAATGGGTGGGATCTGGCGTAATGGAATGGATCGGAAAATTGCTGTTCGCCGATGTAAAAGGCACAGCAGATTATTACAGCACAATGATCAGCGAAGGCGAGGCAGAAGCAGTAGGTGCAGGTGGTGTGCGTTTACAAGGTCAGTTCAATGCTAACGATCAACAAGCTGGTCTAGGTAATATCGCTGGTTTATCAATGCATACTCGTCGCGGACAAATTTATCGTGCTGCGTTGGAATATATGGCATTACGTTTAAAAGACGGCTTAGGTGTGTTGCAACAAGTCAGCAAATTCAAAGCAGAAAGCTTAATTTGTGTGGGTGGCGGTTCGAAAAACCGTTTATGGAACCAAATCCGTGCTGATGTTTTAGGTTTACCGATTGATGTGGTTGATGTGGCAGAAAGTACCGTTTTAGGGGCTGCAATGTTTACCTTTGCAGGGCTTGGTGTTTACCAAAATTTTGACCACGCACAACAACAAATGAAACCACAAACCCAACGTATTATGCCGTCTGAAAATGCGGCGTTATATCAAGCGTTGAAGGAAAAAAATTAAAAAAAGACCGCACTTCGTTGGCTTACAAGAGATAAATAAAAGGAAAAATAACGATGTTAAAAGGTATTCATCCAGCAATCTCACCAGATTTACTTAAAATTCTTGCGGAAATGGGACACGGCGATGAGCTTGTTCTGTCAGATGCTCATTTCCCAGCACACCAATTACATCAAAAAGTACTGCGTGCCGATGGGCTTGGCGTAGATACATTACTCACCGCAATCAGCCCGTTATTTGAGTTTGATGCTTATGTTGATGCGCCATTAATTATGATGCAAGCCGTTGAAGGTGACAGTTTGGATCCAAACGTTGAAGCTCGTTATTTACAAGCGATCAAAAGTGCGGTCGGTTCTGTACCAAATTTAACTCGCATCGATCGCTTCGCTTTCTATGACCGTGCGAAAAAAGCCTATGCAGTTGTTGTCACTGGCGAAATAGCAAAATACGGCAACATTATTATTAAAAAAGGTGTGACACCAATTTCTTAAAATTGACTTTTAAGGGGTATAAAAAATGAACAGAGTTGAACTTTCACAAAAAATTATCGATACCTGTCTTGAAATGACAAGATTGGGCTTAAACCAAGGCACCGCAGGCAATGTGAGTGTACGTTATCAAGACGGTATGTTAATTACACCAACTGGCACGCCGTATCATTTAATGACGCCAGATAGCATTGTTTATGTGGATAAAAATGGTAAACACGAAGATGGCAAATTGCCTTCAAGTGAATGGCATTTCCACTTAGCGGTGTATGAGTCTCGCCCAGATGCCGATGCAGTGGTACACAACCATTCTATCAACTGTGCTGCAGTGTCTATCTTAGAAAAAGCAATTCCTCCGTTCCACTATATGATTGCAGTGGGTGGTTCAGACCATATTCCTTGCGTACCTTATGCGACTTTCGGTACTCACAAATTAGCGGAATATGTGAAAGAAGGCATTAAAGAAAGCAAAGCCATTTTATTAGCGCATCACGGATTGATTGCCGCTGAGAAAAACTTAGATAAAGCCCTATGGCTTGCACACGAAGTTGAAGTATTAGCCGAGTGGTATATCAAACTTTTAGCAACAGGTTTAGAGATTCCATTACTCGACAAAGAAGAAATGAGCGTTGTGCTAAATAAATTTAAATCTTATGGATTAAGAATCGAAGAATAAAGCAAAGAGGGCATCATTATGCACGAAACGATACTCACAATGCGGAATATTAGCAAAGGCTTTGCTGGGGTACAGGCATTAAAAGATGTGCAGCTAACATTACGCAAAGGCGAGGTTCACGCGCTGATGGGCGAAAACGGTGCGGGAAAATCCACCTTAATGAAATGCTTATTAGGCGTGTATCAAAAAGACGAAGGCACGATCACTTATAAAGGAAAAGAAGTGAATTTCAACTCTGTGTTGGAAGCACAACATCAAGGGATCAGTATGATCTTCCAAGAGTTGAACTTAATTCCTCACTTGACCGTCGCTGAAAATATTTTCTTTGCGCGTGAGCCAATTAAGTATGGAATGGTTGATAAGGATAAGATGATTCGTGATTCCGAAAAATTACTTTCCTTATTCGACATTGATGTGAAACCAACAGATCAAGTGCGGTCACTTTCTGTGGCGAAACAACAAATGGTAGAAATCGCCAAAGCCCTTTCTTTTGACGTTGAAGTGTTAATTATGGATGAACCAACATCCGCATTAACTGAAAAAGAAATCGATAAGTTATTTGAACTCGTTAATAAGCTAAGAGAAAAAGGCGTGAGTATCGTATATATCTCACACCGTATGGAAGAGCTTAAACGTATTTGTGACCACATTACGATTTTCCGTGATGGTACTTATGTTTCAGACCACGTGTTTAAAGAAATCACAATGGATGAAATCATTACCAAAATGGTAGGTCGTTCTTTAGATAATCACTTCCCGCCAAAAACAGCCGTTGTCGATGAAAACGAAGTTGTGATGTCAGTGTATCAAGCTGAACGTTACGGTGTGTTTGAAGCCTTAGATTTTGCTTTATTCAAAGGTGAAATTTTGGGGATCACCGGTCTTGTGGGAGCAAAACGTACTGAACTTGCCCGTGCGATTTTCGGTGCAGATCCATTAGATTCTGGCGAAATCTTTGTTCACCACAACAAAGTGAGTATTAAAAGCCCAGCAGACTCAATCAAAGCCGGTATTGCGTACTTATCTGAAGACCGCAAACTTAACGGTGTGGCAGTGAGAATGTCTATTCGTGAAAACATCACAATGGCATCAATGGATAAAGTATGTAACGGTGCAGGCGTGATCTCTCACGCTGAAGAAGCCAAAGCATCAAAAACTTTCATCGATAAAATGGAAATTAAAACGCCAACTATCGAGCAGTTAGTGAATAACTTGAGTGGGGGTAACCAACAAAAAGTGGTTATCGGTAAATGGTTGTTCCGCGATGCTAAAGTGATGATTTTCGATGAGCCAACTCGTGGTATCGATGTGGGCGCAAAATATGCAATTTATCAATTACTTGATGAGTTAGCAGCCAACGGCGTAGGTGTTATTGTGATCTCTTCTGAGTTACCAGAAGTATTAGGGGTATCAGACCGCATTATTGTAATGCGTGAAGGACGAATGACCGCAATGTTGGAAACCAAAAATACAAACCAAGAAGAAATTATGCACTACGCAACAGGTGTAAAAGATATGTTCGCTCGCAAGAGCCAGGAGGCATAAATGAACGAGAAACAAAAAGAAATGCTACGTAAAGTGGCATCACTCGCAGGCTTAATTTTATTAGTGATAACTTTCACATTCACTAACGAATACTTCTTCACGTTAAATAACGTCCTAACTATCGGCTTACAAACATCAACCATTGCCTTAATCGGTATCGGTGCAACCATCGTTATCTTAACCGGTGGTATCGACTTGAGTACCGGGTCAGTAGTGGCGCTATCAGGTGTTGCTGCTGCGATGATTGTGAACGCTGGTGTGCCAGTGCCTCTTGGTATCTTATTCGGCATTTTAGTGGGCGGTCTTTGCGGTTTAGCCAACGGTATGATCGTAACTGTAATGCGCTTACCACCGTTTATCGCAACCTTAGGGACAATGATGGTGGCGCGTGGTTTAGCTCTTTATGTGACAAACGCTGCACCAGTTTCGGGTATGCCAGAGTCATTTGCAGAGCTTGGTAACGGTGCATTGTTCCGTATTGTGGAAGAAGGTGCAAATGGCTTGCCAATCGTGAAATTCCCAGGTATCCCATACCCTGTGATTATTATGATTTTCATCGCAATTCTATTTACTTTCGCTTTATCTAAATTAAAAGTCGGTCGTTATATTTACGCGATTGGTTCAAATGAAGAAGCCGCAAGACTTTCTGGTATTAAAACCAATCAAGTGAAAAATTATGCCTACATTGCCAGTGGTTTATTGTCTGGTCTTGCAGGCGTTATTCTTGCATCCCGTCTTGTTACCGCACAACCAAATGGTGGCGTGGCTTACGAATTAGATGCAATTGCCAGTGCGGTCGTGGGGGGAACCTCTCTCATGGGTGGTGTTGGTACAATTCCAGGTACATTAATCGGTTCATTCATTATCGGTGTATTACGTAATGGCTTGAATATGAATGGTGTGTCAGCGTTTGTACAACAAATTATTATTGGTCTTGTGATTATTATCACTGTGGCATTAGACCAACTTCGTCAAACTAAAAAAGTGAGTAAAAAGCCTCAATCTCAAAACAAGGAGAAATCACAATGAAAAAAATGACTTTAATTGCTTCAGCTATTTTAGGTTTATCTACTCTGTTCGCTGCACCACAACTTTTAGCAAAAACGAATGAAATTGCAGTGATTGTGAAAACAGAAAATGCGAATT
The DNA here is from genome assembly GCA_049941595.1 of Bisgaard Taxon 46. GTDB lineage: Bacteria > Pseudomonadota > Gammaproteobacteria > Enterobacterales > Pasteurellaceae > Pasteurella. Next base: position 43,676 of record JBNFNA010000010.1, read on the forward strand.
TCTGGCAAAACGTGAAGAAAGGGGCAGTAGCTGCAGAGAAAGATCTTGGTGGTCAATACAAAGTATCATTCCAAGGTCCTCAAGCTGAAACAGCTATCGATGAAGAAGTAAATATGGTGAATAATGCGATCAACCGCGGTGTAGCAGGTATCGTACTTGCAGCATCAGACCCAGATGCATTAATTCCACCTGTGAAAAAAGCATTTGAGAACGGTATCCCAGTAGTAATTATCGACTCGGGTATCAACTCTGATGGTAAATACTATCAATCATTCTTAGCAACAGATAACCGTGCAGCAGGTAAACTTGCCGCTGAAAAATTATTAGCAAAACACGGCGAAAAAATGGGTAAAGTGGCAGTAATGTCATATACACCAGGTGCAGCATCAGCGATCGAGCGTACTGGTGGCTTTATGGATGAAATCAAAAAACATAAAGATGTGAAATTAATGGAACCATTATATTCACAATCAGATATGGTCACTGCACTTAACCAAACCATCGACGTGTTAACCTCAAATCCAGATTTAACGGCAATCTTCGGTGCAAATGAGCCAACAGCAGTAGGTATGGCACGTGCAGTGAAAGAGCGTGGTTATGCAGGCAAATTAGTGGCAGTCGGTTTCGATGGTAACCAAGACTTACAAAACTTTGTTCGTGATGGAACTTTAGAAGGTATCGTGGTGCAATCTTCTTATCAAATGGGTTACAAAGGTGTTGATACCATTCATCGTATTTTAAAAGGTGAAAAAGTCGAAAAATTCATCGATACTGGTGTAGTGTTTGTCACTAAAGACAACATCGATACTGAAGAAGCGAAAGCAGTACTTTACTAATTTTGTCATTCATCTCGCAAAATTAACGCAAATTTGACCGCACTTTTGGCGGTCAGTACAGAAGGCGAAGTCAAATTCGCCTTTTGTAGTCATTGTCGTTCTGAAAAGATGCAAGGAAGTGCGGTCCAATTTTGCAGTGATTTTGCAAATTACTCCCAACTAACCAGTATAGAGGGCAATTATGCAAACATTAAATATGTATATCGATGGGCAATTCGTCGCAACTGAAAGCGGTCACACTTTTGATGTATTGAATCCAGCAACAGAAGAAGTGATCGCAAAAGTAACTAAGGGGACAGCAGCTGATGCCGCGAGAGCGATTGATGCTGCAGAGGCGGCGCAAGATGCTTGGGAACAATTACCTGCAATTCAACGTGCGGGCTATTTGCGTAAAATTGCCGAAGGTATTCGTGCGCGTTCGGAAGAGATTGCCAAAGCGATTTCCTCTGAAATGGGGAAAGTCCTTCCTCTCGCACGTGTCGAAGTGAATTTTACCGCAGACTATTTAGACTATATGTCTGAATGGGCACGCCGTTATGAAGGTGAAATTATCCAAAGCGATCGCCCAAATGAGCATATTTTCCTCTATAAACGCGCCATTGGTGTCACAACAGGGATCCTACCTTGGAACTTCCCATTCTTCTTGATCGCTCGTAAAGCCGCACCAGCATTAGTGACTGGTAACACGATTGTATTAAAACCAAGTGTTGATTCACCAATTAATGCAGTGTTATTTGCCGAAGTAGTCGATCAAGTCGGCTTACCGAAAGGGGTGTTTAACTTAGTACACGGACCGGGCGGTGAAGTGGGCAATGAGCTAGCATCCAATCCAAAAGTGGGCTTAGTGTCATTAACAGGTAGTGAGCCAGCTGGCCGTAAAGTAATGGAAGCAGCAAGCAAAAACATCATCAAAGTGAACTTAGAGTTAGGCGGTAAAGCACCAGCTATCGTGCTTGCAGATGCAGATCTTGATTTAGCCGCAGATGCAATCGTGGCCTCACGTGTGATTAACTCTGGGCAAGTGTGTAACTGTGCAGAGCGTGTGTATGTACAACGTGAAATAAAAGAAGCCTTCACGCAAAAATTGATCGAACGTATGAAAAAAGTGCGTGCAGGCAACCCATTAGAAGATGAAACTCTCGATATGGGACCAATGGTCAATAAGCAAGGTCAAACTCACGCAAAACAGATGGTGGATGAGGCGATCAAAGCGGGTGGACGCTTATTATTGGGCGGCAAACCGGTGGAAGGCAAAGGCTATTACTTTGAGTCAACAGTGATTGATAATGTTGATAACAGTATGAATATTCTACGTTCAGAAATTTTTGGACCAGTTATTCCAGTGGCAACATTTGACAATATTGATGAAGTGATCAAACTCGCCAACGACTGTGAATATGGCTTAACCTCATCGGTTTACACACAAAATATCAACAAAGCAATGAAACTTGTTTCTCGCTTGAAATTTGGTGAAACCTACATTAACCGCGAAAACTTTGAAGCAATGCAAGGCTTCCACGCTGGCTGGCGTAAATCGGGCATTGGCGGAGCTGATGGTAAACACGGTTTAGAAGAGTATCTACAAACTCAAGTGGTTTATTTGCAGTATGATCAAACAGTGTAATTAAATTTGTTTGAGCGAAAACGCCCAATTTGTGTGATCAAGTTGGGCGTTTTTTTATTGTGTTTTCTTATCAAGATAAACAGTTTAGTTATTGTTTTTAAATCCTTTTTATTGAAATGCCCGCTTGCTCGTTATATACCCTAAAACGGGCAGTTTTGAATAGTAAACACCTATAAAAAGTAGGTGAAAAATGTGAAATAGCTAACAAAATTAATGGAAGATGGGATCTTTTATTTACATAAATTCGTGAATTTCTGATCATATCCTTAGCAATTCAATAATGATTTATTTGGTCACTATTATGAAATGTCATAAAAACTGACCGCACTTTTTATTATTTTCATTAATATAGGAGAAATACTTATGGCGAATAGAATGATTCTAAATGAAACTAGCTACCACGGAAAAGGTGCTATTTCGCATATTGTCCACGAGGTGAAAAGCAGAGGTTTTAAAAAGGGGTTAGTGGTTACCGATAAAGATTTAATTAAATTTGGTGTGGCGGGCAAAGTGACTGCACTTTTAGACGAAGCGGGCTTAGCTTATGAAATTTTTGATGAAGTGAAAGCAAACCCAAGTGTTGATGTGATCAAAAAAGGGGTTGAACGTTTTAAATCAACCGGTGCAGATTATATGATCGCCATTGGTGGTGGCTCGCCAATTGATAGTTCAAAAGGTATTGGAATCATTATCAATAACCCTGAATTTAGCGATGTGCTTTCTTTAGAAGGTGTCGCACCAACTCATCAAAAATGTGTGCCTGTGATTGCCGTGCCAACAACAGCAGGGACAGCAGCTGAAGTAACGATTAACTATGTAATTACTGACGAAGAGAAAAAACGTAAATTCGTTTGTGTGGACGTACACGATGTACCAACCGTTGCGGTTGTTGACCCTGATATGATGTCGAGTATGCCTAAAGGTTTAACTGCTGCGACAGGTATGGACGCACTCACACACGCAATTGAAGGTTATATTACTAAAGCTGCTTGGGAATTAACGGATGCGTTGCACTTAAAAGCCATTGAATTAATTGCTAAATCATTGCGTGGTGCAGTGAATAATGAGCCTGAAGGTCGTGAAGGCATGGCATTAGGTCAATATGTGGCGGGTATGGGATTCTCAAACGTGGGATTGGGTGTAGTACATAGTATGGCGCATCCACTTTCAGCTTACTACGATACCCCACACGGTATTGCCAACGCAGTGTTGTTACCTTACGTAATGGAATTTAATAAAAATTATACAGGTGAAAAATACCGTGAAATCGCACGTGTGATGGGTGTGAAAGGCGTAGATGATATGACACCTTCACAATACCGTGATGCGGCAATTACAGCTGTTAAACAACTAGCAAAAGATGTAAATATTCCAGAAAAATTGTCTGCAATTGGTGTAAAAGAAGAAGACTTACCGGCACTTTCAGTTGACGCCTTTAATGACGTCTGCACAGGTGGTAATCCAAGAGATTGTACTGCTGAAGAAATTTTAGAAGTGTATAAAATTGCATTTTAATTAACTTTAGGCTGTTTTATTAAAAGCTGAAGGCTCACATTGTGCGGATTCAGCTTTTTTATTGGCTTATTTTTTCTTTTTTGAAAAGTATCAGCACAGGAAATGGTGCATTATTATCCATCTGTAAACAAAACTAAAAAAAGTGTAAAAAAATGTTGTAAATCTAACAGAATTGGTATAAATTGCGCCAACTTTCGAAATAATGTTAAAAAAGTTACATCGATCACAGTTTTTGTATTTTTTTTGGTATGATAGAGAGCAGTTATTGATATCAGATAGTTGAGGAATACAATGAACGCAAAAGAAATCGCCCAATTTATTGATCATACAGCTTTAACCACAGAGAAAAACGAAAAGGACATCTTAAAACTTTGTGAAGAAGCAATTGAAAATCAGTTCTGGTCTGTTTGTATTAATTCGGGTTATATTCCTTTGGCAAAAGAAAAATTGCAAGGAAGTAATGTGAAAATTTGCACAGTGGTCGGATTTCCATTGGGCGCAAATTTAACATCTGTAAAAGCATTTGAGAGTATGGAAGCGATCAACGCGGGTGCAGATGAAATTGATATGGTGATCAATGTAGGTTGGATAAAATCTGGCAAATGGGATGCTGTAAGAGCGGATATCGCCGAAGTCCTTATGGCGTGTGGTTCAAAACCATTAAAAGTGATTTTAGAAACTTGCTTGTTAACAAAAGAAGAAATTGTGAAAGCGTGTGAAATTTGTAAAGAATTGAACGTTGCTTTTGTAAAAACATCAACAGGATTTAGTAAAGGCGGTGCGACTGTGGAAGATGTTGCATTGATGAAACAAACTGTTGGTGATATTGGAGTTAAAGCCTCGGGTGGTGTTCGTGATACTGAAACCGCTGTGGCGATGATCAATGCGGGTGCAACCCGTATTGGTGCAAGTGCAGGGATAGCAATCATTAACGGTTTGGCTGATACTAGCAGTAACTATTAGTCGTTGGATTGGACCTAAGCTTATGGATAAGTTAAATTCTCGTGTTCAGAAGTTAGAATTATTGCTCCGGCAAATGGATAAAATTCATTTACGCGAGGCTGCCGAAATGTTGAATGTGTCAGAAATGACCATTCGACGAGATCTAAGTGCAGGCAGTGGTCCAGTTCAGTTACTTGGCGGCTATATCGTTAGGAATCCGCAAGGGCGAGGTAGACAGGATTACCACATCTTTGAACATCAAGGTAAAAATATCGCTGAAAAAATGCGCGTCGGTAAGGATGCCGCAGCATTAGTTCAAGAAGGCGATATTGTGTTCTTTGATTGTGGATCTACCATCCCCTTCGTGGCTTCTCAAATTGATCCTTCTATAAAATTTACCGCACTTTGTTGCTCAATTAATGTTTTTCTCGCATTAAAAGACAAACCAAATTGCGATCTTATTCTCACCGGTGGGCGTTATTCTCGTCATAATGCATTTCTTACCCCAATCCAGCGTAATTCAGAGCTTGATGCGTTATGCACAACCAAAGCTTTTATTTCTGCGGCGGGTATTCATACTAAATATGGCGTGACTTGTTTTAATTTTGAAGAAGCCAAAGCGAAACAACTTGCTATGGCAAAAACACAGCAATCTATCTTAGTGATTGATCATTCAAAATTTGGACTTGTCAAGCAAGCTTATATTGCAGACTTAGCTGATTTTGACTTTGTGATTTGTGATAAGGATATTCCTAAATCGTTTTATGCACGTTAATGCTTTAATGTTAAAATAATTCTGCTAAAAATAACCGCACTTTTAGCCCCCAGTAGCTTGTTAAGCCAGTGGTGGCAGATTCCATTTTTCCTTTATCAAAGATGATGATTGTTGGTGTGACAGATACGCCCCACTGATGGCTGATATCCCCATTTGGATCATTGACTGTTCTGAATTGATAGTTATTTTTGCTCAAATACTGTTTTACTTGATCATCACTGCCTGAACGTAATGCGACGGTAACCACTGGCACGCCATCTTGCGCTAAACTATTTACAGCAGGCGAGGTATGTTTACAGTAGCCACACCACGAACCCCAGAAATAGATAACCGCAGGTTGCTCTTGGCTTAACTGTGCAAGAAAAAATGGCTGGTCTTGTAAATCAACTAACGCGGTTGTATTCGCTTGGCTTGGCACATCGGGTTTGCGGATAAAATCTATCACAATGCTCATCACCAATAGCGTTAAGGCGAGAGAAAGCAGATTTTTAAGTAGCTTTTTGAACTTATGCATCGCAGGTTATTTCCCTACTTTATCTTCCCTGCAGCGTACTCACCACCTTTAGCCAGCATACGCAATTGCAAGATGACTCGCTCTTTTAATTGCTCACGCTCGGTTTTTTCCATATCTAATGCATTTGCACCTGCAGTAAATACGATCGTCACCATACCTTCCGCTTGAACATAAGCAACATATTGGGGATAACCATTTTTATGTGCAATATATTCAGTCAATTCATCAACAAAGTGTTTAATTTCACGTGCGGCTGCGGTACGGAATGCTTGTGAGGTCCCCGAACTTTCACGCAAAAGCAAACGGAACATATTGGGATTGTTAGCAATAAACTCAAAGAATGTGTCCACAGAAATGGCAATCACGCTGCCGCCTTTTTCTAAGCGTTTACGTGCTTGACGCATTAATTGGCGTAATACTAAGCCCGCCTCGTCAACCATTGTTAGCCCTAATTCATCCATATCTTTGAAATGGCGATAAAAGGAAGTCGCGGCAATGCCTGCTTCACGTGCGACCTCACGTAAACTTAAATTAGAAAAACTCTGCTCTGCAGTTAATTGATTAAACGCAGCATCAATTAATGCGCGTCTTGTTTTTTCTTTTTGTAATGCTCGAATCCCAGCCATATGCAGTCCTTAGGACAAAATCGAACGCACTGATGCACTGATTGTTTGTGCGATGCGTTCATAGCGGTTACGCAGTGGCGAGCCCGGACGATAAATTAATGAAATCGTACGAATTGGCTCAGGTGAGTTACAAGGAATATATTTCACTCCCGTTCTTGCACCTTCGTTCATCACGGCGAGTTCAGGCATTAATGTCATTCCTGCATTTGCTGCAACCATATTGCGCAAGGTTTCTAAACTGGTAGCCTGAAAATGTGAGTTTTCTCTTGCGCCCGCGCTGAAGCAGTAACCCATTGTCTGATCACGCAAGCAGTGTCCGTCATCAAGCATTAGAATTTCCAAGCCATTTAATTTACTCATTTTGATTGAAGATTCTGTTGCCCACGGGTGATTTTCGGATACGGCAAGAAGCATTTTTTCATTGAAAATAGGCACTTCAATAAAACTTTCAGTTTCTCGCACAGAAGCAACCACAGCACAATCTAAATGACCTGTTTCTAGTTGTTCCATTAATTGTTGTGTTTGTGCTTCATATAAGAAAAGCTCTAATTCAGGGAAGGCTTCTTTGATCACTGGCATAATATAAGGTAAGAGGTAAGGCCCAACCGTTGGAATAACACCAATATGCAGCGGCCCAGTCATTTCTTTACCTTGGTTACTTGCCATTTCTTTAAGTACTTTGACTTCTCTCAATACTGTTTTTGCTTGATTAACGAGCAACAAGCCAGACTGCGTGAATAACACTTTGCGGCTTGTTCTTTCAAGCAAGATGATACCTAATTCATCTTCTAATTTTCTGATTTGACCACTTAATGTCGGTTGGCTGACGTGGCAAGCGTCAGCAGCACGACGAAAATGTTTATGTTCAGCAAGCGCAACAAGATACTCTAAATCACGGATATTCATTCTTACCTCAGTATTGAAAGACACAGTTAGAAGTTTGATTGATAGGCAAAGACTATATCACAATTTTTGTTTTATTCCATAATAGAGTAGTTGTTGTTTTAATTAATTTTTTATTTATCAGTAAATAATGTGAGTTATCAGTTAAGTGGGCGTGAAAATACGGCAAAAGTGCGGTGTTATTTTTTAGAGATTAATAATGTGGTGGCGGTGTTTCTTCCGCTTGGCTTGCAATATTTGAGGGCTGCATATCTTTTAATTTATTGACTAAATAACGCAACTGAATTTGCATTTTATCTATCATAAATTGCTGTTCAATGAGGGATTGATTTAATTCGTCTAATAAGTTTTCTTGAAAGGTTACTTTCATTTCTAGCTCCGCAATGCGTTGCTCTAATTTTTCTTCAATTTGCATAGATAAACTCCAAATAAAGGTTGTGAATTTGTTAAATCCGTTTTAACCTATCTAAATTCATTTTTTATTATAAAGGAATAACCGATATGTTTAAAATTCAAAAATATTCGATGATTGCACTTTTAATTGGTGCGGTCACTTCAAATGTGGTTATCGCAGAGAATAAAGCGGAAAATAAAAAATTTAATGATGATGCTTCTTATGCTGTTGGTGCATTATTAGGAACAAATTTAAAAGAAGTAATGACATCACAAAAAGATGTTATCACATATGATACAAAACGTGTTTTAGCCGGTGTTGAAGATGTACTAAATGGCAAAGTAGAGCTTGCTAAAAATGAACAGCTTAAAAATGTATTGCAAGAAATCCAAACCAAATTAGTTAAAGAACAACAAGCAAAACTTGAAAAAATTAGCCAACAAGCAAAAGCAGACGGTGATAAATATCGTGCTGAATTTGAGAAAAAAACAGGCGTGAAAAAAACAGCATCTGGCTTACTTTATAAAGTGGTTAATGCAGGTAGTGGCGATGCGATTAAAGCAACAGATACTGTGACAGTAAATTATACAGGTAAATTGCCAAATGGTGACGTATTTGATAGCTCTCGTGGTAAACCAATTTCCTTTAAATTAAACCAAGTTGTGCCGGGTTGGACAGAAGGTTTACAGCTTGTGAAAAAAGGTGGAAAAATTGAATTAGTGATTGCGCCTGAATTGGCTTATGGTGATCAAGGTGCGGGCATCATTCCTCCAAATTCAACATTATATTTTGAAGTCGATGTGATTGATGTGAAATCAGAGTAAAAAGCAATAAAATTGACCGCACTTTGAGAATAACAAAAATAAAGTGCGGTTACGTCTAGAAAAATTATTAAGAGAAAAATGATGTTGACGGATAAGCGCCCTTTTACCGATGAAGATCGTACAATTCTTAATTCTTATCGCGCTGTTGTAGACGGCGTGAGTGCTTTAATTGGCAGTCATTGTGAAATTGTATTGCATTCTTTAGAAGATCTCGAACATTCAACAATTTGCATTGCAAATGGGCATAATACCAATCGTCAAATAGGCTCTCCAATTACTGATCTGGCGCTGAAATCTCTCCATAATATGCAAACGGATAGCGTGTCGAAACCTTATTTTACACGTGCAAAAAGCAAGGGCCTAATGAAGTCAGTGACTATTGCGATCCGTAACAAAAGCCAACGCATTATTGGTTTATTGTGTATTAACATTAATTTAGATGTGCCAATTTCACAATTTATGCAAGCCTTAATGCCAACACCAGAACAAAATGCAACCTCATCCGTCAACTTTGCCAGCTCTGTTGAAGAACTGGTAGCACAAACCGTTGAAAAAACGATCGAAGAAGTAACTTCGGATCGCTTGGTGTCGAATAACAATAAAAATCGCCAAATTGTGGTATCTTTATATGAAAAAGGCATTTTTGATATTAAAGATGCGATTAATTTAGTGGCAGAACGTTTGGATATCTCTCGCCACACTGTCTATCTCTACATTCGCCAAGTTAAACAAGATTCGGAAGAACAAAAATAATGCGCTATGTACTTTGTGTCAAACAACCGGTTTATGGTAAACAAGGGAGTTTTCTGGCGTACCAATTTGCCAAAGCTTTATTGGCACAAGGACATCAACTCAATCAAGTATTCTTCTTTCAAGAGGGTGTAACTCACGGTAATGCATTAGTTTATCCGGCTAATGACGAGTTTAATTTACAACAAGCTTGGCAAGATCTCGCCCAAACATATCAATTTCCGCTACATTTATGTGTAGCAGCTGCACAACGTCGTGGCGTTGTGGATAAATTAACATCTGCAGATACAAAAAGTGAAAATTTAGCACCGCACTTTGTGCTTGCTGGATTAGGTGAATTTACTAAAGCAACCTTAGAAGCGGATAGGGTGATCACGTTATGATGAAATTAGCCTTTGTTTTTCGCTCAACACCTTTTGGTGCCTCAAGCAGTCGTGAGGGACTCGATGCACTACTTGCGGCAACTGCATTTTGTGATGAAACAGATATCGGCGTGTTTTTCCTTGATGATGGCGTGTTTAATTTATTGAATAATCAAAATCCAGATGCAATCTTGCAAAAAGATATAGTGAGTATGCTCAAATTATTGGATTTATATGAGATTGAACAACGTTATGTGTGTGCAAATTCATTAGAAACAGCACAAATGACATTGCAAGATTGTGTGATTTCTTGCGAAAAAATTGACCGCACAGCTTTAGTTGCCTTACTTAACCAAGCTGAAAAAGTATTGACCTTTTAAGGACGGATGATGCTTTATACCTTTTCTCAATCCAATTACACAACACACGAGTTAATCCAACATTTGCAAAATACCACAGCGCAAGATGCGATTGTTTTATGGCAAGATGGCGTTTATCTATTGGTCAAATACCCAACCATCTTTGAGAAGGCAAACGCATCTTGTTATGCTTTGGCGATAGATTTGGAATCACGTAATTTAATGACGATGTTTAATAAACAGGACAAGATTAAACAAATTTCATTATCTGAACTCGTGAAATTAACCGAGCAGCATACCCCACAGTTTGCGCTCTAAACTGTAGCAAGAAAAGTGCGGTTGTTTTTTGTTAAATTTCCTTCTTTTGGTCAATCAAAAAACCGACTGCCCACAAATAGATCCGTCTAATTCTTGACATTATTTGCCCACCTTCATTATAATAGCGCGTCTATTTCTGTATGAAATAGAAATACGTATAAACATTCTATTAATGAATAATTGTTAAAACTGGAGCTTTTTTAATGGCAACTATCAACCAGCTAGTACGCAAACCGCGTGTGAAAAAGGTTGTAAAAAGTAACGTTCCTGCATTAGAGGCTTGCCCGCAGAAACGTGGTGTGTGCACACGTGTATACACAACTACACCTAAAAAACCGAACTCAGCATTACGTAAAGTATGCCGTATTCGTTTAACTAACGGTTACGAAGTAACCTCTTATATCGGCGGTGAAGGTCACAACCTTCAAGAGCACAGTGTTGTGCTTATCCGTGGCGGTCGTGTTAAAGACTTACCAGGTGTGCGTTATCACACTGTACGCGGTGCATTAGACTGTGCTGGCGTGAAAGATCGTAAACAAGGTCGTTCTAAATACGGCGTTAAACGTCCTAAATCTTAATGGTTCTCCGTTAAGTAAGGCCAAACGTCTAAATTAGTAAAACTATTTAAACCATAAACTCCAGTCAAAAGGCGATATTTATCGCAAAATGTAGAGTTTTGGAAAATCCTGAAGATTAATTACGGAGAAATTCGCAATGCCACGTCGTCGTAGTATTGAACCACGCAAGATTCTTCCAGATCCAAAGTTCGGATCAGAATTACTTGCAAAATTCATCAATGTTTTAATGGTAGATGGTAAAAAATCTATCGCAGAAAAAATCGTTTACAGTGCATTAGATACGTTAGCACAACGTACTGGTAAAGACGCATTAGAAGCTTTCGAAGCTGCACTTGACAACGTACGCCCAACAGTTGAGGTTAAATCTCGCCGTGTGGGTGGTTCTACATATCAAGTACCAGTTGAAGTACGTCCAGTTCGTCGTAACGCATTAGGTATGCGTTGGATCGTTGAAGCTGCACGTAAACGCGGTGACAAATCAATGGCTTTACGTTTAGCTAACGAATTATCTGATGCATCAGATAACAAAGGTGCAGCAGTTAAGAAACGTGAAGACGTTCACCGTATGGCTGAAGCTAACAAAGCGTTTGCTCATTACCGTTGGTAATTTTTTAGCAACTACGTTTTTCAGGCTTCATCTCATTTAATTATGTGGTGAAGCCTTATACATATTTAAAATTTCATATTTAATTCCAGCAAGGAAATAAGAATGGCACGTACAACCCCTATTTCACGCTACCGTAATATCGGTATTAGTGCGCACATCGATGCAGGTAAAACTACAACATCTGAGCGTATCTTATTCTATACAGGCGTGAGTCACAAAATCGGTGAGGTGCACGATGGTGCAGCTACAATGGACTGGATGGAACAAGAGCAAGAGCGTGGTATCACAATCACATCTGCTGCAACAACTGCATTCTGGTCAGGTATGTCTCAACAATACCAACAACACCGTATCAACGTAATCGACACCCCAGGACACGTTGACTTCACAATCGAAGTAGAACGTTCAATGCGTGTTCTTGATGGTGCAGTAATGGTTTACTGTGCAGTTGGTGGTGTTCAACCACAATCTGAAACTGTATGGCGTCAAGCTAACAAATACGAAGTACCACGTATCGCGTTCGTAAACAAAATGGACCGTACTGGTGCAAACTTCCTACGTGTTGTTGAGCAAATCAAAACTCGTTTAGGTGGTAACTCAGTTCCTCTACAACTTCCAATCGGTGCAGAAGATAGCTTCGTTGGTGTTGTTGACTTAGTAAAAATGAAAGCAATCAACTGGAATGAAGCAGATCAAGGTATGACATTTACCTATGAAGATATTCCAGCAGATATGTTAGATGCTTGTGAAGAATGGCGTCAAAACTTAGTTGAATCAGCAGCAGAATCTTCTGAAGAGTTAATGGAAAAATACCTTGGTGGTGAAGAGTTAACTGAAGAAGAAATCAAAACTGGTTTACGTCAACGCGTATTAGCGGGCGAAATTATCCCAGTTTGCTGTGGTTCTGCATTCAAAAACAAAGGTGTTCAAGCAATGCTTGATGCGGTAATCGACTACTTACCAGCACCTACAGATATCCCAGCTATTAAAGGTATCAACCCAGATGAAACTGAAGGCGAGCGTCACGCAAGTGATGATGAGCCATTCGCAGCTCTTGCATTCAAAATTGCAACTGACCCATTCGTAGGTAACTTAACCTTCTTCCGTGTTTATTCAGGTGTAATTAACTCTGGTGATACAGTATTAAACTCTGTAAAAGATAAACGTGAACGTTTTGGTCGTATCGTACAGATGCACGCAAACAAACGTGAAGAGATCAAAGAAGTTCGCGCAGGTGACATCGCAGCAGCAATCGGTTTGAAAGATGTTGGTACAGGTGATACATTATGTGCACAAGATGCGCCAATCATCCTTGAGCGTATGGAATTCCCAGAACCGGTAATCTCTGTTGCTGTTGAACCAAAAACTAAAGCTGACCAAGAAAAAATGGGTCTTGCATTAGGCCGTTTAGCGCAAGAAGACCCTTCATTCCGTGTTCACACTGATGAAGAATCTGGTGAAACAATTATCTCTGGTATGGGTGAATTACACTTAGATATTATTGTTGACCGTATGCGTCGTGAATTCAAAGTAGAAGCGAACATCGGTAAACCACAAGTATCTTACCGTGAAACAATCCGTACTCGCGTTAATGATGTTGAAGGTAAACACGCAAAACAATCTGGTGGTCGCGGTCAATATGGTCACGTTGTAATCGACTTATATCCGTTAGAGCCAGAAGGTCCTGGTTATGAGTTCGTGAACGAAATCAAAGGTGGTGTAATTCCTGGTGAATATATCCCAGCTGTTGATAAAGGTATTCAAGAACAACTTAAATCAGGCCCATTAGCGGGTTACCCAGTAGTAGACTTGGGTGTACGTTTACATTTCGGTTCATACCACGATGTTGACTCATCTGAGCTTGCGTTTAAACTAGCTGCATCTTTAGCATTTAAAGCAGCGTTTAACAAAGCAAACCCAGTTCTACTTGAGCCAATTATGAAAGTTGAAGTAGAAACTCCACCAGACTATGTTGGTGATGTAATTGGTGACTTAAGCCGTCGTCGTGCGATGGTTAACGGCCAAGAAGCAAATGAATTTGTTGTGAAGATCAATGCAGAAGTACCACTTTCAGAGATGTTTGGTTATGCAACTGACCTTCGTTCACAAACTCAAGGTCGTGCTTCATACTCAATGGAACCATTGAAGTATGCAGAAGCTCCGAAAAACGTTGCTGATGCAATCATTGAAGCTCGCAAAAAATAATTTTGTTTAACAAACCACAAGCCATAATGGCTTGTGGTATCTACTGAGGAAACTTAATCGTGTCTAAAGAAAAATTTGA
>JBNFNA010000011.1:0-17280 GCA_049941595.1 Bisgaard Taxon 46
TCAAATTTTTCTTTAGACATTGAGAGTCCCTCTAAACAAACACGGTTATGGATGGTTCAATATACCACATTAACCAAAATGAATAATTTGTTGTTAATAAAGGACAGAAAGGAAGTTTAAGACTGGTGCTGATAGGCGGATTTGAACCGCCGACCTCACCCTTACCAAGGGTGCGCTCTACCAACTGAGCTATATCAGCGTTTGGAGCGGGCAGCGGGAATCGAACCCGCATCATCAGCTTGGAAGGCTGAGGTAATAGCCATTATACGATGCCCGCAGTCCTAAATTCATCTGACCCATCAGAACGATTCATTTAAAAAATGGTGGAGGGAGAAGGATTCGAACCTTCGAAGGCTGAGCCGGCAGATTTACAGTCTGCTCCCTTTGGCCGCTCGGGAATCCCTCCGCGTTAAATGAACACTTGCTGAGAAGAATGGTGCCGACTACCGGAATCGAACTGGTGACCTACTGATTACAAGTCAGTTGCTCTACCTACTGAGCTAAGTCGGCATCTCATAAGCAAGTGAGGCGTATTATAGGGAAATTTTTATCGCTGACAAGTGTTTTTTTGAAAAAAATGATTTTTTTTATTTATTCGTTTAATTATCAAACAAAAAGGCTATTTTTTATCATAAAGTTAGCACTTTTCTAAAAAAATTATGCGATTTTTCTGCTTTATAAGGTATATTTTATATTCAATTGACTACCATTTACATAAGTTAAACGCATTGTGGAACAAACAAATTCAACTTTTTTAGCTAATCAACTTACACCTTTTTTATCTTTTAATCGCCAACAATGGGCAGAATTAAGAAAATCGGTGCCTTTAACCCTCACTGAACAGGACCTCAAACCGCTACTTGGTATTAATGAAGAGCTTTCTTTAGATGAAGTTCGCACTATTTACTTGCCATTAGTTCGTTTAATCAACTATTACATTGAAGAACGTATTCAACGTCAACAGGTGATGAACCGTTTTTTAGGTGTAAATCCAGATAAAGTGCCTTACATTATTAGCATTGCGGGCAGCGTTGCGGTAGGAAAAAGTACCTCTGCACGTATTTTGCAATCTTTATTATCGCAATGGCCTGAAGTGCGAAAAGTAGATTTAATTACGACGGACGGCTTTTTATATCCATTAGAAAAGTTACAAAAAGATAATTTATTGCATAAAAAAGGCTTCCCCGTGTCTTATGATACATCACGTTTAGTGCGTTTTTTAGCGGATATTAAGTCAGGCAAGCCAAATGTGAAAGCGCCTGTGTATTCACATTTGATTTATGACATCGTGCCAGACCAATTTGATGTAGTGGATCAGCCTGATATTTTGATTTTAGAAGGGTTGAATGTGTTACAAACAGGCGATCGCTCAACGCAAACCTTCGTGTCTGACTTCGTGGACTTTTCTATTTATGTGGATGCGGACGAAAATCTATTGAAAAAATGGTATATCAGCCGTTTCTTAAAATTCCGTCAAAGTGCATTTAGTGATCCAAATTCCTATTTTAAACACTATGCAAGTTTGTCAGAAGAAGAGGCAGTGAGCACGGCGAGCCGTATTTGGGACGAAATTAACGGCTTAAACTTGCGAGAAAATATTTTGCCGACCAGAGAACGTGCAAATTTAATCTTAACGAAAGGGACAGACCACGCCGTCGAATTAGTGAAGTTGCGTAAATAATCTTCTTTTAGTAAAAAATTATCAAAAAATAAACCGCACTTTGATGTTGAAAGCAAAGTGCGGTTATTTTTTAGAAAATTATAAAATGAAGCGGCTGAGATCTTCGTTTTCTACAACATCGCCTAATGCTTCAGTCACATAAGCATCATCGATAGTAACAACTTGTCCGTTCATTTCGCTTGCGTTAAAGGAAATTTTATCCATCAAACGCTCCATTACAGTGTGTAAACGACGCGCACCGATATTTTCAGTTTTTTCGTTGACTCTGAATGCCGCTTCCGCAATTTTCTTAATTGAACCTTCAGTGAATTCAATATTCACACCTTCCGTTGCCATTAAGGCTTTGTATTGCTCGGTTAATGAAGCGTTTGGTTCTGTTAAAATCCGCTCAAAATCCACCGCACTTAATGCTGATAATTCCACACGAATAGGTAAACGACCTTGCAATTCAGGGATTAAATCTGAAGGGCGAGCCACTTGGAATGCACCCGATGCAATAAACAAAATATGATCGGTTTTCACCATACCGTGTTTGGTGCTTACTGTTGTGCCTTCCACGAGTGGCAGTAAATCACGTTGCACACCTTCACGTGATACATCAGCGCCGCTGTATTCGCCTTTTTTACAGATTTTGTCGATTTCATCGATGAACACAATCCCGTTTTGTTCCACCGCATCAATGGCTTTCTGCTTCAACTCTTCAGGGTTAATCAGTTTTGCGGCTTCATCATCAATCAAGGTTTTTAACGCATCTTTAATTTTCATTTTGCGTTTTTTGGTTTGCCCAGTAGAAAGATTTTGGAACATTGACTGTAATTGGTTCGTCATTTCTTCCATACCTGGCGGTGCCATAATTTCAACACCCATAGACACGCTTGCGACATCAATTTCGATTTCTTTATCGTCTAATTGACCTTCACGCAATTTTTTACGGAACACTTGGCGTGTGCTGCTATTATTATCAGAGGCTTCAACTTGTCCCCATTGATTTTTCGGTGGTGGAAGCAACGCATCTAAGATACGATCTTCAGCTGCTTCTTCTGCTCTGAAGCGATTTTTTTCGATTTCAGTTTGACGAACTAGCTTCATCGCACTGTCAGTCAAATCACGAATTATCGAATCCACTTCTTTCCCCACATAGCCCACTTCAGTAAATTTTGTCGCTTCGACTTTAATAAAAGGGGCATTCGCAAGTTTGGCTAAACGGCGAGCGATTTCCGTTTTTCCCACACCTGTTGGACCGATCATCAAAATATTTTTCGGCGTGACTTCGTGGCGGAGTGGCTCTTGTAATTGCATTCTTCGCCAACGATTTCTTAACGCAATCGCCACCGCTCTTTTCGCATCGGCTTGGCCAATAATATGTTGATCCAATTCAGAGACAATTTCTCTAGGGGTCATTTCAGACATTTTTGCTCCTATGACCTAATTAGTTATTAGGTAATTCTTCAATAGTAAAATTGGTGTTGGTATAAACGCAGATATCGCCCGCGATTTTTAACGATTTTTCGACGATTTCACGTGCAGATAAATCTGTATTTTCCACTAATGCACGCGCAGCAGATAACGCAAAGTTACCGCCTGAACCAATGGCTAAAATTTGGTCTTCTTCAGGTTGCACTACATCACCAATCCCTGTAATAATTAAACTTTCTTTCTCATCAGCCACAATCAACATCGCTTCAAGTTTGCGTAAAGCACGGTCGGTACGCCAATCTTTCGCTAATTCCACCGCACTTTTTAACAAATGCCCTTGATGCATTTCCAACTTACGCTCAAATAATTCAAATAACGTAAAGGCATCAGCCGTGCCCCCCGCAAAGCCGGCTAACACTTTGCCATTGTATAAACGGCGAACCTTACGTGCATTGCCTTTCATCACGGTGTTGCCTAATGAAACTTGACCGTCACCACCGACGACCACTTGTCCGTTACGACGAACACTTACAATCGTTGTCATTTCGTATCCTTTGTTATTGCAAATAATAAAGCACTATATGGCGATGAAATGGGAAAGATCAAGGGAAAAGAAAAAGAAAAGCCGTTTATTTGACTAAACGGCTTAATCTTTAACAACTCGCCTCTTGGCAGCTTTTTTCACTTTCCTGAAGCTGTTTTAAGAGAATGTCTTTGATCTGCTGCGCTTTAAACTGGGTTTCAAATTTGACTTTCAACTGCCCACTCAAGATCTGGAACCAATGTTCAGCGTGCTTAATTTTTTGTAGTTCACTGCCACGCAAATCCTCTTGGTCTTGAACATCTTTACTTTCCACCACTAAATTGAGTGTCTCGCCTTGATCGGTTTTAACGATATACGCAAAGTCGGGGGAATAAGTTCCACCACCTGCCACAGGAATTTTAATGGAATTTTTTGGAATTTTAGTGAAAACCGTTACTTCTGGGATTTGTGAGCCTGTGATGTTTTGTCGCTCAATTTCGCTGTCAAAAAACAAGCTGTCAAACAAAAAGCTCTCTAGCGGTGTCCCATTATCCGTTTGCACACCTAAATCTGCTGCATTGACTTCTGTCAAGGGTTTGCCTTGGGCATCGGTAAACTTCGTGGGATGAACTCTCCCTCCGACTTTTTCATAACCCACCTGAAATTCACTAAAGGAATGATGTAATAAATAACGATTAAACCCCCTACAAATTGTCGCAATGGTGTATTCATTCATAAACCGCTCAATTGAGATTTCATCACGCAACTGATGAAAAGCACTGTGCAAGGTTGTCATTTGAATAAAAGACTTTTGAGCCAATTTTTCCAAAAAATCACGATAATTCATCGTAACAATCGCTTCAAAGTTATCATCAACAAGGCTAGACTGCTCTGTCGCCACCAATTGATGATTAATGACCTTAATTTGGCTCACTTGCGTTTTAATCCCTGTTTGGGTAAAACGACCTTTATTTTCTTGTAAATAAGCCAATAACAATTGCAGGCACTGTTCCTCATTAAGTTGATATTGCAAAATCGCTTTTTGGTTGATGGTTTCCCATAAGGCTTTGAGTTCATCGTATTTGCCGATACGCATTTTAACTTTGCTGCGATCGTTGCCAGACTGGGTAACTTTGCCACTTTTTAATTTTTCAGCCGTGTTGAAAGCATTTGGATAGCGTTGTTTCGCTTGATTAAAACCATCACCAATGAAATTGTCATCGTCATCGGTTAAATCAGACAAGGCATTGCGAATGGATTTTTTCGTTTCGTTCGGATAACAGGCTTGAATTTTCAGACATAACTCATCATTCAACGCCGTAAACACGTGTTCTTTCACCGCACTTTGATTGATTTCATCGGTCAGTTTTTTCACAAAATCCGTTTCGCTGCTATCCACAAAATAATTCAGCATAAAATTGCCGTCTTTCACCCGTGCCATAAATTCATTCACGGGCAAACGCAAACCACGCCCCACTTCTTGCAATTTACTGGTTTCACTGCCGCTGGAACGCAATTTACAAATGCCAAACACATTCGGGTTATCCCAACCTTCTCGCAATGTCCATTTAGAAAAAATAAAACGGCGTGGGTTAGCTAAAGACAAAAGACTTTCTTTGTCGTGTAAAATCTCGCTAATTTCTTGGGCGATTTTCTCATCATCGGAAGAATTATCTTTCGAAAAATAGCCTCCGTGGGTGGCAGAAATATCCGTTAATACCGTTTTCAAAGAATGATAAAAAGCAGAATCAGGTTCAGCCGTTTGTAACGCTTTTTCCGCTTCTTCTTTCACACAAATTTCAAAACGCTGTTTTAAGCTGCCAGCCAGTTTATCGCCTTCACGATAACCCGCAATATCATCAATAAAAAACAAGGTTAAGGGTTTGATTTTATCAGGGCGATTTAATAGCACTTTTTCATTTTTAAAATGCTCACGCACCGCCTCTCGCAACATTTTATCGAACACAGGATTAGCATACGAATAGGGATTGAAACTATCACCTTTTTTCAATTCTAATCCATTGCTTAACACGGCGGTGGATTTGTTCAATTTATCCAAATACAGATCGTGAATATGAGAATGGACTTTTTCCAAACTCTCGCCCACGTTTAACACAAAAGGCGTTTTGCTTCCCGATAGCTCAAATGTCGCGGCTTTGCCATCACTTTCCACAAATCGCACTTTGGCTTTTTCATCACCTTGCACTTCTTGCACAAAGGCTTTTACCCCTTTAACCAAATCCTGATTAAAGGCATCAATGGCGGTGAGACGATAAATCAAATTACGGAATTTTTCTTTGAATGTCGCCCCATAACGCAACACAAACTGCGGTGCAAAATTCATCAAGTTTTGCCAAGATTGATTACCTTCATCAAAACGGTGCGGTTCATCAATCATCAAAATCGGTTTTACGGAGGCAATGGCTTCAAAGGGTTTGTGGTATAAATCTTTGAGTAACACACTGCCATCATTGCCCGCATCTTCCCCTTTCATCGTTTTACTGTTGATCATCCCCATATTTAGCAACAACACGTGGATTTTCTTGGCGTTATCGGCGTGCACAAAACGCACAATTTCCGTGGGCATTGACTGATTTTTACTGCCTTTTTTATTCTTTTGGCTCTGCACCACATACAACTCAATTTCCGCCTCGCCGTATTCGCCTTCAAAATCCAAACGGAAATGTTTTTTCAATGCCTCACTTTTTAAAAATTGCTCCGTGCCTGCTTTAATGGATAAGGTCGGCACCGCAATCACAAACTTATACAATCCCAATTGTTTGTGCATTTCAAACATCGTTTGGGTGTAGGTGTACGTTTTTCCCGTGCCCGTTTCCATCGCAATATCCAACACATTACTCCCATCAGCAAGCGAGGTTTCAATGCCATTTTGATGTTGAATTTGGAGGATATTGTCTACCCAAGCTGAAACGGAAATCGTTGGATTTTCACCCCGTTCATTCTTTTTCGGCACGCAATGATTAAATGTACTCAACACCGCTTGCACCGCCGCCATTTGATGTGGCAAGCCTTTTTCATAATGGAAACCTGCCATATTAATACCTCACCAATAACGCAATATTGAGTTTTTTGCGGTTTGTGTAGCTGTCTAAGGCTTGTTTGAGTTCTTTTTGTTTGGCACTTTCCACATTCGCCCCAAACAACACAATGCGTTCAGGCAAAAATGCCTTGTCCTTATCCAATTTTTCAATCAAGGCTTTAATGGCAAGGCTGTCAAAACCTGCTTGAATAAAATACAGGGTGTGACCACACAAATTGGCAACATAATCGCCCAATTTCACCGCTTGCACAGAATCGGTCAAGGCATTGCCATCAAACACACGCCAAGTGGTGAGCAAGGTGTGATACTGTTCTTCATTCAAATTGGCATTTAGGCTATCAGGCAATGCCATTTGTGGGCTTAAGTTTTCATCCTCTTGAGCAAGACGGAAATTCGGCACCGTTTCAAAAATTTTAAAGCCTAAATCCCCTTGATAATCAGGAAAATCTTGTTGAATTTTGACCGCACTTTTTTCAATACGGGCTTTGGTTATTTCAAATAAACAATGTGGTTTATTTTCACAATCTAAATAAGAAATAGCATTTTTTATAATTTCTTTGCCATCTGAACTAGATTTTTTGTATGCTTCATCTAAATCTTCAGGAATTTGAACGCATATAAATTTTCGTTTCTGTTCATCAAGTTGATTTAATTTCATAACTGCATGAGCAGTAGTAGCACTTCCAGAGAAAAAATCTAAAACTATTTCATCTAAATGAACACACACATCAATTAAGTCAATTAACAAGCCTAATGGCTTAGGTGTGGAAAAGACCTTTGATCCAAATAAATCAATAATTTCATTAGTTGCCATATCATTTAAGTAAGAATTATCATCTAAAATACTTCTTGGCTTTTCTCTTAAATCATCATTCCAATAATCTTTAATATAAACAGTTCCTTTTTGACTTGAATACAATCTATGCATTATCGGTTCTGCAAATTCTTTACTCCAAACCCAACGACCATCTCCACCATTTGGCAATTTTGGAAATATTGTTTTTAAATTTTCTTGATTGTTTTCTAAAAATACACGTCCACTCTTCAAATCAGCGTAAATTGGGTAAAAACAATTTGGACTATCTTCTCTTCTTGCCCCACGACCTTTCTTTCTAAATAATCCGTCTGTTTTGTAATTACCAAATTCATCTTGTTTATTAAAACTTTCAATATAATCTTCCGAAACTCTAATTCCTAAAAACGAATTATCCTTTTTATTTTTTTGATAAACTAATAAAAAATCATGATTGGTTGAATAACCATCTTTACTACCCATTCCATTCGCACTTTTTCTTACAATTACCGTATCAATAAAATTCTCCTCCCCAAACACGTCATCACACAATAATTTCAACTGTGCTTGTTCATTATCATCAATGGAAATAAAAATCACGCCGTCTTCTTTTAATAATTCACGAGCAATATACAAACGTGGATACATAAAAGTGAGCCACGCACTGTGGGAATTGGATTTTTTCGCGGTGAAATCCAATATTCTCCTAGACTCTTCAATAGAGATCTTAGCAAGTTCTGCAAATTGTTCAGGGGAAAATTTTCGGTCGTCTTGATACACAAAGCCGTCTGAGCCTGTGTTATAAGGCGGATCGATATAAATCATTTTGACCTTGTTGGCATAGGCATTTTTTAAGTGTTTCAACACCTCTAAATTATCGCCTTTAATCAACAAGTTTTGGCTGTGTTGGTTTTGCGGTTGACTGTTGTGTGGCTGATCTTCGTTCAATAACGTGGTCGGATAGCAATCTCGTAAATAGCGAGCATAGGATTTCCCCAACCAATTCAGTGAATACGCCTCACGGCTCACATCCACGCCTGTGGATGGCATCAACTCCGCCATTTTTTCAGGCAGAAATGCACCGTTTTTATCAAAACATTGGGGAAAGAGCTGTTTGAGTAAGGTAATGGAGGGGTTTTCTGTTTGTTCAGAAAATAAATGTTGAACTGGGAGCGTCATAGTTGCACTCCCAACACGTTTAGAAAATAATTATTGCGTTGCGTTGCGTTTATTCATTGTTCAGATGTCCTCTAAAGTTTGTCAAGTCTTTCATCATATTTTTGATGAAGTTTAGTGAAAAAATATCCCACACAAAAACGCTACAAACACCATTGCCCCGAAGTAGTTGTTGTTTAAAAAGGCTTTAAAGCAGGATTCTCGTTCTCGGTCTTTGATGAGTTTGCATTGGTAAACGAAAAATAAGGTGGCGATAAATAGCACAGCAAAATAACTGATGTGCAGTTGTGAAAGGTAGCCGATGGTGCCTAAAAAACACAAGGTGAGAATTTGCAGTAATGAGATGATTTTGTTGTCATATTGGGCGAACAAAATGGCGGTGGATTTGACCCCAATGCGTAAATCATCGTCCCGATCTACCATAGCGTATTGGGTGTCGTACGCCACTGTCCAAGCTAAATTGGCGAAAAACAGTAGCCAACATTCCAGTGGTAATGCTTCGATTGAAGCCCCATAAGCCATTGGAATTGACCAACCAAATGCCATTCCTAAAAACAGTTGTGGTAAGTGGGTGTAGCGTTTCATAAAAGGGTAAATAAACGCTAAGAACACCGCGATAAATGACAATGCGATGGCATAAGTATTGAGAAATAGCACTAAAATAAACGAGCAAAAAATCAGGATTGCAAATAGCCATTTCGCTTCTTGTGGTGTTGCTGCGCCTGTGGCTAAAGGGCGTTGAGAGGTGCGTTTTACTTCGCCATCAATATGACGATCGGCATAGTCATTGATTACACAGCCTGCTGCACGCATAAAAATGACGCCTAAGACAAAAATTGTTAACACCGCTAAATTAGGAACGCCTTTCACAGATAAAAATAATGCCCAAAGCGTAGGCCAGAGTAATAACAATGTCCCAATCGGCTTATCAAATCGCATTAACTGTGCGTACGCAATCCATTTTTGTTTAGAAATTGGCATAGTTCTCATAATTTAGTTAAAAGTGCGGTTATTTTACTGCAAATTTTGTGAAATTTCTTTATAAAATCATAAGAGAGTTCAGACCACTGAAAATCTATCTTCTTAGATTTTTCTGATAAATCAAATCACTAAATCACAAATCTGTGACTCGTCTCACTGCACATTCTGATTAAAATTCGTAAACTCAAGAAGACATTTGCGTGAAAGAGGAGAAATGTATGTTTAAACAACTTCAACAAATTGGTAAAGCCTTTATGTTACCAATCGCCATTTTGCCTGCGGCAGGTTTGTTGTTAGGTATTGGTGGTGCATTGTCAAATAAAGCGACCGTTCAGGCATACCCAATTTTGGATACACCTGTATTACAAGGCATTTTCCAAATTATGTCTGCGGCTGGTAGCGTTGTGTTTGCTAACTTAGCATTATTGCTTTGTATCGGTTTAGGGATTGGCTTAGCAAAACGTGATAAAGGCGTTGCGGCACTTGCAGCGGTTGTTGGTTATTTAATTATGACCGGCACTATTAGTGCACTAATTTCCATTTTTTCACCTGAAGTGAAAGGCATTGATACAGGGGTGATTGGCTCATTAGTAATGGGGCTATTAACGGTTAAATTACATAATCGTTATCACAATATTCAATTACCGCAAATTTTAGGCTTCTTTGGAGGCTCTCGTTTTGTGCCAATTGTGACTGCATTTGTAGCGATTTTTGTTGGTGCATTATTCTTCTTAATCTGGCCAACATTCCAAGGTTGGTTAGTTTCAGCAGGTGAAGGCATTGCTTCAATGGGCGCAATAGGCACATTTTTCTATGGTTTTTTAATGCGTTTAAGTGGCGCAGTGGGCTTGCACCATATGATTTATCCACTTTTCTGGTACACAGAACTAGGTGGAACGGAGCTCGTTAATGGTGAAACTATTATTGGTGCACAAAAAATCTTTTTTGCACAATTAGCTGATCCAAATCATCAAGGCTTATTTACTGAAGGTACTCGTTTCTTTGCAGGTCGTTTTGACACAATGATGTTCGGTTTACCTGCAGCTTGCTTAGCAATGTATCATTGCGTGCCAAAAGTACGTCGTGGTTTAGTCGGAGGTCTCTTTTTAGGTGCAGCCTTAACTTCATTTATTACTGGCATTACAGAACCAATTGAGTTTATGTTCTTGTTTGTTGCGCCTTGGCTTTATGTGTTCCACGCATTCTTAGATGGTGTATCTTTCTATATTGCTGATATTTTGAATGTATCTATCGGAAACACGTTCTCAGGCGGTTTCATTGACTTCTTATTATTCGGCATTTTACAAGGTAATGAAAATACCAACTGGATCCGAGTTGTGATTGTCGGAGTATTTTGGGCAATGTTGTATTATTTCGCCTTCCGCTTCTTAATTACCAAATTTAATGTAATGACCCCAGGTCGAGCAGAAGAACAAGAGGAAGTTGTTGAATCAACCAATACTTCGTTAACAGAAAATGCGCATCACATTATTGAGGCTCTGGGTGGTGCGACAAACATTGAGCACGTAGATGCGTGTATCACTCGTTTAAGAGTGAACGTGAAAGATGTGAAAGCCGTTAACAAAGCACGTTTAAAAGCATTAGGCGCTGTCGATGTGCTTGAAGTAGGTGGTGGAATTCAAGCTATTTTTGGTGCGAAGGCCGTGCTTTATAAAAGTGAAGTGAATCAAATTTTGGGAAAAGAAGATTAAATTTCTACTTTCAGTTTTATCAATGCCTCCGTTTCGGAGGTATTTTTTATGGAAAAAGAGTATCGTTATTACAAAGTAATGCTTTGAACGATATGGGCATTTATTGTTTATCCTGTACATTTTAGGGGGAATTGATTAACAGGTTACTTTTGGGTGGGGTTAAATAGAAAATATGTCACTTTTGTTTTATGGCATAGCCATCGGAAATTATTAGTTAAACATTGATGAAAAGGTCGCTGCCTCAGAAAAAAACGCTATTAGCGTTGCATCAATGGCAGCAGGTATGGCGATTGGCGCATAAATGTTATAATGTAAGGGGTAAACTGAAGTTTGCCCCTTTTTATCGCTACAAAATGCAATATCCTTCCAATAAAAACAAACTATTGTCAGCCAACAATACAATGGCTGTGGTGAATGTAAAATCGGCTGTTTTGTGAATGCGATTACGTTAGTGCCGGCTTATGAATGCTAGGTATTTTCTCATTTAAAGATCGAAACAGAATATATTTCCATCAAGCTATGGAGGTTCGTATATTCCCTTGTTAAAATGGCCAATCTTGGTTATTTTTTAATGTGATATTGTATGAAATCTGCTGTTGAGTTTTTTAATCTTTTCCTTGTATCTACTCATTTTTCTATTCTCGCTAAAATGGCGATGGCGATGTTGCTCGGTGGGATTATTGGTTTTGAACGTGAGTTGAAACGCAAACCTGTCGGGGTAAAAACCTGTGTGATTATCGCGGTGACGACTTGTGTATTGACCATTGTGTCCATTCAAGCGGCGGAACATTATGCGCAAGTGTCGGAAAATATCCGTACTGATCCAATGCGTTTGGCGGCACAGGTCATCAGTGGCATCGGTTTCTTGGGCGCGGGCGTGATTTTGCGTAAAAGCAATGATGCGATTTCAGGCTTAACCACTGCGGCAATTATTTGGGCCGCAGCGGGGATTGGTATTGCCAGTGGAGCAGGTTTCTTCTTTGATGCGATTATTGCAACGATGATGATTTTGATTGCGGTGCGTTTAAGCCCGATGGTGCAAAGTTTGGTTCGCCGTAAAAATAAAATCCGTAAAACCAAAATTACAATTCAACTCAATACGCCAAATGCGATTGGTAAAATCACAGATATTTTGATTAGCAATAATTACCGTGTGGATAGTTTAAACGTGAAAGATCTGCCGAACACTGATGATGTACGTTTGAATATTCGTTGCTTAATTATCGATAAAGCAATGTTACAAAATGTCTATTTATTACTCAAAAATGAGCCGGAAGTGGTGAGTGTCGATTTAGAAGGCTAGTGTTGTACCTTCATAAAACGCAATAATTGTTGACCGCACTTTCGTCGTCAGTTTCACATATCAAAAGCCACGTAGGATTTTGGGATTTTTTTGCAAAAGGGTCATTTATGAAAGCACTTTTACAGCAACTCGAACAACGAATTTTAGATAATGTAAAGCAGGAAGTTGTCCCTGCACTTGGTTGTACTGAGCCAATTTCCCTTGCGCTTGCTTCTGCGGTTGCACGTGCGCATTTAGGCAAAAATCCGGAACGGATCGAAGCGAAAGTGTCTGCAAATTTAATGAAAAATGGAATGGGCGTGACTGTGCCGGGAACGGGTACTGTCGGCTTACCAATGGCGGCGGCGATTGGTGCACTTGGTGGTGATGCGGAAGGCGGCTTGGAAGTTTTGAGAAATATTACGGCTGAACAAGTGGCACAGGCTAAACAAATGCTGGCGAGTAATTTGGTAAATGTAAGTATTGCGCAATGTGATCAGTTGTTATATTCCGAAGCAAATCTCTATGCACAGGATGATTGGGTGCGGGTGTGCATTGAAGATCATCACACCAATATCGTGCATATTGAGAAAAATGGTGAGGTGATTTTCCACCAAGACAGCCAAAGTGCGGTGGAAAATACGCAAGATTTTTTCAATCAACTTAACAGTGAAGACATTTTCAATTTTGCAATGGAAGTGGCGCTTGAGAAGATTGAATTTATTTCACAAGCTGCTGAACTGAACACGGCGTTATCCGAAGAGGGTTTGCGTAATGACTATGGCTTACATATTGGGCGTACATTACAGAAACAAATTAGTCGAGGTTTAATTAGTGATGACTTGTTAAGTCGTATCACAATTGCGACAACAGCAGCTTCTGATGCACGTATGGGCGGGGCAAATTTGCCTGCAATGAGCAATTCCGGTTCTGGCAATCAAGGCATTACTGCAACAATGCCGACAGTGGTGGTAGCTCGTCATATTAATGCAAGCCACGAGCAGTTAGTGCGTGCGTTATTCTTATCGCATTTAATGGCGATTTATATTCATAGCAAATTACCAAAATTGTCTGCACTTTGTGCGGTAAGCACGGCGGCGATGGGCAGTTGTGCGGGCGTCGCTTGGTTACTGACGGGTAAATTTAGCACTATTAGTATGGCGCTGAGCAGTATGATTGGCGATATTAGTGGCTTAATTTGTGATGGTGCGGCGAATAGCTGTGCGATGAAAGTGTCCACTAGCGTGAATTCAAGTTACAAATCGATCCTAATGGCAATGGACGATTCTTATGTGACCGGCAATGAGGGGATCGTGGAACACAATATCGATCGTTCAATCAAAAATTTATGTGATCTCGCTTCACGCAGTATGCAATATACGGATCGCCAAGTGATCGAAATTATGGTGGCAAAACCGAAAGGCTAAAAGTGCGGTCGTTTTTACCAAAGTTTTAGTCAAACTCACATAAAAAATCTGCACGTTAACCAAATAACGTGCAGATTTATTTTTATCTAAGATTCAGATTACAGAATTTCTTTTGCTTTCGCAACGACGTTTTCTACGGTGAAACCGAATAGCTTGAATAATTGATCCGCTGGTGCTGATTCACCGAAGCTATTCATACCCACTACACGACCGTCAAAGCCAACGTATTTGTACCAGAAGTCAGCGATGCCCGCTTCGATCGCAACACGTTTGGTCACGTTGCTTGGTAATACGCTTTCACGATATGCGGCATCTTGTTTGTCGAATACGTTGGTGCTTGGCATAGAAACCACGCGTACTTTCACACCTTCTGCATCTAACACGTCTGCTGCTTTCATCGCTAATTCTACTTCAGAACCCGTTGCGATTAAGATTAAATCTGGGCAGCCACCTTTTTCACAGCAGTTGCGTAAGATATAACCACCACGAGCAACATTCGCTAATTGCTCAGAAGTGCGGTCCATTTGTGCCAAGTTTTGACGAGTAAAGATCAATGCACTTGGACCATCTTTACGTTCTACCGCTGCTTTCCACGCTACTGCAGATTCCACTTGGTCACAAGGACGCCAAGTTTCAAGATTTGGAATTAAACGTAATGCAGCTGTTTGCTCAACTGGTTGGTGTGTTGGGCCGTCTTCACCAAGACCGATAGAGTCGTGGGTGTAAACGAATAATGAACGTTGTTTCATTAATGCTGCCATACGCACTGCGTTATGCGCATATTCCATAAACATTAAGAAGGTTGCACCGTAAGGAATGAAACCACCGTGTAATGCAATACCGTTCATAATTGCAGACATACCGAATTCACGTACACCGTAGTTGATGTAGTTACCGTCTGCATTTTCAACTGTACGAATTGGTTTTGAACCTGACCATAACGTTAAGTTTGAGCTTGCTAAGTCCGCTGAACCACCTAAGAATTCAGGTAATAATTTTGCGTAAGCTTCGATCGCATTTTGTGATGCTTTACGGCTTGCAATGCTTGCTGGGTTCGCTTGTAATTTTTCGATGAATGCTTGTGATTCTGCTGCCCAGTTTGCTGGTAATTCAGCATTTACACGACGGGTGAATTCTGCTGCTAATTCAGGATACGCTTTCGCATAAGCTGCGAATTTTTCGCTCCACGCTTTTTCTGCTTTATCGCCTTTTGCTTTTGCATCCCATTCAGCATAGATATCTGCGGGGATTTCAAACGGTGCGTGATCCCAATTTAATGCTTTACGGGTTAATGCGATTTCTTCATCACCTAATGGCGCACCGTGACAGTCGTGTGAGTTTGATTTATTTGGTGAACCGAAACCAATGATCGTTTTACAAATAATCAATGTTGGTTTGTTGGTTTCTGCTTGTGCTTTTTTCACTGCATCAATGATTTGCTCTGGGTTGTGACCATCAATTGCAGGAATCACGTGCCAGCCATAAGCTTCGAAACGTTTTTGTGTATCATCAGTGAACCAACCGTCAACGTGGCCATCGATAGAGATGTTGTTGTCATCGTAGAATGCGATTAATTTGCCTAAACCTAAAGTACCCGCTAATGAACAAGCTTCGTGTGAGATACCTTCCATTAAACAACCGTCACCTAAGAATACGTAAGTATAGTGGTCAACGATGTCGTGGCCTGGGCGGTTAAATTGGTGTGCAAAAGTTTTTTCTGCAATCGCAAAACCCACTGCGTTAGTGATACCTTGACCTAAAGGACCAGTAGTGGTTTCAACACCCGGTGCGTAACCATATTCTGGATGACCCGGGGTTTTAGAATGTAATTGACGGAATTGTTTTAAATCATCAATAGACAAATCATAACCTGTTAAATGCAATAGGCTATAAATTAACATTGAACCGTGACCATTCGACAAAATGAAACGGTCGCGATCGAACCATTTTGGATTAGTTGGATTGTGCTTTAAGAAGTCACGCCATAATACTTCTGCAATATCTGCCATTCCCATTGGCGCACCAGGGTGACCAGATTTTGCTTTTTGCACTGCATCCATACTTAAAAAACGGATGGCATTTGCAAGTTCTTTACGAGTTGCCATAATGATTTACTCCTCAGTGAATTAAGACTTAAATTTGAGCAACATTTTACTCTATTTTAGTGTTAAAGGATAATGAATTTATACGCTTTATCAGTGCTTAAGATTCATTTCTTTTTCTCGTTAAACACTCTATACTGTAACCCATAAATCGCATTTAACACAGGGAAAAAAGATGAACTATCAAGTTATTGCCTTCGATCTCGATGGCACGTTGTTAAATAGCAAAGGCCAGATTCTTGCATCTAGCAAAGCTGCTATTCAACGCTGTATCGACAAAGGCTTAAAAGTGGTTTTAGTCACTGGCCGGCACCATACTGCAGCCTATCCTTATTATCACGAATTGAATTTAACCACCCCAATGATCTGCTGTAATGGTACTTATGTTTATCAACCTCAAACCGATAGCGTACTGGTAGCAAATCCATTGTCTTTCGAACAAGCACGCACCATTATTCAATTAGCAGAAAAATACGGAATGCATTTGTTAATGTATTCACGCAATGAAATGAATTATTCGTCATTAAATGAGCATATGCGTAAATTTTCTCAATGGGTTGAAAGTTGCCCTGAAGCCATTCGACCTAAAATCCGTGAAGTATCCGATTTTAATGCGTTGCTAACGGATGACGAAACCATCTGGAAGTTTGTGATCAGTCACCCAGATCGTGAATTAATGCAAGCCACCGTGAACGCCTTACCAAGTTCAGAATTTAGTTGTGAATGGTCTTGGTTTGATCGTGCAGATATTGCGAACAGTGGCAATACCAAAGGTGCTCGATTGTTAGAATTACTGAAATCGTGGCACATTGACCCACAATCAGTGGTCGCTTTTGGCGATAATCACAATGATACTTCAATGCTCAGTGCTGTTGGTTTGGGTGTTGCAATGGGTAACGCTGAAGATGAAGTCAAACAACAGGCAAAATTAGTCACACTTAGCAATGATGAAGATGGAATTGCTTCCGTTTTGGCAACTATCCTCGATTGAATATCTGTGAATAAGTGCTAACGCACGTGCATTAGCACTTATTTTTTATTTACCGCACTTTACTGCCCGTAATACGCATTTTTACCGTGTTTGCGTAAGTAATGCTTATCCAACAACTCTTGTTGCATTGATTGT
>JBNFNA010000012.1:0-3380 GCA_049941595.1 Bisgaard Taxon 46
TTGTCTTTATTGTTCTTTAAAAAATTGGAAACAAGCTGAAAAACTGAAGAGATTTTCGAAAGAAAGTCTGAGTAGAAAAAATCTTGTATGAAAAAGGCATACAAGTATTAGCGTTTAAACAGCAACATCAGGTAGCTATACGTTTGTATAAGAATACTTGAGGTTGTATGGTTAAGTGACTAAGCGTACAGGGCGGATGCCTTGGCAATCAGAGGCGAAGAAGGACGTGCTAATCTGCGAAAAGCTTGGATGAGTCGATAAGAGGCGTTTAATCCAAGATATCCGAATGGGGAAACCCAGTAGATGAAGAATCTACTATCAATAAATGAATACATAGTTTATTGAGGCGAACCGGGAGAACTGAAACATCTAAGTACCCCGAGGAAAAGAAATCAACCGAGATTCTGTAAGTAGCGGCGAGCGAAAGCGGAAGAGCCAGTAAGTTTTAGCATTGACATTAGGGGAATTGGCTGGGAAGCCAAATCAAAGAGGGTGATAATCCCGTACTCGACAATGTTATTGTGGAACTAAGCTTACGATAAGTAGGGCGGGACACGAGAAATCCTGTTTGAAGATGGGGGGACCATCCTCCAAGGCTAAATACTCCTGATTGACCGATAGTGAACCAGTACTGTGAAGGAAAGGCGAAAAGAACCCCGGTGAGGGGAGTGAAATAGAACCTGAAACCCTGTACGTACAAGCAGTGGGAGCCCTTTGGGGTGACTGCGTACCTTTTGTATAATGGGTCAGCGACTTATATTTTGTAGCGAGGTTAACTGAATAAGGGAGCCGAAGGGAAACCGAGTCTTAACTGGGCGTTGAGTTGCAAGGTATAGACCCGAAACCCGGTGATCTAGCCATGGGCAGGTTGAAGGTTGGGTAACACTAACTGGAGGACCGAACCGACTAATGTTGAAAAATTAGCGGATGACTTGTGGCTGGGGGTGAAAGGCCAATCAAACCGGGAGATAGCTGGTTCTCCCCGAAATCTATTTAGGTAGAGCCTTGAGCGGACACCTTCGGGGGTAGAGCACTGTTTCGGCTAGGGGTCCATCCCGGATTACCAACCCGATGCAAACTGCGAATACCGAAGAGTGATACTCAGGAGACACACGGCGGGTGCTAACGTTCGTCGTGGAGAGGGAAACAACCCAGACCGCCAGCTAAGGTCCCAAAGTCTATATTAAGTGGGAAACGAAGTGGGAAGGCTTAGACAGCTAGGATGTTGGCTTAGAAGCAGCCATCATTTAAAGAAAGCGTAATAGCTCACTAGTCGAGTCGGCCTGCGCGGAAGATGTAACGGGGCTAAAATATAGCACCGAAGCTGCGGCATCAGATGTAAATCTGTTGGGTAGGGGAGCGTTGTGTAAGCGGATGAAGGTGAATCGAGAGGTTTGCTGGACGTATCACAAGTGCGAATGCTGACATAAGTAACGATAAAACGAGTGAAAAACTCGTTCGCCGGAAGACCAAGGGTTCCTGTCCAACGTTAATCGGGGCAGGGTGAGTCGGCCCCTAAGGCGAGGCTGAAAAGCGTAGTCGATGGGAAACGGGTTAATATTCCCGTACTTGGATAAACTGCGATGTGGGGACGGAGAAGGTTAGGTTAGCAGACTGTTGGATGTCTGTTTAAGGCGGTAGGTGGAAGACTTAGGCAAATCCGGGTCTTCATAACACTGAGAACTGATGACGAGGTGCTACGGCACTGAAGTAACTGATACCACGCTTCCAGGAAAAGCCACTAAGCTTCAGGTTTATCTAAACCGTACTGAAAACCGACACAGGTGGTCAGGTAGAGAATACTCAGGCGCTTGAGAGAACTCGGGTGAAGGAACTAGGCAAAATAGCACCGTAACTTCGGGAGAAGGTGCGCTTACCGTAATTGTAGTCCCTTGCGGACGAAGGTGAAGTAAGTCGAAGATACCAGCTGGCTGCAACTGTTTATTAAAAACACAGCACTCTGCAAACACGAAAGTGGACGTATAGGGTGTGATGCCTGCCCGGTGCTGGAAGGTTAATTGATGGTGTTATCGAAAGAGAAGCTCCTGATCGAAGCCCCAGTAAACGGCGGCCGTAACTATAACGGTCCTAAGGTAGCGAAATTCCTTGTCGGGTAAGTTCCGACCTGCACGAATGGCATAATGATGGCCAGGCTGTCTCCACCCGAGACTCAGTGAAATTGAAATCGCCGTGAAGATGCGGTGTACCCGCGGCTAGACGGAAAGACCCCGTGAACCTTTACTATAGCTTGACACTGAACATTGAATTTTGATGTGTAGGATAGGTGGGAGACTTAGAAGCAGTGACGCCAGTCATTGTGGAGTCGTCCTTGAAATACCACCCTTTAACGTTTGATGTTCTAACGAAGATTGCGGAACGCGGTCTCGGACAGTGTCTGGTGGGTAGTTTGACTGGGGCGGTCTCCTCCCAAAGCGTAACGGAGGAGCACGAAGGTTTGCTAATGACGGTCGGACATCGTCAGGTTAGTGCAATGGTATAAGCAAGCTTAACTGCGAGACAGACAAGTCGAGCAGGTGCGAAAGCAGGTCATAGTGATCCGGTGGTTCTGAATGGAAGGGCCATCGCTCAACGGATAAAAGGTACTCCGGGGATAACAGGCTGATACCGCCCAAGAGTTCATATCGACGGCGGTGTTTGGCACCTCGATGTCGGCTCATCACATCCTGGGGCTGAAGTAGGTCCCAAGGGTATGGCTGTTCGCCATTTAAAGTGGTACGCGAGCTGGGTTTAGAACGTCGTGAGACAGTTCGGTCCCTATCTGCCGTGGGCGTTGGATGATTGATTGGGGCTGCTCCTAGTACGAGAGGACCGGAGTGGACGCATCACTGGTGTTCCAGTTGTCTCGCCAGAGGCATTGCTGGGTAGCTAAATGCGGAAGAGATAAGTGCTGAAAGCATCTAAGCACGAAACTTGCCAAGAGATGAGTCATCCCTGACTTAAAGTCAGTAAGGGTTGTTGGAGACTACGACGTAGATAGGCTGGGTGTGTAAGTGTAGTGATACATTGAGCTAACCAGTACTAATTGCCCGAGAGGCTTAACCATACAACGCTCAAGTATTTTTGGGTGTTGACGCTAAAGAAGTGATACGAAGACGAATGCGAAGAGACGCGGAAAGGAAATCGAGTAGAAGAGCTCTGATAGACAGCTTGTTTCTGATTAAAGTGCGAGAGTGAAGAAGGTACAAAAGCACCAAAGCAGAGAATAAAGAACAGAAAAGACAAGAGAGAACATCGACAGAATATCTTGGCGGCGATAGTGCAGTGGACCCACCTAAATCCATGCCGAACTTAGAAGTGAAACGCTGTTACGCCGATGGTAGTGTGGGGCTTCCCCATGTGAGAGTAGGTCACCGCCAGGT
>JBNFNA010000013.1:0-77669 GCA_049941595.1 Bisgaard Taxon 46
TAAAATTATCAAATAATTTAGCCTAACTTGCTGAAAAGAGGCGTATCGAAAGGTACGCCTTTTTTATATCTGTCAATTTAGTTAGTAATCATCTTTCATATCAAAAAACATCAAAACCGTATCAAAAACAAACAAAACGCCCTTTTTATTAAATAAAAACCACTCCATTTTCGAGTTTCCTTCTTTTTTCACGAAAATAACTTGCTTTTCTTTGATTGTTCTTGTAATTAATTAGGTTTATTCAAACACAATATCATTCACTTTTTAATATAAGGAAAATTTTATGCAAAACGTTGGTTTTATCGGTTGGCGTGGGATGGTGGGATCCGTATTAATGGATCGTATGCAAGAAGAAAATGACTTTGCAAACATCAATCCTATATTTTTTACAACTTCACAAGCAGGACAAAAAGCACCAACTTTTGGTGGTAAAGAAGCTGGTGAGTTGAAAGATGCATTTGATATCGCAGAATTACAAAAATTAGATATTATCGTGACTTGCCAAGGTGGTGATTATACCAACGATGTGTATCCCAAATTACGTGCGGCAGGTTGGAACGGTTATTGGATTGATGCGGCATCTGCACTTCGTATGGAAAAAGATGCGATTATCGTGCTTGACCCAGTGAACCAAAATGTCATCAGTGAAGGCTTAAAAAACGGCATTAAAACTTACGTTGGCGGTAACTGTACTGTGAGCTTAATGTTAATGGCATTAGGCGGTTTATTCGAGTGTAATTTAGTGGAATGGGTATCTGTAGCAACTTACCAAGCGGCAAGTGGTGCGGGTGCAAAAAATATGCGTGAATTGTTAATACAAATGGGTCAACTTGAAGATAGCGTAAAAGCTGATCTTGAAAACCCAGCATCATCAATTTTAGACATTGAGCGTAAAGTCACTGCAAAAATGCGTGGTGATTTACCAATCGATAACTTTGGTGCACCATTGGCGGGCAGCTTAATTCCTTGGATCGACAAACTTTGGGAAGACGGTCAAACCAAAGAGGAATGGAAAGGTTATGCGGAAACCAATAAAATTCTTGGTTTAGATGACAATCCAATTCCTGTGGATGGATTATGTGTGCGTATTGGGGCATTACGTTGCCACAGCCAAGCATTCACAATCAAAATGAAAAAAGATTTACCATTAGAGGAAATCGAGCAAATTCTTGCAAGCCACAACGAGTGGGTGAAAGTCATTCCAAATGATAAAGAAACCACCTTACGTGAGCTGACACCAACGAAAGTCACAGGTACGCTTTCTGTACCCGTCGGTCGTTTACGCAAACTCAAAATGGGTCCTGAATATTTAGCAGCATTCACTGTGGGTGACCAATTGTTATGGGGTGCGGCTGAGCCACTTCGTCGTATCTTAAAACAATTAGTGGCTTAATTGCTAAACTTGAGCTCATTACAGAAGTGCGGTCAGTTTTAAAACTTTTTCGAAATTGACCGCACTTTTTTCCTCTCTGTTTTGCTATCAAATGGGATCTACTCCGCACCACTTGCCTTTTGTGCTACACTAATTAAGTTGTTTCAAGAAAATTGGACGGTATTATGATGCGCGAACCTCACTTTACTCACTTTGCTTTAGCTGAATTGTATCCTTTTGCGGCGCAATTTCCCTTGCAAGATGTGAAGGGTCAGAAAGGTGTGCGTATTACGTATCGCCATTTTGTGCAAGACAATCCAGAAGAACGCCGTTTGATTATTCTCGTTAATGGACGTGCGGAAAACCTCTTAAAGTGGACTGAACTCGCCTACGATTTTTATCAACAAGGTTATGATGTGTTGGTGTTTGATCACCGTGGACAAGGTTATTCACAGCGTTTGTTGAAAGATCACGAGAAGGGCTATATTGACGAGTTTCGCTTTTATGCCGATGATATGGCGATTTTATTGGAAAAAGTTACCTCTGGCTACGATTACAAAAGCCAACATATTCTCGCCCATTCTTTAGGTGCGCTGATTAGCACTTATTATCTTGCTAATTACGATCATCACATACAAAGTGCGGCGTTATCTGCGCCATTTTATGGTATCCCAATGAAACATTCTTTGCGTGATGAATTAGTGGTTAATTTGATGGTGTTGTTTGGGCAAGGTTCACGCTATGTGTTTGGCAAAGGCGAATATAAGCCGGCTGATTTGGATAAAAACGATTTGAGCAACTGTCGCACCAGAATGCGCTGGATGAACCGTATCAATCGCCGTCACCCACAAATCCATTTAGGTGGGCCGACTTTCCGTTGGGTGCATTTATGCTTCAATGCGATTAAAAAGCTACCAAGCATTTTGCCACGCATTGAAATCCCGGTTTTGATTTTACAATCGGAAAAAGAAAAGATTGTGGATAACAAAAATTTGGAAAAATTGACCGCACTTTTACCGCAAGGTAAGCTCGTACAAATTGCGCAAAGTAAACACGAGATTTTATTTGAGCGAGACCCAATTCGTGATGAGGCACTTGCCCACATCAGTCAATTTTTTACTGAAAACAGCGCCAAATAAACACGCCTAACGCCGTACATAACAAACAGCCAAACAAATGTAATGAGGCAATGCCAATGCCCTCAAGCCATTTGTTTTGGATAAAATTCTCAATCACTTCCGCCGAAAAAGCAGAAAATGTGGTTAAGCTGCCGAGAAAACCGGTGACTAAAAATAGTCGCCATTCTGCTGAAATTTGTGGACATTGCCAGAACATTGCAATCAGCAGACCGATAATAAAACAGCCTACATAATTGGCGATAAGTGTACCGAAAGACAAGAAAGCAAAAAGCGGATTGAGCAATAAGCCCAATCCCCAACGTGAACAGGCGCCCAATGCAGCCCCGAGGCTAATTAACAGAAGGTTTTGCAACAGGCTCATATCAGTTACACAATGCCAAAAGTAGCGCGAATGTAGCTTGCAACAGATTCGTGTGAATTGACACCAATCACATCTAATTGCGGACAAGCTAATTTCAAACGTGGGTCAGCATTGCCCATTACACAGCCTTTCCCTACGCCACTTAGCATATCCACATCGTTCATTCCATCGCCAAATGCTAAGCAGTGTTGCATATCGTAATCACGGTGAGCAAGTACTTGCTGAAGTGCGGTCGCTTTTGACACATTTTTATTCATCACTTCTAAGCATTGTGTGGTGGAATAAGTCATACTCACCACATCGCCATAATTGGCTTTCAAGTATTGCTCAATGGGCACAAGATCTTGCGCTTCACGACCAATAAAAAAGACTTTTTCTGTTTCACGCCCGTGATGTTGAGCAAAATCCACCACCTCATACATAAACCCCGAATCTTTGTGAAATTTATGCAATTGTGGTACGTCAATATTAATAAACCAATCATCGCCTTGATAAGAGTTCACGCACACACGTGAGCGGTCGAAATCAATATTCATCACTTCTAAGGCTAAATTTTCAGGTAAATAGTTACGCACTAAAAGATTGCCTTGCAAATCTTGTGCTCTTGCACCGTTTGAGGTGATCATTACTGCTTTTTTAATATTCACTTTTTTGAAAATGGGGATTAAATCCGTGTGGTTACGCCCTGTTGCAAGCAGAATATCCACACCTTTATCCGCTAATTTTTCGAGTGTATTGATTGTAAAGTCACCAATCATATGATTGGAATTTAAAAGCGTACCATCTAAATCTGACACAATGGCACGAAAAGGAAACTGCTGCATAATAATATCCTGTGATAAAAAACAGCACTTATGATACCACAATCCCCCACTTGTCACGAGGAAATGCAAGTAAAGCCATTGAACAAAATGCAAACGATTTCACATTTTTTACAATTTTGTTAAAAAATGATTTGCGATGAAAAAAAAATATGATATGAATATAAAGCATACACAACAGCATACTACACTATTTGGAATTGAAATGATGGCATTACGCCCTGTGATTAGCATTATTATTAACCTCGTGGTAATTCTTATTACTGCGGGGCGAGTGCATAATGTTTGATTAACAGTAAACCAGATAGATCAAATATAGCCCTCGTCGAGCAAAAAAAGACGGGGGCTTTTTTATACGTAAAATAAATTAAGGTGGGAAAATGAACGGGGCAAGATTAGTTACAGAAAGTTTAAAAGCACAGGGAGTAAAAACAGTTTTTGGTTATCCAGGCGGTGCGATTATGCCAGTGTACGATGCACTTTATGATGCAGGCATTGAGCATTTATTATGTCGTAACGAACAAGGTGCAGCGATGGCGGCTATTGGTTATGCTCGCTCAAGTGGCACGGTTGGCGTATGTATCGCAACTTCAGGCCCTGGTGCAGCCAACTTAATCACTGGTTTAGGTGATGCGTTAATGGACTCTATTCCAGTGGTGGCAATTACCGGTCAGGTTGCCTCGCCATTAATCGGTACGGACGCCTTCCAAGAAGCAGATGTATTAGGTTTATCTTTAGCTTGTACCAAGCACAGCTTTTTAGTTCAAAGCATCGAAGAACTTCCTGAAATCATCGCAAAAGCCTTCCAAATTGCTGCAAGTGGTCGTCCCGGCCCTGTGTTAGTCGATATTCCAAAAGATATTCAAATTGCCCCAACAGACTTGTTACCCGTGACATTTTCTGTAGAAAAACCGACCGCACTTCCAGCTGATAGCCTTGCGCAAGCACTTGAATTAGTCAAACAAGCAAAACGCCCAGTAATGTACGTAGGCGGTGGCGTTGGAATGGCAAATGCCGTGCCTGCATTGCGTAATTTCTTAGAAGTGACCCAAATGCCGAGCGTTTCCACCTTAAAAGGCTTAGGTGCAATTCACCGAGACAACCCATATTATATGGGAATGATTGGTATGCACGGCACCAAAGCGGCTAACTATGCGGTACAAGAATGTGATTTATTAATCGCATTTGGTGCACGTTTTGATGATCGTGTGACCGGTAAATTAGATACCTTTGCACCAAACGCCAAAGTGATCCACGCTGACATTGATATTGCTGAAATCGGCAAATTACGTCGCGCTGATGTGGCATTGCGTGGTGATTTGACCGAAGCCTTCAACGCATTAGCCACACCGTTAAATATCAGTGAATGGCAAGCACGCGTTAAACAACTCAAACAAGAACACGATTTTTGCTATGGCGTGAATGGTGGCGACACCTTTATCAACCCACTTTGGTTACTTAACTCATTATCAAAGAAAAAACCACAAAGTGCAGTGGTAACCACCGACGTTGGCCAACACCAAATGTGGTCAGCACAGCACGTTCAGCATTATGCACCTGAAAATTACATTACTTCTGCGGGTTACGGCACAATGGGCTTTGGCTTGCCGGCAGCAATTGGTGCGAAAAAAGCACGCCCGAACGATGAGGTAATTTTAATCACAGGTGATGGCTCAATAATGATGAATATCCAAGAGTTAGGCACCTTTAAGCGTGGTAAAACACCCGTCAAAATCGTGTTATTAGACAACCAACGCTTAGGTATGGTGCGTCAATGGCAAGAGCTTTTCTTCAATGCGAGATTCAGCAACACCATTTTAGATGATAACCCAGACTTTGTGATGCTTGCGGCAGCGTTTGGTATTCAAGGCGAACGTATCACCAAAGGTGAAGAAGTTGAGGGGGCTTTAGATCGTTTACTAGCGAGTAAAGAAGCGTATTTCTTGCACGTTTGCATTTCTTCCAACGAGAAT
Source organism: Bisgaard Taxon 46 (assembly GCA_049941595.1). GTDB lineage: Bacteria > Pseudomonadota > Gammaproteobacteria > Enterobacterales > Pasteurellaceae > Pasteurella. Next base: position 5,667 of record JBNFNA010000013.1, read on the forward strand.
GTATGGCCACTCGTGCCACCAAATGCGTGTAATTTGGATATGTTAGAAAATATGTAAAAAGTGCGGCCAATTTTTGGAAATTTTAAGGAAATTATATGCAAACTTATCAATTTACACTTGAAGTAAACCAACGCCCTGAAACGCTTGAACGTGTATTACGTGTGATCCGTCATCGTGGTTTTTATGTGGTGGCGATGAATGTGACCTCAAACGAAGATGAGGCAAAAATCGATTTTACAGTAAAAAGTGACCGCACTTTGAACTTGCTTACTAATCAATTAGTTAAGGTGTATGATGTGAAGGATATTCATCTCTCATAATCAACAAGGAGCTGTGCAATGAACTTGGTCAAAAACAAATTTTCCCCGTCACTGAGAGCGCGCTTAGTGGAGTATAAAGAAGACACGCATTACGATTCACAAGCCACTAAAATGGGGGTTGCTGTCGCCGTCGTTGCCCCGATTTATATTGCGGGGGCGATTATCGCATTGCCTTTTGCCTTGTTTAATCAAGACTAAGTGAGTGATGTCAAATGTGGTTTAAGAAAGTCGGTTTAATTGGTACTTGTTTGTTATTAAATGCCTGTTGTTTTGGTGGGAGTTGCTTGCCGCCACAAATAGAGCTCACTCAGCAACAAGAAGGCGTGATTCAGTCTATCGTCAAACAAGATAATCACGTTTATTTTACCACTAGCCAAGGCAACTATATTTCAAGCAATACTGCGGAATATGACGAAGTCAATGCATTACAAAAAGCGATTTACCTTGAAGATTCGTTGGTGATAAATGAGCAAGGTGAGCCAAATCACCAAACCATCACTCACGTGATCTATTTAGATGCGATAAAAACAGGAAAAACCATTCAAATGGACGAATTTGGGCGTAAAACCCTTATTTTGAATGAACAAAAGCCTTGGACTAACTTGTCTGTATGGACTTATCAAGATTTTGCAGAGGATACAATTAGCCAAAACGTTCGAGTACGTTTTCCACAGGAGTTAACAGACATCGCCACTTCTCGAGTAGAGCAAAAAATACGTTTAGATAAACAAAGACCAAAACTGATCGCACTGAAAATTGTGCATTATCAGGTCACAAAACAAGATTCAACGAATCCACTAACATTAACAAAACAGAACAAAAACAAACCAATTCCAACATCGTTTATCGATTTGAAAACAGTTAAAAAATAATTTATTTGTGAATAAGGTGGGGCAATTTTTCTTACATAGCCCCCCAGAATTGCAAACACAACACTTGGAGAGATTATGCCTAAATTGCGTTCTGCGACCAGTACACAAGGTCGTAATATGGCGGGAGCACGTGCCTTATGGCGTGCAACTGGAATGAAAGAAAATGACTTTGGCAAGCCAATCATTGCAGTCGTCAACTCATTCACTCAATTCGTGCCAGGCCACGTTCATTTAAAAGATATGGGGCAACTGGTCGCACGTGAAATTGAAAAAGCAGGCGGCGTGGCAAAAGAATTTAATACAATTGCTGTAGATGACGGGATTGCAATGGGGCACGGGGGAATGCTTTATTCATTACCATCTCGTGATCTCATTGCTGACAGCGTGGAATATATGGTCAATGCCCATTGTGCTGATGCAATGGTGTGTATTTCCAACTGCGACAAAATCACACCGGGAATGTTAATGGCGGCATTACGCCTAAATATTCCTGTCGTGTTTGTATCTGGCGGCCCAATGGAAGCTGGCAAAACCAAACTTTCTGACCAAATCATTAAGCTAGACTTGGTAGATGCAATGATCCAAGGGGCAAACCCAAATGTTTCGGATGAAGAAAGTGCGCAAATCGAACGTTCAGCTTGCCCAACTTGTGGCTCTTGCTCAGGTATGTTTACTGCAAACTCAATGAACTGCTTAACGGAAGCATTAGGCTTAAGTTTACCGGGCAACGGTTCGTGTCTTGCCACTCACGCAGACCGCAAACAGCTTTTCTTAGATGCTGGTAAACAAATCGTCGAATTATGCAAACGCTATTATGAACAAGATGATGACAGCGTTTTACCTCGCTCGATTGCTAGCAAAAAAGCCTTTGAAAACGCAATGAGCTTAGATATTGCAATGGGCGGTTCGACTAACACCGTATTGCATTTGTTAGCGGCAGCACAAGAGGCAGAAGTGGACTTCACAATGGCAGATATCGATCGTCTCTCTCGCAAAGTGCCTTGTTTAAGCAAAGTTGCACCAAACACGCAAAAATACCATATGGAAGACGTACACCGCGCAGGTGGTATTATGGCCATTTTAGGTGAATTAGACCGTGCCAACTTGTTACACAATGACACTCGCACGGTTTTGGGTTTAAGCCTTGCAGAACAGCTCTCACATTATGACATCAAACTCACACAAGATGAAAATGTACACAAATTCTTCCGCGCAGGCCCTGCGGGTATTAGAACCACTGAAGCTTTCTCGCAAGATTGCCGTTGGGATACTGTCGATGATGATCGTGAAAACGGCTGTATCCGCAGTAAGGAATTTGCGTATAGCCAAGACGGTGGCTTAGCAATGCTTTCTGGCAATCTCGCACAAGACGGTTGTATTGTTAAAACTGCCGGCGTTGATGAGTCCATTTTAAAATTCACAGGCAAAGCTATTGTATTTGAAAGCCAAGAAGATGCTGTTGCAGGCATTTTAGGTGGCAAAGTCCAAGCTGGTCACGTTGTTGTCATCCGTTATGAAGGGCCAAAAGGCGGACCAGGTATGCAAGAAATGCTTTACCCAACCAGTTACTTAAAATCAATGGGATTAGGCAAAGCCTGTGCATTATTAACCGACGGACGCTTCTCTGGCGGAACATCAGGCTTATCGATCGGCCACGTTTCCCCAGAAGCTGCCGCGGGTGGTGTGATTGGTTTAGTCAAAGACGGCGACACTATTGAAATCGACATTCCAAACCGCTCAATTCAATTGTGCGTTGCGGAGAACGAACTCGCACAACGTCGCACAGCACAAGACAAACTCGGCTGGCAACCCGCAAACCGCCAACGCGAAGTTTCCTTCGCCTTAAAAGTCTACGGCCACTTCGCCACATCCGCAGACAAAGGCGCAGTAAGAGATAAAAGCAAAATTTAAAATCACTATCTTATAAAGAGGGAACAGAAGTATTCAAAGTGCGGTAAGTTTTTAAGAAGTTTTTAATTTGTCTTTAAATGAGCATAACGCACTCTGTTCCCCTTATTTTTCGCCGTAGTGGTTGCGTCCACTTTTGAGAACAACTTTCAGTGTTTGAGCTTGCTAAGCAAGCGAGTTTTGAAAGTTAGTTCCAAAAGTTAGCAATAAGCGAAGGAAGAAGAAAAATCAGGGGCGTGTTTCTTTTGGTTACTTTGCTTTACACGAGTAAAGAAAAGTAACTCGCCCTTAGGCGAAAGATTAAAATAATGAAATAAACGGATATAATTTATGACCAACAACTTAACCTCAACCCAACCCACTGGCCCCGAATACCTCAAAGCGGTGCTCAGCTCAAAAGTGTACGAAGTGGCACAAGTCACCCCGCTACAAGAAATGCCAAAACTGTCTGAACGCTTAGGTAATAAAGTCTTTATTAAACGTGAAGACCGTCAGCCAGTACACAGTTTCAAATTACGTGGCGCTTATGCAATGATTGCAGGGCTTACTCAAGAGCAAAAAGCATCTGGTGTAATCGCCGCTTCTGCGGGAAACCACGCACAAGGCGTTGCACTTTCAGCGAAACAACTCGGCTTGCGTGCCTTAATCGTAATGCCACAAAATACCCCAAGCATCAAAGTGGAAGCTGTACGTGGTTTCGGTGGTGAAGTGTTGTTGTACGGTGCAAACTTTGATGAAGCAAAAGCTAAGGCAATTGAGCTTTCTGAAAGTAAAAATATGACATTTATTCCGCCGTTTGATCACCCTGCGGTAATTGCGGGTCAAGGTTCATTGGCGATGGAATTGTTACAACAAAATACCCAAATTGACCGCATTTTTGTGCCAGTTGGTGGTGGCGGTTTAGTGGCTGGGATTGCCGTATTAATTAAGCAACTAATGCCAGAAATTAAAGTGATCGGCGTTGAATCTAAAGACTCGGCTTGTTTATATCGTGCATTAAAAGCGGGTAAACCCGTTGATTTAGAACGTGTTGGTTTATTCGCAGACGGTGTGGCAGTAAAACGCATTGGCGATGAAACTTTCCGTGTTTGTCAGCAATATATTGATGATGTGGTGTTGGTTGATGGCGATGAAATCTGTGCGGCAGTAAAAGATATTTTTGAAAATGTGCGTGCGATTGCCGAACCTTCTGGCGCACTGTCACTCGCTGGCTTAAAAAAATATGTGAAAGAACACAATATCCAGGGGGAAACGTTAGTAAATGTGCTTTCAGGGGCAAACTTAAACTTCCATACTCTGCGTTATGTGTCTGAGCGTTGCGAGATTGGTGAACAACACGAAGCCTTGCTTGCAGTGACCATTCCAGAAGAACCGGGTAGCTTCTTAAAATTCTGCCATATTTTAGGTGCGGTTCCTGTAACCGAGTTTAAATACCGCTATGCTGATGATGCACAAGCGTGCATTTTCGTGGGTGTACGTATCAGTGGTGAAGAAGAAAAAAATAGTATTATCAATCAGTTGCAACAAAATGACTATGACTTGATTGACCTCTCCAATGACGACATTGCGAAAACGCACGTACGTTATATGATCGGCGGTCGCTCGAATAGCGACTTTAAAGAGCGTTTATATAGTTTCGAATTCCCAGAACAGAAAGGTGCATTATTGAAGTTTCTTGAAACTCTTGGGCAAACGCACTGGAATATTTCAGTGTTCCACTACCGTGCGCACGGTGCAGACTACGGCAACGTTCTCGCAGGTTTCCAACTCAATGATGACGATCTTGATGCTTTCAATCAACATCTGGAAAAACTCGGCTACGTTTATCAAGATGTCACAGAAAGCCCAGCCTATCGTTATTTCTTAGTTTAAAAACAATAAAAAAGTGCGGTGATTTTTACCGCACTTTTTGTTTATCTCAATCGACCTTATTTCACAAAATCACTGAAAGTTAATTCATAATTATCGCCATCGCGATTATAAGAAATAAAGCGAGGGAATTTTTCACCTGCGAATTTCTTCACCACAATATCTTTATCACCCGTTTTAAATTGGTAAGTAATTTGTGTCACGTCTTGCTTGTTGTGTTTCACCACATTTTCGCTTTTCTTCACAAATACATTGTGCATTGGATACAATTTTTTGCCGTTCGTAATTTGGAAATTGATAGGTAATTTATCGTAATAACTAAGCTGAAACGCCATTGTGAACAAGTCAAAGGTTGGCAATTCCAAGGCTTTTTTGGTTAAACCATTTTTGACTTTGCCATATTCAATTGAGTCACCTTGAATTTTTGAGGTCGCATAAGGTTTACCATTGCGGACATCTTTATAGTCTAGCATCGTGAACTGTTTTGTACTTTGTGTACCTTTTGACAGAAACTCAATGTTATAAAGTGGCACGTTAATTTTGGCATCCACCGAATATTTTGTGCCATCAGCTTTGAAATGCACATAAGCTGGCATCAAATAGTTTGAGCTGTATTTAATATTAAAATCCGCATTTGCCCAGACACTTGATGCATAAAATAACACTGAACAACATAAAACTTTTAAAAATTTCACCGCACTTTCCTCTAGGTTCAATCGGTTAATAAGCCAAAATCATCTCGATAAACCGAGATAATCTGATCGGTATTTGCTTTGACAACGGAAAGAGAGAAATAATTCCCAAGCTCCGTTCTGTGAAACCTAATCATCATATAATAAACAACTGCAAAACACTAAACATCGCTCAATTAAAAAGGGGCTAACTCGCCCCTTTGCATTGATTTTTTAACGTTATCCTTTAAACGCTGGCAACATATTGAACATTGCTAAGAAATGGAAAAGTGCGGTCACAATACCAAATAAGATCACAATAACAATTGTGACATTTCCACCACCGACCATAAAGCCTGTTTTGCCATTTGGCATAGTACGTGATTTTCTCGCAAGCATTGCTGGGATTAGACAGGTCCAGATTGTTGCTACAGCACCTGCGTAACCAATCGCTTTTAAGAAGCCAAGTGGGAATAAAACAGATAACACTAATGGCGGTAAAAATGTGACGGCCCAAGATTTTAAACGCCCTTCTTTTGTATTATCGAATTTGAAGAAGTCTGCTAGGAAGTCAAATACCCCTAAACCTACCCCGATAAAGGAAGATAAAATGGCTGCCATAGAGAAAGCATTAATCGCTTGTTTCACCGATGCGGATTCGATGACATTACCTAATGCACCAAGCAATACGTCTAAGTTACCATCACTTGCAAGCACCGGTCCAAATTGGTTGCGAGGCAAGTTTCCAAAAATCGAGATGATCCACGCTAAATAAAGTGCTAATGCGATACCTGTACCGCCTAAAATCGCATATTTTGCTTTGCGTTCATCACCATAATAGGCACGCATTGTCGCCACAGAGTGGTGATAACCAAAAGAGGTCAATGCGACTGGCAATAATCCCATTGCGTACATTGGATAGCTAGAATCAGTGCTTTGGATATCAAATAATGTGGCTAAATCAATATTCACCGCTAAGCCAAATACGCTGAAAATAAATGACAGCGCCATAAAGATGATGAGCAATACTGACACACGGTCAACGATGCGAGTGGAATGCCACACAAAGAAAGAGAAAACGAACACGAAGATAACTGACCAAATACGAGAATCAAGCTCAAAATAAGGCCCCATTAATCCACTTAAAATACCACCTGATGCCGTTGTATAGGCATACAATAAAATGCCGCCCACAAAGTAAACAGCAAGGTTATTAATCACATTCACTGAATTACCGAGCATATCTTTTGTTACGGTATTAAATGAAGCACGCAGATCATAATGTTTATAAGCTTCTAACAATAACCAACCAGAGATTGTCATTGTAAACATCGTAAAGCAAACGGTAAGAATAGACCAAATTGTCCAGGCACCTGCACCAGAACTTGGTAAGCCTAGCATTCCAGCACCGACACACACGCTGGCAATAATACAGGCACCACCAAAAATTGAAGGCGTCTTTTTCATAATGCTTTTCCTTTTCAATGAAATAAACGAAAAATGCAGCTTCTGATAAATCAGAAACTGCATTTAATTTTTTATACTTCTTTTAAGCGTGCCGTGAAGTGACGTAAGACTTTCGGCTCATAAGTAAAGGTTAATCCTTTAATATTTTCTGCATTTTCTTTCACGTGTTTGAATGCTTCAATAATAAAGTCCATATGGGTTTGAGTATAAGTTGCACGTGGAACTGTTAAGCGTAGCAACTCTGCTGGGCAAGGTAATTGTTTGCCTGTTTTTGGATCACGACCTAATAAGAATGAACCAATTTCTACCGCACGAATACCCGCTACTTTATAAAGCTCACAAGCAAGTGCTTGTGCAGGGAATTGATCTGCTGGGATATGTGGCAATAATTTACCCGCATCCACGAATGCTGCGTGACCACCCGGTTGTTGGCAAACAACGCCGATTTCTTCCAAGCCATTGACGAGGTATTCGATTTGGTTAATACGATATGCTAACCAGTCTTGACGCATACCATCACGTAAGCCAACAGCTAAACGTTCCATTGCGCCACCTTCTAAACCACCGTAGGTTGGGAAACCTTCTTGCACCACGCAAAGTGTACGACATTCGTTATACACATCTTCCATACGTTTATCTTTGAAGCACAATAAACCGCCCATTGGCACCATTGCATCTTTTTTCGCTGACATTGCTAATGCATCTGCGTATTTATAGCTTTCATAGGTGATTTGTTCGATTGTCCAGCTCTTATAAGCCGATTCACGTTGCTGAATGAAATACGCATTTTCTGCAAAACGTGCTGAGTCCATAACCACTGGAATATCGTATTTTTGTGCGATTTGGTACATTGCACGCATATTTTCAAGTGAAACTGGCTGACCACCTGCAGAGTTACAAGTGATAGTACACACAATGTAAGGCACATTATTTGGACCCACTTCAAGAATACCTTGTTCTAATTTCTCAAGGTCAAAGTTACCTTTAAAGTCTGCATTCACGCCTGTATCGAAGGCTTCTTTGGTGTAAACGTTACGCACGGTTGCACCGTTGATTTGGCTGTGGCCTTGTGTTGTGTCAAAGAAGTAGTTTGAGAATACAACCATTTTGCTACGATCTAAGCCTTTTTCTTGCTCACGTTTTTTGATTAATACAGGGATATAAATTTGCTCTGCACCACGACCTTGGTGAGTTGGAATAGTGTATTCATAACCAAAAATTTCTTTCACCGCATTGGCTAATGCATAATAGCTACGGCTACCACTATATGCTTCATCACCACGCAACATTGCCGCTTGCATTTCTTGTGTCACAGCACCTGTTCCACTGTCGGTTAATAAATCAATAAATACATCTTCGCTATCTAATAAAAACGGATTCATACCTGCTTTTAAAATCGCTTGATCACGATATTCTCTGGTTGTTCTTTTTACAGGCTCAATGACACGAATACGGAACGGCTCTGGTAAATGTTTGAAGTTTTCCATAATAAAATCCTTAATTTTAAATAGTTTTTTGGACAGAATAAGTATTGGATTACTCTGATAAATAATGAAGATTAGAGATTTCTTAATAAAACGAAGAAATGAAGGAATTAGTGAATTATGGGAAAAAAGAAGGTCAATTTTGGATCAGTGATAATCCAAACTTGGTTAGGGGATAAAATCGACATCATAAAATTATCCTTTTCTGATTAAAAGATAACAACTTATATCGAGTAAGAATTCACTCGCATAAGAAGGTAGCGATCATTGTTCAATTTGTCATCATTATTTTTTCAGAGTTGTGAGTAGAATCACAAAAATAATCGAGAAAAAATCGAAAATATCTAACCGCACTTTAAAACCTGAATAGAATCAGAAAATTAACTATTATGATAAGATATAAGGGGTTATACTTCTTATGCCATCTCGCAGTAAATCTGCTTTGTATGGTATGCAAACCAATATAATTGAAAACCGCACAAATAGTTGCTTGAAAAATGAACTCTCTGATTTTGTGATTTAAGTCAATTTATTTAAAGCGAGAAACAAGTATTATTTCACAACATCATTCTAAAAAAAGGAGTGCGATAATGACAAACGCAGAACTTCTGCAAGAAGGCATTAACTTGATGTTTGCTGGCGTAGGATTTGTGATGATTTTCTTACTTATCCTGATTTACGCTATTGAACTGATGTCCGTCGTCATCAATAGATTCTTCCCGGAACCTGTTGTCACCTCACCGACAAAAACTACTCAACCTGAACCAAATGATTTAGATCGTTTACGACCTGTGATTGTTGCGGCAATTGCTCATCATCGTCGCCAACAAGGGATCAAATAATTCAAAAGGAAATACACAATGACTACTCAAACTAAAAAAATTGCTATTACTGATGTCGTATTGCGTGATGCTCACCAATCTTTATTTGCAACACGTTTGCGTCTTGATGATATGTTGCCAATTGCAAATGAACTTGATCAAATTGGGTATTGGTCCTTAGAGGCTTGGGGCGGTGCAACTTTCGATGCTTGTATTCGTTTCTTAGGTGAAGACCCTTGGGTACGTTTACGCGAATTAAAACAAGCAATGCCAAACACTCCATTACAAATGTTATTGCGTGGTCAAAACTTATTAGGCTATCGCCACTACGCAGATGATGTGGTTGACCGTTTCGTTGAGCGTTCTGTGAAAAACGGGATGTCTGTGTTCCGCGTATTCGATGCGATGAACGACCCACGCAATATGAAACAAGCACTCCAAGCAGTTAAACGCAATGGTGGTCACGCACAAGGTACATTAAGTTACACCACCAGCCCAGTGCACAACCTACAAACTTGGTTAGACACCACTGAACAGCTTCTTGAAATTGGTGTGGATTCTGTGGTGATTAAAGATATGTCAGGTATCTTAACCCCAGCTGAAGCTTACAAATTAGTCAGCGAAATCAAAAAACGCTATGACGTGCAATTACACTTACACTGCCACGCAACAACGGGTATGGCAGAAATGGCATTGTTAAAAGCGGTTGAAGCGGGCGTTGATGGTATTGATACTTCTATTTCTTCAATGAGTGGTACTTATGGTCACCCAGCAACTGAAGCCTTAGTAGCAACCTTACAAGGTACCCAATTCGACACTGGCTTAGATATTAATAAATTAGAACGTATCTCTGCTTACTTCCGTAACGTACGTAAAAAATATGCGAAGTTTGAAGGGCAATTACGTGGCTCAGACAGCCGAATTCTTGTGGCACAAGTGCCTGGCGGTATGTTGACCAACCTTGAAAGCCAATTAAAACAACAAAATGCGTCAGATAAATTAGACGAAGTATTAAAAGAAATTCCACGTGTACGTGAAGACTTAGGTTTCATTCCATTAGTTACACCAACCTCACAAATCGTGGGTACTCAAGCGGTAATTAACGTATTAATGGGCGAACGTTATAAAACGATTGCGAAAGAAACAGCGGGCATTTTAAAAGGTGAATATGGTCGCACACCAGCACCAGTAAATGCTGAGTTACAAGCAAAAGTGCTAGACGGTGGAGAAGCCATTACTGACCGTCCAGCGGATCATATCGCACCAGAAATGGATAAATTAGTCGCTGAAATTAAACAACAAGCGAAAGAAAAAGGCATCAAACTTGCGGAAAATGAAATTGATGATGTGTTAATCGTGGCGTTATTCCCACAAATTGGTTGGAAGTTCCTTGAAAACCGTGGTAACCCTGATGCCTTTGAACCAGCACCAACATTAGAACCTGCAAAAACTGCAGAAAAACCGACCGCACCTGCAGCGAAAGCGCCTGTATCAGGTCCTTCTGTTTATACAGTTGAGCTTGAAGGTAAAGCATTCGTGGTGAAAGTAAGCGAAGGTGGTGAAATCGGTGATATCGTACCTGCGCCAGCACCAGCTGCAGCACCTCAACCACAAGCGGCGCCAAAACCAGCGGCAGCAGGCACACCTGTAACAGCACCAATGTCAGGTAACATTTGGAAAGTGGTAGCAACCGAAGGTCAAAAAGTGGCAGAAGGTGATGTATTGCTTATTCTTGAAGCGATGAAAATGGAAACTGAAATCCGTGCAAACCAAGCTGGTACGGTGCAAGGTATTTGCGTGAAAGCAGGTGATACTGTTTCTGTTGGCGATACCTTAATGACATTGGCATAAGAGGTCGTCTATGGAAAGTATTTACGCATTATTGCGCGGAATGGGGATTATGCACCTCGAATGGGGGCAAGCAATAATGATCTGCATTAGCCTATTGTTATTGTGGCTCGCCATTGCACGCAAATTCGAACCTTTGTTGCTCTTGCCAATTGGTTTCGGTGGATTGTTATCTAACATTCCTGAAGCCGGTTTAGCAATGACTGCATTAGATAATCTTCTCCACCACGGCACGGCTGAGCAGCTTGCGATTGTTGCGGGAAAACTGAATACGATTGCAGATCCTGAAGCTATCAAAGCAGCATTAAGCTCTGCCTTACCTTCGGTTCAGAATGAATTGGAAGTGATGGCTGGTGATATGGGCTATACCGCTGGCGTTTTGGCACTATTCTATAAAGTGGCGATTGGCTACGGCGTTGCACCGTTAGTGATCTTTATGGGTGTCGGTGCGATGACTGACTTTGGCCCATTGTTAGCTAACCCTCGCACCTTATTATTAGGTGCGGCAGCACAGTTTGGTATTTTTGCGACGATTATCGGTGCATTATTATTGAACTGGACAGGCATTATTAGCTTTACCCTGCCACAAGCGGCCGCAATTGGTATCATTGGTGGTGCGGATGGTCCGACTGCAATTTATCTCGCAAGTAAACTTGCCCCTGAATTATTAGGTGCGATTGCAGTTGCGGCTTACTCTTATATGGCATTAGTACCGCTTATTCAGCCACCGATTATGAAAGCGCTCACCACAAAAGAAGAACGTAAAATCCGTATGGTGCAATTACGTAAAGTTAGCAACCGTGAGAAAATTCTTTTCCCAATCGTGTTAGTGACCTTAGTGGCACTTTTATTACCAGATGCGGCGCCATTACTAGGTATGTTCTGCTTTGGTAACTTATTGCGTGTGAGTGGTGTAGTAGAGCGTTTAAACGACACCGCACAAAATGCATTAATTAATATCGTCACGATTTTCCTTGGTTTATCCGTTGGTTCTAAACTCGTGGCAGATAAATTCTTGCATCCGCAAACCTTAGGTATCCTATTATTAGGTGTAGTTGCCTTTGGTATCGGTACCGCAAGTGGTGTGCTAATGGCGAAATTAATGAATAAATTTAGCCGCCATAATAAAGTCAATCCACTGATTGGTGCGGCGGGTGTTTCAGCTGTACCAATGGCAGCACGTGTTGCAAATAAAGTAGGATTGGAAGAAGATCATCAGAACTTCCTGCTAATGCACGCAATGGGACCAAACGTTGCTGGCGTAATTGGCTCTGCAATTGCTGCCGGTGTAATGTTAAAATATGTTTCAGCAATGATGTAATATCAACACATTGAACAAAAGCGAGTGTGGTCTACGTACTCGCTTTTTTATTTCAGAAAATCGCTCCTAATCGTTAGGTAACGTATTCGCAAGTGAATTAAGTGGTCACTCAAACCTATTTGGTAGTGCAAGTGCGCCAATTATTCGTGGTCAAGAAGGCTTCCGCGTTAAAATTCTACAAAATGGTTCTGACGTGCTGGATATGTCATCTATCTCACCAGACCACGCTGTTTCTGCAGACAGCTTATTAGCAAAAAAATTGAATTAGTACGTGGTTCATCAAACATTATTATATTCAACTGCCTCACCTGCCGGTGTAGTGAACGTTGTTGATAAACGTATTTCGACCGAAGTGCCACAAAAAGGTTATGAAGGGGATATTAACTTCTATTTTGATCCCGCAGGCAAAGAGCGTTCAACCATCACGGGTCTGACCCTTGGTTTGGGTCAACACGTTGCAATGCACGTTGAAGGGCTTGCTCGCTTATCCGCATTTAATGGATGACACTGATGTGATTGATTCATCTCACTTCCACTGTACAGGGAATCATTCACGCGATGCCACATTAAGCCACGACAATCTGTTTGGTTATGAACATAACCACAACCATAAAGGTTAGTGGATTGACTTACACTCGAAACGTTGGAATTTATGTAGGCAATGGAACCAACCTGTAACAGGCATCGAGAAGCTGCGTATCACCGGTGCTTATGTGGATTATCACCACGATGAAAGACGAAAGCTAAAGATTTGGTAGCACTCAAAATGCAGTTGTTGGTATGTCAATTGACGGTAGAGTAGCTGCATATTATTAAAAATAAAGGCGTTAACCTTCGTTTTGAGCGTTTAGCACCGCACTTAAAAGGCAATGTTGAGCAACCCGATCTAACAACCTATAAAGAGTCTGCATTCTCTTATTCAAGCTCTGTCGAATGGCTATTTGATGACGTGCATCGTTTATCTTTGATGTATTCACATAATGAAAGATTACCAGGCCCAATGGAGCCGTATTATCACGGTAAACACTTAGCAACTAGCTCATTTAGGTTTGGTAACAAAAACTTGAAAAAAGAGCGGTCAGATAACTTTGAAATTAGTATCGCACGCGAAACGGGTAAACTTGATTGCAAATTGGGCCGTTACCATAACAATTTTGATAATTACATTCACACTTCTTACTTACAATCTGTGCCACAAATGGGACGCAATTTTGTATTAGGGTTGAATATCCGCTTCTAAAGACGGCTTCCGATAAATAAAAAACACCTTGAGGATTCCCAAGGTGGTTTTCTTTTATAAAACTTTCAGAAAAATGACCGCACTTTTAGATATTTAAAGAAAGATCTTCGTCTTCATTAAAGTATTGGTTCATTTCAAAGGCTGGCTTCGCTTTTTTATCTTGCCCAATTACACGTGCAGGCACGCCTGCTGCAGTGGCGTATTCAGGTACTGCCTGTAACACTACGGAATTTGCGCCAATTTTTGCATACTTGCCGACTTCGATATTACCTAAAATCTTCGCACCCGCGCCAATCATCACCCCCTCACGTACTTTTGGATGGCGATCGCCTGTTTCTTTGCCTGTTCCGCCCAAGGTTACACCTTGCAAAATAGACACATCATCTTCAATCACTGAGGTTTCACCGACAACAATGCCCGTCGCGTGGTCAAACATAATGCCACAACCAATTCTCGCAGCTGGGTGAATATCCACATCAAATGCCACGGAGATTTCATTTTGCAAATAAATCGCCAATGCTTTGCGTTGTTGTTTCCATAAATAATGGGTAATGCGATAGCTTTGCAGTGCGTGGTAGCCTTTTAAATATAAAAGGGGGGTTGTCCATAACTCAACTGCGGGGTCACGCTGGCGTACTGCTCGAATATCACAAGCCGCACTGGCGATAATATTCGGTTCGGCTTGATAGGCTTCCTCAATAATTTCACGCAAGGCAATGGCTGGCATAATCGGGTTTGCCAATTTGTTAGCTAGAATATAGCTTAACGCCCCGCCTAAATCGTTGTGCTTTAAAATTGTTGAATGGAAAAAACTCGCCAACATTGGCTCATTTTCTGCTAGTTCTTTTGCTTCCTGACGGACATAACCCCATACTTCTGCTGGCATATCATTATTTCCTGAATTTTCTGTCTATTATTCGCCTTTACGCTCACGCCCTAATAAGCTTGCTGCTACTTCTTGCGCATTCTTACCGCAGAATAATACTTGGTAAACTTGCTCTGTAATCGGCATTTCAACACCTTGACGTTGCGCTAATAAATAAGCCTCTTTAGCGTTATAAAAACCTTCAACTACCTGTCCAATATTATCCATAGCCGTTTGTGCAGAGAACCCTTGCCCAAGCATAATCCCAAAGCGGCGGTTTCGAGATTGATCGTCAGTACAGGTTAACACTAAATCACCTAAACCGGACATTCCCATAAAGGTATTTGGATTTGCCCCTAAAGACATACCTAACCTGCTGATTTCTGCGATACCACGGGTAATCAATGCTGTTCTGGCATTCGCACCAAAGCCCATTCCGTCTGACATCCCCGCACTGATTGCGATCACGTTTTTAATCGCTCCACCGAGTTGCACACCGATCATATCTTGGTTGATATACACGCGGAAATGTTTACTACAGTGAATGCGAGCCTGAAATTCAAGGGCAAATTGTTCATTGTTTGAAGCCAAGGCAATCGCAGTTGGTAAGCCTGCTGCCAGTTCTTTCGCAAAAGTTGGTCCAGAAAGGACGGCTAATGGATATTGTGTCCCTAATTTTTCCTCGATCACTTCTTGTAAAAGTCGGCCGGTGTTGCGTTCTAGTCCTTTGGTTGCCCACGCAATACGATGATCGGGGCGTAAGTGCGGTTGAATTTTTTCAAGAACCTCACCGAATACGTGGCTTGGCACCACAATCAGAATATCACGAGATTTACTCAATGCACTTGCTAAATCAAATTCAATATGCAGTGCATCTGGAAAAATAACATTCGGTAAAAAAGCATTATTTTGACGCTCTTCACTTAAACGCTGCATATGTACAGGATTGTGTCCCCATAAATAGGTTGGAAAACCATTTCGAGAAAAGGCAATCGCCAACGCCGTACCATAAGAACCCGCACCAAGTACTGTAATAGGAGAGGTTGCAACAGTCGTATTCATTTTAGACTCCTGACAATAGTGAAATGATAAGAGAATGCGCTAAAAAGTATGATATGACAAAAATTTTCGCTCTCAAAGTGAGAGCGAAAAATGTAGTTGATTAGTGAACTTCTTTGTTTTCTTCTTCAGAGCCTTTTTCAGCTTGCTCTGCTTGTTCTTGACGTTGTAAATAATCCATAAACAACGCATCAAAATTCACTGGAGAAAGATTTAATGCTGGGAATGTACCACGGTTAACTAAACTTGCCACTAATTCACGTGCATAAGGGAAAAGCATATTTGGGCATTGTGAAGTTAAGCAGTGCGCCATTTGAATATCTTCTAAGCCGCTAATTGTGAATACACCAGCTTGTTTCACTTCGCAGATAAACGCAACATCACCAGAATCTTCTAATGTGGTTTCAACAGAGATATTTAAGCAAACTTCATATAAGTCATCACCTACTTGTTTTGCTTCAGTGCTTAAATCAAAACCTAATTTCGGTTTCCATTCTTGTTGGAAAATATGTGGCAGATTTGGTGCTTCAAATGACACATCTTTCACATAAATACGTTGAATTTGTAATACTGGTTGAACTTCTTGTTCTTCAGTTGCTACTGCTTTGTTTTCTTCAGACATTTTTTCATCCTTATGACTTATTTTTTAATTAAAGGTAAGTTTGCTGAACGCCAGCCCGCAATACCCTCTTTTAAAGTATAAACACGGTTAAACCCTTGTTTTGCTAACAATTCTGCAGAGGCATTTGATGTTAAGCCTGTTGCACAAACAACAATCACTGGGGTTTCTTTGTGATGTTCAATCTTACCAACATTTTGATTTTTAATTTCTGTTGGAAGCACATTCACACTATTAATAATATGACCACGTTGGAATTCATCAATAGTACGTAAATCCACAACAATAGCATCTTCATTATTCATTAAGCTGGTTGCTTCTGCATTGCTTACTACTTTAACTTTTGTTGTTGCTGCTTTAATAAAGGAATAAATCACAGTAAAAAATACCGCAAACCAACACACCACCATTAACGTATGGTTTTGGGCAAATTCTTTTGCCATTGGAATAAATTCTTGCATTTTTTTCTCAAAGTAAAGTTTAAAAATAAGGCTTTAAGTATAACCGCACTTTGAATATCTTTCAAAGAAAGTATTTCATTTTAATTGATCTATATTATGGATAGGGTACCCAATTATTGTTATGATTAGCCGGCAATCTGAAAGACAAATACAAACATCTATTTTCAGCTCAAAACGGTATCCTCCACTCGGAGGATGTTCAATCTAATATAATCAAAAGGATACATTATGTTTCTTATTCAATTTGGCATAGTTTTACTCTGTATTCTAGTCGGTGCGCGTATTGGTGGTATCGGGCTCGGAGTAATGGGAGGTTTAGGTCTTGCTATTCTCTCTTTTGGGTTTGGTTTAAAACCAGCTGGCTTACCAATCGATGTTATGTTTATGATTATGGCGGTAGTGTCAGCAGCAGCTGCAATGCAAGCCTCTGGCGGTTTAGACTATATGATCAAAATCGCAACACGTATCTTACGTAAAAATCCAAAACACATTACCTTTATGGCTCCCGCAGTAACTTGGACATTCACTGTGTTAGCGGGTACAGGCCACGTAGCTTACTCTGTACTTCCAGTTATTGCAGAGGTGAGCCGTCATAACGGCATTCGTCCTGAACGCCCACTTTCAATGGCAGTAATTGCATCACAATTTGCGATTGTGGCAAGTCCGATCGCTGCGGCAGTTGTGGCTGTTGTAAACTACTTAGAACCACAAGGCATCACATTAGGTAACGTATTAGGCGTGACAATTCCTGCCACTGTTTTAGGTATCTTTGTTGCTTGTTTATTCGTAAATAAAATGGGTAAAGAATTACACGAAGATCCAATATATTTAGCGAAATTGAAAGATCCTGAATATGTAAAAGAAAGCCAAGCGCAATCAACCATTGGCGAGATGGAAATTTCTAAAAACGCAAAAATTTCTGTAAGCATCTTCTTATTTGCGGCATTACTTGTTGTGTTAATGGGTACATTCAAAGAATTACGCCCAGCTTTTGACGGCAAACCAATGGGTATGGCACATACAATTGAAATCGTAATGTTATCTGCAGGTGCATTGATTATGCTTATCTGTAAACCAGACGGCACTGCGGTAACAAAAGGGTCAGTATTCCACGCAGGTATGCGTGCGGTTATCGCCATCTTCGGTATTGCGTGGTTAGGTGATACTTTAATGCAAGCGCACATCACAGAAGTGAAAGAATCTGTGAAATACCTTGTAGAAACAGCACCTTGGGCATTCGCTTTCGCATTATTCGCACTTTCTGTATTAGTTAACAGCCAAGGGGCAACTGTTGCGACGTTATTCCCGTTAGGTATCGCTTTAGGTATCCCTGCGCCAATCTTAATCGGTACATTCGTTGCGGTGAATGGTTACTTCTTCATCCCAAACTACGGTCCAATCATTGCATCATTAGACTTTGATACCACTGGTACTACACGCATTGGTAAATTCATTTTCAACCACAGCTTTATGTTGCCAGGCTTATTAAGTATGGCATTCTCTTTAGGGTTCGGTTTACTGTTTGCAAACCTTTTCCTATAAGTCGCTATTAAGTGTAGAAAGCAGAGCGTAAAAAAGCGGTTTGATGTGAAGTCAAACCGCTTTTCTTTTTTCTTTTTTCATTTGTCGGTCATTCATTAAAATGAAAACTTTCAAAAAAATGACCGCACTTTTACGCCGTGGCTATTTCTTCAATGCACCCAAAATGCCACGCATAATTTGTTTAGTCACTTGGCTACGAATGCTACGACCCACAGATTTTGCCACACCACTCACGATTTCTTCTGTGACAGTCAATTTCTCACCACGTTTTTTGGTACCAAAAATCATTCGGCTTAAACTGCCAACTAAACCGCTTTCTTCCTCTTGTTGTGCTTGTTCTGCTTGTTTTTTTGCAACCGCAGCTAAATCCGCTTGCTGATTGAGGACTTCAAATGCGGACTCATTATCCACTAAATCACGATAGAACGGATAAATATCATCATCTTTCACCCAAGCATCTCGATCTGCTGGCGAAATTGGTTTTAACTGGCTTCTCGGTGGGAAGATATAAGCAATTTCTACGGGTGATGGCATCCCTTTTTCATCTAAGAATGACACTAATGCTTGTCCCACACCGAGCGTCGTAATAGTTTCTGTGACATTGATTTTTGGATTGGTGCGGAAGGTTTCGGCTGCCGCTTTTACCGCTTTTTGATCACGTGGCGTAAAGGCACGCAAGGCGTGTTGCACACGATTACCTAACTGCCCTAACACTGTGTCAGGTAAATCAAGCGGGTTCTGTGTCACAAAATACACGCCTACACCTTTAGAACGGATTAAACGCACCACTTGTTCAACTTTATCCACTAACACCGCAGGTGCACCATCAAATAATAAATGGGCTTCATCGAAGAACATCACAAATTTTGGTTTTTCAGGGTCGCCCACTTCAGGCAAGTTTTCAAATAACTCTGACATTAACCATAATAAAAACGCACTGTACATTCTCGGCGAGTTAATTAATTTTTCAGAGTTTAATACGTTGATCACACCACGCCCATCACGGGTCTGTAACCAATCTTCTAGATTTAACGCAGGTTCACCAAATAAATTTGCTGCTCCTTCATTTTCAAGGGTCAACAATGCACGTTGAATGGCCCCCACACTTGCCGCCGATACGTTGCCGTATTCCACTTGGAACGTTTTGGCGTTATCTGCCACATATTTCAACATTGCACGCAGATCTTTTAAATCAATGAGCAATAAGCCTTTATCATCAGCCACGCGGAACACTAAATTCAACAAGCCTTCTTGTGTTGCATTAAGATTTAATAAGCGTGACAGCAATAGTGGGCCCATTTCTGAAATGGTGGTACGCAATGGAATACCGCTTTCACCAAACACATCCCAGAACGACACTGGGTAGCCACCTAAATACTTTTCGCCACCTAAATTAAACTGTTCAATACGTTCAGCGATTTTGCCTTGATATTGCCCCGCTTGAACTAAACCTGATAAGTCCCCTTTCACATCCACTAAAAAAACAGGCACGCCATCATCACTGAATGCTTCTGCCATTTTGCGTAATGTAACGGTTTTTCCTGTTCCTGTTGCCCCTGCAATTAAACCGTGACGGTTTGCCATTTTTGCGGTAATACCGAGCTGTTGTCCTTGCTCAGTTTGTGAAAGAAGATATTGCATAGCTGTTTATCCTTAAAGAAAAAATGATCGCTTCATAATAAGAAAAAAAGCGAATAGGGTCAAAAGATACCTGATAAAAAATCCCATTCAGCACGCCATTCTTCTGGCTCAAACGTTTCTTCAAAATGACAGTAAAAAAATGCGGATAAAAACCAGATTTTGTCGCTTTCTGTCATTGAAATTTCTGAAAAATCGACCGCACTTATTCTTAGCTAATTTGCCAAAAATTTGCTATAATCTCACCAATTTTTTACGGTTTAAAAAGAGAGAGACAATGTCAAATAATACCCCTGAAAATTATGGTGCGAATAGTATTAAGGTCTTAAAAGGACTGGATGCGGTGCGTAAACGTCCTGGTATGTACATTGGGGATACAGATGACGGCACAGGCTTACATCATATGGTTTTTGAAGTGGTGGATAACTCCATTGATGAAGCCTTAGCAGGCTATGCAAAAGATATTACTGTGACAATCCACACGGATAACTCGGTTTCTGTACAAGATGACGGCCGTGGAATTCCAGTTGATATTCACCCAGAAGAAGGCGTTTCTGCTGCAGAAGTCATTATGACTGTATTACACGCAGGCGGTAAATTTGACGATAACTCGTATAAAGTGTCTGGTGGTTTGCACGGCGTGGGCGTATCTGTGGTAAACGCATTATCTGACAAATTGCAATTAACTATTCGTCGTCAAGGCAAAGTTCACGAACAAATTTACCATTTAGGTGAACCTGAAGCGCCATTAGCGGCAATCGGTGAAACCGATCAAACTGGGACTGCTGTTCGTTTCTGGCCAAGCCCGACAATTTTCAATAACATCGAATTTGAATACGATATTTTGGCAAAACGCTTACGTGAATTGTCATTCTTAAATTCAGGTGTGTCGATTAAATTATTTGATAAACGTAACGACAGACACGATCACTTTCATTATGAAGGCGGTATTCAAGCCTTCGTTGAATATTTAAACCGTAATAAGAATCCAATTCACCAAAAACCATTCTATTTCTCAACCGAGAAAGACGGCATTGGTGTGGAAGTGTCAATGCAATGGAATGACAGCTTTAACGAAAACGTATATTGCTTCACAAACAATATTCCACAGCGTGATGGTGGTACTCACTTAGCCGGTTTCCGTGGTGCGTTAACCCGTAGTTTAAATAACTATATGGAAAACGAAGGTCACAATAAAAAATCAAAAGTGGCAACATCAGGTGATGATGCACGTGAAGGTTTAGTGGCAATTATTTCGGTGAAAGTGCCCGATCCAAAATTCTCTTCACAAACCAAAGATAAATTAGTGTCTTCCGAAGTGAAAAGTGCGGTTGAATCGGTGATGAATGAATATTTACAACAATATTTATTAGAAAACCCATCAGATGCGAAAATCATTGTCGGTAAAATTATTGATGCGGCACGCGCGCGTGAAGCGGCGCGTAAAGCACGTGAAATGACACGCCGTAAAGGAGCATTAGATTTAGGTGGCTTACCGGGTAAACTTGCTGATTGTCAAGAACGTGACCCTGCGTTATCTGAATTATACCTCGTGGAGGGGGACTCTGCGGGCGGTTCAGCAAAACAAGGTCGTAACCGTAAAAACCAAGCGATTTTGCCATTAAAAGGGAAAATCCTAAACGTAGAAAAAGCACGTTTCGACAAAATGTTATCTTCTGCGGAAGTAGGCACATTAATCACTGCCCTTGGTTGCGGTATTGGTCGTGATGAATACAACCCTGAAAAATTACGTTATCACAGCATCATTATTATGACCGATGCTGACGTGGACGGTGCACACATTCGTACCTTATTGTTGACCTTCTTTTATCGTCAAATGCCAGAGCTCATCGAACGAGGCCACGTTTATATTGCTCAACCGCCTTTATATAAAGTGAAAAAAGGTAAACAAGAGCAATATATCAAAGACGATGAAGCAATGGTGCAATATGAAGTGGCTCTTGCATTAGAAAATGCCGCACTTTATGTGAATGCAAATGCACCAGCGATGAATGGTTTAGCGTTGGAAAATTTAGTGTCTGAATATAATGCAGTGCATAAAATGATTGGCCGTTTGACCCGTCATTATCCTGAAGCGGTATTAAAAGAGCTGATTTACCACCCTGAACTCACCACCGAATTAATGGCACAAGAAAGTGCGGTCGATGCTTGGGCAAAATCGTTAGTTGAAAAATTAGTGGCGAAAGAAAGCAATGGTAACCATTACAGCTACCGCACGGTATTTAACAGCGAACGTCATTTATATGAAGCCGTATTAACTGTTCGCACGCACGGTATCGATACAGATTACTTCTTGAACTTCCAATTTGCGACAGGTAGCGAATACGGTCGCATTATGAAATTGGGCAAACAGCTTGTGGGCTTAATTGAGGAAGGCGCATACATTATGCGTGGCGAGCGTAAACTTGAGATTACCTCGTTTGAACAAGCGGTTGAATGGTTAGTGAAAGAATCTCGTCGTGGCTTAATGGTACAGCGTTATAAAGGGTTGGGCGAAATGAACCCAGAGCAGCTTTGGGAAACCACAATGGATCCAAATGCACGCCGTATGTTAAAAGTATCAATTAAAGATGCTGTCGCAGCAGATCAATTATTCACCACATTAATGGGTGATGAAGTTGAACCTCGTCGTGAATTTATAGAAAGCAACGCATTACACGCAAATTTAGATATTTAATTTAAAAATCTGCTTTTTATTTCATCAAGTGCGGTTAAAATAAATGCAATATTAACCGCACTTTTTATAATTCAATGCTATACCAAATTATTGCGCTCTTTATTTGGGCAAGTTCTTTCGTTGCCGGCAAATATGCCTTCACAATGCTTGATCCCGTTCTCACCGTTCAAACCCGTTTAATCATCATCTCTTTGTTGATCTTTCCTTTATTTTTGCGCCATTGGAAAAAAGTGGACAAAGCCGTCCGACCACAATTATGGTGGCTAGGTTTTCTCAATTATCCCGCAATTTTCTTGTTACAATTCATAGGATTGCATTACACTTCAGCAGCTAGTGCGGCGACGATTATCGGTTTAGAACCGTTGCTCATCGTCTTTATGGGGCATTTTTTCTTCAAAGATAAAGCCGCTTGGTATCATTGGTTTTTTGGTGCAATGGCATTTATTGGGGTTGCGATTTTAATTGCGGGCGGGCGTAGTGAAGGGGAAATCACGCTATTTGGTTGCACACTCATTTTATTAGCAGGGTTACTTTTCGCCAGCTGTTTACGTTGGACAAAATCGATGATCGGGCAAATCACTGCCACCGCCTACACGGCTATTTCAGTGGTGCTTGGTGCCATTACTTGCTTACCTTTCACGCTGATCTTCACCCAAAATTGGGAGATTAATTGGAACTGGCAAGGGCTAGCGGGCTTACTTTACCTCGCTATTTTTTGTAGTTGGATTGCCTACTGGCTATGGAATAAAGGGCTAAATTCCACCCACACCAATTTAACTGGATTATTAACCGCACTTGAGCCAATTTTTGGTGTCGCTTTAGCGATTTTATTACTTGGTGAGAGCGTGTCATTACTTTCTTGGTTCGGCATTTTGAGCATTATTACAGCGACCGTGATTGCCAGTATGATGCCTAGATTTACATCAAAAAAATAACCTTTTCTTTTCTCTAAAAAATGACGGTATGTGCTATAAAATATACCGTTTTTCGATTTATTTTTAATAAATCCCATTCTCATTTGTGTTAAAATAGCCCACTTGAAATTCACCTACGCTTTTTTAAGGACAAACCTTTTATGATGATCGATAAACGATTAATTAACACGGTATCCGACAGTAAAAAATGGGTCGCAAAAACGGTATTATGGAACTGGGTTGCGCTAGTGGCGAGCATTGTCAGTGCGGTCATTTTTGCGCTGTGTTTAGAACAAGCCTTTGAGCAAACATTAACGCTTGGCACATTATTTAGCTATGCAGTTAACTTGGTGGTTGCTCTTGCAGTGCGTGCTTTGGCAGGCAAGCTGTCAGTGAAAGCTTCTTATCAAGCCAGTACCAACGTTAAACACGAATTGCGTACGTTTATTTTCCAAAAACTAGCGGCAATGCCGTTAAATCAAGTCAACCAACAATCTACCTCATCCATTATTCAAGTGGCATCAGAAGGGGTGGAGCAACTGGAAATCTATTTTGGTCGCTATTTACCACAACTGTTTTACAGTCTGCTTGCGCCATTAACCTTATTTATTTTCCTCGTTTGGTTTAATGCACCAACAGCGTTGATTTTATTGGTCTGCGTACCTTTAATTCCAATGTCGATTATTGCGGTGAATAAAATTGCAAAACGCTTATTGCATAAATATTGGTCTATTTATGTGGGCTTGGGCAGTAGCTTCTTAGATAACTTACAAGGTTTAATTACCTTAAAAATCTATCAAGATGACGACTACAAAGCGAAACAAATGGATATTGAAGCAGAAAAATTCCGTACCATTACGATGAAAGTGCTCACAATGCAACTT
This sequence comes from Bisgaard Taxon 46, assembly GCA_049941595.1. Classification (GTDB taxonomy): domain Bacteria; phylum Pseudomonadota; class Gammaproteobacteria; order Enterobacterales; family Pasteurellaceae; genus Pasteurella. The sequence continues at coordinate 30,168 of JBNFNA010000013.1, forward strand.
AACTCGGTGTCTATTATGGACTTATTGGCTTACGGCGGGGCTGCCATCGGGATTTTGACTGCACTGTTGCAATTCCAATCCGATAATTTAGGCATTTTCGGCGTTATCTTATTTATCTTGTTAGCTTCAGAGTTTTTTATTCCATTGCGTTTGCTTGGCTCGTTCTTCCACGTAGCAATGAACGGTAAAGCTGCATCAGACAAAATTTTCACCTTACTAGATACGCCTGTGGAAACCAACGAAAGTGCGGTGGATTTTAAAGCAGAAAATCAAGTTCAAGTGGATATCCAAGATTTGCACTTTGCTTATAACGCTGAAAAACAAGCCATTAATGGGTTAGATTTAACTATCCAACCAAAACAATTAACGGTGTTTGTAGGTAAAAGTGGTTGTGGTAAATCTACGCTAGTGTCGCTGTTAATGGGCTTCCATAAAGTACAACAAGGTAAGATTTTATTCAATCAGCAAGAAATTCAAGAGCTTAATCGCCACTCGTTCTATCGTCACGTGTCGTTAGTCAGCCATAGCTCTTATGTGTTCAAAGGCACCTTGCGTGAAAATATGTTAATGGCGAATTTAAATGCCACAGATGAGCAGATTTTCGATGTGTTAGAACAAGTTAACCTGGCTAACTTTGTGCGTGAAAATGGTGGCTTAGATATGGCGCTGTTAAGTCGTGGTAGTAACTTGTCTGGTGGACAAATTCAGCGTTTAGCCCTTGCACGAGCGTTATTACACAATGCAAGTTTCTACATTTTCGATGAAGCCACCAGCAACATTGACGTGGAAAGCGAAGAAATTATCTTGAATTTCATTCAACGCTTAAAAGCTGAAAAAACCATTGTGATGATTTCCCACCGTTTGGCGAATGCCGTTAAAGCAGACCAAATTTATGTGTTACAACAAGGTATGTTAGCAGAGCAAGGCAACCACGAAAGTTTAATGGCAGCTAATGGCATTTATGCGGAAATGTTCAATCAACAACGCAATTTAGAGAATATTCGCAACGGAGGTCAACAATATGCGTAAAAATGGTTTTGCCATTATGTGGCAGTTATTGAAACTAGTAACACCATTAGCACATATTATGAGCTTCACCATTATTATGGGCGTGCTCGGCTTTTTAGCGGCAATTTTCATTATGGTGCTGGGCGCAATGGGGTTATCTCACTTATTAGATTTCCCAACCCATCTCAGTTTTTCGCAAATTTTGACCGCACTTATCGTGCTAGCGGTGGCTCGTGGTATCTTGCGTTACCTTGAGCAAATGTCAGGGCACTACATTGCATTCAAATTGTTAGCCTTATTACGTGATAAAGTGTTTAGCGCTTTACGCAAACTGGCATTTGTGAAATTACAAGGCAAGCAATCAGGGCAATTATTGTCTTTAGTGACCAATGATATTGAGTTGTTAGAAGTGTTCTATGCGCACACCATCGCGCCAATTATGATTGCCTTTTTAACCTCAAGCATTTTATTGGCCGTGTTTGCGCACATTTCTTTATGGTTCACCTTAATCGCGTTTTTAGCTTATATCACCATTGGTTTAATTCTACCGATTATCACCACCAAAATGGCACGTGAAGACGGTCGTATCTACCGTGAACTAGTCGGTGAAATGAACGATTATTTCCTCGACAGCATTCGTGGTATGAAAGAATTGCAACTGTTTGGCAATGAAAAAGAGCGTTTGGCTGGCATCCACCAACGCAGTGAAAAAATCGACCAAGCCTTCTTAAAAATCAAACAACAAGAAGGCAAAGTGCGTTCTTATACGGAAATTGCCGTTTCAGCTTTCAATATCCTGATTTTAGTGGCGGGCGTTGTGTTGTATTTGGATCAACAAATCAACTTTGCGGGGTTATTAATCGCAGTGATTTTATTAATGTCGAGTTACGGCCCTGTGATTGCGTTAAGTAACTTATCCAATAACTTATTGCAAACGCTGGCAAGTGGTGAACGTGTACTGGGTTTATTAGCAGAAGAACCGCACTTAAAAGATGTTGTCAAAGGTGTTGATTTAAATGATGTACACCAACTTGATGTTGAGCATTTAAGTTTCGCTTATGATAACGAACAAATCCTTTCCAACGTGAATTTACGTTTAACTAAAGGCGAAATTCTAGGAATTCACGGTCGTAGCGGTAGCGGTAAAAGTACCTTGTTGAAATTGATTATGCGTTTTTACGACCCACAAGCAGGGATAATCCGCATTAATGGTAAAGATCTGAAAGAGATCAATACATTAAGTTTGCGTGATCATATCGCTTACATTACTCAACAAACCTATATTTTCAACGAAACTATCTATGAAAATATTTTGATGGCAAATCGTAGCGCAAGCAAAGAGCAAGTAATTGAAGCGGCGAAAAAAGCCTCAATTCACGACTTTATTATGAGCTTACCCGAAGGTTATGACACCAAAGTCACTGAGCTTGGCAGCAACTTATCGGACGGTGAAAAACAACGTATCGGAATTGCCCGTGCGTTCTTACACAATGCGCCGATTATCTTGCTTGACGAACCAACCAGTAACCTCGATAGCTTAAATGAAGCGATTATTTTGCAATCTTTGCTCAATGTGAAATCGGAAAAACTTATTGTATTAGTCAGCCACCGAGCTTCTACAATGGCAATCTGCGATCAAGTGATTCATATTGAGAACGGACGAATGTCGTAATTTCGCATCATTCTTTATTCTCACCACTTAAGAAAGTGAGGTCTGTTTTTTCAAAATTTCTGAAAAATCGACCACACTTTTTTTATCAGGAAAATACAAAGCAATACTTGTATTACATTTAATACATCTCATATAATAGTAAGCCATCTCAAGCCCAAAGGGCGAAGATACCGGAGGACATATGACAATTACCGTAAGATTACCTGAGGAGCTTGAAGGTCGCTTAAATAATCTGGCAGCCCAAACAGGTCGTGCAAAGTCTTATTATGTAAAAGCCGCACTTGAGGCTTATATGGAAGATTTAGAAGATTTATTGCTGGCAAATGCTGTATTAGAACGAGTTCATCTAGGGAAAGAAAAAGTACGTAAATTAGAGGACATCGAAAATGAACTCAATTTGGACAATATTATTCGCTGATACAGCACAAAAAGAATTAAAGAAACTAGCAAAGAAAAATCCTCAACAAGCTAAACAAATTATAGACTATCTTAAAACGTTAGCCACCTTAGAAAACCCTCGAGATCGAGGAAAAGGTCTTGTGGGAGACCTTTCTGGCTTATGGCGCTATCGTGTTGGTGATTACCGCATTATTTGCCAAATTAATAACGGTGAAATGATAATTACAACATTAACACTAGGGCATCGCCGAGAAATTTATCATTAATAAAAGCCTTCCACAGTATTTCTATAAAAGTGCGGTCTGTTTTTTCAAATTTTCGAAAAATCGACCGCTCTTTTCTTTTCCTAACACATAAATAATCTAGCGAAATTTTCATCAATTCCAGTTATAGTAGAAAGTGCCTGTTTAACTACAAACTAAGGAGAAATGATGAAAGTCACCAGTTCAGCCATTAAAAATGGGGCATTTGAAGACAAATATGGTAAACGTGGTTGTCAATTTAGCCCAAATGGTATGCCAACTTATTCTATCCCGTTTCAAATTAGCGGTGCGCCTGAAGGGACAAAGTCTTTTGCGGTGGTGCTAGAAGATAAAGATGCGATTACAGCGAGTGGTTTCGTTTGGATCCATTGGTTAATTGCCAATTTAGAGCGCACGTCTGTGCAAGAAAATGAAAGCTTAACTGCGACTGATTATGTGCAAGGGGCAAACTCGTGGGCAAGCGTGTTAGGCAAATTTGATATTGCTGAAGCTTCTGTTTATGGTGGGATGGCACCGCCAAACTGCTTGCACCGTTATGAATTGATTGTTTATGCACTTGACTGCAAATTAGACCTAAAAGCCGGTTTCCGTTTTAATGATCTGCACTTTGCAATGCAAGGGCATATTTTAGACCAAGCGGTGGTTATGGGCACTTATGATGTGTAGCTTTCGCTCACAAAATTCATAAAAAATTGACCGCACTTTGTGCCTCAATAAATAAAAAAGACAGCATCATTTTCCAGTAATGCTGTCTTTTCGTTTCAGGTCACGACGTTTTCATTCATCATTTAGGCGACAAATAAAACTCAATATAACCACCCTGATACACATAACCTTTGATATCGCCGTGGGTTTCATACACAAAATCAATATCTCGGAAAATCAACAAACCGCCATCTTCCGTTGGGACTTGGGTCAATCGAGGGGCTAACTGGAGTAATTCATCTTCGTGATATTTTTTATGGATATCAAACCCAGCTTGGGCGAACACATCCACAAAATAACTTTCATTGAAAGCATATTGATAGCCCGAGTCTTCGTCAGTGAGTGCAAACTTACGATCGAATAAACTGGCTTTTTCTGCTTCAGAAAGTTCCTCTTTGCCTTCTAAGTTTGAAGCACTGTATCCATTAATAATATAAAGCTTGTGGTATTTTTGGATATCTAATGGCATTTTCTTTGCATTTGTGACGGCATTGTTATACGCATAAAAAGTCAGCCTTACGTTCTCATCTTGGTTGTCATCGGCGTAAATGACTTTTTCGTAATAGATTTTTGAGAGATGCTCGAGGTCTTTTCTACCGTATTTTTCAAGCGCTGTAGGATTATTCAGAATATAAGGATAAATCATATCGTTCAGCTGTAAGAATTTACTCGCTTGTTCAGTGGTCACTTTCTTACCGAAATTCTTATCATACATCTTTTGATCGATTTTATTTGTTTCGTCCAATAAATCAAGTTCTTGCAGTAACTGTTCAAAGCGTGCTAGCTGGCTTTTATCCACAAATGTTTTTGGAGAACCAACAACAAAAGCGAGGAAAATCATTATGGCGGTAATCAATGTGAACAAGCGATATTGCTGTAATTTTTTACTTAATGAACACAAGATAAAAATTGACAGCAATGTGGCAATGATCACCAATAAAAAGCGGGTTTCTGTTAGCCCGTAAGTGCCAATTCTTTCATAAATCCCCACCCACAATAAACCGAGCGGAGCAAGGGAAAGATAGGTGAAGTAGCGATAAAATGCTTTCCACTTTGGTTGTATCAACATTGCGTGCAATGCGATGCAAAGCAAGCCTAAAGAAAGATAGAAAATAATGATGTACGCCAACCCACCTTGCGGCAAAGAGGCGGTTAGCACAATTTTACCAAGGTAAAGATAGACAATCAGGGTATAGATGATAACCAACGGTGAGAGCACATAATTGATCATTAATTCCACTTCATAACGAAACTGAATGCTCTCATCATCTGCCGATTTTCGACTATGAAATAATAAAAATAAGATCGGTGCAAAAAAGAGTTGAGTTAATATCGCAGTTTGCTTAACAAAGTGATCGATAATTTCAATATTAAATAAATATTCCACGCTGTAATAAATCATCAACAACGCAAAATTAATCACTAAGGCAATAAACATTGCAAAGCATAGTTGCACCAGCTTGAGCATTGCAACATAAACAAAAGCTCGGTTATCTTTCGGCAATGGATACGCTAAAAACAGTAAGAAATGGATTGCCAGCAAGCCAAAATAGGCTGAATTATCATAAATTGGAGTTGAGCTGAATTTAAAAAGTAAGGTGATCGCGATGGAATAGCCAACGGCTATCCAAGCACCATAAGGGAACTTTTTAAGTAAGAAAACCGAAGAAAAATAAATTGGGAATAAAAACAAGTAAATCGAAAACTCAGGAAAATTCTGATTGTTCAACCACAAAGAAAAAATCGAACAGGCCCATATAAATACCATCTCAAATGGATAACGTTGGTGTAGTTGCCTTGCGTTCTCAAAAAAATGTTGCCACATATTCATCGTTCCTTAAATAATCACAATTAGCGTTTCCATTCTAATCATTTTATAACCTGTTGAATAGCGTTCAATTTCATCAAAAAAAATGCCACAGGAAACAACGCTGTAGCAAAAAATTTATAATGAAAAAGACGTTAAACTATTTTGATGTAGAAGATACTTGTTTTAAGAAAATCTGACGCGGTGAGGTTAAACCTAATTTTTCAGCTTCATTCACGAGGTTCAACGCTTTGTTAATATCATTTTGTTTTAATGCTTTTTTCACCGCTTGATTAAAGTAGGCTTCAGTATCTTTATCTACTGGCATTTCAACTGCTTTCACTGCGGGTGCTTGCATTGTTGTTTGCTCAACTTTGCCTACTTGTGTTGTGGACTTTTTCTCAAATAACGTGGTTGGCAAACCAATAAATTGTGTGCCTTGTGAATTGGTCACTTTAACTTGCACTTCACCCTGACGGCTATGATTCACTTGAATATCTGGAATTGCCGGTGGCTGTTTACCCGTTGCTTTCGCAAAAGTTTTTGCCGGATGTGGCACCATTGTTGTTTTTGCTAAGTCGTCTGCCGTGGTGTAAATCAATAAATAAATATAATCTTGCCCCGCTACTGGGGTTAAATTCAGTTCAGCTTCTAAACGGTTTGGTTTTAAACCACGTTCTTCTTGAAATTTAAAAGTTGATGATGGATAAGTGGCCGCAATATTAAATTTTGAATCAAAAATAACCGCACTTGGTACGAACAGATTTTTATCTAAAATAGGGCTAGTGACCTCAATCGTTAATGAACCTTGATTTGCAGGAATACGATACGCTGCAATTGGGCTTTCTGTGCCAGCAAAATGCGTTGTAAAGTCTTTGTTTTGCTGTTCAGAAAGTGATGTTTTCATTGTTTGTGAAAACGTGACATCTTGCCATTGTAATTGTGCTAATGCTTTTGAATCAATATGCGCAGGATTTGCGAAACTCAAAGCCGATGTTAAGAAAAGTGCGGTTGCGAGTAATGTTTTTTTCATATTAACCTCAAAAACTCAGAAATTACGTTAGGAATAAATGGCACAAGCCGAAACTTGTGCCATCTTGTTGATTAAGCGAGTGGATTACCACCAAGCTTCAAATTGAACACCGTAGATGAATTCGCCATCTTTCGCTTTTGGTGTACCTGCACGGCCACCGAATTTATCATTCCAATGTGCGTAAGTACCGAATACACGGATTGCTGGACGAGCCCAAATGCTACTACCTGCTTGCCATTGTTGTGCAAGAGTTACTTTAGTTAAGTCATTTTTCTTACCAGTTGCTTGCTCTTTCACTCGATCATAACCTAACTCAACTAAGCTGCTCATTGTGTTAGTCCATTTATACATTGGGCGTACACCAGCAGATAACCAAGTATTACCTTGTTTATTTTTCAATTTAGTTTTTTGGTAAATCAATGCATACATTGTTTCAAATTTATCACTAAATTGAACAACACCTTGATCGATTACACGAAGCATATGACCACGGTTTTCTACTTTAGAACCTTGTGCGTGGCCATTATTCCAAGAAGTCATTGCATCTTTTGCATATTGCACAGTGAATTTATTGAAGCCACCAAAGAAGTTGCCTTGGGTATGTTCTACTGTAAACATATAACCACGTTTAGTTGCGTTCTCTGCAAGCTTCACGCCATCTTTCACGTGCGCATTACCAAAATCTACACCTAACTCTAATGAACCATCTTTGTTAGTTTCTATACCTGCTAAACGAACATCAAAAATATCGTTGTAAACATCTTGGTCTGCTTTATCAGCACGTTTATATTTCTTAGTTTTATCATCATATACCCAAGAATATGCACCACCAGCTTCAGTATCACGAGTTACCGCTAAAGATAATTTACCGAAGCCTAAATCAATGTTTTCAACCCCTGCACCAGGACCTGAAATATCCCAGTAGTAGAAGTCATTCATATGTACATCGTGACGTTGATAGAAACGTTTACCCGCCCATAATGTTGCACCCGGTAGAGCATCTGCAAAGTTTTTAAATTGTACGTTTAATTCACGTAATGCAGGGCTTGTTGCAGTCCAGTCGTTTTGGTGTAATGCGCCACCATAAGCAATATTTGAGTCAAAATAAATGGTTTTATCCCCATCTTTGAATAATTCTTGACCTAGTTTGAATTCTGCATAGGTATCGCTTTCGTTACCTAAACGATATTTTGCTTGAGCACCAGTTGCAGTAAATGATGTTTGTTCACCGCCACCTGATGTCCAGCCAATCCCTGAGCGTGCATAACCGTGGAAATCAACAGCCATTGCTTGAGTTGCGAATAATGCACCTGTTACTGCTAGAGCAAGTAGTGTCTTTTTACTATTCATAATTGACCTCTGTATAAATATCTATGATTTATATTCCAATACCCTATCGATATGGAGAATGTTGATGGTGATTGAAATAAAACGATCAACACCAAAATTTTTATAGCCTGTTGGTTTCCACGCTCATCCCTGAGGCTGTGGAAGAAAAAGATTAAACGCCGATTTCTTTAAATAAACGTTGGCAAGCTGTGCCATCTTCTTTGAATAAGTGGCAACGCTCTGGCACGATACCAATATCCATTACTTGTTCTTCTTGTGCTAATACGATGTCGTTTTGACGGTAAACTAGCGTTGGTTGTTTAATTTCTGGAATTTCTAAGTGGATTTGAGTTTCGTTACCTAATAATTCCACCACTTGCACAATACCGCGTAAGGTTACTTGTGCTTTATCTGATGGGATTAAGTGTTCAGGGCGAATACCTAAAGATAAGTTATCACCCACTTTCACACCGACACCAGACACTGGGATCCAGAAGTTATGATGGTTTGCATCTGGCAATTCAATTTGAACACGTTCTTTTTCTACCGCAGTCACACGCACTGGCAAGAAGTTCATTTTTGGTGAGCCAATAAAGCCCGCCACAAAGCGGTTTGCTGGGTAATGATAAAGTTCTAACGGTTTACCCACTTGTGCGATACCGCCCGCTTTCAACACTACGATTTTATCTGCCAATGTCATCGCTTCAATTTGGTCGTGAGTTACGTAAATCATTGTGCGGTTTAATTTTTTATGTAATTTAGAAATTTCGACACGCATTTGTACACGTAATGCTGCATCTAAGTTAGAAAGTGGTTCGTCTAATAAAAATACATCAGGTTGGGACACCAGCGTACGTCCGATCGCAACACGTTGACGTTGGCCACCGGAAAGCGCTTTCGGTTTGCGATCTAATAAATGGGCTAATTGGAGGATTTCAGCCACTTGGTTAACTTTTTGGTCACGCTCAGCTTTACTTACTCCTGCTAATTTCAGACCAAAAGACATATTTTCAGCGACGCTTAAATGTGGATAGAGTGCGTAAGATTGGAACACCATTCCAATACCACGTTTTGCAGGTGGTACGTCATTCATCAATTTTTCGCCAATGCGTAATTCGCCAGACGTAATGTCTTCTAATCCAGCAATCATTCGGAGCAATGTAGATTTACCACAACCTGATGGGCCAACGAAAACTACAAACTCGCCTTCATTAATTTCTAAATTAATGTCCTTGGATATGTGAACATCGCCATAAGATTTACAGACGTTGCGTAGTGATACATTTGACATATTTATACCTCTTTCTTATCTCGTTAATCTGCGCTATTCACGCTATCCCCAATCGTGGCAATATAGTGAATAACTTAATGTGAAAAAAAATCATCCTATACCAATATTTTTAAGGATTAGCGAAAATTCGAAATTTATAGCAAATTCATTTTAATAGTGCATTTTTTCCCGATTTTTTTGTGACCTAGATCGCATTTCCATATCAAATTTATATGATCTCTATCACAGTTTTTATTAAATTATTAATGAGATCACATTATTAGGATGAGGGGAGTAGATGGGGGGAGGATGAATAAAATGGGCTTTATCTTCATTCTATGCTACACCAAAAAAGGCTTTTTGCTTTTTAACTTAATACAACTATTTACTTCCAATTTCAGGAGCAATGCTATGAAAAATAATTTAATCAAATTCACTTTGACTACAGTAGCAGGGTTAATCCTTTCTTCTTCAGTAGTGGCAAAAATGACAGAAGGTAAAATTGTTATTTGGATTAACGGCGATAAAGGCTACAACGGTCTGGCTGAAGTAGGTAAAAAATTCGAAGCTGATACTGGTGTTAAAGTATTAGTTGAGCATCCTGATAAATTAGAAGAAAAATATCCACAAGTAGCTTCAACAGGTGATGGTCCAGACATTATTTTCTGGGCGCACGACCGTTTTGGTGGTTATGCTCAATCTGGCTTATTAGCAGAATTACACCCAAGCAAAGAATTCAAACAAAAATTCGAAGATTTCGCGTGGGATGCTGAAACTTATAACGGTAAAGTAATTGGTTACCCAGTGGCAATTGAATCACTTTCTTTAATCTACAACAAAGATTTATTACCAACTCCACCAAAATCTTGGGAAGAAATCAAAGAATTAGATAAAAAATTCAAAAAAGACGGTAAGAGCGCAATTATGTGGAACCTTTCTGAGCCATACTTCACTTGGCCAGTGGTTGCATCAAACGGCGGTTATGCATTCAAATTTGCAAATGGTAAATACGATGCAAACGACATCGGTGTAAACAACGAAGGTTCACAAAAAGGCTTACAATTCGTTGTTGATATGGTGAAAGCGAAAGAAATCAACCCAGATATGGACTACTCAATCGCAGAAGCAGCATTCAACAAAGGTCAAACTGCATTAACAATCAATGGTCCTTGGTCTTGGGGTAACATCGAGAAAAGCGGTATTAACTACGGCGTCGCTGAATTACCAACATTAAATGGCCAAGCTTCTAAACCATTCGTAGGCGTATTAAGTGCAGGCATCAATGCGGCAAGTCCAAATAAAGACTTGGCAGTTGAGTTCTTAGAAAACTATCTTTTAACTGATGAAGGTTTAGAGATGGTGAACAAAGACAAACCTTTAGGTGCGGTCGCATTAAAATCATACCAAGAAAAATTGGCTAAAGACCCACGTATCGCTGCAACAATGGCGAACGCAAAACACGGTGAAATTATGCCGAACATTCCACAAATGAGTGCATTCTGGTATGCAGAGCGTAGTGCAATTATTAACGCAGTGAACCAACGTCAAAGCGTGAAAGATGCATTAAATGATGCGCACAGCCGTATCCAAAAACAGTAGTAATTAAACATTCAGGCGCTAGTTCTCTAGCGCCTAACCCACTTCGAAATCCTACGATTTCAAATGCTTATCACTTATTCGGATAAATATTAAATAGGTGTTCTTATGGTAACCACTCAAGCGAAATCAGGTGCACAGTCGCAATGGCTCAAATGGGGTCTTGCAGGGGCAGTGTTGCTCATTGATTTATATTTAGTTGTATTAATGTATTCGCAAGGTGAATATTTGTTTGCCCTCTTAACCTTGGTAATTTTAACATCAGGGGTATATATCTTCACGAGCAAAAAAGTGTATGCGTGGCGATATGTTTACCCTGGTATGATGGGGATGGCGATTTTCATTTTATTCCCATTAATCGCAACCATTGCGATTGCATTTACCAATTACAGTGGCACTAACCAATTAGCGTATGAGCGCGCTTTGAGTGTGTTATTAGAACAGCGTTATTTTGCAGGCGATAAATTTGATTTTAAATTATATCCACAAGCTGATCGCTGGCAGTTAGCGTTACATAATAAAAATACGGATCAGCATTTTATTTCTCAGCCAATCCAGTTTACGGATAAACAAGTGAATGTGGTTGAAGGTATGGCACCAGAAGCCACACCGGCACCATTGAAAGTGATTACGCAAAATCGCACCGCACTTCAAGCAATGCAAGTGATGTTGCCAGATAACCGCACTTTGACAATGAGTTCACTGCGTCAGTTTTCTGAACAAAAAGCACGTTACACTTACGATGACAGTAAACAAACACTCACTAACAATGAAACTGGCAAAGTTTATCGTGCAAATCAAGAAACAGGTTTCTTCCAAGAAGTTGATCAACAAGGTAACTGGTTATCAGAAACGTTAGAGCCAGGTTTCACGGTTTCAACTGGTTTCCATAATTTCTTGAAAATCTTTACTGATGAAGGTATTCAAAAACCATTTATCCAAATCTTTATTTGGACGGTTATCTTCTCCGTATTAACAGTAATTTTCACCGTAATTTTGGGTATGGTGCTTGCTTGCGTAGTGCAATGGGAAGCATTAAAAGGCAAAGCTGTTTACCGTTTATTATTAATTTTACCTTACGCTGTACCATCGTTTATTTCGATTCTCGTATTTAAAGGTTTATTCAACCAAAGTTTCGGTGAAATTAACTTAATTTTGAACCAATTATTTGGTATTCGTCCAGAATGGTTTAATGATCCATTCTTAGCCAAAACAATGATTTTAATTGTGAATACGTGGTTGGGTTATCCATATATGATGATCTTATGTATGGGCTTACTCAAAGCGATTCCACAAGATTTATATGAAGCTTCAGCAATGGATGGTGCTTCAACGTGGCAGAACTTCAGTAAAATTACGTTCCCATTATTGTTGAAACCATTAACACCGTTAATGATTGCATCCTTTGCATTTAACTTTAACAACTTCGTGTTGATTCAATTATTGACCAACGGTCGCCCAGATATGATTGGTACAACCACACCAGCAGGTTATACCGACTTATTAGTAAGCTATACCTACCGTATCGCCTTTGAAGGTAGCGGTACACAAGATTTTGGTTTAGCTGCAGCGATCGCAACAATCATCTTCTTATTGGTCGGTGGTTTAGCATTACTCAACTTGAAAGCAACCAAATTCAAATTAGATTAAGAGGGAATAAATTATGGCAATTGTTCAACCAAAATCTATGCGTTATCGTTTATTTGGCACGCATCTCTTGTTGATTCTTTTTATCTCATTAATTATGTTCCCATTATTAATGGTCATTGGGATTTCATTACGTCCGGGCAACTTGGCGATTGGTGAAATTATTCCGAGTGAGATTTCTTTAGAGCATTGGAAGCTCGCACTAGGGTTTGACGTGGTACACGCTGATGGCAGTGTGACACCACCGCCATTCCCTGTTCTCTTGTGGTTGTGGAACTCAATCAAAGTGGCAACAATTACCTCTATTGGTATTGTGACCCTTTCAACCACTTGTGCGTATGCGTTCGCGCGTATGAAATTTAAAGGAAGGAAAACGATTTTACAGGGTATGTTAATTTTTCAAATGTTCCCAGCTGTACTATCGTTAGTAGCATTGTATGCATTATTTGACCGTTTAGGACAATACGTGCCTTTCTTGGGTCTAAACACGCACGCGGGTGTTGTATTCGCTTACTTAGGTGGAATCGCATTGCACGTTTGGACAATTAAAGGCTACTTCGAGACGATCGATGGCTCATTGGAAGAAGCCGCATCATTAGATGGTGCAACGCCATGGCAGGCTTTCCGTCTCATTTTATTACCGCTTTCAGTGCCAATTCTTGCTGTTGTCTTTATTCTCTCCTTTATTGCAGCAATTACAGAGGTACCGGTAGCTTCATTATTGTTACGTGATGTAAATAGCTATACCCTTGCAGTTGGTATGCAACAATATCTCTACCCGCAAAATTACCTCTGGGGTGACTTTGCTGCGGCAGCGGTATTATCCGCAATCCCAATTACAGTCGTGTTCTTATTAGCACAACGTTGGTTAGTCAATGGATTAACCGCAGGTGGTGTAAAAGGCTAATCCAACACAATTTTTATGGCACAAGTTATCTTGTGCCATTTTTTTATCTATTTTCCTCTCTTCTTGATCTACTGTGAGAAAGCATTATGAAAAAATCATTGTTATTTATCCTCTTATTTTCTGGTTCCGCACTGGCTTGGCAAACCCCACTTTTCCCAAAATTTATCGAAATTGAACCGCACTTATTCCAAGCAAAAGCAACACTCAACAAAGGCGCCCAACCCCTTCAATTTGAACATCAAAAGCAATGCTTTCAACCTGAAAGTGCGGTTAAATTAAATCAAACGATTAGCCTTGTTCCTTGCGGTGAAACCACTAGTCAATTACGTTTATTTCGTCAAGGCAACTATATTGCTGAAATTGATCAACGCAGTGGCAAACCAACATTTCGCTTAACTATTGAACAAGCTCTTACGAGCGATAGCGTACAAACAAAAACTTGCCCGATTTGGAATGGTGAGCCGTTAGAAATTGATGCATCAACCGTATTTAAAGAGGGTGATCTCATTCGTGATTTTTATTCAGGGCAAACTCAAACAGTGCAACAAGGCAAAGTCCGTTTTCAGCCAGATATGCAATCCAATGGCTTATTGCTGCTAGAAAAAGCTGAAAAACACGCTAAAAGTGCGCTTAAAAATCCTGAAGTTTTCCATTGGGGCAATGCAACCGTCTATTTTGTGATGACCGACCGTTTCCATAACGGCGACCCGAGCAATGATCAAAGTTATGGACGCAAAAAAGACGGAATGGAAGAAATTGGCACTTTCCACGGTGGTGATCTCAAAGGATTAACCGAAAAACTCGATTACTTACAAAATCTCGGTGTGAATGCGTTGTGGATCAGCTCTCCACTTGAACAAATGCACGGCTGGGTCGGTGGTGGTCCAAAAGGGGATTTCCCGCATTATGCTTATCACGGCTACTACCACCAAGATTGGACTAAAGTCGATGCCAATATGGGTTCTGAGCAAGAGCTCAAAAACTTGATTGAACAAGCACACAAGCGTGGTATTCGCGTGATTTTTGATGTGGTAATGAACCATACTGGTTACGCCTCGTTAGCAGATATGCAAGAGTTTGGCTTTGGTCAGCTTTATTTGAAAGGTGATGAAATTCCACAAATTTTAGGCGAAAAATGGACAAAATGGACACCAAAAACAGGACAAAATTGGCACAGTTTTAATGACTACATTAACTTTGGCGATAAAAATGCGTGGGCAACTTGGTGGGGAAAAGATTGGGTGCGTTCCGATATTGGCGATTATGACAGTCCAAAATTTGATGACTTAAAAATGTCGCTCGCCTCTTTACCTGATTTAAACACGGAGGCTGAAAGTGCGGTGCAATTACCCGCATTTTTTCAACGTAAAGACACCAATGCCAAAACATTAGATAACGCCAAAGTGCGCGATTATTTAATTACTTGGTTAAGTGATTGGGTGCGAAAATATGGAGTGGATGGTTTCCGTGTTGATACTGCAAAACACGTTGAGCAAACAACGTGGTTGCAACTCAAACAATCGGCACAACAAGCATTAAAAGAGTGGCAACAAAAACAGCCAAATCACTTTGCAGATGATTTTTGGATGGCGGGCGAAGCTTGGGGCCACGGCGTACATAAAACGGCGTATTTTGAAAATGGCTTTAATTCAATGATTAACTTTGACTTCCAAGAACAAGCCAAAAACGCATTAGGTTGTTTTGCTGATATAGCACCTATTTATCAAGAAATGCGCGCCAAAATGCAGGATTTTGATGTGTTAAGCTATCTTTCTTCACACGACACAAAACTGTTCTTCCATTCAAATAGCCAATCAGATTTTGATAAACAGCGAACAGCAGCTAACTTACTTATGCTCGCACCCAGTGCGGTACAAATTTTCTATGGTGATGAAAGTGGCCGCCCATTTGGTGCAACGGGTTCAGACCCAATGCAAGGCACTCGTTCTGATATGAACTGGGCAGATTTAACACCGAACAGTCAGCAAAGCCAATTACTCCAACATTGGCAAAAACTCGGTCAATTCCGTAAACAACATCTTGCCATTGGTTTAGGTCAACATCACGCACTAAAAAGCGACAAATACCTGGCTTTCAGCCGTGAATATGAAAATGATAAAATTATGGTGATCTGGGCAGGCAATCCACAATCTAAAGCGAAATAAGCAAAAAGTGCGGTATTTTTTTGCTTATTTATAACGCCGTTTCAACCTAATCAAGCCTTCTGCCATAAATAACAACATCGAGAGAATGAGGCAGATGAAGAGTGGGTAGGTGGCGCTGTCGAGTTGTTCGCCAATTAAGAAAGAAACGAAGAGCATCATTATTGGTTCTGCGTAGCCGAGTAAGCCGAGGACATTAATTGGCAATAAACTACTCGCAAGAATGTAGGTGTTGAGTGCCACGCCGCTGATTAAACCTAATAATAAGAGTAACCATAAAATATTGGGGTTGATTTGTTGCACTGCACTGAGATCAACTTGTAGAGCAAAGTAGATACAAACGGGCAATAACAATGTCATTTCGATACAAAAGCCTGCTAGATCGTTGATTTTTAGGATTTTACGAGTGGCGAAATAGGTGCTGTAACCAAAGCTCACTAAAAGCGCTTCCCACGAAAGTCCGCCTTTCAACAGAATATTCGAAAATACGCCAATTGCGGCAATGACGACTGCAAAAAATTTGATGCGAGAAATGTGCTCTTTGAAAATAAGTCGCCCTGTTAACACCATCACTAACGGCAGTAATAAGTAGCCAAAAGACACGCTAAGTGCGCTTCCATTATTAGGCGCCCACAAGAATAACCAAATTTGAATTCCCATCATCGCTGAATTAAACAAGAAACCGAGAATAAGCAATGGTTGCTGTTTAATCCGTTCAAAATAATGGAGAAGTGCTTGTTTT
Organism: Bisgaard Taxon 46; assembly: GCA_049941595.1. Classification (GTDB taxonomy): domain Bacteria; phylum Pseudomonadota; class Gammaproteobacteria; order Enterobacterales; family Pasteurellaceae; genus Pasteurella. Next base: position 46,708 of record JBNFNA010000013.1, read on the forward strand.
TGTTTGAATAGAAAAACTGCAGCAATAACAAACGGCAAGGTAAAAATAATACGGAAACCGAAGATATCTTCGCCACCAAGTGGCAGTAACAGGGTTGAGAAATAGTATAAATAGCCAAATAAAACTGAGGCCGATAACGACAAAATTATCCCTTTTAACATAAACTTATCCTCAAGATTCCCAAAATTAACGTTCTGTTAACAAATTTACTCCAATACTTGCCAAAATGCACGCACTAATGGTTGTTCCAAGTGCTTTTTTTGTACACAGATGCCTAGCTCAAAAGGGGCAATGGGATTGTTGAGCTGTAAAATAGAAACTTGGCTGTTCATTGGGCTGTTTTTAATCACCACATCAGGCAACATTGCTACACCACAACCCAAGGCGACCATCGGCATAATCGCCTCGTGACCTGCCACTGTGGCGTAAATTTTCGGGTGTTTGATTTTCTGTTGTTTAAACCATTGATCAATCCGCTGACGAGCGGGGCCTTCCACTGGCAGAATAAATGGGATTTGTTGCCAGTCGATAATAGGTTGTTGAAGTAATTGTGTGGCTGGGCAAGCAATGCGAGGGGCAATCAGCGATAAGCTAATCTCATCAATGTAGTGAAATTCAATGCCATTCGGCAAGTTTTTCGGACGACCAGCCAACGCAATATCAGCCTGTTGCGTTTGAATTTGTTGTAGCGCAAGGGACGGATCACCTGTAGTGAGCTGAATTTCTACTTTCGGGTAACGTGTACGGAAACGCTCTAATATTGTCGGTAAATGACTATAAGCAGCCGTTACCGAACAGAATAATTTTAATTCACCGATGAGTTCTTGTTTTGGGTTATAGCGTAATTGTTGCTTAATTTGCTGCCATTCCGCCCAACTTTGTTGTGCAAACGGAATAAATTTTTCTCCCGCTTCAGTAAGCTCAACTTGTCGATTATCACGCAAGAATAGCGACTGCCCCAGTTCTTCCTCTATTCGCTGAATTTGACGCGATAAAGTAGAAGGTGACATATGGTTTTGTGTCGCCGTTTTAGCAAAGTTTTTTGTTTCACAAAGATGTAGAAACAGTTTGAGATCATTGAAGTTCAAAATGAGATTCCTGCATTTTCTAGTAATTTATCGATTTCTCTCAAGCACAATTTTCTAAAAGTGCGGTATGTTTTTGCGCTTTTTTACAAGCAAAAGAAAGTCAGTCGGTTTTGGCTAAACTCAAAATTATTATTGCAATAATTGCAACACAAAATACCAACAATATCAATTTACGCAATGATAAAAATCACTATAATCAAAATAAAGCACAAATAATATGCAAACACAAACTCATACAAACACACATCAAATTTAAGGAAAAACAATGGCTAACTATTTCAATACATTAAATTTACGCCAACAATTAGACCAATTAGGTCGTTGTCGTTTTATGGATCGCAATGAATTTGCAAATGAAGCGGATTATTTAAAAGGTAAGAAAATTGTTATCGTAGGTTGTGGTGCGCAAGGGCTAAACCAAGGCTTGAATATGCGTGATTCTGGTTTGGATATTAGCTATGCACTTCGTCCAGAAGCGATTGCAGAAAAACGTGCATCGTTCCAACGTGCCACCGAAAATGGTTTTAAAGTGGGCACGTATCAAGAGCTCATTCCAACGGCAGATCTTGTGGTGAACTTAACGCCAGACAAACAACACTCGAAAGTAGTGGCAGATGTAATGCCATTAATGAAACAAGGTGCGGCACTTGGTTATTCGCACGGTCTGAATATCGTGGAAGTAGGCGAGCAAATCCGTAAGGATATTACTGTTGTGATGGTGGCGCCGAAATGCCCGGGTACAGAAGTGCGTGAAGAATATAAACGTGGCTTTGGTGTGCCAACATTGATCGCGGTTCATCCTGAAAACGATCCAAATGGTGATGGTTTAGAAATTGCAAAAGCTTGGGCTGCGGCAACAGGTGGCCATCGTGCAGGTGTGCTTGAGTCTTCATTTGTAGCTGAAGTGAAATCTGACTTAATGGGTGAGCAAACCATTCTTTGTGGTATGTTGCAAGCGGGTTCTATCGTTTGCTACGACAAATTAGTGGCTGACGGTAAAGATCCCGCTTATGCAGGTAAACTGATCCAATACGGTTGGGAAACGATCACTGAAGCGTTAAAACACGGTGGTATCACTTTAATGATGGATCGTTTATCTAACTCTGCAAAATTGCGTGCATTTGAACTTTCAGAGCAAATTAAAGAAAAAATGACCGCACTTTTCGAGAAACATATGGACGACATTCTTAGCGGTGAGTTTTCATCAACAATGATGGCAGACTGGGCAAATGGCGATGCTAACCTGTTAAAATGGCGTGAAGAAACGGGCAAAACAGCTTTTGAAAATGCACCAAAATATGAAGGTAAAATCAGCGAACAAGAATATTTTGATCACGGTGTGTTAATGGTTGCAATGGTGAAAGCAGGTGTTGAATTGGCTTTCGATACAATGGTGGCGAGCGGCATTTATGAAGAGTCGGCTTATTATGAGTCATTGCACGAGCTTCCATTAATTGCGAATACAATTGCACGCAAACGCTTATACGAAATGAACGTGGTAATTTCTGATACTGCTGAATATGGTAACTATTTATTTGCAAATGTAGCAGCGCCAATTCTTGCGAAAGAGATCGTGCCAACCTTACAAAAAGGTGACTTAGGTGAGCCAACACCAGCGGTTGAAATCGATAATATCACGCTACGTGATGTGAATGATGCGATTCGCAGTCACCCGATTGAGCTTGTTGGTCAAGAGCTACGTGGTTATATGACCGATATGAAGCGCATTTCTTCAAATTAATTGTTTTATTCTGCGACAAAGCCAACCGAAAGGTTGGCTTTTTGTTATTCATTAAAAGGCGAATTAATATACAATAAAATTTATATTTTAAAACTTCACTAAAATTATTTTTCTGAAGATTTGACTTCATCCCATAATAAATCCATTTCGATGAGTGAAGATTGTTCAAATGTTTTATTTTGGTCTTTGAGTTTTTTTTCGACTGCGCGGAAACGTTGTTCGAATTTATTATTTGCTTTGCGCAAACTTTCTTCAGGTTGGCATTTTAAATGGCGACAAAGATTCACAGTTGCAAATAATAAATCGCCTAATTCTTCTTCGATTTTTTGCTGATTTTTATTTGATTTGTTTAATTCTTGTCTGACCTCTTGTAATTCTTCTTCGATTTTATCGACAACAGGTGGCAGTTCATTCCAATCAAAGCCCACTTTTGAGCAACGTTTTTGTAATTTTTCAGCACGCATTAATGCAGGAAAGGCGTGCGGAATGTTATCTAAAATTGATGATTCGCCTTTTTGTTTGCTTTCTTGCGCTTTAATTGCATTCCAGTTTTGGAGTGCTTCTTGTTCATTATTTGCAGTGGTGTTTCCAAATACGTGAGGGTGGCGGCGAATGATTTTTTCAGCTACATCATTGACCACATCATTAAAGGTAAATGCTTGATCTTCTGAGGCTAATTGGCTGAAGAATACAACTTGTAATAGAAGGTCGCCTAATTCTTCGCGTAGATTTGTCATACTTTTTTGCTGAACTGCTTCAACAACTTCATAACTTTCTTCTAATAAGCAAGGGATCATTGAGTCATAATTCTGCTTGAGATCCCACGGACACCCTCCATTTGGATCGCGTAACTTCGCAATGAGTTGTACAAAATCTTGGATCGTATGTGCCATTTTTTCTTTTCCTAATATGAAAATATTTTGATTAATCATAGCATAATCTTTTGTTTTGCGATTCGCACTATGAAATTTCAGAAAACTTTTCTAAAACGTGATCTCTACCATATTTTTTTTTATGGAGCAGTGATATGATACTTTCAGAATATGTTCAACCCTGAGGCAGATGAGGAGTTTATTATGTATAAACACGTATTAGTTGCAGTGGATCTTTCAGATGAAAGCGCATTTTTATTGGAAAAAGCCGCTGGAGTCGCAAGACGTAATGAGGCTAAGTTATCAATTATTCACGTTGATGTTAACTTTTCTGACCTTTATACAGGATTGATTGACGTAAATATGGCATCAATGCAGGACAGAATCTCTACCGAGACGCAGCACTCTTTGGTACAATTAGCAGAGAAGGCAAGCTATCCTGTGTCAGAAAAGCTTAGCGGAAGCGGTGATTTAGGGCAAGTATTGGCAGATGCTATTGAAAAATATGATATCGACTTACTTGTTACTGGACATCACCAAGACTTCTGGAGTAAATTAATGTCCTCAACTCGACAAGTAATGAATAATATTACGGTAGATATGCTAGTTGTTCCGCTTCGCGATGAATAATTATGCAAACTTGAAAAGTTTGAAAACGAGCCGCACTTCGAAAAGATAAACGGAGTGCGGTTTATTTTTTTGCATAAAAGTGTAAAAAATTGTAGATCTTAATGCAAAAATGTTTTCTATAAATTTTAAAATATGACAAAATAAAGTAGACTAACTTTTAATCGTATTATTGATTTGATTATTTGAAATAATATAAAAAAGCAGGCTTATATATAAATGAAAACAACAGCAGAAATTAGACAATCATTCCTTGATTTTTTCCATACAAAAGGACACCAGATTGTTGAAAGTAGTTCTCTCGTTCCTGAAAATGATCCAACGTTATTGTTTACTAATGCGGGAATGAACCAATTTAAAGATGTTTTCCTTGGAATGGATAAACGCCCTTATTCGCGTGCAACCACAGCACAGCGTTGCGTACGTGCAGGCGGAAAACATAACGACCTTGAAAATGTGGGTTATACTGCGCGTCACCATACTTTCTTCGAAATGCTTGGTAATTTTAGCTTTGGCGATTATTTCAAAAAAGATGCTATTCATTTTGGATGGGAATATTTAACTTCACCTCGCTGGTTGGGCCTACCAAAAGAAAAATTGTGGGTTACTGTATACGAAACCGACGATGAAGCTTACGATATTTGGCATAAAGAAGTAGGCGTGCCAGCAGAGCGTATTGTTCGTATTGGTGATAATAAAAACGCACCTTATGCTTCAGATAACTTCTGGCAAATGGGTGATACAGGTCCTTGTGGTCCTTGTACTGAGATCTTCTATGATCACGGTGATCATATTTGGGGTGGCCCACCAGGATCACCAGAAGAAGACGGCGATCGCTATATTGAAATCTGGAATATCGTATTTATGCAATTTAACCGTCAAGCAGACGGTACGATGGAGCCATTACCGAAACCGTCAGTAGATACGGGAATGGGCTTAGAGCGTATTAGTGCGGTATTGCAACACGTTAACTCAAACTATGAAATTGATATTTTCCAAAAATTAATTGCGAAAGTGGCTGAGTTAACAGGTGAAAAAGATTTAACCAATAAATCATTACGTGTAATTGCTGACCATATTCGTTCTTGTGCCTATTTAATTGCTGATGGTGTAATCCCATCGAATGAAGGACGTGGTTATGTGTTACGTCGTATTATTCGTCGTGCGGTACGTCACGGTAACTTGTTAGGTGCAAAAGAAGCCTTCTTCTATAAATTAGTGCCAACCTTGATTGAAGCAATGGCTGCAGCTGGTGTTCAAGTAAAAGAAAAACAAGCCAATGTAGAGAAATTATTACGTTTAGAAGAAGAACAGTTTGCGCGTACTTTAGAACGTGGTTTGACCTTATTAGATGAGGCATTAAATCAAGTAAAAGATAATGAACTTTCTGGCGAAGTTGCATTCAAACTATATGATACTTATGGATTTCCATTAGATTTAACCGCAGATGTTTGTCGTGAACGAAATATCACGATTGATGAAGCCGGTTTTGAGCGTGAAATGGAAGCGCAGCGTTTACGTGCGCAATCAGCAAGTCAGTTCGGAATGGACTATAATAACGTTATCCGTATGGATGGCGTGACTTCATTCGAAGGCTATACAGAATCAGAAACTCTCGCGAAAGTGACCGCACTTTTCTGTGAGGGTAAACCAGTTGAGCGTGTTGAAGCTGGTCAAAGTGCGGTAATCATTTTAGATAACACACCATTTTATGCGGAATCAGGTGGTCAAATTGGTGATGCTGGTCGTTTAGAAGGCCAGGATTTTGCCTTTGAGGTTGAAGATACGCAGAAATATGGTCAAGTTTTTGGACATATTGGGAAAGTCACATTTGGTAGTTTAGCTATTGGTCAATTAGTAAATGCCGTAGTAGACGTTGAACGTCGTCATCACACGTCGTTAAACCACTCTGCAACACATTTACTTCACGCTGCTTTACGCCAAGTATTAGGCACTCATGTTGTTCAGAAGGGTTCTCTAGTTTCTGATGTTGCGTTACGCTTCGATTTTGCGCATCCAGAAGCAATTACAAAAGAGCAATTGATTGAAATTGAGCGTATTGTGAACCAACAAATTCGCGCGAATCATCCAATCCAAACTGAAATTATGGATTTAGATGCAGCGAAAGCGAAAGGTGCAATGGCATTGTTTGGTGAGAAATATGCAGATCAAGTGCGTGTGCTTACAATGGGCGACTTCTCTATTGAGCTTTGTGGGGGTATCCACGCAAAACGCACAGGGGATATCGGTTTATGTAAAGTAATTGCGGAAACGGCAATTGCTGCAGGTGTACGTCGTATTGAAGCTGTTACAGGTGAAAATGCGATTACTTGGTTACAACAGCAACAAGCGTTGTTAACACAAAGTGCAGAATTGTTGAAATCGGATGTGAATTCTATTGTTGAGAAAATTAATCAACAACAAGACAAATTGAAGAAAACCGAAAAAGAGTTACTTTCGTTAAAAGAGAAGGTAGCCGTACAAGCCGGCTCTGACTTAGCGAAAAACGCGATTAACATTAATGGCATATCTGTCATTATTCAACAGCTTAATGGTGTGGATTCAAAATCGTTACGTGTAATGGTGGATGACTTAAAAAATCAACTTGGGTCTGCGGTGATTGCTTTTGCTTCCGTAGTTGAAAGCAAAGTGAATTTAATCGTAGGGGTCACCAATGATCTAACAGCTAAAGTGAAAGCTGGTGAGTTAGTGAATGTGTTGGCTCAAGAAGTTGGAGGCAAAGGCGGTGGTCGTCCAGATATGGCTATGGCTGGCGGTACACAGGTAGAAAAAGTGAGTCAAGCATTGTTGGTTGGCTCTGAATGGTTAAAAGCAAATCTTTAATTTTGCTTTTAACATCACTCGTTGTTTTGTATTACAGCGGATGGTAAGCAGGTTTCGATAGGGAATTCGCTAGAAAATAAGGACATTGTTCTAAACTTAAAAAAGGTGAGGAGTTCACATGCTAATCTTAACCCGTAAAGTTGGCGAAAGCTTACTCATCGGCGATGATATTTCTATCACGATTCTGAATATACGTGGCAATCAAGTAAAAATTGGGATCAAAGCACCGAAAGATGTATCTGTTCATAGAGAGGAGATCTACCAGCGCATTAAACAAGCGATGGATGAACAGAAACAATCTGACTGAGCTTTATAATAATAAACGGAGTAGTTATGAGTAAACTGACTTGCTTTAAAGCTTATGATATCCGTGGTCGTTTAGGTGAAGAACTAAATGTTGATATTGTATACCGTATAGGTCGTGCATTTGGACAATTCTTAAAGCCAACAACAATCATTGTCGGTGGGGATGTTCGTCTAACAAGTAAAGAATTAAAAAGTGCAGTAACAAATGGATTACTTGATTCAGGTGTTAATGTCATTGATTTAGGCGAAACAGGTACTGAAGAGGTTTACTTCGCAACATCATTTTTGAAAGCGGATGGTGGAATTGAAGTGACCGCAAGCCATAATCCAATGGATTACAATGGATTAAAATTAGTTCGCGAGGGGTCACGCCCGATTAGTGCGGACACAGGCTTGGCTGATATTCAACGCTTGGCAGAGGAAAATAACTTTGCTCCAGTGACTCAACGTGGTCAATACAAACAGTTGTCTGTATTGGGTGATTATGTTGAGCATTTGTTATCTTATATTAATTTAGATAACTTAAAACCAATGAAACTCGTTATCAACTCAGGTAACGGTGCTGCAGGACACGTTATTGATGCAATTGAAGCTCAATTCAAGGCAAGACGTGTGCCAGTAGAATTTATTAAGATTCATAATAATCCAGATGGGACTTTCCCAAATGGTATTCCGAATCCGATTCTTCCTGAAAATCGTCAAGATACTATTGATGCCGTGCTTGAGCACAAAGCCGATATGGGTATCGCATTTGATGGTGATTTTGACCGTTGCTTTTTATTTGACGATAAAGGCGGATTTATTGAGGGATACTATATTGTAGGTCTGCTGGGCCAAGCATTCTTACAGAAAAATAAGGGTGCGAAGATTATTTATGATCCACGTCTAATTTGGAATACAATTAAGTTAGTGGAAGACAATGGTGGTGAAGCAGTGATGTCTAAATCGGGTCACTCATTTATTAAAGAAAAAATGCGTGAGGTTGATGCGATTTATGGCGGTGAAATGAGCGCACACCATTATTTCCGTGACTTCTTCTATTGTGATAGTGGAATGATCCCTTGGTTATTAGTGATGGAATTAGTTTGTACAACAGGCAAATCGCTAGGTGAGCTTGTTGGCAATAGTATCGACACCTATCCATCGCCAGGGGAAATTAACAGTAAATTAGCCGATGCAAAATCTGCTATTGCTCGTGTAAGAGCTGCATACGAAGCTGATGCAATCAGTGTTAATGATATTGACGGTATCAGTATTGAATATCCAGAATGGCGATTCAATTTACGCAGCTCAAATACCGAGCCTGTTGTGCGTTTGAATTTAGAAACGCGTGGGGATAAACAGTTAATGGTAGAGAAAACCGACGAAATTTTGTCGTTATTACGTCAGTAATTTCGAAGGAAAAGGACCGCACTTAGACTTTACGTTGAGTGCGGTCATTTACTTTCAAAAAGAGGTGAACTTAATGAAAGCAATCATTCCAGTAGCAGGCTTAGGGACGCGTATGTTGCCTGCAACAAAAGCGATTCCAAAAGAAATGTTAACACTTGTGGATAAACCGTTGATTCAATATGTTGTCAATGAATGTGTTGCTGCAGGTATTAAAGAAATCGTATTGGTCACCCATTCTTCAAAAAATGCTATTGAGAACCATTTTGATACTTCTTTTGAATTGGAAACAATGCTGGAAAAACGTGTTAAGCGTCAGCTACTTGATGAAGTTCGTTCCATTTGCCCAAAAAATGTCACGATTATGCACGTCAGACAGGGCAATGCCAAAGGATTAGGACACGCTGTTTTATGCGGACGTCCGTTAGTGGGCAATGAGCCTTTTGCGGTCATTTTGCCTGATGTGTTATTAGCAGACTTTTCTGCAAACCAGAACACAGATAACTTATCTGCAATGGTCAAACGTTTTACAGAAACACAAGTCAGCCAAATTATGGTTGCACCAGTACCGAAAAAAGAGATTAGTAGCTACGGTGTGGTGGATTGTGGCGGTGTGGAAATCACTGGCGGTGAAAGCACGAAAATCAATAACATCGTGGAAAAACCAAGTGCAGATAAAGCACCATCAAATTTAGCGGTGGTGGGGCGTTACGTTTTCTCTGCGGCCATTTGGGATTTACTTGAAAGAACCCCAATCGGTGTGGGCGATGAAATCCAATTAACCGATGCAATTGATATGTTAATTGAGAAAGAAACAGTGGAAGCATTCCATATGACTGGTAAGTCATTCGATTGCGGCGATAAAATAGGCTATATGCAAGCCTTTGTGGAATACGGTTTGAACCACCCACAACTTGCGGATACTTTTAAATCCTATTTAAAACAGCTTGTCAAATCGCTATAAATGATTGTCTAAGGCGCCTGAAAAGGTGCCTTTCTTTTTTCTTCTCTGATTATTTTCTAAAACTGTGATATAGATATCTAGCAATCTCCACGGCTAGATTGTTATTTATGAGTTTTTTCATTAAAATACCACATAATTATTAGGCAATTATAGGATCATAAAAATGGCAGATTGGGATGGCAAATATATTAGCCCTTATGCAGAACACGGAAAAAAAAGTGAGCAAGTAAAGAAAATTACAGTCTCCATTCCGATTAAAGTGTTAGAAATTTTGACTAATGAGCGCACACGTCGCCAAATTCGCAATTTACGCCACGCAACAAACAGTGAGTTACTTTGTGAGGCATTTCTGCACGCATTTACAGGTCAGCCATTGCCTACTGATGAGGATTTATTAAAAGAGCGTCACGATGAGATCCCAGAAGAAGCGAAAAAAGCAATGCGTGAGCTTGGAATCGATCCTGAAAGTTGGGAATACTAAGATTAAGTATAAAAAAGTGCGGTCAAAATTTTTAAAATTCTGACCGCACTTTTTTATTGGATCAATTATGCTTTATCGCCGATTAATACAGACTCTAATGCAATTTCAATCATTTCGTTGAAGGTTAATTGACGTTCTTCAGCGGTGGTTTGTTCGTGAGTACGAATGTGGTCAGACACAGTACAGATAGTTAATGCTTTCGCACCAAATTCTGCAGCCACGCCATAGATACCTGCCGCTTCCATTTCCACACCTAAGATGCCGTATTTTTCCATTACATCGAACATTTCAACATCTGGCGTATAGAATAAATCTGCAGAGAATAAGTTACCTACACGTACGTTCACGCCTTTCTCTTTTGCAGCTTGCACTGCCGCCATTGTCATATCAAAGTCTGCGATAGCTGCGAAGTCATTGTCTTTGAAACGTGTACGGTTTACTTTAGAGTCAGTACACGCCCCAACGCCGATTACGACATCACGTAGTTTCACATCCATACGTACTGCACCACAAGAACCTACACGAATGATTTTTTTCACACCGTATTCGGTAATTAATTCTTTTGCATAGATTGAGCAAGACGGAATACCCATACCGTGGCCCATTACTGAAATTTTACGACCTTTATAAGTCCCCGTGTAACCTAACATATTACGAACATTGGTGACTTCTTTCACATCTTCTAAGAAAGTTTCGGCAATGTATTTTGCACGTAGTGGATCGCCAGGCATTAAAACAACATCTGCAAATGCGCCTGCTGGAGCGTTAATATGTGGAGTCATAATTTTTCCTCTTAGTTAAATTGACGATAGCGGTTTGATTGCTTATCAGGTGAAGCTAAAGTCCTACTTTAGCTTATATTCATAAAGTCTAGGCTTTATTTATATCTCATTGAGATAATGCAAAGCCACTTTAATTTTGTTGTGGGGAGGCTTTATCGTATGCAAACGTTTTCGCTCCCCCAAGATGACAACACCACGAACAATGTCGTGGTGTTGATTAAAAAATTCTACTAAATGATACCGCACTTTTTAGCTTAATGCGACACCACCTAAACCGATGAATAAACCTGCGATTGTCGCACTCATTAAGTTAGCTAATGAACCTGCGATAACTGCTTTGATACCTAAACGTGCGATATCACCACGACGGTTTGGTGCTAATGCACCTAAGCCACCGATTAAGATTGCGATTGAGCTGAAGTTAGCGAAACCACAAAGTGCGAAAGTGATGATAGCTTGTGTTTTATCCGTTAATTGGGTCATATTTGCATCAGCAGCTGCTGCTTTTAAGTAAGCGGTGAAGTCTAAGTAACCAACGAATTCGTTCACCGCTAATTTAGTACCGATCATACGACCTGCGATTTCAGCTTGGCTCCAATCTACACCGATAACCCAAGCAAGAGGTTTGAAGATCCAACCTAAAATTAAGCCAAGTGATAACTCTGGCATATTGAACCAGCCACCGATACCACCAAGGATACCGTTGATTAATGCGATTAATGCAACGAAAGCGATTAACATTGCACCTACGTTAAGTGCTAAGTTCATACCTGATGACGCACCGCCTGCTGCTGCATCAAGGATGTTTGCTGGTTTTTCTAAATCTACTTTTTCTAAATCATCATTGAATTTTTCAGTTTGTGGATAAAGAATTTTCGCAAATAATAAACCTGCAGGTGCCGCCATAAATGATGCTGCGATTAAGTAAGGAAGTGGAACGCCCATACCTGCGTAACCGGCCATTACAGAACCTGCGATTGAAGCTAAACCACCACACATAATTGCGAATAATTCAGATTCAGTCATTTTGCTGATATAAGGTTTTACGACTAATGGCGCTTCAGTTTGACCAACGAAGATGTTTGCTGCAGCAGACATTGATTCTGATCTTGAAGTACCTAATAAAGTTTGTAAACCACCACCGATGATTTTGATGATCCATTGCATAATACCGATGTAGTATAAAACCGAGATTAATGCGGAGAAGAACACGATGATTGGTAATACGCGTAACGCGAAGACGAAGCCGCCACCGCCAAATACTTCAAACATTTTGTCGCTGACTAAGCCACCGAATAAGAAGCTGATACCTTCGTTACCGTAAGAGATGACTTTACTGATACCATCAGAAAGCCAAAGTAATGCATCGCGACCAACTGGTACATATAAAATTAATGCGCCAATTGCAATTTGAATACCCAATGCACCAAATACAGTGCGTAAATTGATGGCTTTGCGATTATTAGAAAGCAAGAACGCAATGGCTAATAATACAACAATACCGAGAATACTGATTAATGTACCCATAGTTGTAAAGTCCTTTACTTAAATTAAATGAAGAAATGAATAATGGTTGCTCATTTTACTTGTTTTCACAGTAAAAATCTTGTGTTATTCACTCCAAAATTATTAAAAGGTTGTAGATTTTCATCAAAGTGTGATGCCCCTCTCAATTTAAGCGATGACATAAGATATAACAGAATGTTATTGGGGTAGAATAGCTTTTCAATTATCATTAAGTGCGGTCAATTTGTTCACAGTTTATTATGCAAAAACGAAATCACGTATTACCTATAACCCCTTGGGCGGCTAGCAATTTTTGGGCACTAGAAGCCAAATCACTCGCAGTGTTGATTTGTTCATTAGCGGTGTTAGGCATCGGCGAGGGGATGATCTTACTGTCAAACTTAGGATCTGCACCTTGGACGGTATTATCTCAAGGTGTCGCTTTGCAGGCGCAAGTCAGTGTCGGCTGGGCGTCTTTTATGATTAGCTGTATCGTGATGTTGTTTTGGTTGCCTCTCAGATTACGTCTTGGCTTAGGCACAATACTTAATATTATCGTCATCGCCCTCTTTCTTGGGCTAACTGCAGAATTTATGCCAAAACCAACCGCACTTTCAACGCGTTATATTTATCTCATTGTTGGCATTTTACTGTTTGGCGTAGGCTCTGCTTTTTATTTAACCTGTCATCAAGGGGCTGGTCCGAGAGATGGATTAATGGTGGGATTCTGCCAACGTTTTCATTTAAAAGTCGGCATTGTCCGCACCATTATGGAAGTGACTGTTTGCTCACTTGGCTTCTTTTTAGGCGGTACGCTTGGCGTAGGTACCGTCCTCTTTGCGATCAGTATCGGTTGGGTGGTGCAAATGACGTTAACGCTGTTAATCAAGTTGCCACATACGTCGTACAAACGGGATCGCCTGCATTAATACTTTTGGTATTTCAATTAAGCTTAAATCCATTTGACGAGATTTATCCGCTGTTTGTGGCGAGAATGCTAAATGTTTCTCTGGATCGTTAATAGGTTGCCAACGTAATGGGGTCGCAGAACGACGGCTCGGATAAAAACCAATCGTAGGGATATTTAATGCGGCACTTAAATGTAATGGCCCTGTCGACCCTGCAATAAATACATTTGCACAGGCGAGAGAATGCGAAAAATCCACAAGCCCATCATTTTTATCATAAACCACTACATTCGGATTGTTCACAAGTTGCGCTAATGCTTGTGCTTTTTCACTTTCATTTGGCCCCGCTGTAAGCACCACTTGGCAATCAAATTGTGCCAATAATCCCGAAATTAATTCCGCATATTGTTCAAGGGATAAGTTAGTGGCAGAACCCCCCGATCCGCTATGCACAAAGATCCATTTTTTCTCTAAAGACAAGCCTAGAAGGTGACTTAATTTTTCACGTTGATTTTGCACTACACTTGGTTCAAAAGTGAAATAAGGCGCTTTCGGTTCAACAATCGCAATATGGTTTTTCTGCAAAAAGGCACGAGCAAGATCCAAATTGTATTCAAATTCCGGCTTTAAAGATTTTGAACGACGTTGCGTGACGCGATGATTGTATAAAAACTGAATCAGCTTTGTTGCTGGTGCTAAACGAAACGGAATTTTCGCTTTCCATACTAATAACGCATTGTATTTATCTGAGAAAAAGTTAATGGAAGCATCAAACTTAGCAGCTTTTACGGCCTCTAGCGTCGTAAGTTGTGCTGATTTATCCGCATTTTTGCCGGCATCAATAATCACATCATCAATGTAAGGGCAAAGTCGAGCTAAATCCGCAGTATATTTCGGCACAAGGGCGGTCAGTTTTAGCGCAGGATGGGATTGCTTTAACATAGCAAATGCCGGCCAAGCTAACATAAAATCGCCTAATTTATCGTTACGAACAACTAACAGTTTTTGCATTTTTTATTCTCAAATAATGTGTAAATTTTGGCATATTCTACTCTTTTTCCTCACAAAATTTAATTGAAAAATCGACCGCACTTTGTCTTTGTAAATATGTGGGAATTTTAGTGATAAACCCGGTTATTTCTTGATTTTTTCTGGGAAAAGAGTATAATCCACAGGCTTTTTGTCTATATATACAGAGAAAAAAGTAAGTTTAACTCTCAAGATAACTTCGATAATTGAGAGTTTTCTTTTTGTAATCAAACATTTAGAGGAAGGTTATGGTAACCATTCGTTTATCTCGTGGCGGAGCTAAAAAACGCCCATTCTATCAAATCGTTGTTGCTGACAGCCGTTCGCCACGTGACGGTCGCTTCATCGAGCGCGTTGGCTTTTTCAACCCATTAGCAACTGGTAATGCTGAGCGTTTACGCTTAGATTTAGACCGTGTTAATGCATGGTTAGAAAAAGGTGCATCTTTATCTGATCGCGTTGAAAGCTTAGTTAAAGAAGTGAAAAAAGCAGCTTAATTTGCTTTTATAGAGAGATAGGTGATGAATATGGAACAGCAAAGAATTGAAGTAGTTGGCAAATTAGGCTCAACTTATGGCATTCGTGGTTGGTTACGTATTTATTCATCAACAGAATATGCTGAAAGCATTTTTGATTACCAACCTTGGTTTTTAAAAATCAAAGGTCAATGGCAACCAACTGAATTAGAAAGCTGGCGTTATCACAATAACGATTTGATCGTTAAATTAAAAGGTGTGGACGACAGAGAAGCTGCGCAAACATTGGCAAATATTGAAATTGGTGTGGATTTAGCAGTTTTCCCAGCGCTAGAAGAAGGTGATTATTACTGGCACGATTTGATCGGCTGTAATGTTGTAAACCTTGAAGGCTACGCAATGGGCACAGTAACCGAAATGATGGAAACTGGTTCTAATGATGTATTAGTTGTGCGCGCAAATGCCAAAGATGCTTTCGGAAAACAAGAGCGGTTAATTCCGTTTTTGTATGAACAAGTAGTTAAAAGAGTGGATCTCACCACAAAGACTATTGAAGTGGATTGGGACGCTGGTTTCTAACCTCAGGTATGCTGGTTAGCTTGAGTTGTAGCATTTTGATGTAAGGATAATTTATGCTTATTGGGATTATTAGTCTATTCCCCGAAATGTTTCAAGCGATTACAGAATTTGGGGTCACAGGTAGAGCTGTAAAACAAAATCTCTTACAAGTACAGTGTTGGAATCCACGTGATTTCACACACGACAAGCATAAAACAGTGGATGATCGCCCTTATGGTGGTGGCCCTGGAATGCTGATGATGGTGCAACCGTTACGTGATGCGATTAAAGCAGCGAAAGCGGAAGTAGGAGAAGATGCGAAAGTGATTTATCTTTCGCCGCAAGGACGAAAACTCGATCAAGCTGGTGTAAAAGAGTTAGCAGAAAATCAGAAGTTGATTTTACTCTGTGGTCGTTACGAAGGCATTGATGAGCGATTGATCGAAACTGAAGTTGATGAAGAATGGTCAATCGGTGATTATGTACTCACAGGTGGTGAATTACCTGCAATGACATTAATTGATGCTGTCGCAAGATTTATTCCTGGTGTACTTGGCAAACAAGCCTCCGCAGAAGAAGATTCTTTTGCAGATGGTTTATTAGATTGCCCACATTATACGCGTCCTGAAGTGTTAGATGGTTTATCTGTACCACCTGTGCTGATGTCTGGTAATCACGAAGAAATTCGCAAATGGCGATTGAAAAAATCCCTTGAGCGAACGTGGTTAAGACGCCCTGAGCTATTGGAAAGCCTAGCTCTGACTGACGAACAAAGTAAACTGTTGAAGCAAATTAAAGCAGAACACAGTTAAATATCAGTTCAATCTAGGATTAAAAGGTTAAT
Organism: Bisgaard Taxon 46; assembly: GCA_049941595.1. Lineage (GTDB taxonomy): Bacteria > Pseudomonadota > Gammaproteobacteria > Enterobacterales > Pasteurellaceae > Pasteurella. Next base: position 63,123 of record JBNFNA010000013.1, read on the forward strand.
TATTATGAGTAACATCATTAAACAACTTGAACAAGAACAATTAAAACAAAACTTACCAAGCTTCCGCCCTGGTGATACTTTAGAAGTTAAAGTATGGGTAGTTGAAGGTAGCAAACGTCGTTTACAAGCATTCGAAGGCGTGGTTATTGCAATTCGTAACCGTGGCTTGCATTCAGCATTCACACTACGTAAAGTGTCTAACGGTGTGGGCGTTGAGCGTGTATTCCAAACTCACTCACCAGTTGTTGACAGCATCACTGTTAAACGTAAAGGTGCGGTACGTAAAGCTAAACTTTACTACTTACGTGAGCGTTCAGGTAAATCTGCACGTATTAAAGAACGTTTGGGTGAATAATTTCACTGTTAAAGGCTTGGGTTTCCAAGCCTTTTTTTTATCTCGCTTTTCTGTTTTCTTTATTTCTCACCATCAAGTGCGGTCAAATTTCTCAAAGTTTTTCATTTCTACACAATACATTTTTTGATTTGATTGATTAAAGGTTGATCCTATTCAGTATGCGGGCTATGCTTGAAATAGCATCTTTTCTATACATAAAAGTATCACAATTCCTGTATACTTCTCTTCATCTATAAGGAGTCATATTATGAATATCGATCTACCTCAATTAGTTGCTTGGCGTCGTGAGTTTCACCGTTTCCCTGAAATTGGCTGGACAGAATTTTGGACAACAAGTCGCATCGCAGATTATCTAGAAGAAATGGGATTTGAGTTATTTTTTGGTCCAGACATTATACATTCTGATTTTGTACGTGGACGCTCACAAACAGCAGTTGACGCTGGTTTGAAAAATGCGCTTGCTTATGGGGCAAACCAAAAATGGTTAGATAAAATGGCTGGCTATACAGGCTGTGTTGCAGTTTTTGATTCAGGTAAGCCGGGCAAAACGGTGGTATTGCGCTTTGATATCGACTGCGTGAATGTTACAGAAACAGATCGTGCAGAGCATATTCCAAATCATTTTGGTTTTCGTTCTTTAAATGACGGCTTTATGCACGCTTGTGGCCACGATGGACATATTACGATCGGTTTGGGCACTGCACTTTGGATTGCACAAAATAAAGATAAATTGACGGGTAAAGTGAAGATCGTTTTCCAACCGGCAGAAGAAGGGGTGAGAGGTGCGGCAGCCATCGCCGCAAGTGGCATTATTGATGATGCCGATTATTTCTTAAGTTCACACATCAGTTTCTGTGCTGATTCTGGCACTGTAATTGCCAATCCAAAAAACTTTCTTTCTACCACTAAAATTGATATTCGTTATCAAGGTAAACCGGCACACGCAGGGGCAGCTCCTCATCTAGGTAAAAATGCTTTACTTGCCGCAGCGCACGCAGTCACTCAATTGCACGGTATCGCACGTCACGGCGATGGAATGACTCGAATTAATGTGGGCGTGTTGAAAGCGGGTGAAGGGCGCAACGTCATTCCTTCTACTGCAACGATTCAATTAGAAGTGCGGGGCGAAAATAAAGCGATTAATCAATATATGGTTGATCAAGTGATGCAAATTGCTCAAGGTGTGGCAATCAGCTTTGATGTGCGTTATGAAACCGAAATTATGGGCGAAGCCGTTGATATGGTTAATGATCAACAACTGATTGATTTGGTAAGCAAAGTTGCAGGAAAACAACCTGAAGTACACAACGTTGAACCAAATTATGCCTTTAATGCCAGTGAGGATGCGACAATTTTAGGTCGTCGTGTACAAGAGCACGGTGGTAAAGCGATTTACTTTATTTTAGGTGCTGATCGTACTGCGGGACATCATCAAGCTGAATTTGATTTTGATGAAAAACAATTGCTGACTGGAGTACATATTTATACCCAAATGTTAGCAGAATTATTAGTTTAATCTTTGTGAAGACGGTTGCATTGAGCGAAGAAAGCGATCGTCTTCTCTTTTATTTCAGATTAAAATGTTGCCTTTATTTTCTCAGGACAGAGCCAGCAATATGAATATTGTTTTATCAGCGGACGTACAATTTTCAGAGCAAGTTAAAACACTGATTAAATCCGTTTGTTATCATAATAAAAACGTGCATTTTTATTTATTGAATAAAGATTATCCCACCGAATGGTTTCAAATTCTCAATCAATATCTGGCCTATTTTGGATCGAAGATTGTCGATGCCAAGGTTGATTCAGAGATTATTTCCACTTTCCCGACATTAGATCATATTTCTGAGGCGAGTTATTTTCGCTATTTATTAGGGCAATTACCGCTCGATCGTGTTTTATATTTAGATTGCGATATGGTGGTGACGGGATCTTTAGCTGAAATGTATTACGCCGATTTTGGCGATAATATGATGTATGCTGTCGAAGATGCTTTCTTAAATCTGGTTCAGCATAGCTATAAAGAATTTCCAGATATGAAACCTTATTTTAATTCGGGAATGTTGTTAATCGATTTGAATAAATGGCGAGAGCAAAATATTGAAAACCAGTTAATGGATTTAACGAAACGGGCTGTGAATGTTTATTATGGCGATCAAGATGTGTTGAATATTATTTTGAAAGGAAAATGGAAAGCATTAGATAAAATTTATAATTATCAAACAGGCAGTCGGATTGCGTTTATTCAACACGAAATGCTAGATGAACTTAAAAAGTATGAAGATTTACAAGGGCAACTGCCTAAAATCATTCATTATATTACCAGACACAAACCTTGGTTGGTGCCTGAATATGACTTGCTGTTCCGCAATCAATATTGGGCTTATTACCAATTAGAATGGCAGGATATTCTCCGTAAATGGGCAAATGAAGAAAGCTAATCGATAAAAAGTGCGGTGCAAAATCTTAAAATTTTGACCGCACTTTGTGTTTTATGGAAGGTGTTGCTTAGTTAATTAGAAGTTAATATTTAAGCCTAAACCACCGCCCCAATAGGTTTTGCCCGATGCTCCACGACCGACATAAGGTGTCACATCAACGCTAGTCATCGGTGTGATGTTATAGCGAAGTTGGCTACTTAAATCACCTCTTAAACGTTTGAAGTTGCCTTGCATTTTCACTTCACCAATGCCTTCTGCACGAGCACGATACACTGGGTTATCTAATGCGAACACATATTCCACTTCAAGTTTTGGCTCCCAGAATAAGTTTTCTGTAAGTGGGATTGAAGTGTTTGCACCTAAAATCGCAGCAGTTTCACGGAATTTCACTTGATCATAAGACACAGGGAAATTCCCCCCAGTTTCTTGGTAAGCATTTTGTTTCACATCGCTATGGCGTACGCCAGTGTAAAGCCCAAATTGTCCACCGCTGAAAATATGTGTGTTAGCACCCGCCATTAACACCACGGATTTGCTTGCAACTTTACTATCACCTTTTGCTTGTTCTGTGCCATTTGTTGCGTTACGTGTAATTTCAAGGTTATAACGATTTAATGCAACAGCAGAACGAACATACCAATGGCCATTAGTCACCGCTTGTTTCCATTGTGCATATAAACCCATCCCTAAATTATTTGAAGTACGTTTATAGCCATTCACTTCTTTACTATATGGTGTTTGGAATAACGCACCACCAATCGCAAAGTTATCATTAACCATATAACCTAAATTGAGTTGAGCAAGTACACTACGTTGTTTTTGCTCATTATCAATGCTCGCTTTGGTACGAACGAAAACACGTCCGCTTTGGCCTGAAGCATAGACTTTGCCTGCATTTTGGCGATTTAGATCTGCTGGCAATGTGTTAGCATCTGGCACGAGCGTATTTCTGAAATCAATACCACTGTAATCAGCCATTGCGTAAGCGTTAGAATCCATTGCATCGAAACCATCAAAACCGTTCGCTAATGAACTTAATACACGTTGTTGTGAAGATACAGAGGCTAAGGTATTTGCACCAAGCTCACCCATTTTTTCTCTGGTATCGATAATAGACACTGGGTCACTGACTTTTGGTATGTCTTTGTCATAGGTTAATTTCCATACAGTTGCTTTGGTGATCACAGTATCACCGTAGCTGTATAAATCGGTATCAGACACCCCAACAGCGATGGTTGCGTCATCGTTGAGTGCATACACCGCACCTTCACCGCTACCATCTTGTTTTAAGGTATTTAATTGAACTGGTTTTTTATCTGCGTCATACCAAATCACAGGGCGAGTGACACAGTTATCGTATGGTTTATCTTCAGTTGCACAGCCTTGATCAATTGTTGCTGTACCACCAATGATATTGCCCATTTTATTGATTGCATAAGCAAAGCTTGAAGCAGCTTCGTGTTCTTCAGCTTTGTAGTTGGTGAGCGATTTCAAATAATGCGCAGACCAGTTATCCGCAACAGATTTATCTTGGCCATTATTTTTCCATAATACCGCTTGGTTGCGTTTCACATCTGGAGTGACTTGGGTATAACCCACTGCCATTGAACCGTCGTGATTAAGCGCATTGACCGCACCATTGAAATTATGTTTTGTTTCTAACGGTAAGCGTGTTGCTTTCCAGTCAACAGATTTATCATCTGTCCAAATAGTTGGGCGTTGATCTTTGCTACTTGATGTTTTGCTGTAATGTTTACCAATCCAGTCTGCCCCCCCTGCAATGACAGTGCCATCGTAGCTAATTGCACGCGCATCAGCGGATGGTGTGTAATAATCTGCTTTTGAAATTGGGTTTTCTAAATGAATTGGTTTCACACCATTTTCCCAGCCATTCGCACCACGTTTCCACAACACTGCTTGTGGTGCAGCAGGGTTATAATCATAGCCTTCTGGTGCAATACTTTGACCAACAGCTAAGCCACCGTCAGCACTTAACGCATTCACTTTTCCTGAAACTTGAGTGTCATTGTCAATGCGGTTATTTACAGCACCTAAACCGTCAGCTTTTAAAGTCGCAAGGCGAATTGGCGTTGTGCTACCCGCTATCCAAATCGCTGGATATTTAGAATGAACGGTACGACCATCAGCCTTACGTTTATAAGAACCACGTGCTAAACCTGCATAAGTTGAGCCATCGTTACTGATTGCAAATACCGCTGAATATCTTGCTTTACCTTCAAAGTTTAATAACGCAGTGGCTTTACCGTTTTGCCAAATAGTTGCAGCACCGCCGTGTTCCGTTGAACTTTCACCGATACCACCAAGGATCAAGCCGTCACCAGAGATTGCACGTGCGGATGAGTAAAATGCTTCATTTGAGGTTGGTTGTTCTGCATAAAGTGCGGTCGAACTGAATGGAGATTTTTCAGGCGTTTCCGGCACTACTGGTTGCTCAGGCTCTGGGATTGCTGGTTGCTCTGGTTTGATAGGATCTTCTGGTGTAGGATCAACTGGTTTCTCAGGCTCTGGAGTTACTGGTGGCTGATGTTTTGGATAAGTAATTTTCCACACCGCAGCTTTTTGCACAACTGCATAGCCATCTTGATTGAGATCGGTATCAGCCACACCAACGGCGATCGTACCTTCATCATTTAGCGCATACACCGCCCCTTGACCTGAACCATCAGCTTTTAACGTTTTAAGCTCAATTGGTTTTTCATTTTTGTCATACCAAACCACTGGACGAGCGGTACAGTTATCATCTGGCTTGCTTGCAGTACGGCAATTTTCATTAATTGTTGCAATACCACCGATGATATTACCGGCTTTATTGAGTGCATAAGCGAAGCTTGTTCCAGCATCATTTTCTTCGGCAGTATAGTCAGTTAAGGATTTCAAATAAGTGAAATTCCATTGTTTATCATCAGATTTGTTATCACCTTGATGGGTCCAAACCACTGCTTGATTGCGTTTTACATCACTTGTTGTTTGAGTGTGACCCGCCACTATTGAACCATCGGCATTAATTGCGTGGGCAGCACCGTTGAAATTATCGTCTTCTTTAACTGGTAAGCGTGTTACTTTCCAGGAGTCTTTATCTTCACTTGTCCAAATACTTGGGCGTTGATCTTTAGCAAATGAAGTTTGTCTGAGTTTGGATTTAACCCAGTCCGCACTACCTGCAATCACGCTTGCATCGTGGTTAATTGCGAGTGCATTAGAGCTTGGTGAATAATAAGTATCGCCTTCAAATGGGGTAGCTAACACAATCGGTTTCGCACCATTTCCCCAACCATTTTCACCACGTTTCCAAAGTACGGCTAATTTCGCAGTTTCATCATAAATATCTTTTTGTGGAATTACTTGCCCAACAGCAAAAGCACCATCAGCACTTAACGCATTCACTTTGCCTGAGGTTTCAGTTGAGCTGCCTTCACGATTTTTAATTGTGCCTAAACCATCATCACGTACGGTCGCTAAGCGAATCGGTGAGTCTGAATCTTTTAACCAAATAGCAGGATAGCGTGCTTTGAAATCTTTTTGAGTAAAACCAGCTTTTTTTCTATGAACGAAATAGGCCTCGCCGCCATAAGTAGAACCGTCATTGCTGATTGCCCATACAGCAGAGTTGGCTGGTTTTTGTGAGTTTGGATTGACAGAACCATATCCAAAATAGCGCCCAAAATTCAGCAAATATTTTGCAACACCATCTTGCCAAATCACAGCACCGCCAGAGCGTTCGCGACTGCCTTCACCAATCCCCCCGATCGTTAAACCATCGCCAGAAATTGCCCACGCACTAGAAAATAACGTGTTATTGAGTGTTTCGCCTGATTTATCTACCGTCGCAACATCAATATCTGCCTGTGCAAAAGGAATCACAAGCGACGAAATTAGGGTAGCTAAATAATGGCGTTTATATTTTTTATACATAATCTTTCTCCATTAAAAATAATCGATATATAATAAAATACATAACGATCATTTTACATTCAATTTTTGATGTCAAGAATAGGATGAAAGAAGTGTTAATTAGATCACGAAATTGTGCTCAAAAAATAATCTCGTGATCTTGTCGGATATTTTATGGAATGTAAGGATTTATTTTTTAGAAAAGGATATTTGTGTAGCAATATCAATAATTAATAATATCTTTTCATCATTATTTTTTGTGGCTTCACGCAATGTTTGCTGCGTATCGTTTATTACAATGCGATTTTCCGCTAATGTATTGAGAAATTCTGTTTTTTCTAAGTCCAATTTTTCAACCACCTGCTGTACGCTGAGAAATTCAAAAGTCTGAGTAATTCGCTCAAGTGTACAAAATGCTGGATATTTACTTTTATAAATCAAATCAAAGAATTGAGTGTTGAGCTTACGTAATTTACTGCGACGATTAAAAACGTGTAGCAAAATAAAGCTAATCGAAAGTACCGCAAATAAGATATGCATAGGTACAAAAATAGAATAAGACATACTTAAAAATAAGCAAACGCCCGAAATAATTAACATAGGAAAGCTGATAATTAAGCCTGTCATTAAAAAGAATTTGTATTTAATATCGACTTTTTGCATAAAATCCACCGCACTTTTTTAACATAGGGTAGGATAAAATAGCACTATATAAAAATAAATACAGCGATTTTATAAGGAAATAGGCTTAACGAGATTAAATTTGTGGAAAAGTACGGTCATTTTTTTAAAGATTTTAACCGAATAAAGCGTAATAAACGTTCACAGCAACATAAATTACAAGCCCCCAACGAATGACCAAACCCACCAATCCAATGAAAATTGCCACAGCAGTTTTTAATGTTTTATATCTGCCTTCTGCTTTATAGCTAAAACAGAAATTATAAAGGCGAGTAGTGAAAGGTTGGTTCCGAGGTCAGATGAATAAGAAAATATAGAAAACTTAACCCATATTCAAATATTGTCATCTATTTAATGTGAGCCAGTTGGGGTCAAATTTTCTATATCCTTTTATAAGGAAAGTTTTATTGCTTATTACTGAGGATTTTTTTCATTGCTCCTTGTAGCTTAAGATAGATTTTTTCTTTTATATTGAGTTCTCGATATTGTGTTCTATGATTACACTCTGGGCAGATACCTTTATGTGAATGGGGGAAAAAATTACCGGTATTTTTAAATCGGATAGTTTTGTTTTTCCATTTACAATTTAAACAGCACTCAATTAAATTTTGAGTTGTTGGAAGATCATAAATAATATTTTTTTGCTGTATTTTAAAAGATGATGTCAGCGTATCATCTTTTACAAAAGGGTAATAAGGCCTTCCCCAAGCATTTTCATTGGGATTTTTGAGCAAGATTGAAATAATCATGGGGGTGACTGCAGTAAGAATATGGCAGCCAGCACTTAGTTGCGCTCTACTAGCTGAGCTTCTATAGGTTGCACCTCCATGAAAAATTTGATTGCGTAAAGTATAAAGTCGTTCAAAAGTAAAGACTAATAATCCGCGCACATTTTTATTTTCAATCGCTTTAATTGCTTTCTGGTTCCTCTCCTTCATTGTTCTTTTCCAACGTTCTTGTGCAGTTTTGGTTCTTAATCCGTGCCAAAAAGGTTGAAATGTATAGCGATTTTCCAGCAAAGAAATAATGGATTCACTTAAATGGTTACAAATTATTCTCTCAAGTAATTTGTTCTGATCGAGTTCACAGATTTTAGTAATGAAATCAATAAATGTTTCTTTCTCGATGGCTAATTCACCAACTAATTCATTTGCATACGCTGCATTAAATGCGATCCACAATGAAATGAATTTGCTATCTAAATCTTGATCTTGGTCTGATTTCTTCAACCAGCTAATAGAGCGGTGGATTCGTAAACGAAAGTCTTCGGAGAATGTGTTTCTTTCTTTTTTATAAAAATTTTCTAGTGTTTGGATCATAATTTTTTCTCTGTATTAAATTCGCTTTAATAAGATGAAGAACCTATTAAAGGTAGGGGAATATTATGGTTTTATCCTAAATAATTCATCTAGTTTTTTCAGCAGAGAGAAAGGCAAGTCATTTTTTCAGAAAACGACTTTAAAACTTATGCTGAATGAAAACATTGTATACTTATTATCCCATTGTTAATTTGCCTTTAATCTTACCTATTTCAAGTTAGACAGAAAACTAGCACTGTTTAATTTTTATGATATCTTTATTTTTTCGATATGAATGATAGTATATAGCGAAAGTTTAGACAAAAAGGAGACAATATGTTAACTAAAATTCTAAAAAAACCGACCGCACTTTTAGTGCTTTCTTTATTTGCTGGAGTGGTAAGTGCGCAAGCTGATTCGTTGGTTGCGGGCAAATATGGTGACGTTGAGCCACAGAAAGTACAAAAAGTGTTGAGTGCAGGGAAAGTGGCGGATGTTGTGTTGCTTTCTTTAGCGCCTGAAAAATTGTTAGGTGTGTCGAGCGAGTTGCCGAAAAAAAGTGTGCCTTATTTATCTGATCACGTGAAAGCGCTAGAAGTGACTGGTCGTTTAGCAGGTCGTGGTTCAACTGCGCCATTAGAAAAATTAGTGGCGATGAAGCCGGATATTATCGTGGACGTAGGTAGCGTTAGTAAAAGTTATTTAGCGATTGCTGAACGTGTGAATCAACAAACTCAACTGCCTTTCGTGTTAGTGGACGGTAAATTCCCACAAACTGCGGAGCAAATTCGTACTATTGCGAAATTTATTGGTAGCGATGAAAAAGGCGAGAAATTAGCAACTTATGCCGATAAAGTGCTGAAACTCACCCATAATCTGGCGAAAAATGATAAACAGCCTGTGACTGTGTATTTTGGTCGTGGTGCTGACGGTTTAGAAACCGGTTTAGCGGGTTCAATTCACGCTGAAGTGTTAGATTGGGTTGGCGTAAAAAATGTTGCAGATGTTGCGGGTGACAAGAAAATTGTGCGTGTTTCGATGGAGCAAATTTTACAATGGCAGCCGAGCATTATTCTTACCCACGATAAGAACTTCTATGAAGTGTTGAAAACTTCTGATGTGTGGAAACAACTAAGTGCGGTGAAAAATAATCAATTTTATTTAGTGCCAGCAGAGCCATTCGGTTGGTTAGATCAGCCACCGAGTGTAAACCGTTTATTAGGAGCAGTTTGGTTAGCGCATACTTTGGCTGCAGATAAAGTAGATGCAACACAATATGCGACATTAATTAAAGACTATTTTGAGCTGTTCTATGGTTATAAATTAAGCGACAAAGAACAAGCAAAATTGGGTATCAAATAATCAACAATGAAATCCCACTTCCGTTTATGGTTACCGCCTTTTTTGTTGGTGGCGGTAGCCATATCTGCTTGCCTGATTGGGCAATATCACATCGCTTTCCAGGATTTTTGGCAGGCATTATTTAATTTTTCTGCTGAACACCCTCGTACTGATGTAGAAACCGTTTTGTGGAATATTCGTTTGCCACGTGTTTTGACCGCCATTATTGTTGGCGCAGCCTTGTCTGTTGCGGGGGCAACTTATCAAGGAATGTTTAAAAACCCACTAGTCTCGCCCGATATTTTAGGTGTGACAGCTGGGGCCGGCTTGGGGGCTGTCACGGCGATTTATTTTGGTGGATCGTTATTTACCATTCAAATTGTTGCGTTTTTAGGTGGGCTGCTTGCGGTTTTTTTGGTGTATTTAATTTCACGCACCGCACCACATCATTCACCCACTTTAGCCCTTGTTTTAGCGGGCATTGCAATTGCCTCGTTATTAAGTGCGGGCATTTCTTTACTCAAAATTTTATCTGATCCTTATAGCCAGCTCACCACCATTACCTTCTGGTTAATGGGGGGCTTGAATATGGCAACGTTGCAAGATTTGGCCTTAGTTGCACCGTTAGTATTAGCCAGCTTAGTGCCTTTGATTTTATTGCGTTGGCGTATGAATTTGCTCAGTTTAGACGATGAAGAAGCGGAAACTTTGGGCATCAATACAAAACGTACCCGTTTGATCTTTATTTTAGCCGCTACGCTAATGACATCTGCTGCGGTATCAATTACGGGGATTATTGGCTGGGTTGGCTTAATTATTCCACATATTGCTCGATTATGGATTGGTGCTGATTTCCGTCGTTTATTGCCAACAAGCTTGTTTATTGGTGCGACATTTTTGGTACTGACCGATACTATTTCCCGTTCGATTTTCTCTATTGAAGTACCATTGGGTATTATCACATCGTTGGTTGGTGCACCGTTTTTCTTGAGTTTATTAATTCAAGGAGGCAAACGATGAGCTTAATTCAACTGAATAATTTGAGTATTGGCTATAAAAAAACGGTATTGGCATCAGAGATTAACTTACAGCTAGAAGCGAATCAAATTATCTGCTTGTTAGGTGCAAATGGCTGTGGTAAAACCACGTTATTGAAAACTATTTTGGGATTGTTGCCGGCTTTGTCAGGGGAAATTCTTTTGCAAAATCGACCGCACTTTGAGTGGACGCAAAAGCAACTGGCACAATTTATTGGCTATGTACCGCAAGTCCATCATCTCTTTCATTTTACGGTGCAAGAGGTAGTGCTAATGGGGCGCACTGCACACTTATCTTGGTATAGCGCCCCGAAAAAATCCGATATAGAAATTGCAGAGCAATGCTTAGACACGTTAGGTATTGCTCACTTAAGCCAACGTTTTTATCACCAAATCAGTGGGGGAGAACGCCAACTTGTGTTGATTGCCAGAGCGTTGGCACAGCAACCGTCTTTTTTAATTATGGACGAACCAACTTCCAATCTCGATTTTGGTAATCAACTGCGAGTACTGGAAAAAATTGCGCAGTTAAAACAACGAGGTTTGTCGATTTTAATGACCACACATCAACCCGAACACAGTATGCAAATTGCAGATCGTGCGATTTTATTTCATCAAGGTAAAATTATTGCTAATGGCGAACCTAAGCACACGCTAACAACCAAAAATCTCGCCACCATTTATCAACTAGATGAACAATTATTGCGTAAAAATTTAAGGACAATTTATGAATAAAATAGAAACGCTTTGGGACGTAAACTTCGCCGAATTGTATCAAAATCATTATCAACTTGCCTCAAGAGAGCCAAAAACAGCAAAAGATTGGGATCGCAAAGCAGAGAAAATGCATCAATCTGAATACGATTTACATAATGAATATGTGAGAGCCTTTGTGAGCCGAATGGATCTAAGCAACGTTGATACTTTATTAGATGTAGGCTGCGGTGGTGGTGCGATTTCCCTTGCCGTCGCATCGCATTTAAAAGAGGTGTATGGGCTCGATTACAGCGAAGGAATGTTATCGGTTTTACAACAACGTGCGCAAAATTTAGGCTTGGATAACGTGCAGCTGATTAGCAAATCTTGGGAAGATAATTGGGACGATGTGCCTGAATGTGATATTTGCGTGTCGTCACGTTCTTCAATGGTGGCGGATTTAGATAAAGCGTTGGATAAGCTGAATGCCAAAGCTCGAAAAGCGGTTTATATGACGATGATTGTCGAAAAAGATTTTATCGCACGCGACATTTTGCAATATATCGGCAGAGATTCAGTGGGATTCCCGAATTATATGTATGCGCTGAATTTGTTACATCAAAAAGGCTACTACGCCTCGGTGGATTTTATTACTGCCGAATGTAGCCTAACTAAGCCTGAAAAAATTGATGAACAAAGTTTTATCCAATCAGTGCAATGGTCGATTGGCGAGTTAACTGAACAAGAAATTGCAAAACTCAAAGATTATTACGCCAAACACCCAAATCTCACCTCAGCACGTGGGGATTTCAAAACTTGGGCGTTTGTGAGTTGGAAAAAATAGAAAAACAGACCGCACTTTAGGCAATAAAAAAGCAGATCAAATGATCTGCTTTTTGTTTTAAGGGATTAAATTAATTTTTTGCTTTTGCCGCTGCTTTTACGATCACTGCAAATGCTGGTGCTTTTAATGATGCGCCACCAACTAATGCACCATCGATGTCTGGTTGAGTGAATAACTCAGCCGCATTTGCATCATTTACAGAACCGCCGTATTGGATGATAACTTGATCTGCAACGGCTTGATCTTTCTTCGCAATGTGACCACGGATAAATGCGTGAACTGCTTGTGCTTGTGCTGGAGTTGCTGATTTGCCAGTACCGATTGCCCAAATTGGTTCGTATGCGATAACTGCACCATTAAATGCTTCAGCGCCTAATGTGTTTAACACAGCATCAATTTGACGTGCACAAACTTCTTCAGTTTTGCCAGCTTCGTTTTCCGCTTCGCTCTCACCGATACATAATACTGGCACTAAACCTGCTTGTTTTAATGCAGCGAATTTTTTCGCAATAAATTCATCGCTTTCTTTGTGGTAAGTACGACGCTCAGAGTGACCGATAATAATATATTTCGCACCAAAATCTTTTAACATTTCAGTTGAAATATCACCAGTGAATGCACCTTGTACGTTTACGTCCACATTTTGTGCTCCTAGTGCAATCGCTTTACCGCCACAGCTACAACCGCAGTTTAATGCTGCTTCCGCTTCTGCTAAATACATTACTGGTGGTGCAATTGCCACATCACAACCTTCAACACCTGCTAATTCTGCTTTTAAGCCTTCGATTAATTCTTTAGTGAATGCTTTGCTACCGTTTAATTTCCAGTTACCCATAACTAAAGGACGACGTGCCATAATTTTTCTCCGTATTGAATTAATAAAAAATAACCGCATTACTATATCAAATTTTTGATCGCGTTCTGTTGATTTTAGGCAAATTTGAAAAAAAATTTTTAGAAAAGATGATTATTTTGTTTTAAAAAGATACAATCCACTGTATGGATTTGATAAAAAATATGCGATTTGGACAGAGATGAAAATTTTTAAAGCCGAACAATGGAATTTAGATATTCTGCTACCGCTCTTTGAGCAATATCGTCTTGCTTGTGGAATGTCGGAAAATCCCGACCGCACTTTAGCTTTTCTCACCAATCGAATTCGCTTTAGCGAAAGCATTTTTTTTATCGCCCTTGATGATAATCAGCAATCGCTTGGTTTTATTCAGCTTTATCCCCGCCTTTCTTCTCTGCAATTACAACGTTATTGGCAACTGACCGATATTTTCGTACCACCTCATTCCAATTATGCTGAAATTTATGCCGCACTTGTGGCAAAAGCGAAAGAGTTCGTGCGGTACACGCAATCTACGCGTTTGGTGGTGGAACAAGGTCAACAGCAACAAGCTATTCTTGAAGCAGAAGGCTTTAAAATCAATCCAAAGAAAACTATTTTTGAGTTGAATTTGTAACGAGATTTGGAAAAGAGAAAGGGCAACGTTGATTGCTCTTTTGTTTTTGGTGTTATTTAGCTGGTGTTGGCGTTACCGCATCCTTAGTCTTTTCTGCTACGAATACGCCAGAGCAGTTTTTCCCCTTGATTTGCACCAGCGAGATATTTATTTTTTGCGCCATTTTGATTTGAATTGATGAAAGAAATCAAAAATGGTGCTTTATCTTTTCCGTCAAGAGTACTATAAGAAGTTGGTGTCACAAGTACAGCACTAGCATTTCCATCAATAGTAAATAGATGAGTTTCATCTTGATTATTTTTACCCTGTGGCTGGTTTTCTTCTTGTGGGGTTGCCTCAATCTTATCTTGTTTATTTGGGCTTTATGGTACAACTTGTGGCGTTTACTCTAGCGTATTTGGATAGTGAGTATGAGCATTATTTGATGAACCGCCACAAGTAGCAAATAATGTTGAAAGACTAAAGACTAAAGA
>JBNFNA010000014.1:0-61480 GCA_049941595.1 Bisgaard Taxon 46
TTTCAGAAATTGGATCAAGATCTTTTTTTCATTTTTTTATTGATCGCTACTTTTTTAGTCAAAACAGCTATTTTTTGTTATTTTTCGTACCAAAACCCTCCAAAAAGTGATTTTCGAGCAAAATACGATATTTTTTATCCCAAGATAAAGAACATAACTATCTTATGTAAAATCAAAAAGCTAGCTAAAAAGAAAACTCAAAATCCGCTAACTTTTTTTCATTTTTTCGATCCAAATCATAAAAAATAATAATATTTTATTAAATAGCATTTCAATCATAAAAAAATGTGCTATAAAGTTCGCCAGTCACTTAGATTATTATTTGTTTAGCACAGGAAGTACTACTATGACGAAAACAGAAAAAGACACTCTAGCGATCCGAGAAACATTACGTGAACTGATTGGAGAAGTCACAGCGAAAAGTTTATTTGCAAGTTATGGCTTATTTAGAGAAGGCACTATGTTTGGTTTATATCAGCATGGTGTTTTTTATTTAAGGGCAGAAGATGAATTTGCAGAATACTTAGAGTCACAGGGTGCTGCCAGCTATCTTTCAAATGAAACATCAGGGAAATTAAATATTTCGAGTTATTACCGCCTCCCCAAATCCCTCACTTCTGACAAAGCTATTTATAAATCCCTCATTGAACGATCCATTCAACAAGTTAAAGATCAAAAAAATGCCGCACTGATTGCAAAGAAATCCAGAATCAAAGAATTACCCAACCTCTCTATTAAATACGAACGCTTACTCGCAAAAGTTGATATTCATAATTTAGAACTTTTCAAAACATTAGGCGCAATTAATACTTATGTGCGTTTAAAAAAGAAAGGCATTACCGCTGAACTAGGGATCTTTTGGGACTTAACCGCTGCCTTGCAAAACAAAAATGTCAATCTACTAACCCAACAAGAAAAGGACGCTGCATTAAGTAGCTTAAATATTGCCTTAGCAAATGCGGGATTACGTTCTATAAAAGCGGTATAAATGACGTTTAAAATTATCAAAAAATAAACCGCACTTTAATTGCTTAAAGTGCGGTGAAAAATCAAAAAGTTTTTAACTTATCAGCTAGGCCACAAACCCCACTGCTTGATAAACAGCTTCTAGTGTTTTCTTCGCACGTTCGCGAGCTTTTTCAGCGCCTTCACGAGCGATTTTATTTAGCAACTCTTCGTTATTGCGGAAATGATGGAAACGCTCTTGTAATGTGGTGAGCATTGCTGATACTTCATCTGCCACTGCACTTTTTAATTGACCATACATTTTGCCTTCAAATTCGGCTTCAAGTTCTGCAATAGATTTGCCGGTTACACCAGATAAAATATCTAATAAGTTAGACACGCCCGCTTTGTTTTTCACATCATAACTAACCACAGGTGGCTCATCTGAGTCTGTCACTGCACGTTTGATTTTCTTCGCAACCACTTTTGGATCTTCTAATAAGCCAATCACGTTATTGCGGTTTTCATCTGATTTTGACATTTTCTTTTCAGGTTCAAGCAGTGACATTACGCGAGCACCTGCTTTTGGAATAAACGGCTCTGGCACGGCAAATAAGTCGCCATAAAGCGCATTAAAGCGGTTTGCAATATCACGTGTGATTTCTAAATGTTGTTTTTGGTCTTCGCCCACTGGCACTTGATTTGCTTGATATAACAAAATATCTGCAGCCATTAACACTGGATATGTAAATAAACCGACGTTGATATTTTCTGCGTGGCGAGCTGACTTATCTTTAAATTGTGTCATTCTACCCATTTCACCGAAATAAGTATAACAATTTAGTACCCAAGCCAATTGTGTGTGTTCTGGCACGTGTGATTGGATAAAAATGGTGCTTTTTTCAGGATCAATGCCACAAGCTAAATATAATGCAAGCACATCTAACGTCGCTTTGCGTAATGCCGCTGGGTCTTGGCGAACGGTAATTGCGTGCAAGTCCACGATGCAGAATAAACATTCGTAATCGTCTTGCATTTTTACCCATTGACGCAATGCACCAAGATAGTTCCCAATGGTTAATTCGCCTGATGGCTGCACGCCACTTAATACAACTGGTTTTGTCATTGTTATTCCTTATTTCAAAATCGTCAAAATATCTGCAAAATCATCAAACACCCAATCAGGATTCGCTTCTGAAATTGGGATGTTGTAGTTGTAACCATAGGTTAAACCAACTACTGGGCAGCCTGCTGAATGCGCGGCTAAAATATCATTTTTTGAATCACCCACAAATAAAATTTGTTTTGGGTATAAACCAAATTTACCACATAAATAATACAATGGCGCAGGGTGCGGTTTAATCGCTGGTAAAGATTGCCCGCCTAACAGCTCGCTAAATAAATGATCGATACCAAATGCAGCCAACACAGGTTGAACGTGTTTTGTTGGCTTGTTGGTGACCACTGCTAAGGTGTAGCATTGTGCTTTTAACTGTTCTAACGTTTCCTTCACATTCGGATACAAGCGACTTACATTACATAAATTCTCACCATAATGGAAACCAAAACGGCGTTTTAATTCACGAATTTGCTCATCATTCAGATTTTTACCCGTTTGTGCTTTTGCCCATTCCAAAGCACGAGCAATTAAAATATCTGCGCCATTACCAATCCAAGTAAGCACTAATTCTTCTGGTGCTTGGGGTAAATCAAATTCTGCTAATGCTGAATTTACCGAGAGTGCCAAATCAGGCAAGCTATTGACCAAGGTGCCATCAAGGTCAAAACCAATCAATTGAAATTGTGTCATTTTCTACCGCACTTTTTATTAAACCGTTACTAATTGTTGACGCATTTCGTCAATCACTTTCTTATAATCTGGCTGATCAAAAATTGCTGAACCAGCAACAAACATATCCGCGCCCGCTTTCGCAATTTCCGCAATATTGTTTACTTTAACACCGCCGTCCACTTCTAAACGAATATCAAAACCACTTTGGTCGATACGTTTACGCACCTCACGCAATTTATCTAGGGTGCTTGAAATGAAAGATTGTCCGCCAAAACCAGGGTTCACGGACATCAATAAAATCACATCAACTTTATCCATTACATAATCTAAATAGCTAAGTGGTGTTGCTGGGTTAAATACAAGCCCAGATTTACAACCGCAATCACGCACAAGTTGTAGCGAACGATCAATATGTTCAGTTGCTTCAGGATGGAAGGTGATGTAAGTTGCGCCCGCTTTCGCAAAATCAGGAATAATGCGATCCACAGGTTTCACCATTAAATGCACATCAATTGGTGCCGTAATACCGTAATCACGCAATGCCTTACATATTGGAGGACCAAAAGTTAAGTTTGGCACATAGTGATTATCCATTACATCAAAGTGGATAACATCCGCACCAGCATTTAAAACATTTTGAACATCGTCACCTAAACGGGCTAAATCCGCAGATAAAATAGAAGGTGCAATTAAATAAGGTTTCATCATTGACCTCACTTGTTAACAAGTTGTTAAACTAAACGCTTGCAAAGCGAAAATATTGCGTTTAGTGTACTACTTTATGTTTGAATTATTAAGGAAATTCTTTATGGAACAGTTTTTACAAGGATTTTTTGTCACCTCTGGTTTGATTATCGCAATCGGGGCACAAAATGCATTTGTATTGAAACAAGGATTACTTAAACAAAATATTCTTGCAGTGATTTTAACCTGCTTTATTTGCGATATTATTTTGATTTCATTAGGTGTGTTAGGGCTGGGTTCACTCATTAGCCAAAGCCCAATGGCAACAGTCGCACTCGCCTTTTTAGGTGGTGCGTTTTTGCTGTTTTATGGTTTAAAAGCCTTTCTTTCTGCTTATCAAGGCAATGCCTCGCTCGCACTGGAAAAGCAAGAAAATACACCGCAAAGCACCATACACGCCGTGATTGCAACCTTATTGATTACGCTACTGAACCCGCACGTTTATTTAGATACGGTCGTGATTTTAGGTGGGATTGCTGGTACCTTGGCATTTGATGAAAAACTGTTCTTTTTAGTCGGCTCATTGCTTGTGTCGGCATTATGGTTTTTCAGCTTAGGTTATGGCGCAAGATTATTAATTCCATTTTTCCGCAGACCCATTACGTGGCGCATTTTAGATCTCGTCATTGGCGTGATTATGTGGGCGATTGCCATCAGCTTAGTGCATTATGGCATTACCTTATTTAAGACGTTATAACGCAAAATCAGTCAAAAGAAGCAAAGGTAAGTAGATAAATTGTTTTTCAATCCACAATGCCTTTGCTACAATTTTGACCTAATCTGAAAATGAAATGAGCAAAATGACTGAAAATTTAACCGCACTTTGTCCCTGTCAATCAGGTCAACCTTATCAAGATTGCTGTTCACCATTCCACCAGCAACAGCAATTGCCCGCCAATGCAATGCAATTGATGCGTTCTCGCTATACCGCTTACGTATTAAAAAATATTGATTATATTGTGCAAACCACTGTGCCAAGTCAGCAATATTTATTGCCAATTGCCGAATTAAAAGACTGGGCAGAACAAACGCAATGGGTGGGATTAACTATTGTCAAACACGAACCACTTTCGAAAACCCACAGTACAGTGGAGTTTGATGCACATTTTGCCACGGATGAAAGCACGCAAGTGCATAATGAAAAATCGCTATTTGTGAATATTGAAGGGCGTTGGTATTTTGTCGATCCAACAGTCCCTTTACCCACAATGAAACAGCCTTGTATTTGTGGTTCAAACAAAAAATTCAAACATTGTTGTGGAGGTTTACTGTGAACAACATTTTAAAAAACACCCTACTTTTCTCGAAACTGTTTTGGCTTCGTTTTCAACAAAATAAATTAAGCCAAGCCGCAGGTTATTTAACTTATAGCACAATGCTAGCCCTTGTACCGCTTGTGATGGTTGTGTTTTCAGTGTTCTCTGCCTTCCCCGTTTTTAATGAAGTGACTAGCGAGCTAAAAGGTTTTATTTTCAATAACTTTGCACCACAAGCGAGCGATATGGTAGGGCAATATATTGATGAATTTGTGAGTAACTCGAAACAAATGAGTGCTGTCGGCGTCATCAGTTTAGTGGTGGTTGCCTTAATGTTGATTAACTCTATTGATCGCACCCTTAACTCAATTTGGCACGATACGACCATTCGCCCGATCGTTTTTTCTTTTGCCATTTATTGGTTAATTTTGACATTAGGCCCGTTATTGATTGGTGCAAGTATCGGTGTGAGCTCTTACATTGCCACAATGTTGAATGACAATATTTCGTTGCCATTTGGTTTGAAAGTGCTGAGTTTTGTACCGTTCTTTTTAACTTGGTTAATCTTCACCTTGATTTACACCGTTGTACCAAATAAAAAAGTAAAAATCGTTCATTCAGCTATCGGAGCGTTAGTTGCGGCAGTGTTCTTCACATTAGGTAAACAAGCATTCCTTTGGTATGTCACCACGTTCCCTTCATATCAATTAATTTATGGTGCGATGGCAACCTTGCCAATTATGTTATTGTGGATCCAACTCAGCTGGGTGGTGATTTTAATTGGTGCACAATTAGCCTCCGTATTGGCGGACTACACCTTATGCAAGCAAGGTAAAATAAGCGTTGACGAGCTGGTAGAAGTGGACACTAACGAGCCAGCATTACAACAAAAAATCGAAAAAACGGAACAAGAACTCAAAGCAGAAATAGCACAACGCAAACAGTTATTGGAGAAACAAGAATGATCGCACTGATTCAACGTGTTACGCAGGCAAAAGTAGAAGTAGATAGTCAGATTGTCGGCGAAATTGGACAAGGTTTATTGGTGTTACTCGGGGTGCAAAAAGAAGATGACAAAGCTAAAGCTGATCGTTTAATTGAAAAAATGCTTAATTATCGAGTGTTTAGCGATGAAGAAGGCAAGATGAATCTCAATGTGCAACAAATTAATGGGCAAGTGCTTGTCGTTTCTCAATTCACCTTAGCTGCTGATACGCAAAAAGGTTTACGTCCAAGTTTTTCTCGTGGTGCACCACCTGCTCTTGCAGAAGAGTTATATGATTATGTGGTGCAAAAGTGCGGTGAAAAAATTCGAACTTCTAGCGGTCAATTTGCTGCAGATATGCAAGTGAGCTTAACCAACGATGGGCCAGTCACTTTCTGGTTAGAAGTATAAACATCAGTGAGAGATAAAACAAATTAGCCATCATAACGATGGCTAATTTTTTATTTGAGGATTACCAAGAATAACTTAATGTCACATTCACAGCACGTTGTTTAGTGCTTTCACTACCATAAGATTTACTTAAGTTAGTTTTTAACTGCCATTGTTTCAATTGTGCCGCTAAGCCTAATTCTTGCGTGAAATAACGTCCGAATTGTTGGTTAAAAACAGTATTATCCACCATTACAGCCACTTTTTTCTGTGACGCATCGACATAATAAGCCGCTAGCGTTGGCATAAATGTCCAGTCATTCCAATTCAATGCTTTCGCCATTTGTAAGCCTGCACGATAAGAAATGAAGTTAAATGGACTGGTTTGGATTGCCAAATCCTCTAACGCATAATCTTTTATACTGAAATGCTGATAACGCGCAGATAACATTGGGCTAATATCAAATCCTGCTAGTGAGTGCTGATAGCCTAAAGATAAGCCCACAGCTGACATCTTTTGTTTCACTTGTGCATTTGTTTGTGCATAAGTTAACTTGTTTTTACCTTGCGCCAAGCTCACATCAGCTACCGCAAATAGACCCATATCAAAGGATTTTTTCGCATAAGCTGAGAATTGCAACCAGTTGTTTTTATTGGCTACTTCATTATCAAACTGACTTTGTGAGTTCACCGAACTTAACACGCCACCAATACGGAAATCTTTGTCAGAATTCACCGCACTTTCTACACCTAATTGAGTGAGGTGGTTAGTTTGTTCATAAGTGCGGTAATTTTTTGAGCCATTTTCTGTTTTCTTCCACTCATAGTTTGTCCACACTGCAAAAGGCAGCTCTTCATTGACTAAGTAACGACGAGATAAACTATCACCTACTTGTAATGCCACATTCGCTTGTGAAGATAAAAGTGAAAGTGCAGCGTTCGTTGCACGGCTTGTGTAATCACGTTGAACAGCACTCATCATTGCGGCTTTTGCATTTTCTGCACGTGCTGCAGCCGCTTGAAGAACTTCTTCTGGATTTGGAACCTTCTCATCATCCACATCTGCACTTTTACGGAAAACGCCTGCAGAGAAAGTTCTAACACGGTAATTGCCATACCATCTTGCTAAGTTTCGTTCTGCTTCAATACGCTCAGCTTCGGCAATTTCCCATTCTAAGTATGGGTTGGTTAAACGTACCGCAATGTGTTCTGGCTTATTGTCTTGCACAAAGTGGAAGCGATAAGCTTTAAAGTCAATTGAACCTGCATTAAATACTGGTCGGCTTGTGGTATCTAGCACTTTAAATAGCGTTAAACGATCTCTCAATGTCAATGAAGCTAAATGACGTGATGAAAGTGGGAATGCTGTTTGGTTCGTACGGAAGACATTAAATGTATATTCACCCGATGCTCTGCCTTGAACAACCACTTGATCGCCGACCAATCGTTCTGGATCAAAGTTAAATTCGAAAATCCCTTTTCCTGATAAATTGCCTGAAACTGTCAATTGATTAAATGGCTGTCCTGATTTACCTAAACGAATTGCACTCGCATATTGGTTGTCATAACCCATATTTAAGTTACCCACAACACTATCACCGTTCATATTCCAATAAGATTTAGGCGCCATATACATTGCTGTTGTTCTATCTGCGTGAATACGCCCTAGTAAACTCGCTAAACCTAAATATAATTGGGCATTATTGTGTAACTTAATATGACCTTTAATTTCTGTTTTCGGTAAGGCATTAAAGTTAACTTGCGCAAGTGTTTTATTTGCGCACGAAGTCACACCGTCATAATCAGAACGTTGGCAAATAGGATCATTTTGTTTAAAGCCTAAATGCAATTGCGCATTGTTTCTTGCCACAAAGTTACCATTCACTTGAGAAACATTGCGACCGATATACAGCTTCGCATTGTTTACAACATTAAACACTTTCGCATTGAAGGTACGATTTATCCAATCGTTTTCAAATACAACCTCTTGTTTTTTTCAGCATATCCCTTGCGTGTGGGGTTGGACGCCCAGATAGGAACACTTCGCCACCATTCACTTTGAATGTACCTTGTAAATTAATCCCTCCAGATACGAGAAACTTGGTATTTGCAAGCGTTGGTGCATAAGTGATATTCATCGCACCGTTATGGCGTGTGCGATCTGTTTCACCAAAATAACCACTGAAAGTCGTATTTAAGCGCAGTTTATTGTTACGTTCGGTCGCATATTTGATAGCTTGATCTTTTGTTGTACCAACAAATTTCCAATCTTTAGAGCTGTTTTGGTGTGTTGGTAAATTTGCTCTTGGATCATCACCTAATAAAGCAAAATACCCTGTTACTTGACCGTTATTATTTCTTCTTTCATAAATCGCCGTTGTATCGGTTTTAAAACCCGTGCCGTGCTGTTTCCAATTGATTTCATTTGCCTTGAAAGCTGAATAACCACGGATCACTAAATTCGCAGTTTTGTTTTGATTATGGTTGACAATACGCGCACCATCGTCTGCATTTTGAATGTAATTAAAATTCAGGGCTAAACCATCAACATCTATACGACCGCCACGATAACCAAAATATAATTTATCTAAATTAATTTGATCCGCACTTTTTAACACAACCGTTGGACGACCACTGACGATACCCACTTGGTTAAAGGCTTGTTTTGTGCCTAATCCACCACGTTGTTGGTTTAAAATAACAGTACCATCACCAACACTAATATCACCGTAGTTCACTCCTTTACCATTCACCAGTAAAGTACCTTCACCGATTTTCGATAAACGGTCACCTTTCGGGTTACCAACTTTCCATTCAACGGTTTTGCCTTTCGCAACGGATACCCCCGCGCCTAAATAAGTTTGGTTATGTTGAGGTCTTACTACAAAGTCAGTGTCGAAATACAATGCACCTGCACCTTGATTGATATTTTTGGTAAGCACCAAAGTGCCTTTTTTACCTTTGAATGCCACATTTTTACCGTGATCTAAAGATGGTCTTTGTAGTAAGCTGTCTTGTTTAACAATTTTCTCATCGGCTAAATCAACTTTAACTGTAGTATTGCCAGATTTGATGTCACTTACCTTACCATTAGGTATCCAATTGAATACTGCATTTTGTACCGTATTATTCACCGTACCGGCGATATCCTTTTTCTTCACGTGGTCAATAAAGTCTTTATGCATTGCGGTGTAGCGATTTTTCTTATTCTTCTCATACCACCACAGTTCTAACACGCCTACAACAACCCAGCGTTTTTCTACTTTATCGTAACCAAATAAAGCCGAACCACTGTCGCCTGGCGCACCATAAGTAATAAGTGGGCCATATTTACCTGAATATAAACTACCTTGTAAATCGATACGATAACGCTCATTACCAACAATATCTAAAGGCGCACCACCTGTTAAATATTCATAACCTTCAGAAAGGCGTTTTCGAGTATTTCCATCTCTTGATTCAATTTCTTGGCGACCCGAACCTACACGCACAAATGCCGCAAAACGATCACTTTTATACACCGCAGGATCAACGCCGGCATTAGTCACAGGTAATGGTGCTGTTTCAGTGACTAATTTATGCAAACGTGGGGCGTGGAAGTCTTCATTTTTTAACGGAAACTTTTCCGTTGGCGGGTTTGGATAATCGTTACGATTAGTGAGGAAATAGTAATAATGATGTTCGTCAGGGATATAGCCTTCGCTACCAAATGCAGCCCAACTATAAGTATTATTGTGTTGTACACTCGTGATGTATTGTGGCTCAATGAGCGTTGCGATCCCGAAGGTGCGAGTTACGGCACTAAAATCAATCATTGGTAGATTTTTTAACATCAATCCAAGATTATTGCCTTTTTTGTCATAAATAGGCACATTTTTCGCACCAACAAAGAATTGCCCTTTATTCTCTGCAAAATCACGGAAATATTGATAGTCCACATCGTCCCTGACGATAGATGCAAAACTGACAGAGGAATAACAAAAAGACAGGCAACTTGCTAGAACAGTTAATTTGAATACTTTGTTTAATTTATTTTGTTCGAACATCATTAACCACCAAATTTTAATAGGAATTCGAACAAATATTAACAGGCACAGAAATGTATGTATAGTGTAAACTTATGTAAATATGTAGATTTTTTATAGGGTTACAGGCGATTTTATAGCTAAGCGAAACAACATATAAAAGAAAACCGCATTTAGTTATTAAATGCGGTTTTTTTAGAAAAAATAGGCTTAACGTTTTGGTAAATAACGCATTGGATCGACCGATTTTCCTTTATAACGAATTTCAAAATGGAGTTTCACGCTGTTTGTGCCTGAGCTACCCATTTTAGCAATTTGCTGACCCACTCTCACCTCTTGCTGATCTTTAACTAAAATGCTTTCGTTATGTGCATAGGCACTTAAATAATCATCATTATGTTTGATAATAATTAAGTTACCGTAACCTCTTAACGCATTACCCGCATAAACCACTCGTCCCGCAGCGGCTGCATTCACTGCTTGACCACGAGAACCCGCAATATCAAGCCCTTTGTTTCCACCATCAGCAGTTGAAAAACCTTGGGTAATATTGCCTTTAGTTGGCCATTGCCACGCAACATTAGACATCACTTGTTTGGTGTCGCTTGTTGGTACAGGCACTGGTTGGTGTACTACAGGCTGATTCACTGGTGAGGTTTGCACTGGTGCAGATGGCATTCCAGTACCCGATTTAATTGGACCAATCACAGAACCATCAGAGCCATATTGCGTACCATTTGGACCTGGCGTATAAGTTACTTCTTTTTCTGCAGGTTTTGAAACCGGTTGTGGCACAGGCTGTGTCACAGCTGCAGTTTGTACTGGTTTACCATTGGATACACGCAATGTTTGCCCTACTGCTAAGCGATAAGGCTCTGACATATTATTTAATGCGGCCAGATCCTTAACATCCAAACCAGAGATATAGGCGATTAAATACATTGTGTCGCCTTTACGCACAGTATAGGTTTCACCTTTGTAAAAACCTTTGTCGATTTTACTGTAATCTGGCGTATTCGTATTTGGATTGCGTGGAATATCAAACTGTTGCGAAGTTGTACCTTTAGTTGCTGAAGTTGGCGCACCCGTTGGAGCCACAGGTGCTACTGAACTGGGGGAGTATGCGTTTTTCCCATTCGCCACACGCAATACTTGCCCTGTACTGAGTGTGTAAGGCTCTGACATATTATTTAACGCTGCCAATTCAGGTACAGTTATTCCTGAAATATAAGCGATTAAATACATACTATCGCCTTTGCGCACTGTGTAGGTTTCACCACGATATGATCCTTTCACAATTTTGCTGTAATCAGGTTGACCCGTTGCTGGGTTACGAGGAATATCAAACTGTTGTGAACTCACCGATACAGGTTGTGTAACAACTGGCTGAGTTACCGCAGGCATTGTTTGAATTGGTGCTTGATAAACTGGCTGGTTCATCCCCGCAGGCATACCACCTGATTGTTGAATTTGTGGTTCCCAAGCACCACCACTTGATGATGGATCTACTGGCTGCATAATCCCCGGAGATAACGTACCGTCTGCGCTTTCTACTGGTGCTGGCGCATTAGAGGTACAAGCCGACAGCATCGCAATACTGATAGGTAACAGTAAAAATGACTTTCTCATTGTTGAAATTCCTCTTTTTATTTCAATTCTTGTTAATGTTTTTGAATCTCTGGTAACCAGCTGCCACCCTCTTGTGCGCCAGTCCCTGCCACAGGTTCCATAATTCCAGGTGCTAATGCATTTTCATCTTGCTCAACCGCTGAACTACACGCACCAAGCACTAACACCATAGACAATAATAAAAGCAATTTATTCATTTTTAACCTTAAATTATTTCAAAATTAAATAAACAACCACCGCAAGCACTACCACTGACCAGCCGATCAATTCGATTGAGCGACGTAATTTCTCCGCAAACTTCTCACCGCCCCAAGCGGCTAATTTAGCGACTAATAAAAAGCGGGCTGCGCGAGAAATAAATGCAGTAATCACAAATGGGAAAAATGCCATCTGCATTACGCCGGCACAAATAGTAAATACTTTATATGGAATGGGTGAAAATCCTGCCACAAAAACCACTAGCACACCCCATTGCTCAAACCAAGAAATTGCGGTATCCCAATGGTGTTGGTAGCCGAACTGCTGCACATAATGTTGCACCCAATCGACAGCAAAGTAGCCTAATCCATAACCAATAATTCCGCCCAAGACTGAAGCAATAGCCGTATAAAGTGCAAATCGCACCGCACTTTGCGGATTTGACATTGACATTGGGATCAACATCACATCAGGTGGAATTGGGAAAAAAATCGCTTCAATAAAGCTCGTAAAAGATAAGAAAAATGCCGCATAACGATGTTTTGACCATTCCATCGTTTTGTCGTACATAGCACCAAAAATGTTCAATTTACGTTTCCTAAAAAATAATCAAAGTCAAATTATTCACTGTCTAACCAATCTTGTAAAGATTGCAATGAGTGATGAGCCGTCATATCCGCTTGAATTGGGGTGATTGACACATAACCATTTTCGACAGCGTGAAAATCCGTGCCTTCTTGCCCACTGTCCACCAGCCCCGCAGGCCCAACCCAGTAAATAGTTTCCTCACGAGGATCTGTCTGCTGGATAACTTCTGCCGCGACCGCACGATAGCCTAAATGACATACCTTAATTCCTTTGATTTCTTCATAAGGAATATCTGGTACGTTAATATTAAGAATTTCACGTTTTTTCAAAATGTTACCGTGCAGTTTTGGAATTAAATCACACACCACACGCGCAGCCGTTTCAAAATGTTGGCGACCATCTAGCGATACCGCAATTGCCGGCAAACCTAAATAACGGCCCTCTAATGCGGCAGCAACTGTGCCAGAATAAATCACATCATCACCTAAATTTACTCCCGCATTAATGCCTGATACCACAAGATCCACCTTACCAGACAAAAAGCCATTTAACGCAAGATAAACACAATCCGCAGGCGTACCATTAATCGAGTAATCGCCATTCGGCAAACGGACTGGGCGCAAAGGGTGAGCTAAAGTTAATGAGCTTGAAGCCGCACTGCGATTACGATCGGGCGCAACAAGTGTCACGTCGGCAAACTTACGTAACTCACGTGCAAGCGTTTGAATACCTTCGGCATAAACACCATCATCGTTACTAAGAAGAATGTGCATTTAAAAACTATCCTTATTATTTTTTTGTATTATTGAAATTCGTTTATGTTTTGTTGCTCTGTAAAGTGCGGTGCTTTTTCAAAAAGTTTTATTCCCAATCACAACCTTCTTTCAAACCAGCTTTGCAAGCCTGCTTAAAATACATTTTTGCTCTATCCTGATCACGCTCGACACCTTCGCCATTGAAATAAAGTGTCCCTAAATTGTATATCGCTCTAGGATCGCCTTGCACTGCGGATCGACTGTACCACCGATAGGCTTGTTTAAAATCTTGTGCAATACCATCACCTTCACTGTACATAAGTGCTAAATGATATTGTGCATCGGGATGATTTTGCTCGGCAGATTTTTGATACCACTTCAACGCTTGTCCTTTGTCTTGCTCAACACCATCGCCATCATCGTACATTCGCCCCACATTAAATTGGGCTGACATATCGCCTTGTTCTGCACGTGATAACCACAGCTTGAAAGCTTCGGAATGATCACCGTTTTTATAAGCTTCAGCACCTTGCTCAAATATTGTGTCTTCAGGCAAACTGATTGCATTGGTTGAAGTCACAAACAACATAAGACTAAAAAGCGATTTAATCCATTTTTTCATATTCATTCCTTGAGTAAAATAAAGGCGTAAAGCCATTTTACGCTTCTTCAACATTTACTAACTCTCTCACCAATGCAGTGGCGTAGCTGCCTGCGGGTAAGTAGAAATACAGTTTCAAGCCTTCTTCAGTAAACGCCCAACGCAAATCCTGAGCTTGCATTAAAATTGGACGACGCGCCGCTTTCATTCGCTCTTGTGCCATCAGTTTTAATAAAACGTGATGTTGTCCAACAACTTGATTTTCAATGTCAGTAGCTGGGTGATTTTGTTCCCCGATTAATGGTGCGGTGAGCAAAATATCTTGCTGTTCTAACCGCACTTGTAATGCATTTAAGTCTTCATTTTCATCGGCTTGGAACCAGCTGTGTGAGCCTTGTAGTTGTAAAATATCACCACGTAAAACTTGTTGAGCAAGCTGTAAATCAATGCGTTCTGATACCACTAGATTGAACACTTCGCTACGGGCTGCTGAAAGATAAAAACTGCGTTTTTTACGGTCTTTCACTTTAATTTCACCCGTTGCCCAACGCAAAGCTTGGGTTAAATTGTGTCCATCACGACCAAAACGCTGTTCAGTGAAATAGTTTGGGAAACCAAATTTCTTTAAATTTT
This sequence comes from Bisgaard Taxon 46, assembly GCA_049941595.1. GTDB lineage: Bacteria > Pseudomonadota > Gammaproteobacteria > Enterobacterales > Pasteurellaceae > Pasteurella. The sequence continues at coordinate 14,542 of JBNFNA010000014.1, forward strand.
CTAACCGCTCTTTGAGCTCATCGGTTTCTTTTGCACCACGCAATAGAATTTCAAAATGGTTGCCATCAAGGCTGCCCGTACGGATTTTACGGTTGTGGCGAGTTACTTCAAGAATTTCAACGCCTTCTAATTGGAATTGGCTGAAATCTGGCGTAGGTTGTCCTGGCATTTGTAAGCAAAACCATTGCTCTGTCACCGCTTTGCGATCTTTTAAGCCCGCATAACCCATATTTCGATCAGCAATACCCACAAATTGCGCTAATTTTTCACCGACAAATAGTGTGTTGCAGTCTGTTTTACGCACTTTAACCGCAACAAATTCACCGTCACCGGACATTTCATAACCGAGGTTTTCTTTCACCACAAAATCCGCACATTCTGCTTTCAAAAGTGCGGTCTGTTCTGGGCGAGTTTGTAAATAAGCCAATTCCATTAGATTTTCACCACTAGCGCAACCGCTTCACAAGCAATACCTTCACCACGGCCAGTAAAACCTAAACGTTCACTGGTCGTTGCTTTCACATTCACTTGTTCAATATCGCACGCCAAATCTTCCGCAATTGCCGCACGCATTGCATCAATATGCGGACGCATTTTAGGGGCTTGAGCAATAATCGTCACATCGACATTACCCACTTTGTAGCCTTTTGCCTGCACTTGTGCATAAGCCTCACGCAATAAGCCACGACTGTCTGCACCTTTGTACTGCATATCAGTATCAGGGAAAAGCTTGCCGATATCGCCTAATGCCACAGCACCGAGCAACGCATCTGTCAGTGCGTGCAATGCCACATCGCCGTCTGAGTGCGCAATTAAACCTTTTTCATAAGGAACGGCAACGCCACCAATAATAATCGGGCCTTCGCCACCGAATGCGTGTACATCAAAACCGTGACCAATTCGTATCATATCTTTTCCTATTTTGTTCTGTTCAAATAAAATTCTGCTAAGGCTAAATCTTCAGGGCGTGTCACTTTAATATTATCGCTACGCCCTGCCACTAAGTGCGGTCGAAATCCTGCAAATTCCATCGCAGAGGCTTCGTCTGTGACTTGCAAACCCAGTGTTAACGCTTGCTCTAACGCTTGCGCCAATGTTTCTACAGGGAAAAACTGTGGAGTTTGCGCAAGCCAAAGCTGTGAGCGGTCTTCGGTGTGTTGAATTTGTAAGTTATCCAACGCACGTTTAATGGTATCAGTGGCTGGAATTGCCAAAATCGCACCGTTTTCATCGTTAACTTGTACTAATTTATCGAGATCTTGATGGGTTAAACAAGGGCGAGCTGCATCGTGCACCATTACCCAAAAATCTTCTGAATTTTGCACCGCACTTTGTGCTTCCTTTCTTACTGCATTAATCCCATTTAGCACTGAATCGGCACGATTTTCACCGCCCTCAACCACTTGAATTTTCGGGTGTATTAATAAAGGTAAAGTGGAAATATAAGGATCTTGCGGTGCAACGGCTAAGATAATTTTTTCAATCAAAGGATAGGTCAACAACACAGACAAGGTGTGTTCTAAAATGCTTTTCCCGTGAATTTGCAGATATTGCTTTGGTTTATCTGCTTGCATACGACTGCCAATGCCCGCCGCAGGCACCACAGCGATAATTTTACGTTTTGGCTCACATTTCAGCATTGTTATTATTTATGCTCTTTCATAATATGATAAAAAGTTTCGTTTGGCTTCACCATTTCGTGCTGAAAACGCGCACGTTCTTCAATGGCCTCCACCCCTTGTTTGAGATCTTTAATTTCTGCCGCAATCACTTGATTACGCTGCGACAGTTTTTCATTTTCCTGTTTATGTTGAGCAATTTGCTGGGCCGTTTGTTTGTAATCCAAATAGCCATTCTTGCCAAACCAAAAATCATATTGGAATAGTAATAACACAGCAACTAGTAAAAAAATAAATAAGCGCATCGTTCTTCTGCCCGTAAATCACAAAGTATTTAGTTTACAGTGAAATGAGAAAAAATACTGCAATTTATCCAGAAAATTAAGGTAAATTTTTACGATAAACACAGCAAAAAACCCCATTATTCAGACGAACAATGGGGTTCATTTTTTCACAATAAACTTGCTTACATATTCGCCACGATATCTTTTGCAAATTCAGAAGTTGAACGTAATTTTGCGCCTTCTAACATTTCTGCAAAATCAAAGGTCACTGTTTTGTCTGCAATAGTTTTCGATACTGCTTTCACCACTAAATCAGCAGCTTCTAACCAACCTAAATGGCGTAACATCATTTCACCACTTAAAATCAATGAACCCGGGTTGCCTTTATCTTGACCTGCAATTTTCGGCGCAGTACCGTGTGTTGCTTCAAAAATTGCTGCTTCAGAGCCAATGTTTGCCCCCGGAGAAATCCCAATACCGCCAACTTGTGCCGCTAACGCATCAGAAATGTAGTCACCGTTTAAGTTCAATGTTGCGATCACATCATATTCTGTTGGGTGAAGTAGAATTTCTTGCAAGAAAGCATCCGCAATGCTGTCTTTGATAATGATGTCTTTGCCTGATTTTGGATTTTTTAATTTCATCCAAGGGCCGCCATCCAATAATTCAGCACCAAATTCTTTCGCCACTTCATAGCCCCACTCTTTGAACGCTCCTTCGGTAAATTTCATAATATTACCTTTATGCACAAGGGTGAGCGATTTGCGGTCATTGTCGATCACATATTGCAATGCAGCACGCACTAAACGTTGAGTGCCTTGTTTTGAAACCGGTTTGATACCAATACCGCAATCTTCAGTGAAACGGATTTTCTTCACACCCATTTCTTTTTGTAAAAACTCAATCACTTTGTTGGCTTCTGCAGAGCCCGCCACCCATTCCACGCCGGCATAAATATCTTCAGAGTTTTCACGGAAAATCACCATATCCACGAGTTCAGGGTGTTTCACTGGGCTTGGTGTTCCTTCATAATAACGAATCGGGCGTAAGCAGTTATATAAATCTAAGCCTTGACGCATTGCCACATTGAGTGAGCGAATGCCACCACCGACTGGGGTCATTAAAGGCCCTTTGATCGCCACGTGATAATCACGGATAAATTCCATTGTTTCATCTGGCAACCAAGTGTTTTCACCATACACGTCATTCGCTTTACCGCCCGCATAAATTTCCATCCACGAAATTTTACGCTGACCACCATAGGCTTTTTCCACCGCAGCATCAATGACAGTGCGCATTGCAGGCGTCACATCTACACCTATGCCATCGCCTTCAATAAACGGAATAATCGGATTATTAGGAACAATTAATGCGCCTTTTGCATCTAATTGAATTTTTTCACCTTGTGGGATAACGACTTTCGATTGCATATCATTTCTTCCTTATTTTCTAGCCTGTGGTAGTATATTTGTTCGACGGTAATCTACGTTATGAAATAAGATTATCCCTACAAAACTATTGGAACTGGTTCAACTTCGCAAGTATTTATTAAAAATTTGTTAAAAAATTTCTTTATTTTTCGATCTAGATCCCATTTTCAACTCAACCCACTTTAAATATGAAACAAAACGCCACGTTTAATACAAAAAATAGAAAAAATATTTCTCAACATCCCCGTCCAACTCACCATAAAAGACCCAATCTCAGAACAACAAAAAGTGCGGTCAATTTTCGTGAGAAAAAAATCACCCGCTTTGCTGAAACAAAAGTGATTTTATTCAACAAGCCCTATGATGTACTCACGCAATTTAGCGATGAAAACGGGCGTGCGACTTTAAAAGATTTTATTCCTGTGGCGCAAGTTTATCCTGCTGGGCGTTTAGACCGAGACAGTGAGGGCTTAGTGTTGCTCACTAATAATGGCGAGATTCAACATCATTTAGCCGAACCGAAATTCAAAACTGAGAAAACGTATTTCGCCCAAGTGGAAGGTATCCCGCAAGAGGCTGATTTAGAGCAACTTCGCCAAGGCGTGATACTCAATGATGGCAAAACATTGCCAGCAAAAGTGCGGTTAGTTTCTGAGCCGAATTGGCTGTGGGAACGCAATCCGCCCATTCGTGAACGCAAAAACATTCCGACAAGTTGGCTAGAAATCAAAATTAGCGAAGGACGTAACCGCCAAGTGCGTAGAATGACTGCCCATATTGGTTTTCCAACATTGCGTTTAATCCGTTATCAAATGGCATTATTTACTTTAGATAATCTGCCACAAGGGCAATATCGCCAGCTTTCTGAAGCAGAATTGACCGCACTTTATCAACAATTACAATTACAATTAAAAAAATAAGGACATCAAATGCATAAACCCAACGTTACTCTTGCCTGTGTAGTGCATTGCAAAGGCAAATTTTTATTTGTGGAAGAATTTGAACACGGCAAACTCACCTTAAACCAACCCGCAGGACATTTAGAAGCAGATGAAAGCCTACTTGAAGGCGCAAAACGCGAGCTGTTTGAAGAAACCGGTATTAAAGCAGAAATGCAAAACCTGATTAAAATCTACCAATGGCACGCCCCACGCACCAAAACTGATTTTCTACGTTTTACTTTTGCTATTGAACTCGATGATTGGTTGCCGATTCAACCACAAGATCCCGACATTACTCGTGGTTTGTGGCTAACCTTAGACGAATTTTATGACTATATTCAACAAGAAGGTCAATGCGAACGCAGCCCATTAGTGATTGAATCTATAAAGGATTATTTGAAAGGTGAGTTTTCGCCTATTGAGTTGTTGAAAGCTTTTGATTGAAAATATCGATAATATCGTAAATAAAAATCTGCATCACAATAATTATGATGCAGATGTTAAAGGGGAAACTATAAAATTAAAATTATTTTTTCTCTGAAGTGAAGCCGGATTCAACGCCGCTCATATCCGGTAATTGGTGTGCAATACCTTTGTGGCAATCAATACAAGTTTTACCTTCTTTAATTGCTAAAGAGTGCATTTTTTCAGCAACAGTTTTCTGTTGGCTGAAGTCCATATTCTCAAAGTTATGGCAGTTACGGCACTCTTGAGAATCGTTGGCTTTTAATCTCGCCCACTCACGTTCTGCCATATGTAAACGACGAGAGTTGAATTTCTCAATGGTGTCGGTATAACCCATCACGTGAGCATACACTTCGCGGCTTGCCTGTAATTTACGAATCATTTTTGGAATAAATTCGTGCGGTACGTGACAGTCTGGGCAAGTGGCTTTCACACCACTACGGTTTTGGTAGTGCGCAGTGTGTAAATATTCAGGGTAAACGTCATTACGGTGACAGTCCACACAGAAAGCTTCCGTGTTGGTTTGTTCCATTCCGTAGTTAAAGCCTACCCAAGATACGATCCCCGCAATAAATGCAAGGGTGATTAAGGTTCCTACTGCAATACGACTTGGTGTGCGGAACCATCTCCAAAAGCGTTTAATTAAGTTCAACATAATTCAATCCTTAAATTATTTGCCAAAGCCAGCCATTGGTTTAAATTCGTTTTGTATGATAGGCTCAACATCAGATTGAGAAACGTGGCACTGTAAGCAGAAGTAACGACGTGGTGATGTTCCACCGACGATATTGCCGTCACGATCCATAAAGTGGGTCGGGCTAATACGTGTTGCACCTGTTACACGTGATGCTTCTGGGCTGTGGCAAGTTAAACATTGGTTAATATTTTTAGTCACTTGGTAATTTTTTGTCGCGTGCGGCACCATTGGTGGTTGGTTCACATAGTTCAATGGTGCTAAGTCGCTTTCTTTCGGTGCATTGTGGAATGCTGGTGTAATATGCTCTGGCGAGTCTTGAATACCGTGGCCAACTTTTACATCATTTGCTTGTGCAGAGAAAGCGAAAAGTGCGGTTAAAATTAGGATAGTTTTTTTCATTTTGATCACTCCCCCGAATGATTAACTGAATTATTAAATCGAGTTGTAAAGATAAATACTTTTTCAGGGCAAACGTCGATACAACGTCCACAACTGATACAATCTTTTGAAAGCACAAGTGGGCTTTCGTTATTTTTTCCGTGTAAAGGTGCGCGTAACACTTGAGGTTCTGGGCAGACGTTATAACAGTCCATACAATTGTCGCATTTGCTTCGGTTTTCGACTTTAACGCGAAGGATACCTTTCGCGCCGATCACACCATAAGCTGCACCAATTGGGCATAAATGTCCGCACCAACCGTGTTCTACGATAAATAAATCAAAGAGAAAAACCGCTAAAACAAGCCATACTGTGGCGCCAAAACCGTAAATTAATGCTCGACCTAAGGCAGCAACAGGGTTTAGCCATTCCCATAGGAGTAAGCCACTTACGGCGCTCCCTACGAGAATCATTAGCAAAATGCCGTAACGTAAACCACGTGGCAATTTTGCAGATTGGCGAATTTCAAGTTTACGTCTTAACCAAGCCGAAGCATCCGTCACCACATTGAGCGGGCAAACCCACCCACAAAAAATACGGCTGCCGAGAATTGCGTATGTAGCAATCACGATGACAACACCTAAAAGTGCGGTCATTGTTGGAATAAATCCCGTCGCAATACTTTCTGCAACAATGAGCGGATCAGTCATTGGGATAATATCGAAAAGCAAACTACCGCTGTAATTGCCTTTTAAAATCCAAACACCTAAGTAAGGCCCACTTAAAAACATCGCTAAAATACTCAGTTGAGTTAAGCGTCGCCAAAATAAAAAGCGATTTGCGTGCCACCAACCTAATTTTTCGCGTGCTTCTTTGCCGGTATATTTCGGTGAATTTGCCATTACAAACTCTCCGGTAAACGTGTTGGTAGAGTAATGATGCCTTCTGGCGCGAGTGAGTGACCCGCTTTTTCTTTCTCTTCCCAACCTAAACGATAATGTTGACCTAGCATACCTTTGGCCAAATCCATCGGTAACACTTTGATTGCCGCAACTTCTAACACACAGGCTTCTTCGCATTTACCACAACCTGTACATGCATCGGAATGAACGGTTGGAATAAATTTTGCGTGTTTATCAGAACGATCATTATGTTGCATTTCGAGGGTGATCGCTTTACCAATTAGTGGGCAAACACGATAACACACATCACAACGCAGACCTTGCCAGTTTAAGCAAGCTTCCTGATCGAGTAAGACTGATAAGCCCATACGTGCTTCATTAATATCTGTCGCTTGATTATCTAATGCGCCTGTTGGACAGGCTTTGGCACAAGGAATGTCTTCACACATTTCACAAGGTTTATCACGTGCAATGAAATAAGGCGTACCAGCTTCCATTGGCGATAAGAGCGAGGCTAAATGCAACATATCGTACGGACAAGCTTGCACGCATTGTCCACAACGGATACAGGCCGCAGAAAACTCTTGATCGTTTGGAATTGCAAATGGTGGGCGTAATGCCACGCCTTCACGGGCTAAACTTTGTTTTTGTTGTAATCCTAACAACAAGCCAACCCCTGCCAACCCACAAGCAGTGCGAGTAGCATCTTTAAAAAATCGGCGACGTTCGGGATTCACAACTGGTTTTTTCATTTGATTTTTCAACCGCACTTTACTGCGTCACAGAAAGTGCGGTTGTTCCTCATTAAATTTAACGGATTACGCTTTTTCCACTTTTACCGCACACTTTTTGAAGTCGGTTTCTTTGGAAATCGGGTCTGTTGCATCTAATGTTAAGTAGTTGGCTAACTGACCTGCATCAAAGAAAGTGGTGTACACTAAGCCTTGTGGCACTTTGTTACGGCCACGTGTATCTAAGTGAGAAATAATTTCACCACGACGTGAAGTCACTTTCACTTTGTCACCATGACGTAAACCACGTGCTTTCGCATCTAATGGGTGCATCCAAACCAAGTTATTTGGGAATGAACGGTGTAATTCAGGTACGCGACGAGTCATTGTGCCGGTATGCCAATGCTCAAGTACACGACCTGTACTTAACCATAAATCATATTCAGCATCTGGTGCTTCTGCTGGTGGCTCATAAGGGACGGCTAAAATAATTGCACGTTTGTCTGGGTAACCATAGAACGCCACGCCTTCACCTTCTTTCACATAAGGGTCATAGCCTTCGCGGTAACGCCATAAAGTTTCTTTGCCATCAACCACTGGCCAACGTAAGCCGCGCGCTTTGTGATAAACCTCGAAGTCTGCCAAATCGTGACCGTGACCACGACCAAATGCCGCATACTCTTCGAATAAGCCTTTTTGTAAGTAGAAACCAAAGTGTTCTGCTTCGTCATTTAAGTAGCCTGCTTTGTCAGTTGGCACTTGGAATTTATCCACTTGACCATTGCGGAACAATACTTCGTAAAGGGTTTTGCCTTTGTATTCTGGGTTTGCTGCTAATACCTCGGCTGGCCACATTTCATCTGTGGTGAAGTATTTAGAAAACTCCACTAATTGCCATACGTCAGATTTTGCATCACCAGGGGCTTTTACTTGCTGATACCAGAATTGAGTACGACGCTCAGCGTTACCATACGCCCCTTCTTTTTCTACCCACATCGCGGTTGGAAGAATTAAGTCCGCCGCTAATGCAGACACTGTTGGGTATGGATCAGACACAATCACAAAGTTTTCTTCATCACGCCAGCCTGGGAAACGTTCTTGGTTGATGTTTGGACCACCTTGCATATTGTTGGTACACATTTGCCATAACACGTTCATTTTCTTATCTTTTAAGGCACGGTCTTGCGCAACTGCGTGATAACCCACTTTAGTTTGGATAACGCCTTTTGGTAACTTCCACAATTGTTCCGCTTTTTCAACGTGTTTTGGATTGGTTACCACTAAGTCGGCAGGTAAACGGTGAGCAAATGTACCCACTTCACGTGCCGTACCACAAGCTGATGGCTGACCTGTTAATGAGAATGGACCACAACCCGGTTTTGAAATTTTGCCGGTTAACAAGTGAATGTTATAGATCAAGTGGTTCGCCCATACGCCACGAGTATGTTGGTTGAAACCCATTGTCCAGAAAGATACGATGTTGAGTTTCGGATCAGCATACATTTTCGCTAATGCTTCAAGCTGATCTTTTGGTACACCCGAAATTTCGTGTGCTTTTTCAAGTGTGTATGGTGCAACGAGTTTTTTGTATTCTTCGAAATCACTATCGTGCATTTTGCCCGCAGTTTTCGCATTTTTCGCTGCTTTTTCTAGCTCGTGAGTATCACGTAAGCCGTAACCGATATCAGTTTCACCACGTTTGAATTTAGTGTGTTTTTGAATGAAGTCGTTATCAAGTGCGTTGTGCTCAATCAAATAGTTAGCAATGTAGTTCATAATTGCTAAGTCTGATTGCGGCTTGAAGATCACACCTAAGTCTGCTAACTCAAATGAACGCTGTTCAAAGGTTGAAAGCACTGCCACTTTGACATTTGGATGAGATAAACGACGATCAGAAATACGCGACCATAAAATTGGATGCATTTCTGCCATATTTGAGCCCCAAAGTACGAACGCATCTGCTTTTTCGATGTCGTCATAACAGCCCATTGGTTCATCCATACCAAAAGTGCGCATAAACGCAACCGCAGCTGATGCCATACAGTGACGTGCATTTGGGTCAATGTTGTTTGAGCGTAAGCCCGCTTTGAATAATTTTGCTTTTGCGATGCCTTCAAAAATGGTTGATTGACCAGATGTGAACATACCCGCACCGTTCGGGCCTTTTTCTTTCAACGCTTTTTTGAATTTCTCTGCCATAATGGTAAAGGCTTGATCCCACGAAATTGGGGTGAATTCACCGTTTTTATCAAACTTACCATTTTTCATACGTAACATTGGTGAAGTTAAACGGTCTTTACCATACATAATTTTTGGTAAGAAATAGCCTTTGATACAGTTTAAACCACGGTTTACTTCTGCATCTGGGTCACCTTGAGATGCGACCACACGGCCATTTTGTGTGCCTACTAAAACGCTACAACCAGTACCACAGAAACGGCAAGGTGCTTTGTCCCATTTTATTGTTGTATCTGTTGCTGCTTCCACGTTTTTTACTGGAATAGCTAAACCTGCCACTGTTGCAGCAGCAACCGCAGCATTGGTTTTCATAAAGTCACGACGACTTAAATTCACATTCATAGCGTTTCCCCCACTATCTTGTTTTGAATTATTGTGTTTTATTCGTTTTCATCTTGTTGATGGTAAACCAGCGATACATCGATTACGCCATCAATATCTCTTGCTGCTTCCATTTGCTCGTGTAATACGTGCTTGTCGTGAGATTGCATTACGACAACCAGTTTACCTTTCTCTGCATCAAGTACTGGAATTTCAGTATGTGGCATCGCCAAAAGAGCGGTCTGAATTTCTTCAATTTTGTCTGGATTTCCCTGCACAATCAGGCCACATACGTGCCAGTCTTTTGCATTTTCCATTGTGATTGCTTCAATCATTTTTTGTTTCCAATTCGTTTTGAGTAGTAAAAAGCACTTTAATCGCAGAAACTGGGCAACCTTTTATACAAGCACCACAACCATTACAGCTGTCTAAATCCAATGTGGGCTGTGAAACTTGTCCTAACTGACGTTTAAAACGAATGGCGCGCATTTCACAACTGTCTTCACAGCTTCGACACTCTACCGATTTATGCGTTAAGCAACTGGCGGTGATTTCCACTTTGTGTTCCCACGCAGGTTCACTGAGAGGTCTAAACACGGGTTGCTGACAAACTTCAACGCATTTTTGGCAAAAGGTACATTCGCCACGATTAAATTGAATTTCAGGAAAGCCACCGTCGCCTTTTATTAGAATTTTTGTTTCGCAAGCCTGAATGCAAGCATCACAACGGGTGCAATCTTGGATAAAAAGGGTATTATTAACAGCCCAAGGGGGACGAATCCCATTAAAACCTTGTTGTTTTATTTGGTCTGATTGTAGTGAAGTGAAAAACTGCCCGCGTAAAAAATTGCGACGAGGTAAGTTTTCAACAGCCATTACAAGTTCCTTATTTTACCTTTATTTAGACCTCGCATTATGGGCTGTTGGGTCAGAATTCATACTACCCTAATGGGGTATTTCCGGGGTATTTCGCTGAAAATTCGAGGTTTTCTTGTGCTAGATCAAATTTTACTAGAGAGTGAAAATTGCCACGTTTTTTTGTTACACTGAATACCTTATATCTAGGCAGGAAATTGGCTTGTGAAAATTAAAAATTCCGTATCGACTAAAATTGCAAATTACCTCTTTATCATCATCATTTTTGCGGGTGTCATTGCCTCATTAAGCTTGATTATTATGGCAAGTAATAAATCCGATGCTGAGTCAATTAATGTGTCGGGGTCATTACGTATGCAAAGTTATCGATTATTAAATGAATTGGAGCATCAACCCGAAGCCGTAGAAAATAGCCTGCGTTTGTATCGCCTTAGTTTGCATTCTTCTCCTTTAGCTGATATTGATCGCCAATGGTTTGCCTCAAATGACGTGAAAGTGTCTTACCATAACTTAATTAAACGCTGGCAAGTAATGGAAACCTATGCGCGAGAAAATAATATTGCTGCCTACCAAAGTGAAATTACGGATTATGTGGCACAAGTGGATAAATTTGTGTTTACTTTGCAGCGATTTGCCGAGAAAAAATGGATTATTGCAGTTTTAATTATTTCACTGTCAATGTTGTTTATCGTGGCAATGGTATCTTATGTGATTTGGTATGCACGCAAGCAAGTTGTGATGCCTTTGGAACAACTCACCCGTGCTAGCATTCAAGTTCAAATGCGTCAATTTAATCACGTTAAACTCGACACTACGAAGGACAATGAATTAGGGAATTTGGCGAGTGCATTTACGCAAATGTCAAACGAGCTAGGCAAATTGTATTCTTCATTAGAGAAAAGCGTGAACGAAAAAACGCAAAAGTTGCGTCAAACTAACCGCTCTTTGACGATGTTATATGAAAGTTCGCAGCAATTAACCACAAATAGTGTGGATGAGCTAATTTTAAGAAATGTGTTAAAAAACATCTTTGTGAGTGAGCATTTACGTTATATTTCGTTAGTTGTTGATGGTGCAGAACATTGGAATCTGACCTTTGGTGAGCAACAAGCGAATTTAGATTGCCAAGAAGTGGAATTAACAATTGAAGAGGATAAATTAGCCGTGTTTTATTGGCAAGCAGGCTTACCTTGCCCAGATCCTCGCACGATGCGTAATATCGCACAAATCTTAAGTCGAACCTTATATTTCCATAAAACACAACGTCAGCAACAACAATTACTGTTAATGGAAGAACGTTCTATTATCGCCCGAGAATTACACGACTCGTTAGCGCAAGTATTGGCATTTTTACAAATTCAGCTCACCTTGTTAAAACACAATTTAAAAAGGGAAGATGAAGCCGCCAAAGAAAAAAGCCTCTCTATCATCGCCAGCTTTGAGCAAGCATTACGTGATGGTTATATGCAACTACGTGAATTATTAGCGACGTTCCGTTTGACAGTGCAAGAGGCAAATCTGAAACTCGCATTAGAACAGGTCGTTGAGTCTTTACGCAGCCAAACGAATATGCAAATGACGGTGCAATGTTCATTGCCGTCACAAAGTTTTAGCGCACAACAATTAGTTCACGTGCTGCAAATTGTGCGTGAGTCCGTATTAAATGCGATTAAACATTCCAAAGGAAGTTTGATTGAAGTCATTGCACACACCAACGAAGATGGTGAATATGAATTGATTGTACGTGACGATGGCGTGGGCATTCCAAGCTTAGAAGAGCCCGACGGGCATTACGGGCTGAATATTATGAATGAGCGTGCCACCCAACTCAAAGCAAATTTAAAAATTTCGAACCACACTTCAGGTGGTACTGAAGTGACACTGACGTTAAATCACCTTGGAGTTTAAAATGAGCAAACTATTTTTAGCTTCGTCTTTCGCAAATGTGATTGATTTATTCAGCGAGTTTGTGGGTGAACTCAACGGTAAAAAAGTGGTATTCATTCCCACTGCGAGCAAAGTTGAAGAAGTGACCTTTTATGTAGATGATGCAAAAAATGCTTTATCCAATAAAGGCGTAGACATTAAGGAACTCGATCTGACCACGGCGACATTCAGTGAAATTGCTGAGCAATTGGAACATTGTGATTTCATTTACATCAGTGGCGGTAATACGTTCTTTTTACTTGAACAACTAAAACGAACAGGTGCAGATAAATTAATTATTCAGCAAGTGAATGCGGGGAAATTGTATGTAGGTGAATCCGCAGGTGCGATGATTGCCTCACCCAATATCCATTATGTGCAACTAATGGATTCTGTGGAATCAGCACCTCACTTAGTTGAATATGATGCACTTAAATTAGTGGATTTTTATCCCGTCCCACATTACACAAATTTTCCTTTTGTAGAGGCAGCTCAAAATATGATTGATACCTATTCTACAACATTACATTTAATACCCATTACTAATGAACAAGCCATTATCGTAGATGCGGAGCTTGTTGCGATAAAGACAAAAATTCAAGGATAAACTATGCAGAGCTTAAAGACTTTTCACACATTTTCATTGCCTGCGAATGCACAAAAAATTGTTGAAATTACGAACCCCGATCAGCTGAAACAGCAATGGGATGAATGTCAGGCAAATCAACAACCTGTGCTATTTTTAGGGGAAGGCAGTAATGTCTTATTCTTACAAGATTTTAACGGTACTGTGCTTGTGAATCGCTTGTTGGGAATTACTCATCGTGAAGATGACGATTTTCATTATGTAGATGTAAAAGGCGGTGAAAATTGGCACAAGTTAGTGGAATGGAGCTTAGCACAAGGGATTTATGGCTTGGAAAATCTTGCTTTGATCCCAGGCTGTGCAGGTTCTGCACCTATTCAGAATATCGGTGCGTACGGTGTTGAATTTAAAGATGTGTGCGATTATGTCGATGTTTTAAATTTAACCACTGGTGAGGTTTTCCGTTTAAGCAATGAAGAATGCCAATTTGCTTATCGTGATAGCATTTTTAAGCGTAATTATGCGCAATGTTATGTGATTATTGCCATTGGTTTGAAACTGGCAAAAGCGTGGAAACCAGTGTTGAAATATGGCTCATTGGCGAATTTCGATGAAAGTGCAGTCACTTCTCAGCAAATTTTTGATGAAGTTTGTGCGGTGCGCAAAAGTAAATTACCGGATCCAAAAACTTTTGGTAATGCGGGCAGTTTCTTTAAAAACCCAGTAGTATCGAAGGCGCATTTTGAGAGCCTAATTGCAGAATATTCGACAATGCCAAACTTCCCACAGGCTGACGGTACAGTGAAGCTAGCAGCAGGTTGGTTAATTGATCAATGTGGCTTAAAAGGCTATCAAATTGGCGGTGCAGCAGTGCATCAACAACAAGCGTTAGTGATTATTAACACAGGCAATGCAACAGGCACTGATGTGGTTGAATTAGCCCATCATATTCGCCAAAAAGTGGCTCAACGCTTTGATGTGTGGCTACAACCTGAAGTGCGTTTTATTGGCGCAGAAGGTGAAGTGGATAGCGAGCAAGCAATCAGCTAAACGAGGTGATTTATGGATTTTAAAACGATTTTAGACACATTGCCGAGTATTGAGTCTCTCTCAGGGTTGGCGGTGATGAATGGCGATACACAAGTGCATCATATTCCGGCTATTGCAGGGAAATTAGGATCGCTGCGTGTGTATAACGCATTGGCAGAAGAATTTAATGGAAAATTAGACCGCACTTCAGCGCAGAAAGGTTTACAGCTTTTTGCTGAACATACCGAAGATGCAAAATTGAATGTGGGTAAACACCCTAATATCGATCTTTTATTCCACGTTATCGAAAATAATCTTGAATATCAATTAGTGCCACAAAAATGACAGATGTAAATACAAAACCATTTCCTATTCCAATCAATTACTTTGGTATTGTGCTTGGATTATCTGCGCTAAGTTTAGCGTGGCATTATGCCGTTCCGGTGTGGGATTTCTCATCATCAATGAGCCACATTTTATTTGGGGTGGCAAGTGCGGTCTGGTTTTGCTTTATTTTAGCGTTTCTGTGGAAATGGATTCGCTTTCCGCAACAAGCCAAAATGGACTTTCAGCATAAACTGCTCGGGAGCTTTGTCAGCCTAATTCCTATTACAACCACACTCATCGGAATTGGTGCAATGCCTTATTCTTCGTTCTTTGGCTATTTTTTAATGGGCATTGGCATTGTCGGGCAACTTGCATTCGCGACTTACTATATCGCAGGTATGTGGCGAGGCACACATCAGCCCGAATTTACGACACCTGTAATCTACTTACCAACAGTGGCAACTAATTTTGTCAGCGCAACCGCTCTAGGTTATTTAGGTTACAGTGATTTAGGTATGGTCTTTTTCGGCGCAGGATTCTTCTCTTGGATAATGCTCGAGCCTGCCGTATTACAGCGTTTACGTACATTACAGCCCGTCCCCGAACCATTGCGAATGGGTATTGGTATTCAGCTTGC
Organism: Bisgaard Taxon 46; assembly: GCA_049941595.1. GTDB lineage: Bacteria > Pseudomonadota > Gammaproteobacteria > Enterobacterales > Pasteurellaceae > Pasteurella. Next base: position 29,929 of record JBNFNA010000014.1, read on the forward strand.
GCCTGCGTTTGTTGGGTGTTCGGCTTATCTGGCAGTTAATGGTGGGCAAATTGATTTACTCGTCAAAATGCTGATCGGTTATGGCTTATTGCAACTGCTGTTTTTGGTCCGTTTATTGCCTTGGATTTTTGTTAATGGCTTCACACCTGCGGCTTGGGCATTCTCATTCGGTTTAGCTTCAATGGCGAAAGTGGGTTTATTTGTTTACCAAAGCCCAATTGACCAGCTTTTTGCCAAATTAGGTTTAGCGATGTTTATCTTTGCAAATCTCACCATTGGACTATTATTTGTAGCAACCCTATATTTCATTTTCAGCAAACGATTTTTCGTTAAATAATGACCGCACTTTGATGACTTTTAAGTGGAAACAGCCTGTGGCACTTGAAAGTCGTTACGTTCAACTGCTCTGACTTGCCTAAACTTTAATGCAATTCCGTTTATAAGAGAGTTAGAATAAAAATGTATTTTTTATTTTGATTTTTTAATAGGTTAAATTTGCGATAAGCAAAAGGATTGTAAGGAGCTTTTATGTTGGTCATTCTGATAAAAAAACTGATCATTTTCCTTGCGTTGCTCGCGGCAGGGATAATCATTCTCGCAATAGCGACACACCAATCTTTGCCAGATAAGCCCCAACAATATTATCAACAACACCGAACTACTGATCCTAACAGCCTCTTAGCACAGTATCTCTTACCTCAAACAGACCAACATCCTGAACTTACTGGCGTGTACCCCTTAGGGGATGGACGTGATGCCTTTCTCGCTCGCTTAGCATTAGTCGAAAATGCACAACATAATTTAGATATTCAATATTACATTTGGCATAACGATATTTCTGGCCGTCTGTTATTGCAAAGCGTGTATAAAGCGGCAGAGCGAGGCGTGAAAGTGCGGTTATTATTGGATGACAATAATACGCAAGGAATGGATACCGTTTTAACGGCATTAAATGAACATCCGAATATTGATGTCCGATTATTCAACCCGTTTATGCAGCGGGATTATCGTTTTCTCGGTTATTTAAGTGATTTTTTCCGCTTAAATCGCCGAATGCATAACAAATCGCTTACCGCAGATAGTTTAATGAGTATTGTGGGTGGGCGTAATATTGGTGATGAGTATTTTGATGTGGGGAATGGCGTATTATTTGCAGATTTAGATGTTGCAGTTGTTGGAAAAGTGGTCGAGCAAGTTGAAACGGATTTTGACCGTTATTGGAATAGTGAGTCAGTCTATCCATTGGAATTGATCGTTAAAGCAAGAGCAACGGCGTTTGACACCATCCCTTCTGTGGATGCAGAAACGCAAGATTATTTAACACAATTAGCACAACTTCCTTTTGCACAAGCATTGAAAACCGGTTCATTAGAGTTTACTTGGGCGTTGGTGCAATTAATGAGTGATGATCCTGCCAAAGGATTAGGAAAATCACGTATTAATAATACTGTGCTAGCGCATATCGCCCCGATTATGCACAGCACAAAAGAAAATTTGATTATTGTTTCACCGTATTTTGTGCCGACAAATACAGGCGTGCAATTCCTCAAAAAAATTGCCCAAACTGGGGCACAAGTGTCGGTATTGACCAATTCATTAGAGGCGACAGATGTCAGTATTGTTCATTCTGGTTATGCCAAATACCGCAAAGCCTTGTTAGAACATAACATTCAGCTTTATGAATTAAAACCTGATGCCACAGTACAGATGGAGCCGTCCCCTCACCTATTAAAAGGCAGCAGTGGAGCGAGCTTGCACGCAAAAACCTTCAGTGTAGATAATCGTTATTTATTTGTTGGCTCATTTAATATGGATCCTCGTTCTGCTATGTTAAATACTGAAATGGGCTTGGTCATTGATAGTCCAGAATTGGCGACGATGTTAACTACTGGCTTACACAAAAATCATCAAACCTATACCTTTAAAGTCGCATTAAACTCGTCTGGCGAACTGTTTTGGCAAACAAAAGAAAATGGCACACTGAAAACTTATGACACCGAGCCACATAGCAGCATATTTAAACGTTTGAGCTTGTGGTTTTTATCGTTATTGCCTGTTGAGCATTTGCTTTAAACAAGATGACAGCTTGGATAAATTGGAATTGTGCCTGAAAGTGAGAGAAAAGTGGCAATTCTTTAAACAAGATCAGGTTATGGATAAGATATTGTTATTACGATCAAATCTGTTTTGATTGTATTGATGTAAAACCAATGATTTTACCATTGGTGATCGGGCTAAGTGCTTCCTGTGCATTATTCTTGCCAGTTTCAACACCACCAAATGCGATTGTTTTTAGTACAGGATTAATTAAACAAGCAGAATTCCGCTTGGGGGGAATCGTCATTGGTATTTTGGGCCCTGTTTTCAGTGTTATTTGGGTATTGGCACTTTTCACCTTCTTATAATTGAACTTTTGTGTAATAAAACGGTCTAATTTTCGTCCAATAAGGCAAATTTAGAAAAAATAGCGCTTGTTTGGATTTTATGCTATAACTAGCTCGGTATTTTACCTTAATCGTTAAGAAGGAAAGCAATGAATAAAGAAACACAAACTATGATGTTGGTTCCACAAGGCAGCTTAGAAGGTTACATCCGAGCCGCTAATGAATATCCAATGCTTACAGCAGAGGAAGAAAAGGAATTAGCGGAACGTTTGTATTATCAAGAAGATTTGGAAGCAGCGAAAAAGCTGATTCTTTCACATCTTCGCTTTGTTATCCACGTTGCTCGCGGGTATTCTGGCTATGGGCTTCCACAGGCAGATTTAATCCAAGAGGGTAACATTGGACTGATGAAAGCGGTTAAACGTTTTAACCCTGAAGTGGGGGTTCGTTTAGTCTCTTTTGCGGTGCATTGGATCAAAGCTGAAATTCACGAGTACGTCTTACGTAACTGGCGTATTGTTAAAGTGGCAACCACAAAAGCACAACGCAAATTATTCTTTAATCTGCGTAAAACAAAACAACGCCTAGGTTGGTTTAACGAAAACGAAGTTGAAATGGTTGCAAATGAGTTAGGTGTTAGCCCTGAAGATGTGATGGAAATGGAATCACGAATGACAGGCTCTGATGTTGCCTTTGACTTACCAACCGATGACAGCGAGGAAACTTACTCGCCTGCATTATATTTGGAAGATAAAGGTTCTAACTTTGCGGCTGAATTAGAAGACGAAAATTACGAAACGCAAGCAACTGAACAATTAAGTGTTGCATTAGAAGGTTTAGATGAGCGTAGCTTAGATATTATCAAATCTCGTTGGTTAGATGATAACAAAGCGACCTTGCAAGACTTGGCTGCGAAATACAATATTTCTGCAGAACGTGTTCGCCAATTAGAAACCAATGCACTGAAAAAACTCAAAAGTGCGGTTAATTTTTAACAAATTTTAATTCCCAATCCTTACAAGCCCGATAGTGATGTCGGGCTTGTTCTTTTCTGTAATTATAAGTTTACATTCACCTGTTTTGTTATGATTTTCTATTATTTTTAATAATTTTTTTATTTCAAAATAGCCTTTATTAATTGTTCCTGTTAATATTTCTGACAAGATTATTTTACATTTATGTGTAAAACAATGTTTACAAAATATCATTGATAAGGAAAATACTGTGAATAAGACTGTTGGAAGTACATTATTAGTGTCTGGCACAATGATCGGTGCTGGAATGCTGGCAATGCCACTCACCTCTGCGGGCATTGGTTTTACATTTACCTTCTTTTTGCTCATTGCACTATGGGCATTATTAACTTGCACGGCGTTATTGTTTGTCGAAGTGTATCAAACTGCCGATCACGATGCGGGCATTGGCACATTAAGCGCACAATATTTTGGACGTTTCGGGCGAGTGGTTTCGACAACAGTTTTGTTAGTATTTCTGTATGCGTTACTGTCTGCTTATGTCACGGGTGGTGGCTCGATTTTAGCCTCTAGCTTGCCCGTGATGGGTGATCAAGATAGCACCTTTAAAATTGCTATCGGCTTATTTACTTTATTTTTTGGTGCATTTGTGATTATTGGCACCAAAAGTGTTGATGGCATAAACCGCTTACTCTTTTTTATTATGCTATTCACTTTTGCGTCGGTGCTGTTTTTGATGTTGCCGAAAGTGTCAGTCGATAACTTAATGGCAATGCCCATTGATAAAGCCTTATTGTTATCTGCAAGCCCAATTTTCTTCACCTCGTTTGGTTTCCACGGCTCAATTCCAAGTTTGAATAATTACTTACAAGGCAATGTGAAGGCCTTACGTTTTGCCATTCTTGTAGGCTCAATTATTACGCTGATTTTCTACATTGTATGGCAACTTTCAACTCACGGTGTGTTAAGCCAAAACGTGTTTTTACAAATTCTCAAAGATGATCCAACTTTAAATGGTTTAGTGAGCGCAAGTTTACAAATTACGGGCAGTTCGATGATTTCACAAGCTGTGAAGATTTTCTCTGCGTTGGCTCTAATTACTTCATTCTTGGGGGTTGCATTAGGGTTATTTGAATGTATTGAAGACTTACTCAAACGTGTATTTAATGTATCTGCTGGCAGAATGACGTTAGGTTTTCTCACATTCTTACCACCATTATTGTTTGCATTCTTCTATCCAAAAGGGTTTATTTTAGCGTTAAGTTATGCTGGGCAGATGTTCGCCTTTTATGCCGTTGTATTGCCTGTGACATTAGTCTGGAAAGTCCGACAATTGCACCCAAATCTTGCATATCGAGTTGCTGGTGGCACACCGATGTTATTACTCGTTTTGATTTTAGGCGTGGCGATTACCTTAATTCCATTTGCCATTAGAACGGGTTATTTACCCGCTGTTGTGGGTTAAAAAACAGCAATTTTTACGATTTTTTAGAGTTTGATTGATATGCCTCAATTAGAGTAATAGTGCTTTATATGATAAAATTTGCTCATTTGAATGTAATATAAAGTTGTTTGAATTATGCTGATACCCTCGAAACTGAGTTGCTCATACCGTTTGCAAAATGCAGTCGAACGTCATCGACTGCTCGCACTTTTAGATAAAGCTGAACAATATCCGTTAGTGTTGATTAATGCCCCCGCTGGGTATGGTAAAACAACGTTAATTTCACAATGGGTGGCGGGGCGCTCAAACGTGGGCTGGTATTCTTTGGACGATAGCGACAACCAAACTGATCGTTTTGCCGCCTATTTTAGTGCGGCATTATCCAAAGCCATTAATCAAGATTCTCAACTTGCCGACACCGATCGTCAAGCCAACTTATTTTCACTTTTCAATCAGTTATTAATAAAAATTGCGAATATTCAACCGCACTTTTATTTGATTATTGATGACTATCATTTGATTGATAATGAAGAGATTCACGAAGGTCTGAAATATTGGATTAAGCACCAGCCTGCCAATATGACTTTAGTGCTTATTTCACGCTCTGTGCCGCCGTTAGGCATTGCTAACTTGCGTGTGCAAGAACAGTTGCTCGAAATTGATATGTACCAACTGCCTTTCACGCATCAAGAAAGTTTAGATTTTTTCCACAACCGTTTAGGTGAGCAATTTTCTGCGCCAGATGCGACCGCACTTTGCGATCAGGTTGAAGGATGGCCAACAGCATTGCAATTAGTCAGCTTGTCAGCGAAACAACATAATACGTCGTTACAAGAGGCCGCAAAACGTGTTGCTAAGCTTAACAGTTTCCATATTAGTGAATATCTGAATGATGAAGTGCTCAGCGGCATTGATGAAGAAACCCGTCAATTTATTTTGCAATGTTCGATTTTGCGTTCAATGAATGAAAAATTAGTGCAGCACCTAACGGGTTACACCAATGTGCGCAAAAAATTGGAAGATTTAGAAAGACAGGGCTTATTCCTTCAGCAAATTGATGGCGAAGATAATTGGTGGCGTTTCCACGCCTTATTTGCCTCTTTCTTATCCAGATGTTGCGAAACCGAGCTATATGATCAGCTTGAAGAATTACACCAACGTGCCGCACAAGCGTGGTTAGATCTTGGCTATGTCACAGAAGCGCTTTATCACGCAATGCAATTGAACGACACCACCGCATTATTATCGATTCTACAAACCAATGCGTGGGATTTATTCCACCACGGTGAGCTGGCCCTATTAGAGCAAAGTCTGTCGAAATTAGATATGGACAGCCTAATGCGTTACCCGAATTTGGTGCTACTTAAAGCGTGGTTAGCCCAAAGTCAGCACCGCCAATCGGAAGTCAATGGCATTTTTAATGAATTTGAACACGCCTTACAACAAAATAATATTGAATTGAGCAAAGAACAGCAGGCAGAGTTCGATGTGTTACGTGCACAAATTGCAATTAACCAAGGCGATGAAAACTCTGCCCTAGAACTTTCAACTGATGCGTTAAAAGATCTACCTGATACATTTTACTACGCACAAATTGTAGCCACCTCTGTGATTGGCGAGGCATATCATTGCTTTGGTGACTTAAGCAAAGCACTAGAAGTGCAACAATCTGCAGAAAAAATGGCACGCCAATATCACACTTATCACAATATTTTGTGGTCGCTATTGCAACAATCTGAAATTCTGTTGGCACAAGGTTTCCTGCAAGCTGCCTACGATATGTTAGATAAAGCTAGTGGCTTTGTGAAAGAAAACCACCTGCAAAAAATCCCAATGTATGAATTTTTACTTTGTTTGAAAGGGAAAATTTTGTGGGAGTGGTACAGCCTTGATCGTGCGGAAGCAATGGCGAATGCGGGAATGGCGGTGTTACAAAAAACTGAAGACACCTTGCAATGTCTTGCACTGTTGAGCCGAATTTCACTAGTGCGTGGCGATTTAGACAATGCGAGCCGTTTATTAAAAGAAATTACCTTATTGCAAACTTCGCATAATTATCACGATGATTGGCTGGCCAATGCAGATGAGGCACGTACCTTGTTGTGGCAGATGACAGGCGATCAAGAAGCAGCTAGAAATTGGTTGCTACAAAATGGTAAACCAAGAACTGATCGCAACCATTTCTCGCAAATTCAATGGCGAAACCTCGCACGTTCTTACATTTTAGTCGAACAATATGATGCTGCGCAGTTAATTTTGGATAAGATCATTACCACCGCAGAGCGTTTGAATTTAACTAGCAGTTTAAATCGCGCATTGATATTACGTAATCGCTTGTATTTCTTGCAAAATAAGAAAGACTTAGCACAGAAAGATTTGATCGAGGCTTTACGTTTAAGCCGTCAGACTAACTTTATCAGCGCATTTGTAGTGGAAGGCGACATTATGGCGCAACAAATCCGCCAACTACTACAACTCAACGTATTAGATGAGTTAGCACTGCACAAAGCCCAATTTATTTTGCGTAACATTAACCAGTATTACCGTCATAAATTTGCCCATTTTGATGAGCAGTTCGTGGCGAAGTTATTACAAAATCCACAAGTGCCAGAGCTACTGAAAATTAGCCCGCTGACACAACGTGAATGGCAGGTACTCGGTTTGATTTATTCAGGTTACAGCAATGAACAAATTTCTGAAGAATTGCAAGTGGCGACTACCACAATTAAAACGCATATTCGTAATTTGTATCAGAAAATCAATGTGATGAACCGCAACGAAGCGATTGATTACACAAGAGAATTGTTAAAATTAATGGGGTATAGCTAAGAAAATTCAGCAAAAATCCACCGCACTTTTCACTCTGTTTATGCGGTCAAAGCAAAAAGAAAGGCGTTCAGTTGAACGCCTTTTGTGTTTTTAACGCTTGCTTAATATAAGCTAAATGCTTGTAAATAAGGTAATTTTCCGCGCTGTAACATTTTTTCAATGTTAGATTTATGATCGTTTTCACCTAAACCACGTAGCTCAAAATTCACACCGATGCTTTTATCGTAATAAATCTCGTTGTCTTTTTGGTATGGTTTGCTAGTGACATTGCGTTTTGCCCCGACATTCACTGCCCAACAGCAAGTGCTGTATTCCACGCCAAAATATTGCTCAACTGGTTTTTTTAGTGCTAAATCTTGGTAGTGACGCGCCACCACCGCCCAGTTATCCGTTAACTCCCACGCAAGCACAACGCCTAATTGTTTAATATCTTGACCATAACGGTTTGCATTGCTAGTTAAGTTCTGATCGATATATTCTTGGCTTGCATAACGGTAGCTGACTTGCACTAAATTGTTGCCTGCTGGGTTATATTCTAAGGTGAAATTCCCCAAAGACACTTTATTCAAGCGTGTGTCATATTGATAGTTGCCTTGCCAACGCCATTTATCGTTAATCTTCCAGTTAGACTCTAACGACCAAGAAGATGAACGGCCATAAGTGCTATTGTCTGTCGTATTATCAATGCGTGAATCTTGCAAGTAATAAATTTGCCCCGCAGAGAAGTTGAAGCGCTCGTTACCTGATTTATCGTAAATACGTGTTGAGCCACCCACTGTCACCTGATTGGCAGAAGCGATACGGTCTAAACCACTATAACGGCGATCACGGAATAGGGCAAAGTAATCTTGTTGTAATAACGATGAATCGTAACCGAAACCAAGATATGCATTATTCAACTTAGAACCGATTTGGCTTTGATCTTTATAAGGACGATACAAATATTGCAAATGTGGCTCAAGGGTTTGTGTGTAGCCATCAATAAAAGTGCGGTTACTTGCTAAGACAGTTTGTAAATCCACTTTCACTTGCGGTAAAACACGATTAATTTTGCCTTCCACTTTCTCTGCATTCGGCGAACTACCGGATTTTTGTTGGTAGTGCGTTGCATACAATTTGGTTTCGATATTTAAACTGCCGTAACGATTAGATAACGGTAAATTTAAACTCGGCTCTAAGTGGAAACGCCACGCTTTTGGCACCAGAGGGCTTTTATTATCAAAACGTACCGCTTGTGAGAACAATTTGAAGTCCACTAAATTGGCAATATTGTTTTTGTAATAATTAATATCTAACTGCGGTAGTGCACGATATGGCCCAATTTCAATGTCATCAAAGATTTGGAACTGTTTGACCGACAACGCAATATTGTAATTTGGCTGATAGTAAGCAATGCGTGCACGTTGATCTGCATAACCGTCTGTACTGTTACCATATTCAGAGTCAAAATCTGTGAAATAATGTCTATCGCTTACACGGGTATAATCAAGGTCTAAACGCCAGTTTTCTAAGAAACTTGAGTTATGTGTCCAATAGAACAAATGACGCGAACGCCCATTTGCTAAATAAGCCTGATATTTATCTCTACCTAAGTATTCACCTGCAATTTTGCCCTCACCGATTGGACTTAAATAACGGAATTCCCCGTTAAGTTGCCAACCACGTTTTGACATATATTTTGGCGTAAAGGTGCTGTCGAGGTTTGGTGCAATATTCCAATAGAACGGTTGTGCATAGAAATAACCGTCGCGGCTTGAAGTGCCAATCGTTGGCATTAATAGCCCCGAACGGCGACGATCACCTATTGGTAGCTGTAAATATGGTGTATAGAAAATTGGCACACCGTGCACTTTAAAGCGTGCGTGCCACATTTCTGCATATTCTTCTTTGATGTGCTGACGCATTTCCTTAGCTTCAATCGACCAAGAGTTATCGTCTGGTAAGCAAGAAGTGAAGGTCGCATTTCTCATCACTCGGTGGTTTTCACGCAGTTCAATGTTGTCTGCGGTACCACGGCCTTGACGGTCAACAAAGTGATAACTCGCTTGCTGAATGTCGGTATCTTTATTGTTTAAATTGATTTCAGCCGCAGTACCGTCGAGATTGATCAAGTTATCTTTGTATTGAAAACTCCCCAAAATATGCGCTAAACGTTGCAAGTTATTGCCTTGTCCTTGCTGGGTAATTTCGGCAGACTGTGCTTTTAAATGACGGTTACCTTGTTTAATCTCCACATCACCTTCGTATTTGGCACTCACTGATTGAGTAAGCTCTGCCTTATCTGCCTCAATATACACAGGAAGCTCACTTGGGTTTCCATCAACTAACTCACCTTTGAAATGAGGTACGCCTGCCAAACATTGTAATTTCAGGTCCGCAGCACTCGCGCCACTATAAAGCACGCCCAAGACTGCCAAAGAAAGAAGTGAATAAGGATTTTTTTTCATTGGATAACCATATGTAATCAAAAATTAGCCTGATTATACTGGAAAATCAGGGGAAAGGCATATTATTTACAGCAACAATCATTCAGGTGATCATTCACCAGTCCCATTGATTGCATAAACGCATAACAGGTGGTTGCGCCCACAAATACAAAGCCACGTTTTTTCAAGGCGTTAGACATCGCAATGGAAGTCAAAGTTTTAGTGGGTACGCAAGATAAATCTGGCACATCATTGATTTGCGGTTGATGATTCACAAACGCCCAAATAAAATCGCTAAAATTTTCACCGCACTTTTGCATCTCAAGATAGGCTTTTGCATTGGTGATAATCGCCTCAAGCTTTTTACGGTGGCGGATTAACCCCACATCTTCCATTAATTTATCTACATCAAGTGCGGTCATTTTTGCGATTTTTTCAGGATCAAATTGATGAAATGCGTTGCGATAGTTTTCACGCTTTTTCAACACCGTGATCCACGATAAGCCGGCTTGTTGTCCCTCAAGGCAAATTTTCTCAAATAATTTTAAACTGTCATATTCTGGGTTGCCCCATTCACTATCGTGATAATCAATATAAATCGGTGAATTTCCTACCCAAGTACAGCGTGTTTTCATCCGTTTCTCCTTCAAAAGTGCGGTCTGTTTTTTAACGATTTCCAAGCAAGCGTTTGCCATTTAAAAAGCACAAGAAAGATCATTCCATTTTTGCATTGATATGCTATTGTATACAAGTTAACAGCAAATGAATTGTAATTCAAAATAGAGGAAAATTATGACTACACAACTTGATTCTCTCCGCAATATGACTGTTGTTGTTGCTGATACTGGCGACATCGAAGCAATTAAAAAATACCAACCTGAAGATGCAACTACAAACCCATCTTTAATTTTAAGTGCTTCAGCATTACCACAATATGCTCCATTAATCGACGAAGCCGTTGCTTATGCAAAAGCGAAAAGTGACTGCCCAAAACAACAATTAATCGACGCTGAAGATAAATTAGCGGTAAATATCGGCTTAGAAATTTTAAAAATCGTTCCGGGACGCATCTCAACAGAAGTTGATGCACGTCTTTCTTACGACACTGCGGCGACTATCGAAAAAGCGAAAAAATTAATCGCACTTTATAACGAAGCAGGCATTTCAAACGATCGTATCCTGATCAAAATTGCTTCAACTTGGCAAGGTATCCGCGCTGCGGAAGAACTTGAAAAACAAGGCATTAACTGTAATTTAACCCTATTATTCTCTGAAGCACAAGCACGTGCGTGTGCAGAAGCTGGCGTTTACTTAATTTCGCCATTCGTTGGCCGTATCCTTGACTGGTACAAAGCAAACAGCGACAAAAAAGAATACGCACCAGCAGAAGATCCAGGCGTGATTTCTGTGACAAAAATCTACAACTACTACAAACAACACGGCTACAAAACTATCGTAATGGGTGCAAGTTTCCGTAACGTAGGTGAAATCACTGAATTAGCAGGTTGTGACCGTTTAACTATCGCACCAGCATTGTTAAAAGAGTTACAAGAAAACACTAACGCACTTGAACGTAAATTAAGCTACACAGGCGAAGTAAAAGCGAAGCCACAACCATTAACTGAAGCTGAGTTCTATTGGCAACACAATAGCGATGCAATGGCAGTGGAAAAATTAGCAGAGGGCATCCGTAAATTCGCCGCTGACCAAGAAAAATTAGAAGCAATGTTATTAGCTAAATTCTAGTTTTAAGCATAAAAAAGAGTTGGTTTTTCCAACTCTTTTTGTTTTTATACGCAAAAGTTTTCCCACTACTCTCTCATCAACGTTTAAGCAGTAATACCTTTAAAAAATTTCATTTTCTCGATCTGACTCACAAAACTCAACGTTCAAAATCTCACTAAAATTCACCGCACTTTATACTTGGCGAGCACCTGATTTATCTCTAACCAAAGGATTGTATTTTGAGAAAAAGTGAGTTAAATAAACCAATTAGCCTACTCTTACGCCTGCAACAAATTCCACGCTTAGGGCCAACCCGAATTCATCAACTGCTCGCCCATACCTCTTTTAATGATCTCGCCAATTATGATAGCGACGCTTTTCAGCATATGGGGTGGTCGAAACAGCAAATTGAACGTTGGTTTAATCCGGAAATCAAGTTTATTGAACCGGCTTTTATTTGGGGTGAAGAAGCAGGACATCATCTCATTCATTATTTCGATCATCGTTATCCTCCCCTGTTAAAACAAACGGAAGGTGCGCCGCTGATTTTATTTGTAAAAGGCAATGTAGAGGCGTTATCCGTGCAACAAATTGCGATTGTAGGTAGCCGGCATTGTTCAAGTTATGGTGAATATTGGGCAAAATACTTCGCCACTGAATTTGCGTTAGCGGATATTGTGGTGACCAGTGGTTTAGCCTTGGGTATCGATGGATTTTGTCATCAAGCGGTGGTAGATGCTAAAGGCAAAACAGTGGCAGTATTGGGCAGTGGCTTAGAACGGATTTACCCGAAAAAGCATCAATATCTCGCCCAACAAATTATTGAGCAAAAAGGAGCACTAGTGTCAGAGTTTTTCCCTCACCAGCCACCAACCGCAGAAAACTTTCCACGTCGTAATCGGATTATTAGTGGGTTATCTTTAGGCACACTTGTGATTGAAGCATCAGAACGCAGCGGATCGCTGATTACAGCCCGTTATGCCTTGGAGCAAAATCGCGATGTATTTGCCTTGCCAGGTAATATTCAAAATGAATTTAGCCACGGTTGCCATAAATTAATCAAACAAGGGGCGATGTTAGTGGAGAACGTGCAAGATGTATTGGAAAACATTTCACCACATATTTTTGATTATGTTAAACGGCCTTATGATATTTTCACTCGTTCAACACCTGAACCAACAGTGAAAACCTTACCGCCATTAGCGCAACCCGAATACCCTGATTTATTTGCAAAAATCGGCTATACACCAGTGAGCTTAGATGATTTATCACAACAGTTAAAATTGTCGGTAGATACATTGCTTGTGCAATTGTTGGCGCTGGAATTACAAGACTTAATCGTGGCAGAAAATGGGTTGTATAAACGCAACTAAAATGGTGGAATAACCCACCACTTTAGTTTCGATGCGCTTGCTCTAATTTTTACGATTATCCTTAATCGTATTGAGTAACTGCTGGATTTCCTTATCTGCAAAAATCTCTGTTGTATTTGCGGTTAAACGGCGACGCCAGTTGGCATATTGCATACTCGTGCCTGGAATGTTGACTGGCTCTGTCATATCAAGCCAGTCTTCTGGTTGTAAGCCAAATAAGCCACTGCTTACATTCGATACATAAGTTTGTAATTGATGGTTAAATTGCTTGCTGACTTGAGAAGTGAGGGTTTCATCAATGCCTTCTCCCACTTCAATTTGATTTTCTTGTAAACGTGCGAGAATTTTACGTTTTGCTTCTACACGATCACGTTGCAAAATCGCCAAAATATCTGGGTTTGGATACACCCCATAACGCTGGCCTAACTCAAAGTCATAACCACGCCAATAGCCGTTAATGGTTGGTAAATCGTGCGTGCTTAAGGTTGTCATTGCTTGATATGGATAGTCGTCCATTGCACGACTTTTACCTTCGTGATCAAATTCAAAATAGAAAATTTTATACGAAAGAATACCGGCATTTTTCAGTTTGCTGACGATTTGTTTTGGTACAGTGCCGAGATCTTCACCAATAATTAAACATTGGTGACGTTGACTTTCTAACGCCAAAATCGCAATTAAATCATCAACTGGATAACGAACATAAGCACCATTCACCGCACTGTCGCCTTTTGGAATCCACCATAAACGTAACAATGACATAATGTGATCGATACGTAATGAACCACAATGACGCATATTTGAGCGTACAAGTTCAATAAATGGACGGTAGGCTTGTTGTTGCAAAATGTGAGGATTCATTGGAGTTAAGCCCCAGTTTTGACCTTGTGGGCCAAGCACATCTGGCGGTGCGCCCACAGACGCATTGAGACAATAAAGGGTTTTATCCGCCCAAGTTTCTGAACCACTACCAGTCACACCTACGGCTAAATCACGGTACATTCCCACCGCCATATTTTGCGCTTTACACAATGCATCACATTCTGCCAGTTGCTCATCGGCGATAAATTGTAACCACGCATAGAAACGAATAGTTTCTTGGTTTGCTTGTTTGAATTGTTGTACCGCATCAGAATAGTAGCTTTGATACTCTTCTGCCCAGAAATCCCAGCCCCACTGTTCGCTGAAATTTGCCATTAAATAAGCGTGCAACGCATCAAAGGTTGCTTGAATTTCTAAACTTTCACCACCTTGTGCTAAGAAATCCGCAAAGGCTTGTTGACGAAGTACGGTAGCTTTTTGTTGAAAATAATCAAACGCAAAACGCAAACCTTTCAGTTTCAAAGGGATCACTTCATCATAATTTAACCAATTTTCTGACCGCACTTTTGCAAGCGTTGCTTGTGTGTCAGCATTGTTAAACCACGCTTGTGCTTCTGCATTTTGCTGGAATTCAGGCACGTGGTTAATATCGATATATGCCACGTTTAGCCATTTACGAGAAGACGGGCTATACGGGCTTGCTGAACCTGGATTGGCTGGGAATAAAGCATGAATCGGATTCAAGCCGATGAAATCCGCTTGGTAAGGCACAAGATTTTGAATGAATTGTTTCAAGTCACCGAAATCACCAATCCCCCAGTTATTTTCTGAACGTAAGGTATAAAGCTGTAAGAACGTTCCCCACAGTTTTTTGCCTTCTTTGAGTTCAGTGGGCTGATAGCAACGTTTCGGCGCCACAATCAGGCTACATTCCGCTTGTTTGCCCGCATAGTGTAAAGCCAGTTGGTGATAACCTAATGGCAAATCTTGTGGGAGTTGAATGACATTATTTTTGACTTTCCCTGTCAGGACAGCGTTATTTTCTAAGGTTAGTGTCCATTTACCTTGAAGGCGATGTGTTTTATCAGCCAAATTAAGTCGAATAAAGTGCGGTTGATTTTCAATAAGAATTTGAACTGGTGGTAAAGGGAACGAAGGCACGGAAATATGACCTTCAAAAGTTTCAAAAATCGCTTTTTTGATAGCGACTGGTGCGTATTTTTTTAAACTACGTTCATCAAAAAAGTACGGCATAATACCCGCTTTATTAAAGAGTTTTTCTTGGTTTTTATTGTTATTTTTCATAATCTAACCTTATTTTTATTCGCTGGGCAAAATCCTTCTCTGCCCCCATATCGATTAATGAAAAGTGAGAGTTTAAGGGCGACATAACGCCGCCCTAACATCGATTATTTTGACCAAATACGGCGTTGATAATCTTGGATTGAACGGTCTGAACTGAACATACCTAAACGAGCCGTATTTAAGATCGCACTGCGTAACCATGCATCTTGGTTTAAATAAGCCTCGCCCACTTTTTGTTGCGTATTGAAATAGCTTTCAAAGTCTGCAAACACTAAGAATGGATCACGTTCTAACAAGCTCTCAAGCATTAAATCAAAAGCGTGTTTATCACCATTTGATGCTTTACCGCTCGCTAAGAAATCAATTGCGCCTTTAAGTACTTTGTTATTTTTATAGTAAGTTTTCGGGTTGTAGCCTTTCGCTAATAGCTCACGCACGCTTTCAACAGTATGACCGAAAATAAATACGTTTTCTTTACCGACCATTTCAGCAATTTCTACGTTTGCACCGTCTAATGTACCTAAAGTCAACGCACCGTTTAAAGCAAGTTTCATATTACCTGTACCAGACGCTTCTTTACCCGCCATTGAGATTTGCTCTGACACATCGGCCGCAGGAATAATTTTTTCCGCTAAGCTGACGCGATAATCTGGCAAGAAAGCCACTTGTAATTTATCTTTCATTGCTTTGTCATTGTTGATGATGTCAGCCACATTATTAATGGCGTGGATGATATTTTTCGCTAAATAGTAACCCGGCGCCGCTTTGCCTGAGAACACAAACACACGTGGCGTAAATGCCATATTTGGATTTGCTTTTAATTGTTGATATGTCGCCACAATATTCAACAAGTTTAAGTGTTGACGTTTGTATTCGTGGAAACGTTTGATTTGAATATCAAAAATCGCATCGGTGTTGACAGTCAAGCCAATCGAACGTTGGATTTCCTCCGCAAGCACTTGTTTATTATGCTGTTTAATGCGGAAATACTCCTGACGGAAACTTGCATTGTCTACATAATTTTCGACTTGCTTCAATAAGTTTAAATCTTTCGTCCAGTCGCCCTGTACGCTGTCATCTAACAATTTTGCAAGTTGTGGGTTCGCTTGGCGAATCCAACGACGTGGTGTAATACCGTTCGTCACATTGCAGAATTTGGTTGGGAATAATTTGTGATATTCAGGGAATAAATCCGACACCACTAAATCAGAGTGAATTTGCGCCACACCATTGACCGCAAAGCAAGTGATCACACAAAGGTTTGCCATACGCACACGGTAGTCAAATAAAATCGCCAGTTTTTCCCACACTTTTGGATCATCACCAAATTCTGACCGCACTTTGTCGTGGAATAGGCTGTTGATTTTATCCACAATTGCAAAGTGGCGTGGTAATAAGGTTTTAAATAAACGTTGATCCCATTGCTCTAATGCTTCGGGTAACAATGTGTGGTTGGTGTAAGCAAAGGTTTTGGTACAAATTGCCCACGCTTCGTCCCAACTTAAATCGTATTCGTCTAATAACACACGCATTAACTCTGGAATCGCTAAGGTTGGGTGCGTGTCGTTTAATTGAATCACTTGGTATTTTGCAAAATCACTTAAATTGTGTCCTTGAGCAAAATGGCGAGCTAAAATATCAGCCACGGAACAAGCCACGTGGAAATATTGTTGCATTAAACGTAATTTTTGACCGGCTTTGTGATTGTCGTTTGGATAAAGCACTTGAGTCAGCGCTGCCGCATTCACAATTTGTTTATCCGCAGTTAAGAATTTACCATCATTGAATGCGTTTAAATCGAACGATTGGTCGTTGTCTGCTTGCCATAAACGTAACGGTTGGATCACATTATTTTTATAACCCACGATTGGCAAATCAAAGGCTTTACCTTGAATGGTCAATGACGGTGTCCATTCATATTTATCGTCTTTGATACGTTTGATGCGGCCGCCAAATTGAATGAGTTGCGTTTTGCTTGGGTTAAATGACTGCCAAGGATATTGATCTCGATTCCAAAAATCGCCTGTTTCTTGTTGTTTACCTTGCTCAAAAGATTGTTTAAATAAGCCATATTGGTAGTGCAAGCCATAACCTGTGGCATTTTGCCCTAAACTTGCCATTGAATCTAAGAAACAAGCCGCTAAACGACCTAATCCGCCATTACCTAATGCGGGGTCACGCTCTTGTTCTAATACATCGACCATTTCCACATTATATTTTGCAAGATATTGTTTGAGCGGCTCATAATAGCCTAAGTTCATTAGGTTATTACCAGTTAAGCGACCAATTAAAAATTCCATTGATAAATAGTTAACGTGGCGTACATCATTTTTAGGCGCCGCTGGTGTGCCATAAACATAATTTAATGCCCCCTCTGCAACCACTTGATACCATTGGTTGAGAGAAAACTCAGCAGGGCTTGCAACATCAAAATAACGGCAATATTTTTGTACGATTACCTCAAATGCAGATAATTGAAAATCCTGTTGCTGCATAAATTCTCCTAAGGTGTAAAATCGGTTAATCACATAATTCTTATTGTCATTATGTGGGATGAAAAAGAAAGTAAATCATCCTTTGTTTAATCTTGGGAGTATGAAGGGGAGGAAGGAAAAGCAGAAAGGGGGAGGAGCACGCCCAATCCATTGAATTTCTGCCTATTTTTCTTTAGTATTTCTGCTAAAAAATACACAACGCTCAAAAAGACGATACTTATGCCTGATAAATATTTTGCTGTTGCTCATCATTTTATGCGGTTAGCGCATTTTCACCGAAAAACATTCTATATCTTCTGGGCAGTAGAGCTAGCCGTGTTCATCTTTGTTAGCTTATTAGATGGTTATTTTATTTTCTTTAATGATGCGAATATCAAGTATTCTTCTTATCATAATATTAATGTAGAAATTAGACAGCATCGTGTTTACGGCAAACTGAATAAATATTTGACCGTAAAACAACGCAATAACCAGTGTTATCAAGAACAATGTGGCTTGCCTTCAGAAGGGCATTATATGCTAGATGAATTACAGTTTATTACTCTCAATGGCGAAGACTACATAAAAAAAATGTGCGTGCGAAATTCCAGCTGTTACCAAAATCTTTTTGATGAGCAGATAGAAAGTTATTTGATCGCATCACGCCAACAGAAAATAGATGAAATCATTCATATGTTGTGGCTATTTATTATCTTAAATAGCCTTTTCTATCCTCTAATGCTATATGCCGTTGAACGGCAACGCAAAGAAGAGGAAATGAGTGAAATACAAAATCAGAACACCGATAATCAGTCAGAAATTGCACTTTAAAAGAAATAAAAGCCCAGATGATCGATAACGTATCTGGGCTTTTGTTTTTTAGGATAAACGTATTTATCCCTCTTGCGAAATGGCTTGAGTGATTTCTTCTACTTCTTCTTGTAGGCTTAACCACGCCATTTCTACGTCTTCAAGCTGTTTCTTCACACTCACTTGTTCACTTAAAAGTGCGGTCATTTTTTCTTTATTTTCAGCAAGATATAAATCACTATCACCAAGCTGGACTTCAATCTCAGCCAGTTTGCTGGACAGCTTATCCATTTGCGTTTCAAATTGTTGTAATTTTTTACGCAATGGCGCAGTTTGTTGGCGTAATTCTGCCTCACGACGCTTCTGCTCTTTGCGGTTCGCACTGCTATTGCTGTTTTCTTGAGCTGTTTGGGTTTCAACTTTTGGATCTGGCGTACGATTTAATTCGTTCAACCATTTTTGATAGTCTTCTAAATCACCCGAAAATTGCTCCACTCTTTTATCGTGTACTAAATAAAATTCTTCCACCGTATTACGCAGTAAATGACGATCGTGCGATACCACCACCAACGAGCCTTGATAATCCACCAGCGCCTCTGTTAAGGCTTGGCGCATATCTAAATCCAAATGGTTGGTTGGCTCATCAAGGAGCAATAAATTCGGGCGTTGCCACACAATTAATGCTAACACCAAACGGGCCTTTTCTCCGCCAGAGAAGGATTTCACCGCCTCATTGACTTTATCGCCTTTGAACGCAAAACCACCGAGATAATCACGCAGTTGTTGCTCCGTATGTTGTGGCGCTAATTTTTGTAAATGCCACAGTGGGCTTTCATCTGCACGTAAGGTATCTAGTTGATGCTGAGCAAAATAGCCAAGTTGCACGCCTTTGGCTAACTGCACTGTGCCTGATAAGGCCGGCAATTCTCCGGCTAATAATTTAATTAGAGTTGATTTACCCGCACCGTTTTTACCTAGTAATCCAATGCGTGAACCAGGCACTAAATTCAATTTAATTTTTTCTAAAATTTCCACCGCACTTTGCCCGTCTGCACTTGGATAACCCGCACTCACTTGTTCCATAGAAAGCAATGGATTGGGCAAGGCAAGCGGTTCACGAAACTCAAAATGGAACGGATTATCCACATAAGCAGGAGCAATCAGCTCCATACGTTCAAGGGCTTTCACGCGGCTTTGTGCTTGTTTTGCTTTACTTGCTTTTGCTTTAAAACGATCGATATATTTTTGTAAGTGCGCGACTTTTTGTTGCTGTTGGCGATAAAGTGCGGTTTGCTGCGCTAATTTTGTCGCACGTTGCACT
This sequence comes from Bisgaard Taxon 46, assembly GCA_049941595.1. Lineage (GTDB taxonomy): Bacteria > Pseudomonadota > Gammaproteobacteria > Enterobacterales > Pasteurellaceae > Pasteurella. Next base: position 49,816 of record JBNFNA010000014.1, read on the forward strand.
TCAAACGAAGAATAATCACCCGTATATTCATTCAACTTTTGATTTTCGATATGCAAAATTTTATTCACAATCGGGTCAAGAAAATCACGGTCGTGAGAAATCAGCACCAATGTGCCTTTATATTGCACTAACCAACGCTCAAGCCACATTACGGTGTCTAAATCTAAGTGGTTTGTCGGTTCGTCCAATAGCAATAAATCAGACGGACAAAGCAAGGCTTGTGCTAAGTTCAAACGCATACGCCAACCTCCCGAGAAAGATTTCACAGGTTGCTGTAATTCCGTCTGGCTAAACCCTAAACCATGCAATAATGCTGCTGCACGAGCTTGGATCGTCCACGCATCGATGGCATCTAATTGGACGTGAATATGGGCGATTTTATGCCCGTCTTCTTGCTCGTTAGCAACGGCTAATGCTTGTTGTAGGCGACAATATTCGCGATCACCTTCAATCACATAATCTAAGGCGGGAATATCCAAGGCAGGGGTTTCTTGATTTACCCAAGAAATCGCCCAGTTAGACGGAAAAGTTGCCTCACCAGCCTCAGCAGAAATTTCTTTTTTGAGCAAGGTAAGTAAGGACGATTTACCGCAACCATTCTTGCCCACTAAGCCGACTTTTTGACCCGGATTGATACTTGCATTGGCATTTTCGAGCAACACAGATTGCCCACGTTTTAAGGTTAAATTTGTGAAAAAAAGCATTGTTTATCAGTATTTCTCTAGCTGTTTTTATTATAGAATGAGTTATTTTCTACTTTTTTATCGGAGTTGCCAATGTTTGATTCACTCATCGTGCAGTTTGTGGTGTTATGGGCTGTCATCGATCCGATTGGTTCGGTCCCTGTGTACCTGACTAAAACCGTAGGTTTGTCTGTTGAGGATAGACGTAAAATCGCTTTAAAAGCCGTAATTATTGCGACTGGGATTTTAATGTTCTTCCTTATTTTAGGTCAGGCACTGTTGGAAGCGATGCAGATTCCGTTGACCGCATTCCAAATTGCGGGTGGTTTAGTGTTGCTATTATTTGCATTGACAATGATTTTTGGCGAAGGAAAACCTGAAAATGAAATGAGAATGTCGTCCAGTTTAAGTGAACTTGCGGTTTATCCTCTTGCTGTTCCCTCAATTGCTTCACCAGGCGCAATGATGGCAATTGTATTATTAACAGACAACCACCGTTTTAGCTTTTTTGATCAAGCAATCACGACTGTGATTATGCTTTCAATTCTGTTTATTACTTATTTGCTATTCTTAATGGCAAACCGTATCCAACGTTTAATTGGGAATACGGGAGCAGCAGTAATTAGCCGTGTAATGGGCTTAATTCTTGCTGCCGTTGCAATTAACAATATGCTGGTCGGGATTCGCGATTTTTTCACACAAGTCATCTAAAAATAGATTCAGTTTCAATCAAAGTGCGGTGAAAATTAATAAAATTTTGACCGCACTTTTCTTTTTAAACTTGCACAAAAAGTGAGCGCTCTCACATAATCAACAAATAATTCCCTGTCCACCAGCATTCTAGCTTAGAATAAAGCTAAATCACGTTACATTAGGAATTATTATGCAACTGGAATTAAGCAAGCTCGTCACTGAAAGTCGAAACAGCGCAAGCGCTAACATCGACAGTCTACCTACCTTAGAAATGCTACAGGTCATCAATCAAGAAGACCAAAAAGTCCCCCTTGCGGTGGAAAAGGTCCTGCCTGAAATTGCACAAGCCGTCGATAAAATTGCAGATGCTTTTATACAAAAAGGACGCTTAATTTATATCGGTGCAGGCACATCGGGGCGTTTAGGCATTTTAGATGCGAGTGAATGTCCACCTACATTCGGCACACCGCACGAACAAGTGGTTGGCTTAATTGCTGGCGGTCATCAAGCGATTTTAAAAGCGGTCGAAAATGCCGAAGATAGTCGCGAAGGAGGTATTACTGATCTCAAAAATCTTCAGCTCACAAGTAAAGATGTTTTGGTTGGTATTGCAGCAAGTGGACGCACACCTTACGTACTATCTGCAATTGAATTTGCAAAACAATTAGGTTGCACCACTATCGGGATTAGTTGTAATCCGCAATCTGAACTTGCCACATTATCTGACATTGCAATCACACCAATAGTGGGGGCTGAAGTGATAACCGGTTCATCACGTATGAAAGCGGGAACAGCGCAAAAACTCATTCTCAATATGCTCACAACGGGCGCAATGATCAAAACAGGCAAAGTGTTTGGCAATTTAATGGTGGACGTAGTCGCAACCAACGCCAAATTAGTCGAGCGTCAAAAACGCATTGTGATGGAAGCCACGCAATGCGATCGCCAACAAGCAGAACAGGCCTTATTACAAGCAAATGGACAATGTAAAGTCGCTATCGTGATGATTTTACTGAATCTTTCAGCACAAGAAGCAACAGAACGTTTAGCAGAATCCAACGGTTTTATTCATCGAGCATTAACGTAAGTTAAATTAAGGAGGGCAAGATGGCCACTATCGATAATGAAATGATCCAACGTCTGATTCCGTTATTAGGCGGAAAACAAAATATCCTCCGTGTCAGTAATTGTATGACACGTTTAAGGATCACGTTGCAGGACTTCACCCAAGCCGATACCAATGCATTAAAACAGATTGAGGGCGTTTTTGGCGTTGTTGAGGCAGACGAACAATTACAGATTATTCTTGGCCCAGGTAAAGCAACAAAAGCCGCTGAATTAATGAAAAAAGCGGTTGATAATGATGCTAGCACGCCTTCCTTAAAAGACATTGCTCGTGCGCAAAAACAACAAATCAAATCCACCCAAACCACTACAATCCATCAATTCTTTGCTAAGTTTGCGACGATTTTTACCCCGCTCATTCCCGGTTTCATTGGTGCAGGTTTGCTACTCGGTTTAGCCACAGTATTGCAGCAATCATTTGTCGCGGGTGTTGAAAATCCAAATGCTTTCTTAGTGGATTTAATCAACTATATGAAAGTGTTCAGTAAGGGCTTATTCAGCTTCTTAAGTATTCTGATTGGCTACAATGCGGCAAAAGCCTTTGGTGGTTCAGGTGTAAACGGTGCGATTTTGGCATCATTGTTCATTTTAGGTTACAACCCGGAAGCGACAAAAGGCATTTATTCTGGCTTAAGTGATTTCTTTGGCTTAAAAATTGACCCACGTGGTAACATCATCGGGGTGTTAATTGCAGCGATTGTGGGCGCAAAAGTTGAACAATGGGTACGCAAATTTATTCCAGACAACTTAGATATGGCGCTTACATCAATGTTCACCTTACTGATTATGGGTGTGTTTACCTTCTTGTTAATTATGCCTATCGGGGTATATCTATTTGACGGAATGTCTTGGTTGTTCTCAAACTTAAACAATAACCCATTCGGTACAGCATTATTGGCAGGCTTATTCTTAATTGCCGTAATGTTAGGGATTCACCAAGGCTTTGTGCCAGTGTACTTTGCTTTAGTGGAATCACAAGGCTTTAACGCGTTATTCCCTGTGTTAGCAATGGCTGGGGCTGGTCAAGTAGGGGCTGCATTAGCACTTTACTTTAAAGCCAATAAAGATGCTGTATTGCGTACACAAATTAGAGGGGCAATTATTCCGGGCTTCTTAGGTATTGGCGAACCCTTGATTTATGGTGTGACCTTACCACGTGTGAAGCCATTTATTACCGCCTGTATTGGTGGTGCGGCAGGTGGTTTTACTATCGGTTTAATCGCTTATCTCGGCTTCCCAATGGGATTAAACAGCGTATTTGGTCCATCAGGTTTATTAGCAACCCCATTAATGACCTCTGCTAAAGGCGTGTTCCCAGCTATTGTAGTTTACCTCACTGGTACAGTCGTCGCTTATACGGTTGGTTTTATTACGACGTATTTCTTTGCCACAAAAGATGTGGATTTAAGCTAATCGATTACGATAAAAAAACAATAAAAAAAGACCGCACTTTTAGCGGTCTTTTTTGTAATAACAGATTAGTGTTTGCAACCACCTTGACCACAGCAACCATCGTGCTCGTGATCGTGGTGATGATCGTGATGACTACCACAACCACAGCCGTGACCTTCTTCATCACTGTCGTGACCGCCACAGCAACCACCTTCTTGGTGAATATGACCGTGTGCGATTTCTTCTAAAGTTGCTTCACGCGTTGCAACCACTTCAACGCTGAATAATAGTTCTTGACCAGCAAGCATATGGTTACCATCAACCACAACATCGTTTTCAGCCACTTCAGTAATCACTACTGGTAATGGACCGATATCTGTGTCTGCGATAAAACGCATACCAACAACTAACTCATCAACGCCTTGGAATACATCTTTTGGTACACGTTGAACCATATTTTCGTTATATTCGCCATAACCTTCTTCAGGTTTAACACGCACTTCAAATTTATCGCCAACTGCTTTGCCTTCTAAAGCATTTTCTAAACCGATAACTAAGTTATTATGACCTTGTAAATAATCTAGTGGTTGATTAACTGGTGCTTCATCCACTAATACACCGTCTTGTGTACGAACTTGATAAGCAATGCTCACCACTACGTTTTTTGCTACTTTCATTATTACTCCAATTTATCTACGTAAATGAATTTTGTTATTGTATAAGAAATATCAACCATTAGAAAGCTAATCATTGATTAATTCGATTCTTGCTTGAACAGATGCTCTCAATTGCGTTTTGCCACCCTCTAGGGCCATTTCATCATTGCTATATGAGCTATAAAATTTATCCGCTGAACGCATTGCAATGGCATATGGTCTGGTCGCTCCCATTAAATCATTTGGGGCGAGATTGAGCTCAACCACACGATAACTTTTTGCTTTCATTAGAGATTGAATTGACTGCGCTTTTTGTTGAAATTTCTTCAATACGGCTGCGGTCATTTCTTCTTCTACTTTGTCTAAACTTTCTTGTGAAACTGTTGCATACATACTGCGAATTTTTAAATGCTCATTCAGTTGACCAATCAACTGCGAAAGCACTTGATTATCTTTGCTTTTTAGCACAAGTTCCGCACGATCAACCCAGCCGTTTTGTTTGCCGTCTTTATCATAACGCACTTGGGTATAACGTTGTTGAGATACGATTTGAACCGCTTCTTGTTTTTTCACTAAATCCAACGCGCGATTGATACGCTCAACAATCATTTGATTTAATGCTTTTGCATCTTTGCCTTCTTCTTGCACATAGAACGCAACTTGCATTTCATCTTTCTCAACTTCTTTAACAACTTCAGTGGTAAACTGAATTTGGTTTTCCATTTTTTGCTCCTGAGCCTGCACATTAAACGCAAGTGGAAGTGCTAATAACATCAATATGATATGTTTTAATTTCATAAAATGTCCTTTTATTATTTTAAACCAGCATCAATTAGGCAGATGTTCACAAAAATAGTTCAAAATAAAACCGCACTTTCAACAACTTGCCAAAAGTGCGGTCATTTTTTTATTAGTTTCGACGAGGCTCATCATCAAAGTCGTCATCAAATTCATCATCGAAGAATTCGCCGTCTTCGCCGTATTCATCATCTTCGGAGTTAGGGTCTTCAAAATAAGTGCCCCAACCATCGTAAATACCACCGAATTTTTCAACTAAAGGTAATACTTCTTTCTGCTGTGCATCAATAATTTCGGCTTTTAATTCAACTTCGCTAATGATGTCAAAACAGAAAATCACTTTGCCTTTTTCATCTTCAAATTCTTCTGCCTCAGACACTTCATAACCCGCTTTGAAGGCCTCAACAGCAATTTTTTCTAATTTATCAAAATCATTGTGAACGATATGATGCTCAATGATATAAAGTGCGTTTGGATCACTGCCGTCTGCTAATAAATCCGCAATAATGTCGCGAGTGCTCGCTTGAAGGGCTTTGAAATCGGTCATTTTAGTTACCTCTTGGGAAGAAAATTAGTGGCTATTGTAAAGGATATGCCCCCCTTAAACAAGGAAAGGGATTTTTTATCAGATATAAAAAAATCTTCCCTGTTGGGAAGATTTTTTCTTAGAAAAAGGAATTATTTTTTCAATAAATCGCGGATTTCTGTTAATAACACTTCTTCGTTTGAAAGTTTTGGCGCTTCTGGCTCTTTTGGTTTTGGCTCTTCTCGTTTTAATTTGTTTAACCCTTTGATCATCAAGAAGATTGCAAATGCAATGATCGTGAAGTCAAATACAGTTTGAATGAATGCACCGTAGTTTAAAGTCACTGCTGGCACTTCGCCTGCTGCTTCTTTTAATACAATGCTTAAATCTTTGAAATCTACACCGCCGGTGAGAATACCTAACACAGGCATTACAACATCACCCACAAGTGAGCTAACAATTTTACCGAATGCACCACCGATGATCACACCGACAGCCATATCTACTACATTACCACGCATCGCAAATTCGCGGAATTCTTTCACAAAGCTCATAAAACTCTCCTAAAATAAAAAAATGATAATAATGATAAAAATCAACGTTATTATAAAAAGTTTAAGTGAATTGTACAGTTTTTTCTCAATTTTAGAGATAGAAGGTACTTGGTTGGAACAATTTCTCAATGTCAGAAACGTATTTCTTATCACTTAAATACACAATAACGTGATCATTATCCTCGATAACTAAATTTTTCTTTGCCATAATGACTTCATCTTGGCGCAACACTGCACCAATGATCGCACCTTGTGGCAATTTCAATTCAGATACCTTGCGCCCAATGATACTGGAAGAGCCTTCCTGTCCGTGTACCACGATTTCCAACGCTTCTGCAACACCGTGTCGTAGTGAGGCAACATTCACAATATCACCTTTACGTACGTGGCTCAATAACGCAGAAATCGTTGCTTGTTGCGGAGATACCGCGATATCAATTGTTCCGCCTTGAATCAAATTGATATATGCCATACGTTGAATCAACACCATCGCCTTTTTGGCTCCCAAACGTTTGGCTAATAAGGCGGACATAATGTTTGCCTCATCATCGCTTGTTAGCGATAAGAACACATCAATATTCTCAATCTGTTCTTCAAATAAGAAGGACTGATCGGAAGCATCACCACAAAAAATCATCGTATTTGATAATTTTTCCGCCAATGCTCTTGCTCGCTCTTGATTGCGTTCAATTAATTTAACCGAACACTGCCCTTCCAATTGTTTAGCAACACCGATACCAATGTTACCACCGCCCGCGATCATTATCCGTTTATAAGGTTTTTCTAAACGTTGAAGTTCACTCATTACCGCTTTAATGTGAATAGTTTCACAAATAAAAGTGACTTCATCACCCGCTTCGATGATCGTTGAGCCTTGCGGACGAATCACCTTGTCTTGACGTAAAATAGACACAACACGACACTCAATGTGTGGCATATGATCTTTCAACGCCGATAACGCATAACCTACTAATGGACCACCGTAATAGGCTTTCACAACTACAAGGCTAATTCTACCGTCTGCAAAATGTGCAACCTGTAATGCACCGGGATAATCAATTAAGCGCGTTACTTCATCAGTGACCAATTTCTCTGGCGAAATAATGTGATCGATAGGCAATACATCTGGTTGGAATAATTTATCTTTCTCACGCAAATATTCTGCATTACGAATACGGGCAATTTTGGTTGGCGTATTAAATAGCGTATAGCTAATTTGACAAGCGACCATATTAATTTCATCAGAACTTGTCACTGCCACCAATAAATCAGCATCTTGCGCCCCAGCTTCACGCAATACACGTGGCGAAGAAGCCGAACCATTCACTACCCTTAAATCGTGCTTACTTTGTAAGTTTTCTAAGCGTAATGATTGGTTATCCACCAAAGTAATATCATTATCTTCACTGACTAAGTTTTCAGCCAGAGTTGTCCCGACTTGACCTGCGCCTAAAATGATAATTTTCATTATCGATCCGATCTTTCAATAAGTAACGGCTTAACCCCAATGCGATCAGAATTTAAACACCATTTTAAGTCTTTAATATCCTGACAAATTCGCTCTGTTACTTGTTCTGCTTGCGCTAATTTTTCTTGTGACACATTTGGATCGTGTTTATCAAATAACATTGCATCTAATAAACGCTCTGCGTGCATTCCTTCACGGCAATAGTGCAACACGCCCACATCATCAAATAAAGTCGCCACTGAGCAAACTTTTGTTGTTGCAATACCCAATGCACCATCTTCGCCGCCTAAATCGCGGAAAATTTGATTTTGTGGGAAACCGCCACAGGCTAAGAAAAAGGTGCGACGGAAAACTAGGTTGCCGCCACAAGTCATCTGCATTGCTTGCCACGCTTTATTTAATTGAGGATGTGTTGCGTAACGTTCTGCTAAATCAACCGGTTTTAATGCTAAACGCACTAACGCCACTTCAGGGCGAAAATGGAATACACTTGCTGCGACGGTTAATGCTTCTGGTTCATAGGCATCATCTGCATCTAAAAACGCAATAAAATCTGTTGTTGTTTGTAAGGCCCCCCAGTTTCTTGCTTTTGCAGCCCCCACATTACGTGGCAATTTTTCAATCGTCACTTTATCTGGAAACTGTTTTGCAATCAGTTCTGCTAGCTGTAATGTATTATCGGTCGATCCATCGTCCACTAACCAAAGATGATTTAATTGTGGTTGATTAATTACTGAATTAACCGCACGAATAATCGTTTTTTCTGCGTTATAACAAGGTATAACGACATCAATTTTTGGAAAGTTCATCGAAGCACTCACTTAAAATAGCTTTTTTAATTTCGCATAATAAAACCCATCACCGCCATTTTCCTTTGGCAAGAATTGCACACCAATTGCGGAGTCAGGTAAATCAAATGGCAAAGGCTCTAATTTTGCATCTGCATTGTTTTGTAAAAATTGCTCTATTTGCAACATATTCTCTTCAGGTAAAACAGAGCAAGTGGCATATAACAGCGTACCATTTGGCTTTAATAACGCCCAAAGGGCTTGTAAAATCTGTGATTGTAACTGCACTAATTGGGAAATATCAGTGTCTTGACGTAACCATTTAATATCCGGGTGGCGTCGAATAACACCGGTTGCCGAACAAGGTGCATCCAATAAAATTCGGTCAAATTGCACCGCACTTTCACTGATTTGGCTTAACCATTGTTCTGGCTGGGTCGCATCTCCACAAATCACCTGTGCTTTTTGTTGCATACGAGCAAGGTTTTCATATACGCGCTTTAAACGATTAGGTTCAACATCAAGCGCAACAACTTGTGCCTGTGGGGCTTTTTCTAAGATATGTGTGGTTTTTCCACCGGGTGCCGCACAAGCATCTAAAACTAATTCCCCATTTTGAGGTTCAAGTAGCAGTGCTGACCACTGTGCATTTACATCTTGCACTGTCACTGCGCCTTGTTCAAAATCAGGCAATTGCGCTACGCCAACAGGTTGTAATAAACGCAACGCACAAGGGGTTTCAGCCACTTCACTTTCTACTCCCTGCGCCTGTAATAAAGTGCGGTAAGTTTCTAGTGAATTTTTTTGCTGATTAACACGCAACCACATTGGTGGTTTTTGATTATTCGCTTCAATAATCTCACGCCAATTTGGGTACGCTTTTTTCAGACGGTTCACAAACCAGTCTGGATGTAATGTTTGCCAATGTTTATCCACATTAGCCAAAATCACATCTTTTTCACGCAGAAAACGACGCAACACACCGTTTATCAAACCTCGAAAACTGTCTGATTTCAAGCTATTTGTTGCATTGACTACTTCATCCACTGCTGCGTGAGCAGGAATACGGGTATAAAGTAGTTGATATAAACCAACTAATAATAAGCAATGTACAATGCGTGTTTTGCCTTTTAGTGGTTTATCGACAAGCTGTTTAATGATTTGTTCTAAACGCGGTAAAACACGACAGATACCAAAACAAATTTCTTGTAATAAAGGTAAATCTTGGCTTTTAACTTGATTTTGCACTTCAGGGATCAGTGCCGATAAAGATTTTCCTTGATCTAACACTTGCAAAATCACTTGGGCCGCAATTGCACGCGTAGAAAGTGCGGTATTTTTTTTACTTGTTTTAATTTTAACCATTATATAATTTTACCTACACTAAACCAATCTGCACGACCATTCAAGAAATCTTGCACTGACATCGGCTTTTTACCCGCCGGCTGTAATTCTAAAATATTCAATACGCCATCAACGGTTGCAATTTGAATACCCTCTTTAGACACGGATAAAATTGTACCAGCAGATTTATCAATATGTGGTAATACCGCCGCTTTATAAATTTTTAAGGTTTGTTCATTGCCTTGCGGATCCAACAACGTCAAATAGCTAATCGGCCAAGGATTAAAAGCACGGATACAACGTTCTAACTGCGCTGCAGGAAGTTGCCAATCAAGTTTTGCTTCTTCTTTAGAGAGTTTTTCTGCGTAATTTGATAATTGATCGTCTTGTTTTTCCGCAATATATTGCCCATCATCTAAGCCATCAAGCACATCAATTAAAGCATTTGGCGCAATTTCCACTAATTTCGCATACAAACTTGTTGAAGTTTCATCAGAGGCAATATCACAATAAACCTTATGTAACATATCACCTGTATCTAAACCTTCGTCCATTTGCATAATCGTAATGCCAGTTTGCTCATCACCTGCCCAAATTGCACGTTGAATAGGGGCAGCACCGCGCCAACGAGGCAATAAAGAACCGTGTATATTAAGACAGCCTAAACGAGGCATTTCTAATACGGCTTTTGGCAAAATTAATCCATAAGCAACCACAACCATAACATCGGCTTGTAATGTGCGTAATGTTTCTTGTGCATCTTCTTTACGCAATGATTTTGGTTGATAAACAGGGATTTGATGTTGCTCTGCGAGTTGTTTGACTGGACTTGCTTGTAATTTTTTACCACGACCGGCAGGTTTATCGGGTTGAGTGTAAACCGCAATCACATCGTGATGAGAGTTGAGTAAGGCTTGTAAATGTTGAGCTGCAAACTCTGGCGTTCCAGCAAAGATAACTTTTAATGATTTCATAATAATGTTCTACGTTATGGATAAACAACCCACGCCAAATAAGCGTGGGTGTCAGAAATTACTTTTGTTTGGCGATTTGTTTCTGTAACTTCACCAATTTTTCTTTCATACGTTGACGTTTTAACGGCGACAAATAATCCGCAAAAACAATACCATTTAGGTGATCGATTTCGTGTTGAATACAGATTGCTAATAAGCCATCAGCATTGAGTGTATATTCCTCACCGTTACGATCTAACGCTTTAACAGTGACCTTTTCTTTACGAGGCACAAAACCACGAAAACCTGGTAAAGATAAGCAACCTTCTTCAATACCTGTTTCACCACAACTTTCAATAATTTCTGGGTTGATTAACACATATTGATTTTCCTTTGTTCCCTCAACATCAATCGTAATAATGCGTTGATGAATATCTACTTGAGTTGCTGCCAAACCAATGCCTTCTTCGTGGTACATTGTTTCAAACATATTATCAACAATTTCACGAATTTCATCATTCACGTCTTCAACAGGTTTCGCAACAATCTTCAAACGATCATCTGGGTAAACAAGTACATTTAATTTTGCCATAATCTCTCTTTTATATTCAGACTTCTGTAAAAAATTCTGTTTATTCTACTCTTTTTTTCAGGTTTTACAATTTTTAACAAACACAAAAAAACC
>JBNFNA010000015.1:0-58553 GCA_049941595.1 Bisgaard Taxon 46
CCTCAATGCATCATAACCACTATAACCACCATAACCCCTATAACCACCATAACCCCTTTGCTACTGCTGATGATGGATGAAAAAGGGAGAAAAAAAGACCGCACTTCGACGTAAACTGCGGCCTTTTTTTGAAAGTTTTATTATTTTACTTCTTTGAACATAATCTCACTTGGAATCACCGAACCTTGCCAATAAAGCTCTGTTGCGACTTTTTCAGCAAGCTGGATAAAGGATTGGGCGATTTCGCTTTCAGGTGCAGCAGAAACGGTTGGTGTGCCTTTATCAAGATCTTCGCGTAAACGAATATGTAATGGTTGTTGACTTAACACTTTCACATTGTATTTTTGCGCAATTTTTTCAGCACCGCCAGTACCGAAGATTGCTTCGTGGTGACCACAGTTGCTACAAATGTGCATTGACATATTTTCGATAATGCCGAGTACTGGCACGGATACTCGTTCAAACATTGCAACACCTTTAATTGCGTCAAGTAGTGCAATATCTTGTGGCGTGGTGACAACAACTGCACCGGTTACTGGAATTTGCTGTGAAAGCGTTAATTGGATATCACCGGTGCCTGGAGGCATATCAATCACTAAATAATCTAAATCTGGCCATAAAGTTTCTTGTAGTAATTGGCTTAATGCGCTGCTTGCCATTGGACCACGCCAAATTGTCGCACTGTCAGCTTCCATTAAGAAACCAATGGAGTTAGCAAATAAGCCGTGTGCTTGGATTGGTGTAATGTGTTTGTTATCTGGTGAAGTTGGTCGTTGATCTGCGACACCTAACATATGTGGGATTGAAGGGCCATAAATATCCGCATCTAAAATACCAACACGTGCGCCTTGTTTTTGTAGCGCAATTGCTAAGTTAACGGAGACAGTTGATTTTCCTACACCACCTTTGCCCGAAGTAACAGCAATAATATTTTTTACCCCTTTTACTGCAGGATGATTATTTGCGCGTTTTAAAGTTGCGATTTGGTAGTTTAATTGCCATTTTACTTCTTGGCATTCACTTGCTTGAAGTAATAATTCTGTGAGTTCAGATTTAAGTTGTTCAAATGCGCTATTCCACGCAAATGGCATTTGGATTTCAACACGTAATGTTCTACCACCTTTTTCAATTTTTTTAATAGCGTTTAAGGCAACTAAATCTTTTTGTAAGCTTGAATGTTGAAATTGTTTAAAGATATTTTGAATAGCCTCTTTTTGACTATCATTTAAACTATCCGAAAATAAAACTCCCATTGATTTCATCCTGTTATTGTATGGCTAAAAAGCCCTAGTTAATCACTCAACAATATTTAACCACGAACCTATGCAACTGTTAAGCAGAAAAGTGGAAAAGTGCGGTTAAACTGGAAAAAATACCGCTGATAAGGTAACATAAACGCCAATTTTTTGATGAAAAATAGGAATAATCAATGACAAGTTCGGCACGAAATATTTTAGTTACTTGCGCCTTACCTTATGCAAATGGGGCAATTCATTTAGGGCATTTACTTGAGCATATCCAAGCGGATATTTGGGTGCGTTTCCAACGTATGCGTGGACACAATGTGCATTTTATTTGTGCAGATGATGCGCACGGCACGCCAATTATGCTTAATGCGGATAAATTAGGGATTACACCAGAAGAGCTTATTGCAAAATCGAAAGCAGATCACGTGGCAGATTTTGAAGGGTTTAATATTAGTTACAACAACTACTATTCAACGCACAGCCCAGAAAATGAAGCGCTAACCGCAGAAATGTATAAAAAATTACGTGCGAATGGCTTTATTAAAAGTCGTACGATTTCACAGTTATTCGATCCTGAAAAAGGAATGTTCTTACCAGATCGCTTTGTAAAAGGCACTTGCCCGAAATGTAAAGCAGAAGATCAATATGGTGATAACTGTGAAGTCTGTTCTTCCACTTATAGTCCAACAGAATTGATTAATCCACGCTCTGTGGTATCGGGTGTGACACCTGTTTTAAAAGATTCAGAGCATTTCTTTTTTGACTTACCTGCATTTGAAGGAATGTTGAAAGAGTGGATCAAATCGGGCTCGTTACAATCTGAAATTGCGAATAAAATGCAAGAATGGTTTGAATCAGGTTTACAACAGTGGGATATTTCACGCGATGCACCTTATTTTGGTTTCAAAATTCCAGATACAGAAGAAAAATATTTCTATGTTTGGTTAGATGCCCCTATTGGCTATATGGCATCATTTAAAAACCTGTGTGATAAGAGCGGTCTAAATTTTGATGATTTCTGGAAAAAAGACAGCACGGCAGAGCTTTATCACTTCATCGGTAAAGATATCGTGTATTTCCACAGCCTGTTCTGGCCTGCAATGTTAGAAGGTTGCGATTTACGAAAACCAACCAACGTATTTGCGCACGGTTATGTCACCGTAAACGGCGTAAAAATGTCAAAATCACGTGGTACATTTATTCAAGCATCCACTTATTTACGCCATTTAGCGCCTGAATATTTACGTTATTACTACGCAGCGAAATTAAATAATCGTATTGAAGATTTAGACTTAAATCTGGATGATTTCGTACAGCGTTTAAATGCAGATGTTGTGAATAAATTCGTGAACTTAGCTTCACGTAGTGCAGGTTTCATTACTAAACGTTTTGGCGGTAAATTAGCCGCAGAGATCGCAGAACCTGAATTATTGACTGAATTTGTTGAAAAATCAGCACAAATTGCCACTTATTATGAAGAACGTGAGTTCGGTAAAGTTGTGCGTGAAGTGATGTTATTAGCGGATAAAGCGAATAAATACATTGATGATAAAGCCCCTTGGGTCATTGCGAAAGAAGAAGGTCGTGATGCTGAATTACAAGCGGTTTGCTCAATGGCGTTACAATTATTCCGTGTGTTAGCGATTTATTTGAAACCGGTTATTCCACAAATTATCGAGCGCGCGGAAGCATTTTTACAAGATGAATTAAGTTGGGAGAGCTTAAATGCACCATTATTAAATCATCAAATTTTACCATTCAAAGCGTTGGCACAACGTTTAGAACCGAAACATATTGAGGCTATTGTGAACGAAACGAAAGAACAATTTGCTGCTCAGCAAGCAGTAGAACAAAAAAATGCACAAAAAGCAGAGACAGCAAGCCAAGTTGAACCGATTGCAGAAACGATCACGATTGATGATTTTGCGAAATTAGATCTACGTGTAGCGAAAGTTATCAAATGTGAAGCTGTACCAGAAGCGAATAAATTATTACGTTTTGAGTTAGACTTAGGTGACCACACTCGCCAAGTGTTTTCTGGTATCAAAGCGGCTTATGACAAACCAGAAGAACTTGAAGGCCGTTTTGTGATTGTGATTGCAAACCTTGCAGCACGTAAAATGAAATTTGGCTTATCTGAAGGGATGATCTTAAGTGCTGGTACAGGCGGTAGCGATTTATTCTTACTTGATGTCGATGCTGGTGCAAAACCTGGTATGCAAGTGAAATAATTTTAGATTTTCTTCTATAAAAAAAGAGCGGTCAAAAAATTTAAAATTTAGACCGCTCTTTTTGTTTGCCTGCTTACCAATGCATCCAGAAGAAGTAAGAAAGCGAGCCTATAATAGCAATACAAATCATATTCAACAATACGCCCACTTTCGCCATTTCAGATTGGCGAATAAAGCCTGTGGAAAATACAATTGCATTCGGCGGTGTCGCAATTGGCAACATAAAGGCACAAGATGCACCTGTTGCGATAATTGCGGCAAGCGATAGAATTGGTAAGTTAAGTGAAGTTGCTACCGAAATAAAGATCGGCATTAACAACGCAGCACTTGCGGTATTTGAGGTAAATTCGGTTAAGAACACAATAAATGCGGTCAACACGATGGTCATAAATAACCAGTGTTTGTCACCAACGGATGTCACAATGGTATCAGCAAGGATTTTACTTGCCCCAGTGTTTTGTAATACGATGCTTAACACTAAACCACCACCAAAGAGCATTAAAACGCCCCATTCCGTTTTCTCTTGAATTTGTTTCCAAGTCGCAGCACCACTGATGCTCATTATGACTACCGAAGTCATTGCAATTACGGTATCAAAGTTTTTAATTTCGGCTGGGAGTGCCAAAAATTCGCGTACATACGGTTCAATAAATTTACTTGCGATAAGTAAAATTGCGGTGAGGACGAACACCACTAAAGTGAATAAACGAATACCATTGAGTGAAATATCTTCAATCTCTGCTTTAAATGGCACGTTAAAATTCGGACGTAACATCAAGAACATTGATAAAATCATTGCAGGCATTAATAACATCATCACTGGCATACCATACGGTAACCAGTCACTGAATGTGATATTAGTTAATAACGCAAGCAACGCATTTGGTGTACTGCCTACAAGGGTACCGATCCCCCCGATACTCGCACTAAAAGCGATGCCAAGTAGCACGAAGACATAGAGCGGTCGATTTTTTTCAGGATCAACTTGGCTTAAAATCCCCATTGTGAGCGGTAACATCATCGCCGCCACAGCAGTATTATTGATAAACATTGATAGAAATGCGGTCACGGTAAATAGGTACACGATCGTCATTTTTAAGCTACCTTTGGCAAAGCGAATAATATGGCCTGCGATCCAAAGGTCAATTTTTTGAATTCGTAATACCGCTGCAATAACAAAGCCTCCAAAGAACATAAAAATGATTGGTTTGGCAAATGGTGTGAAGGCGGCTTCTGTGGAAAGTACTCCTAGGAATATGGCAAAAAGCGGTACCATTAATGATGTGATTGTGATGTGGAATGCTTCTGTTAGCCATAAAATAGCAACAAAGACTAATAACGCTAAGCCTTTATTTTCCTTTGCAGAAAACGGAAGGACTTGTAGTAAGACAAAAAATACAATGATGCTAAAGGCTAAAATTACAAAGCCCCGAATATTTTTGATCATAAAATCTCCTTAGCTAGAAAATCTTTGCCAATTTAACAAAGAATTAATATTTGCGGTATGGCTTTTTTCTGCGTAACTTCACACTTTTGAGAAGTTTTTCCGATTTTGTTTTTCAAATGAAGTTAAAAGTCCGTTGTTCAATGGAAGGCTGAATGGAATAAATTCACGAAAAGTCAGATTATCTGCTATAATTCACGCCATTTTTTATCAATTAGAGATCACCTATGAAAACACTTTTTGCCACAACCGCACGTGGTTTTGAAGAATTACTAAAAGTTGAATTAACTGAGCTTGGTGCAACAGAATGCCAAATTGCGCAAGGTGGCGTTCATTTTTGTGCAGATGACGAAACGCAGTATCGAGTGTTGCTTTGGACACGTTTAGCTTCACGCATTTTATTGCCGATTGTGAATACCAAAATTTACAGCGACCTTGATTTATATTCAGCGGTAGTGAGCCAGAATTGGCTAGATTATTTTGATGAAAAAGCCAACTTTATGGTGGATTTTAACGGCACAAACCGAGAAATTCGCCATACCCAATTTGGTGCAATGCGTGTTAAAGACGGGATTGTGGATTATTTTGAACGTGCCGGCAGAGCACGCCCTAACGTGGATAAAGATTATCCAGATATTCGTATTCATACTTACTTAAATCGTGAAGAATTGGTGATCTCTTTAGATTTAAGTGGTGAGGCATTGCATATGCGTGGCTATCGTGAAGATACCGGCAAAGCGCCTTTACGTGAAACATTAGCGGCTGCGATTGTGTTACGATCAGGCTGGGAAGTTGGCACGCCGTTAGTTGACCCTATGTGCGGTTCGGGCACGGTGCTTATTGAAGCTGCACAAATGCAAGCGAAAATCGCACCACAATTACACCGCTTACATTGGGGCTTTGATTTTTGGAAAGAGCATAATCAAAGTGCGTGGGATAAAGTCAAAGGCGAAGCGGTTGCATTAGCAGAACAAGAGTTTAACAAAGAACATAAAGCGAACTTTTATGGTTTTGATTTAGACCACCGAGTATTACAAAAAGCAAAACGTAATGCACAAAATGCAGGCGTTGCTCATTTAATCCAATGGCAACAAGGTGATGTAGCAGGATTAAAAAATCCATTTGCAGATGAAAAAGGCACGGTGATTTGTAACCCGCCTTATGGTGAACGCTTAGGCACAACGCCGGCGTTAATTGCCTTATATTCTGTGTTCGGTCAGCGTTTGAAAGAGCAATTTGCCGATTGGAATGTGTCGGTATTCAGTGCAGAACCTGCGTTGCTAGACTGCTTACGTTTGCGCTCACACCGCCAATTTAAAGCGAAAAATGGCCCGCTAGAATGTGTACAAAAAAATTACCGCATCAGCGCTCGTCCAGCCTCTGAATTGCAAAAAAGTGCGGTAGAAAATTCTTTAGAATTTGACCGCACTTCGGCGACACCAGTGGCCGTTGATTTTGCTAACCGCCTGCAAAAAAATATTAAAAAAGTCGAAAAATGGGCGAAGCAGCAAGGTCTGAATGCTTATC
This sequence comes from Bisgaard Taxon 46, assembly GCA_049941595.1. GTDB lineage: Bacteria > Pseudomonadota > Gammaproteobacteria > Enterobacterales > Pasteurellaceae > Pasteurella. The sequence continues at coordinate 6,450 of JBNFNA010000015.1, forward strand.
GTCTATACGATGCAGATTTGCCTGAATATAACTTAGCGGTAGATCGTTATGACGATCATATCGTCGTGCAAGAATATGCTGCGCCTAAAAATATTGATGAAAACAAAGCGCGCCAACGTTTATTAGATGCAGTCACTGCAACTTTGCAGGTGACAGGCGTAGAAACCAATAAACTGATTTTAAAAGTCCGACAAAAACAAAAAGGCACCAATCAATATGAAAAATTAGCTAATAAAGGCGAATATTTCTATGTGAATGAGTATGGCGCAAAATTATGGGTCAATTTAACGGACTATTTGGATACAGGTTTGTTCCTCGATCACCGTTTAACCCGCAAAATGCTGGGGGAAATGGCGAAAGGCAAAGATTTCTTAAACCTGTTTGCTTACACTGGCTCGGCGACTGTTCACGCTGCATTAGGCGGTGCAAAATCCACAACCACAGTAGATATGTCGAACACCTATTTAAACTGGGCAGAACAGAATTTATTGCTCAATGATTTAGAAGGCAAACAGCACAAGCTCATTCAAGCAGACTGTTTACAATGGCTTGAACGTTGTGATCGCCAATTTGATTTGATTTTCGTTGACCCACCAACATTTTCTAACTCAAAACGTATGGAAGACAGCTGGGACGTACAACGTGATCACATCAAGCTAATGACCAATTTAAAACGCATTTTACGCCCAAATGGCACAATCGTTTTTTCCAACAATAAACGTGGCTTCAAGATGGACTTTGACAGCTTAAATGAATTGGGATTAAGTGCGGTCGAAATTTCCGCAAAAACGTTACCACTCGATTTTGAACGTAATAAACAAATTCATAATTGTTGGGTGGTGACGTTGGAGAAATAAAACTTATATAACAATATAATTTGGTGATGTGGCTCACACTTCTAAGCATAACAAAGTGATTGTGTTATGCTTTTTTTATATTATGGAAACCATTTTATTTTATGTTCAGAGTAAGAATTATTGCTAAATTCAAGGAGTAAGATATGAGTCCTAATCGAATAAAGGAAATAATTATTCGTTACTTAGAGGTAGAAAAAAAGTTTAAAGAACACACTCTTGATGAAGATTATTTATTTAATTGGATTAAAAATGATCTTATTCCTAAAGCTAGAAAATCAAATTTTGCGACTCATATTTCTAAAGGTATTCATCCATCTAGCGAAGGGGAAAATATTACATTTAGACCTGAATCTTCTCTCCCATTAGGCTATATAGGATCACAAAGTGTTTTGAAATTAGATTTGGATTTATCTGGAAATGCATCACATTTTCCTGTAGCGAAGTTTTTTTCTATTCAGCTAAATGATGAGGTTACTTTAAAAGATTTGATTTTGGAAAATTCGCCTTCGTTATTAGGTGTATTTGCAGAAGATTTAGATGTATCTGAACAGTACAGAGATATTTTTGCAAGGGTGTTAGAAGGTTCTAAGATTAAAAGAACAACAGATCAAAGAAATAAGCAATTGCTATGGTGTAATAATCAGGATTCGATAATTAATGATGACTATACTTGCCTAATTCCATTGCATCCAGTCTCTCTATTAAAAGAATTTCATAGTAAAGTTCGTAATAAAAAGCAAACTCTTGAAATATCTATACCTGAATTGGCTCGATTAGCATTCGGTGGGCAACATCCTAAAAATGTTTCCTTTTTTACTAATAATCAATCAGGTATAAATTATCTTCTTCCTTCACTTCCTCCAATTTCTCATAGTTTGAGTAGTTTCAAACTAAAATTAACGGATAGCAGCATTTTTAATAAACGTTTGGCTTATGCTTGTCGATTGGGATTTCGTAACTTATTTAAAAGTACTGAAATAAGACACAGGAATTTTCGCCGTAAAACAGCGATGCTTGATGCGGTAAGTTCGATCTTACAAGTTGTTTTATCTTATGTACATTTTTTACAGGAACAAGAAGCAGGATGGTCAAAAGCATATGATATTTCTTGGGAAGAAAAATATTGGCTTGACCCCAATCGCTCTCAATTAGAAGGTGAAAACGATTTTAGAGTGGGATATGAGTTAGGTGAATGGAGAGAAAAGATTGAGCATAAGTTTACTCTTTGGATAATAGATTTTTTACAGAGACATTTTCCTAATCTAAATGAAGATTTCAAAAAAACAGATTACCAGGAATTACGAACGAAAGTCACACAATTATTACGCTACCAATTACGTCAAGTATAAGGATTAGATATGTTTCCAACGGATTATTATATTTTATTTGATCGAATCAGAATCCAAGGTGCTAATGCTATCTCTGGGCCTTTAAGTTATGGCTTTCCTGCACTAACTGGATTTTTAGGGGCAATTCACTTACTCAATCGAAAGTTATCATATCGTAATATTCAGCTTGGCGGTGTTATGGTTGCTTGTCATGATTATGAACTGCAATCATATAGAGAAAGTAATTACGATGATTTTAAATTTACTTTAAATCGTCATCCTATGCAGAAAAAAAATGGTGAGTGGAATGCACCACCTATTATTGAAGAAGGAAAAATTCATTTAGAGGTTTCCTTATTGGTTGAGTTACATGTTCCTGATGAGAGTTTGTTTCTTGCTTTAAACAATAAAAGAAGCCAAGAATATCAAGATTTTTTACAGGAATGTAAACATCAATTATGGCAACAACGTATTGCTGGAGGTTCTGTATTAGATATAGAACGTGTACATTTGTTTGGTTTGCATGAAGAAAAGGACATTCCTTTTGCTTTAATTCCATCTTTTGTATTAATGGATGCAAAAGAAGAGCTTATTGATATTCATGAAGAATTAAAGGTTGGTTCTATATCTAGTGGGTTGAAAGAAGAATATGAATTACAAGAGTTTGGTCTTAAAATTAATGCTCAAGCGACAGAGCTTGATGCTTTACTAGAAGTTGCAAGTCTACATTATATTGCGGATGAACGTACAACTGGAAATAGTAATAATATATATTACAGTGTTAAGCAAGGGAGAGGGTGGCTTGTTCCTATTCCCGTTGGTTATCAAGCCATTTCTCCTATGTTCGAGAAAGGGCAGTTACAAAATTGTCGGACTAAACAATATCCAAGCCAATATGTAGAAACCATTTATAGTTTGGGAAAATGGGTTTTCCCATTTAGCTTACCAAAAGATCTTTCACAATGTTTTTGGCGTTATAGTGCACCACAAAACAATCTTTATCTGATTTCACAAGGAGAATAATAATGAGTAAATTAAGTAGACCTTCAGTACTCGCATTTGAGCGTCGTCTTGATGTTTCTGATGCTGTTTTTTGGCAAAAAAATAGTCAGAGCGATGAGCTATCATTAGTTGAAGTGAGAGAAAAAGATCTAAAAGGAACAAAGTCTCATGAATTGACTTCAATCGATGAGGCTAGAGATGCGAACCTTCAAAAAGTAGACTTTGCGACTTTAGATCATGATAAAGATGTTTTAGTGGCAAAATTTAGCTTAAAAATTCTTCAACTCTCAGGCGAGCCATGTGTCTGTAATGATGAACAATATCAGAAAAAAGTAGTAGAAAAAGTTCAACAATACGCTAATGAAAAAGCATTCGACGAATTAGCTAAACGTTATGCGATGAATATTGTCAATGCTCGTTGGCTCTGGCGTAATCGTATGGGGGCAGAATATGTTCGGATAGAAGTTAAATTTGGTGAAAAAGTTGTTAGTTTTGATGATGCAAAACAATTTTCTTTAAATGATTTTAATCATAATGACAGTAAAATTAATGAGATAGCAGAAGAAATTAAAAAAGGGTTGTTAGGCAGTGCTTTTGTTATTTTATATGTTACAGCTTATGCTCAAATAGGATATGGACAAGAAGTTTATCCCTCTCAAGAATTTGTTCAAAAGGATAAAATGAACAAAAGTTCTAAGGAGGGTGAAGCACCAAAAAGTAAAGTCCTTTATAAAATTAAGCAGAATGCGGGGATGCATTCTCAAAAAGTGAGCAATGCATTACGTACTATTGATACTTGGTATACAAATGAAACTGTTTTTCCGATTCCAGTTGAGCCTTATGGAACGATGACTAACCAAGCTTGTGCTTTTCGTGAGACAGAAGATACTCATTTTTACGGTTTATTTGATAAATGGATATGTAAAGATGAGCAGTTGAATGATAATGAGCAACACTATGTAATTAGTATGTTGATTCGGGGTGGTGTTTTTGGCTCAACAAAGAAAAAAAATAAAGGGGAATCATCATGACAACCCATTACATCGAACTGAAAGCCATTCCACAAATGGATATGCTACAAAGTGAAGTTGTGGGGCATTGTATGCAAATTCTGCATAAATGCTTACCGCACTTTGAAGGTAGACTAGGTATCGCGTTTCCTGCTTATGGTTTAGGCAGAACGCTTGGCGGTATCCTACGCGTATTTGGGAGCAAAGCAGATTGTAATTCGCTGTATCAACAATTATTGCAAAATGGACTAGAGGACTATGCTTTGATTAGCCAAGTAAAAGAGACACCGACAAGTTTTGAACATCGTTGTTATAGTCGTGTCCATCGTAAAGGGCAAAGCACTATTCGACGCACAGAAGCATTCCTCAAAAGCATTAATAAATGGAATGAGGATATTCGCGTGGAAATGCAAAATCGTCAACAAAATACGCCGTTTTTCCCTCATATTCATTTAAAAAGCGCAAGTACAAATCAGCGTTTTATCTTAGCGGTGAAAGAAAGAAAAACCTCAACATCTTGTACTGGTCAGTTTGGTAGCTATGGCTTAAGCAATACTACAACCGTACCTCATTTCTAACTGCATTTATAACCCTTTTTTCCTATTGAAATTTTTATCAAATAAGATCAAAGGGTTATAAATATCCTCGAAAAAAGGGTAATAAGCAAAAATGTTCTTTAACAATTTGAAGAATAAACTTATTTTCGTTAAACTAACATAGTTCACTGCCGCACAGGCAGCTTAGAAAAGAACAATTAATTCTGCAGTTTCTAACCAGTCGTTCACTGCCGCACAGGCAGCTTAGAAAGCAATAAAATCTAACATACTATATATGGTGGTGTTCACTGCCGCACAGGCAGCTTAGAAAATTAAGGATACAGAACGATAGGAATCAATGAGGTTCACTGCCGCACAGGCAGCTTAGAAAAAGTGTAGTCACATTCTAATGCTACCGCCAAAGTTCACTGCCGCACAGGCAGCTTAGAAAGCCCACGTGGCGGTTTTTTCATATTATCCATTGTTCACTGCCGCACAGGCAGCTTAGAAAGAACTCATCAACTTCTTCTAGCGGTCTATATTGTTCACTGCCGCACAGGCAGCTTAGAAAGTCAGGCAATCCGGTGAAAGCAATGTTAGGTTGTTCACTGCCGCACAGGCAGCTTAGAAAAACCGTTACGCTTACTTTGCCAGCCCCAATTAGTTCACTGCCGCACAGGCAGCTTAGAAAACAATTTTAGTCACCTCAAGCTCTGCCTCAAAGTTCACTGCCGCACAGGCAGCTTAGAAAGGTTTTTTGATAAGTAAAATGTTGATTAATTAGTTCACTGCCGCACAGGCAGCTTAGAAAATTATCTTCCCTCGCTTTCATAATCGCCACTATGTTCACTGCCGCACAGGCAGCTTAGAAAAGGCTCATACGTCCGCTTATCAGGATCGTATGGTTCACTGCCGCACAGGCAGCTTAGAAAGAACAGTGATAGCTTAAAAACACCTTTTGTTAGTTCACTGCCGCACAGGCAGCTTAGAAATTTTGAGTGCGGCATTGAAGCGTGATCTGAATGTTCACTGCCGCACAGGCAGCTTAGAAAACTGCCAGCGAACGGGTCAAGTACGCTTTTTAGTTCACTGCCGCACAGGCAGCTTAGAAATTTTCAGCTCTCCACGCCTTGCGAGCGTGTTGGTTCACTGCCGCACAGGCAGCTTAGAAAAATCAAAGCGATCTCTTCTGCAAGCTCACGAGGTTCACTGCCGCACAGGCAGCTTAGAAAATACTATATATGGCTATGGTAGTAATCCAAGTCGTTCACTGCCGCACAGGCAGCTTAGAAATCTTGGACCTTTGATGTTCACCGCTGGTGGATGTTCACTGCCGCACAGGCAGCTTAGAAATGTTCAGATTTGGGCGGGTAATGCGACTAACGGTTCACTGCCGCACAGGCAGCTTAGAAAAATGATTGCCCGCTTAGTAGCTCAATGTATTTGTTCACTGCCGCACAGGCAGCTTAGAAATGAACCAATCAATACACACACAGAATACAGAAGTTCACTGCCGCACAGGCAGCTTAGAAAACTTCGAGTGCGGCATTGAAGCGTGATCTGAAGTTCACTGCCGCACAGGCAGCTTAGAAATGTTGTATGTAAGATAAAAACAATAAACAATAGTTCACTGCCGCACAGGCAGCTTAGAAATTTGAGTGGCATTTGATCTTGATAACCGAGGTGTTCACTGCCGCACAGGCAGCTTAGAAACCCAAAGAAAAAAAACCATTTGCCAAGTCATAGTTCACTGCCGCACAGGCAGCTTAGAAAACGCAAACACCTTAGAACAAGTGGTTGAGCTTGTTCACTGCCGCACAGGCAGCTTAGAAATAAGCCGTTTAACGAATAACTGTTTGTAGGGTGTTCACTGCCGCACAGGCAGCTTAGAAATTTTCAGTCGAGTGCGGCTTGTTAAAACATTGGTTCACTGCCGCACAGGCAGCTTAGAAATGACAAATCATTCAAACTAGTCATTTTTGACCGTTCACTGCCGCACAGGCAGCTTAGAAATAGATATGTTTTCAATTGGTTGGAACGTCGCTGTTCACTGCCGCACAGGCAGCTTAGAAATCAATGCCCAGATTGCCAATTCTGGAATGTCTGTTCACTGCCGCACAGGCAGCTTAGAAAATAGTGAGATCATCATTGTTATAACAAAGGATGTTCACTGCCGCACAGGCAGCTTAGAAAGTTCCTCTTTTGTCATATTTCTTGGCGTATCGGTTCACTGCCGCACAGGCAGCTTAGAAAAATAGCAATACCAGCAATAGCTTTCTTACCGCGTTCACTGCCGCACAGGCAGCTTAGAAATCTTGGACCTTTGATGTTCACCGCGGGTGGATGTTCACTGCCGCACAGGCAGCTTAGAAATTGCAAATCTATCCATTCAGGAATTTTATCTGGTTCACTGCCGCACAGGCAGCTTAGAAAAATAGCAATACCAGCAATAGCTTTCTTACCGCGTTCACTGCCGCACAGGCAGCTTAGAAATGGCATTGCTTGGTCTAGCTATACGGAGATAAGTTCACTGCCGCACAGGCAGCTTAGAAAATAAAAGCACCTCTCAATTAAATGCTCTCTATGTTCACTGCCGCACAGGCAGCTTAGAAAAACACGTTTTTGTAATTCGTGCAAGATCAATTGTTCACTGCCGCACAGGCAGCTTAGAAATTGTGTATCGAACAGGTGAAGAAGCTCAAGCAGTTCACTGCCGCACAGGCAGCTTAGAAAGAGCGGTTTAAGCAAAAAGCGGAATCTTTCGAGTTCACTGCCGCACAGGCAGCTTAGAAAAGCCCAGCTTCTTGAGTTTTTAATGCTCGTGGGTTCACTGCCGCACAGGCAGCTTAGAAAAATTAAGTTGAGAAATTTAGGATTGGTGGATTGTTCACTGCCGCACAGGCAGCTTAGAAAGTCTGAAAATCCAAGCTCTATAAAGACAAAATGTTCACTGCCGCACAGGCAGCTTAGAAAGATACCACTAAAATTCACTCTCAACGCACTTTGTTCACTGCCGCACAGGCAGCTTAGAAAATCAACAACAAGATCGCATTCTAAATCATACCGTTCACTGCCGCACAGGCAGCTTAGAAATGCAACTGTAAATTTAACAATTTTTAAATGTGGTTCACTGCCGCACAGGCAGCAACTCATTTATTTAAAAATTATTTAAACAGTGTTTAAATATTATTCATTACTTATCAAGGAGGAAATATGCGTAAAACACCTTATATTCCATCTTCGGATTTAAAAACTATTTTGCACTCTAAACGTGCGAATATTTATTATTTGGAGCATTGTCGTGTGTTGCTGAATGGTGGCCGTGTGGAGTATGTGATGGATCAAGGTAAAGAGTCTTTATATTGGAATATTCCCATTGCGAATACAAGCTGTTTACTGTTGGGTAGTGGCACGTCAATTACGCAAGCGGCGATGCGTGAATTATCGAAAGCGGGTGTAATGGTTGGATTTTGCAGTGGTGGTGGCACACCATTATTTAACGCAACGGAAACCGAGATAGGTTGTGAGTTTTTTAGTCCACAAAGTGAATATCGACCAGTCGAATATTTACAACAATGGTGCAGATTTTGGTTTGATGATGAAAAGCGTTTGAATGTAGCGAAATCTTTACAACAAAAGCGCTTGTCATTGCTAAATACGATTTGGTCTAAATTGGAATGGGTTTATTCTTGTGAAAAATTGACCGCACTTGTTGCACAATATAAACAGGAATTTGAGAATGCACCGCACAGTCAGGCGTTATTAGCAGCAGAAGGGCGTTTAACAACAAAATTATATGCGTTAGCCAATCAGGCAACGATGAATGATCTTGATTTTAAACGTAGTGAACGTGGAAATAGTATTGATAGTGTGAATCAATTTTTGGATCACGGGAACTATTTGGCCTATGGTTTGGGGGCGACGGCTTGTTGGGTATTAGGTTTACCGCATAGCTTAGCTGTGCTACACGGTAAAACACGTCGTGGCGGGTTAGTGTTTGATGCGGCAGATATTATTAAAGACAGCATTATTTTGCCACAAGCCTTTATTTCTGCTCAAAATGGGGATTCTGAAAAAGAGTTTCGTCAAGCTTGTATTCAGAACTTACTGCGTTTTGGTGCATTGGATATTATTATTGATACGCTGAAAGAGCTGGCTTTACAGGGAGTGTCAGATGAATATTTTGCTAGTTAGTCAATGTCAGAAAAATGCGCTAACAGAAACGCGTCGTATTTTAGATCAGTTTGCAGAGCGTTGTGGTGATCGAGTGTGGCAAACAGTGATCACGCAAGCAGGTTTGGAAACCTTATATAAAATGTTACGCCAAACTGCACGCAAAAATACGGCTGTCGCTTGTTATTGGACACGTCGTAAAAATGGTAATGAATTGTTGTGGGTAGTTGGGGATAAAAGCCAATTTAACGATCAGGGGCGTGTCCCCACTAATCGTACGATACGCAATATTCTGCGTGCTGAAGATGAAGTGAATTGGAAAGATGCCTATTCTTTGCAAATTTTGACCGCACTTTCTGCCTTGTTACACGATCTAGGTAAGTCAAATATCGCTTTCCAAAACAAGCTAGATAAGCATAAAAATCCCCCAAAAGCGGCTGACAGTTATCGTCACGAATGGATTTCAGCCCGTTTATTTGAAGCGATGATCGCTGGCTGTAAAACGGATCAAGAGTGGCTTAGTCGTTTAGCGAATTGGAGCGAATTTGAGCAGAAGAACCCAAAATGGTTTGAGAAAATTATTCAAGATACCCCTGATGCAAACACGTTTTCAGGCTTTGAACAACTACCACCGATAGCTCGCACATTAATTTGGTTAATTACTTCACATCACAGATTGCCTTTTACTGATACTTTTTCTCGATCACTCGATTATACGAAAAATATGCGTTTGTATTGTCAGCGAACCTTCCAAATGTTCTTTAAAGAATATCGTCCACAAGAACGCTGGGTGTTTAATTCTTCTGATCATCCAATGCCTGAACTCTTTTGGAAATTTGACAATATTGCGACACAAAGTAAAGCCTGGCAAAAGCAGATGACACGATGGGCTAATAAAGCGTTAAACCACCCATCGTTATTTGCCTTGAATGAGATTGAAGATCCTTTTCTATTGTTGTTATCACGTTTGTGTTTAATGACAGGGGATCATTATTATTCTGCACAAGATAAAAATGACAAATTAGGTGATGAGTCCTTTCCTTTATTGGCGAATACTTATCGCGAGTCAGGGGAAGTTAAACAAAGACTAGATGAGCATTTGATTGGTGTTTGTCAAAGTGCGGTGCATTTTGCTCGATTATTGCCCAAATTTAGTACAGAGTTACCTCGAATTAAGCAACATAAGCTATTTGCAAAACTGGCTAAAGATCGTTTTGTATGGCAAAACAAAGCGGTAAATATGGCGAAAACATTGCAAAAAAGTAGTGAAACGCAAGGCTTTTTTGGGGTGAATATGGCAAGCACGGGCTGTGGTAAAACTCTTGCTAATGCCAAAATGATGTACGCATTAAGTGATGCCAAACAAGGGGCGAGATTAACAATAGCCTTAGGTTTGCGAGTGTTAACGTTACAAACAGGCACTGCATTACAAGCACGTTTAGATTTATCTGAACGAGATTTGGCTGTTTTAGTCGGGGGAAGTGCGGTCAAAAAATTGTATGAATTACAACAAGAAAATGCATTAGAACTGGCGAAAAATGGTAGTGAAAGTGCTGAAAATTGGTTTGAGGAAATGGACGTTTACGGTGCGTCTTTCATTGAAAGTGCGGTCGAAAATGATGAAATTTCGAATTTCTTAACCAAAGATCCGAAAGCGAAAAAGTTATTTTATGCACCGATAGTGACTTGTACGCTCGATCATTTAGTTTCTGCTTCTGAAAGTGTGCGTGGCGGTCACCATATTGTGCCAATATTGCGTTTATTGACTTCTGATTTGATTTTGGATGAGCCAGATGATTTTTCTCAAGAAGATTTGCCAGCACTTAGCCGATTAGTGCATTTGGCAGGCTTGTTTGGCAGTCGAGTGTTACTTTCTTCTGCAACCTTAACCCCAGATTTTATTACAGGGCTGTTCAATGCTTATCAAGCTGGACGGAAGATTTATAATCAGCAAAAAGGCATTTCACCAGATTTACCGATTTGTTGTGCTTGGATTGATGAATTTCAACAAGTGCAAGCAATGGTGGATAATTCAGACATATTTATGCAGCAACATCGTGAGTTTGTCGTTAAACGCGCTGGAAATCTTGAGAAAAGTCCAGCTCGCCGTAAAGCGGAAATTTTAACGTTACCGATTTTGAAACCTGGTGAAAATCAGTTATTCAATTATGACTTGTTAGCACAACATTTATTACAAAGTGCGGTCAAATTACACCAATTTTATGGTGAAAATGACCCGAAAAGTCATAAAAAAGTCAGTATTGGTTTAATTCGGTTTTCGAACATTAAACCGATGATTCCAGTGGCTCAAGCTTTGCTTGCGATGCAAGAAACCAGTGAATTTGAAGACTATTGTTTTCATTTATGTTGTTACCATTCCAAACAGTTGTTATTGCTACGTTCCAATCTTGAAGAAAAATTGGATCGCATTTTGGATCGCCATCATCCAGAACAGTTTTTCCAACAACCTGAAATTGCATTAGCGTTGAATCAACATAAAGCAGAAAATCACGTATTCATTGTGCTAGGTAGTCCTGTTACTGAAGTCGGGCGTGATCACGATTATGATTGGGCGATTGTCGATCCTTCTTCTATGCGTTCGATTATTCAGCTTGCAGGGCGCGTATGGCGGCATCGAGCAGATAAAGTTGCTGAAAATCCAAATATTTATTTACTGCCGACACATTGGCGTGGGCTCGGTGTAGCAAATTACAATTTAGGGAAAGCCATTTATGCCCGCCCTGGTTTTGAAAGTGAACTGTATAAATTAACCACGCATAAATTGGAACAACTCATTTCAGTTGGGGATTTATTGCATATTCAAGCGACACCAAGAATTGTGAAACCTGAACAATTACAAGCCACAACAAAGTTAGCGGATTTAGAGCATAAAGTGATTGGTGATTTGCTAAATAATCCAAGAGCCAATTATGTGAATTTATATTGGGATAATCGTTATACCAATCGTTTATTAGCTAATTTACCGATGATGACACGCTTTCGTAAGAGCGTAAAAGAATTGGATATTGTGTGTTGGCCTAATGATGATACGGATTGGGGATTTAGTTTTTTAAGCGCAGAAAATGCCTATAAAAATGAAGAAAGTTATTTACCGAATATTCAATATCAGAAGTTGAAATGTGATAAAACGGGGATTGTGAAACCTTGGCTTACGCAGTCACTGTCTTTGGCATTAGAGGAGCTTACAGAAAAGCTTGGTTCGGAAAATATGCGTTCTGTCGCCACGACTTATGCGAGTAGTGCTTTACCACAATATGATTCAGATAAATTAGAGTGGCACTATAATGAATTTTTAGGATTCTGGTAAATTTTGACCGCACTTTGATGTGAACTGTAATGTAACAGCGCATATAAAGTGTGGTTTTTTTATTATCTGAATTCTGCGAATGAAATAACGTTAGTGATACAATATTGCTATTTTTAAGCAAAGTTAGGTTTTTTATGAAAAATATTCGATATTTTACCCAGAAGTATGTGGATTGGGTGATTCGCCTTGGGCGTTTGCGTTTTTCTTTATTGGGCGTTGCGATTCTTGCGGTATTGGCTTTGTGTACGCAAGCGTTGTTAAGTTTCTTTATTATAGGGGAAATTAATTGGACGGATATGATCCGTTCTATTGTGTTTGGGCTGATTTCTGCGCCTTTTGTGATTTATTTTTTCACTGTGTTAGTTGAAAAATTAGAGCGCTCACGCCAAGACTTAAAAAAATTAGTGGATAACTTGCGTAATGAAGTTTCAGAGCGTGTGCTAGCAGAAAAAAAGTTATCAATAGCCCTTGATAATATTGAAAAAACGAGCCGTGATAAAACGCAACTTATGGCAACCATTAGCCACGAATTACGCACGCCACTTAATGGAATTATTGGTTTAAGCCGCATTTTGCTTGATGGTGAATTGACAGATAAGCAACGTGATTATTTAAAAACAATTAATATCAGTGCAATTTCATTAGGGCATATTTTCAGCGATATTATTGATTTAGAAAAAATTGATGCACGCCGTATTGAGCTGAACCCAAAAGAAGTGGAATTGCAGCATTTACTGACAGATATTTCTAATTTTGGCACATTGATGGCAGCGGATAAAAAATTGAATTTTCAGCTAATTGAACGCTCACCACTACCTATTTGGTTAATGTTAGATTATGCACGAGTAAGCCAAATTTTATGGAATTTGATCGGAAATGCTGTGAAATTTACATCAAAAGGTTGTGTTCAGTTGAATGTATCAACGAGTGGAAGTCGTATTTATTTTACTGTTTCGGATACGGGGGTTGGGATACCGCGAGAAGAATTGCATAGAGTGTTTGAAATGTACTATCAAGTCAAATCGAGCGGACAAAAGCCATTAGGGAGTGGTATTGGACTTGCAGTGTCAAAAACAATTGCGCAATTAATGGGGGGCGATTTAACCGTTGAAAGTGAGTTGGGGAAAGGGACGAGTTTTACCCTAGTTTTACCTGTAAAAGAAGTCAACAAACCAATTACCAGCCTCAATCAAGTGCCTGAAACGCTATCTATTCTCCTCGTTGAAGATATTGAAGTGAATGTGGTGGTGGCTAAATCGGTATTAGAAAAACTAGGCTATACTGTTGATGTGGCAATGACGGGGGGAGAAGCCATCGCGAAATTTAAACAAAATTATTATGATCTCGTGCTGTTGGATATTCAGCTGCCTGATATGCTCGGTTTTGATGTTGCACAAAAATTACGAGAAGGTTATGAAGAGGGGCTTTACGACTTCTTGCCACCGTTAGTGGCGTTGACTGCGAACGTAATGCAAAGCAAACAAGAATACCAAAGCAAAGGTATGGATGATGTGTTGCGTAAACCGTTGGCACTTGATGAACTCACGGCTTGTTTAGCTGAATTTTTTGGCGATATGGTGATGCCAATGCCAGTCTCTAAACCGGTGCAAGCAGAAGTGCAAGAAAGTGTGTTTGATATGGCAATGCTAAATGAATTGATTGATATGCTCAGTGTGAAATTTGTGAAAAATAATGTGCAGTTATTTGAGCAAAAAATGCCAGAATATATGAGTGAATTATTAAACACTTACCAAGCATACTTAAGCGATTTTACCCAAAAAGAGCGAGTGCTTTCTGCCGCGCATAAAATGAAAGGTGCCACAGCATCTATTGGATTAAAACGTATTCAACAAATTGCCGCACAAGCGCAAAATCCTGAACAAGAAGATTGGGAAAATAATATTGGTGATTGGATTAGCCAAATTGAACACGTTTGGTCGCAAGATGTTGCAGAGTTGCAGACTTGGTTAGAGCGTAAAACTCAACAAAATTAACTGAAAAATTACCGCACTTTTATGTGATGACAAAAGGAAGAGCCAGAGAACATTATCTGGCTCTTGTTTTTTTTATATTCTTCGAAGATTATTTTAAAAGATCTTCGTTTTTAGCGTGAACCCATTTGCCTCGTTTTTTGTCCATATACTGGAAATGTTCGTTGGTAAATGTCCCTTGTGAGCAAGTCAGCTTATCTAAGCGAGAATTTACATCTTTATTTTCTAACGCTTTAATCAACGTTTTTGGGCCTGTTAATGAGAACACTCCGCCATCAATGCGTTTTTCTTCAATATTATCAATAATGATATCTAACGTTTCTTTTAAAAATGCATTGCCTTTGGCACTTGCTAAAAAGAAATTGGTATACAAACCACGACGAGTAATGATGACTTCAGTATCTTCTTCATCAATAATACTGTCTAAATTCCAGACAAGATGTCCATCGATATCCATATAAATTCCACCTTCATTGTAGAGGGTGAAAATACGCCAAAAGTCAGCTTGCGCCGCACCATCAGTTAATTTGCTATATGCATTGTATGTGCGTTCATCGGCATTTTCCTTAATGTATTCGGCACGTGCTTCAGTGCTGACATAGCGATATTCATAACTTGGCGATAATAAGCGGTTAAATAAATAGTTACAGTAGACTGGTAGGGTTACTTTGTTGCTGTAATTAGTTTGCCAAATCACACGGTTAATTTTGAGATTTTTATTTGATTGGCTTCTAGCTGGATCGAATTCAGGAATCGTGAAACGTTTACTCGGAAAGAGTGCGTGAAAAGGATAACTTAAGGTTTTGATAATATTACCTAATAAGCGAGTTGCACCATTGGCAACAAGAATGAGATTTTTATTTTTAACTGGCTTCTGCATTGTGAAGTTCCATTCCATTGTAATAAAGAATAATGAGCACTACTTTATCATTTTATGAATAAAAGAACAAAATGCTTATAGAAGATTTAGATAGATATTTTAAGAAGAAGTGGTGGGCGATACCGGTCTCGAACCAGTGACCCCCTCCTTGTAAGGGAGGTGCTCTCCCAACTGAGCTAATCGCCCTTCAGATTTGCCTTTCTTAAGAAGAACAGCAAAGTTATGAAGCGTTGTTTTGAGTCTAAGTGGTGGGCGATACCGGTCTCGAACCAGTGACCCCCTCCTTGTAAGGGAGGTGCTCTCCCAACTGAGCTAATCGCCCACTTGAGACTTAAAACATTGGGGGAATTTTATGAAGTGGAACACTTAAAAGTGGTGGGCGATACCGGTCTCGAACCAGTGACCCCCTCCTTGTAAGGGAGGTGCTCTCCCAACTGAGCTAATCGCCCTCATAAAATTCTAAGTTTTACAACATACTAGGACACTTTGTTGAAAAGTGGTGGGCGATACCGGTCTCGAACCAGTGACCCCCTCCTTGTAAGGGAGGTGCTCTCCCAACTGAGCTAATCGCCCTGACGTTGTGAGGTGGCATTATAAGTATTAGTTCTTTTCAGTCAACTAATTTTTTCAAAAAAATGTGTGTTTGTTTTAAAAGTAAGCATTAAATCACAAAAAACATTCGGAATTATGTGAACTCATAGTACAATATGGCACAAATTTTTTCGCAAAAATGAAATATGAAATAAAGGTTATATTATGAAATTAGAAGCATTATTTGATTTAGACCCGAATGTGAAAGTGCGCACTCGTTTTGCGCCAAGTCCAACGGGCTATTTACACGTAGGTGGTGCAAGAACCGCATTATATTCTTGGTTATATGCCAAACATCACAAAGGTGAATTTGTATTACGCATTGAAGATACTGACTTAGAGCGCTCAACGCCAGAAGCCACGGCTGCAATTTTAGAAGGAATGGAGTGGCTAAATTTAGCTTGGGAACACGGCCCTTATTTCCAAACTAAACGTTTCGATCGTTATAACCAAGTGATCGACCAAATGATCGAACAAGGTTTAGCATATCGTTGCTACTGTTCAAAAGAACGCTTAGAAGATTTACGCAATACACAAGAACAAAATAAACAAAAACCACGTTATGACCGCCATTGCTTACACGACCACAATAACACGCCAGAACAACCACACGTAGTGCGTTTCAAAAACCCAACCGAAGGTTCAGTTGTATTTGAAGATGCCGTGCGTGGTCGCATTGAAATTAGCAACAGCGAATTAGATGATTTAATTATTCGTCGTACTGATGGTTCACCAACCTATAACTTCTGTGTGGTGGTGGACGACTGGGATATGGGCATTACACACGTTGTGCGTGGTGAAGACCATATCAATAACACACCTCGCCAAATTAATATTTTGAAAGCACTAGGTGCACCGATTCCAACTTACGCACACGTTTCAATGATTTTAGGTGATGATGGTCAAAAATTATCAAAACGTCACGGTGCGGTAAGCGTAATGCAATACCGTGATGACGGTTATTTACCAGAAGCATTATTAAACTATTTAGTCCGTTTAGGTTGGGGACACGGCGACCAAGAAATTTTCTCTGTTGAAGAAATGATTAACTTATTTGAGCTTGAAAGCGTAAGTAAATCAGCAAGTGCGTTCAATACAGAAAAATTACTTTGGTTGAACCACCACTATATGCGTGAATTACCTGCTGAATATGTAGCGAAACATTTAGCGTGGCATTATCAAGATCAAAGCATTGATACTTCAAACGGCCCTGCATTAGAAGACATCGTGAAAATGTTGGCAGAGCGTTGTAAAACACTAAAAGAAATGGCTACAGCAAGCCGTTATTTCTTTGAAGAATTCGATAGCTTTGACGAAGCTGCGGTGAAAAAACATTTCAAAGAGGCAGCAGTTGAGCCACTTGAAAAAGTGAAAGAAAAATTGACCGCACTTGAAAGTTGGGATCTACATAGCACGCACCAAGCAATTGAACAAACTGCAGCAGAGTTAGAGCTGGGTATGGGCAAAGTGGGTATGCCGTTACGTGTTGCCGTGACTGGTTCTGGTCAATCGCCATCAATGGACGTGACATTAGTAGGCATTGGCAGAGAACGTACACTTGCACGTATTCAAAAAGCGATTGATTTTATTAAAAATCAAGCTGCTTAATATTTGAACTTGTGGCGTAATATCATTAATTTGATGTTGACAGCTAGCGTGGCGGAATTTATCATTACCGCCACGACATTTCTAATATGGGGATATAGCTCAGTTGGGAGAGCGCTTGAATGGCATTCAAGAGGTCGTCGGTTCGATCCCGATTATCTCCACCATCTTTTTAAGCCTTAATTTGTGATTTAAAGCTTATTCTTTGTTATTTCTGAAAATAAATTACCATTCATTTAGAAAAGCCTGTATAATAAGTAAGTTTTATTTTCTGCATTAGCGTGCGGCTATCAAAAGTAATTTTTCTTTTTTGAACAAGTTTTGAACAAAAAATACGGTAGAAAAAAGATTATTTTTGCTAGTCGCAATTTGGAAAATAAAACAACATTTTAATTCTTAAGTTAATGAATTATTTATGATTTATTGACTTGATTCATTTAAAAGGAAAACATTGTGAATCCAATTGTAAAACAATTCAAATATGGTCAACATACCGTAACTTTAGAAACTGGTGCTATCGCACGTCAAGCAACAGCAGCAGTAATGGCTAGTATGGATGACACTACTGTTTTTGTAACAGTAGTTGCCAAAAAAGACGTGAAAGAAGGTCAAGACTTTTTCCCATTAACAGTTAACTATCAAGAGCGTACTTACGCAGCGGGTCGTATCCCAGGTGGTTTCTTCAAACGTGAAGGCCGTCCATCTGAAGGTGAAACCTTAATCGCACGTTTAATAGACCGTCCAATCCGCCCACTTTTCCCAGAAGGTTTCTATAACGAAATCCAAATCGTTGCAACAGTGGTTTCTGTTAACCCACAAATCTGCCCTGACTTAGTAGCGATGATTGGTGCATCAGCAGCACTTTCATTATCAGGCGTGCCATTTAATGGCCCAATCGGTGCTGCACGTGTTGGTTTTATTGATAACCAATTCGTCCTTAACCCAACAATGAACGAACAAAAACAAAGCCGTTTAGATTTAGTGGTTGCAGGTACAGATAAAGCGGTATTAATGGTTGAATCTGAAGCTGACGTGTTAACTGAAGAACAAATGTTAGCTGCGGTTGTATTTGGTCACCAGCAACAACAAGTTGTGATCGAAGCAATCAAAGAATTTACAGCTGAAGCGGGCAAACCACGTTGGGATTGGGTTGCACCAGAGCCAAATACAGCACTAATTGAGAAAGTTAAAGCAATCGCTGAAGCGCGTTTAGGCGAAGCATATCGCATTACTGAAAAACAATCTCGCTATGAGCAAATCGATGTAATCAAAGCTGATGTGATCGCACAAATCACTGCTGAAGTTGCAGAAGGCGAAGAAGTCAGCGAAGGTAAAATTATTGATATTTTCACCGCACTTGAAAGCCAAATCGTGCGTGGTCGTATCTTAAATGGCGAACCTCGTATTGATGGCCGTACAGTGGATACCGTACGTGCATTAGATATTTGCACTGGTGTATTACCACGTACTCACGGTTCTGCAATTTTCACTCGTGGTGAAACCCAAGCATTAGCAGTAGCGACTTTAGGTACTGAGCGTGATGCACAAATTATTGATGAATTAACAGGTGAACGTTCAGATCACTTCTTATTCCACTACAATTTCCCTCCATATTCTGTGGGTGAAACGGGTATGATCGGTTCACCAAAACGTCGTGAAATCGGTCACGGTCGTTTAGCAAAACGCGGTGTGGCTGCGGTAATGCCAACATTGGCTGAGTTTCCATACGTGGTACGTGTTGTATCTGAAATCACTGAATCAAATGGTTCTTCTTCTATGGCATCAGTTTGTGGTGCGTCATTAGCATTAATGGATGCTGGTGTACCAATTAAAGCAGCCGTGGCGGGTATCGCAATGGGCTTAGTGAAAGAAGATGAAAAGTTCGTAGTACTTTCAGACATCTTAGGTGATGAAGACCACTTAGGTGATATGGACTTTAAAGTTGCAGGAACACGTCAAGGCGTGACCGCACTTCAAATGGACATCAAAATTGAAGGTATCACAGCAGAAATTATGCAAATTGCATTGAACCAAGCAAAAAGCGCGCGTTTACACATTTTAGGTGTAATGGAACAAGCAATTCCTGCACCTCGTGCAGATATTTCTGACTTTGCTCCACGTATTTACACAATGAAGATCGATCCTAAGAAAATCAAAGATGTTATCGGTAAAGGTGGTGCAACAATTCGTGCATTAACTGAAGAAACTGGCACTTCAATCGATATTGATGATGACGGTACAGTGAAAATTGCAGCTGTAGATGCAAATTCAGCAAAAGATGTAATGGCACGTATTGAAGACATTACTGCTGAAGTTGAAGCGGGTGCTGTATACAAAGGTAAAGTAACACGTTTAGCTGACTTTGGTGCGTTCGTTTCTATCGTGGGCAACAAAGAAGGCTTAGTTCACATTTCGCAAATCGCAGAAGAGCGTGTTGAGAAAGTGAGTGACTACCTTGCAGTTGGTCAAGAAGTCACTGTGAAAGTGGTAGAAATCGATCGTCAAGGTCGTATCCGCTTAACAATGAAAGAGATTGCGCCAAAACAGGAGCAAGCTACTGAAGTTGCAGAAGATGCAGCAGTAGCAGAAGAACAGGCGTAGTTCTAGAGAGAGTTACAGTACTCAATGATTGAGTACTGTAATTTTTTACTCTGACAAGCACAAGACTGTGCTTTAAGGCTATTCTGAGATGACACAACGTCAAAAGTTGTTTAGTTTCATTGTATTTTTACCTTGTTTGATTTTATGTCTTACAAGTTGTGTGAATTCTAATCACGCTTTTATGAAAGATAATAAAATTATGATGGGGGAAATGAGTCCTAATGATCATCTCGATCACGAAATGATGATTGCTCAGATTAGTGATGTTTTACTTGTCAGTAAGTTGAAAACAGAAGAACGTGCGATTTTACATTTTGAGCGCGGTGTACTTTACGATAGCTTGGGTCTATGGACTTTAGCGCGTCTTAATTTTCAACAAGCATTAGCGTTGTATCCTAAATTAGCGGCAGCGTTTAATTATTTAGGCTTATATTTATTACTAGAACAAGATTATGAAACCGCATTGGAAGCCTTCAATATGGTTTTTGAACTTGATCCAAAGTATGAATATGCTTTTCTCAATCGAGGATTGAACTTTCATTACGTTGAACGTTATGAATTAGCTCATCAGGATTTTCTTCAATTTTATCAATTAGATAAATCAGATCCTTATCGTGTTTTATGGTTATATTTAAATGAGCTAAAACGTAATCCACAAGAGGCTCAGCAAAATTTAGCTTTGCGTGCTAACTTGCTGAGCAATGAATTGTGGGGTACGTATATTGTTCAATATTATTTGGGAAACTTGTCAGTCGAAGAATTGTTAACTAAAGCACAACAATTTGCGCAATCGACTTCAGCAAAAAGTGCTGAAATTTTGACTGAAACTTATTTTTATCTAGCAAAACAACAACTCAATTTAGGTCAAGTTGATAAAGCGGAAACGCTATTTAAACTGGCCGTCGCAAACCAAGTGTATAACTTCGTTGAGTATCGTTTTGCGTTGTTTGAACTAATGAAATTGAAGCAAGGTTCAAACCAAAAATAGCGTGACGCGCTATTGGCTGTTGTAAAACGTGCAGACGAACAACATAATTACACTAGCTCACCGCTTAGTGAGCTTTTCTTTTTTACCTTAGAGTATTTTTAATGACTGAAACAACAATGACTTTCAACGATTTAGGCTTGCCTGAATTCTTACTTAACGCTGTATCTGATCTCGGTTTCGAAACACCATCTCCAATTCAACAAACCTGTATTCCATATCTTTTAGATGGAAATGATGTGCTTGGTATGGCACAAACCGGAAGTGGTAAAACGGCAGCGTTTTCTCTTCCTTTATTAGCACAAATTGATTTAGATAAGAAATATCCACAAATGTTGGTGATGGCGCCAACACGTGAGCTTGCGATTCAAGTGGCAGATGCTTGCGAACAATTCTGTAAATATGCGAAAAGCACAAGAATCGTGACCCTTTATGGTGGTCAGCGCTACGACATTCAATTACGTGCGTTAAAACAAGGTGCACAAGTGGTTGTGGGTACGCCAGGCCGTATTCTAGATCACATCCGTCGTGGCACATTAGATTTATCAAATTTACGTTTTATGGTATTAGATGAAGCTGACGAAATGTTACGTATGGGCTTTATTGATGATGTTGAAACAGTAATGGCTGAATTACCAGAAGAGCATCAAACTGCGCTTTTCTCTGCAACAATGCCAGAGCCAATTCGTCGCATCACAAAACGTTTTATGAAAGATCCTAAAGAGATCAAAATTAAATCAACACAAACAACGAACCCAGATATCACACAAAGCTGTTGGTATGTGCACGGTTTTCGTAAAAATGATGCATTATTGCGTTTCTTAGAGGTAGAAAACTTTGATGCAGCAATTATTTTCACCCGTACTAAAACAGGCACGCTTGATGTCACAGAATTGCTTGAAAAACACGGTTTCCGCGCAGCAGCATTAAACGGTGATATGACACAGCAATTACGTGAGCAAACATTAGATCGTTTGAGAAATGGTAGCTTGGATATCCTTGTTGCAACAGATGTTGCGGCGCGTGGCTTAGATGTTGAGCGTATTAGTTTAGTTGTGAATTATGATATACCGTTGGATGCAGAGTCTTATGTTCACCGTATCGGTCGTACAGGTCGTGCGGGTCGTACAGGTCGTGCATTATTATTCGTTGAGCCAAGAGAGCGTCGTTTATTACGCAACATTGAGCATTTAACTAAGAAGCCTATCACCGAAGTTGAAGTGCCAAATCACGAAGTGTTACAAGCTTGTCGCCGTGAGAAATTTAAAGCGAAAATTACCGTACAACTTGAGCATCACGATTTAGAACTTTATCGTAGCCTATTGGAAGATATGTTTACCGCAGACCAAGATCAAGAAGATATTTCTGCGGCAATGTTGATGCTTTTACAAGGCAAACAAAAATTAATTCTTCCACCAGATCCTGTTATCGACCGCAAAGCTTCACGTGGTGATCGTCGTGAGCGTAGTGGCCGTGAAAACCCACGTTCAGCTGAACGTCGTGGTTATGGTAACCCGCAACCAATGGATTTATACCGTATTGAAGTGGGGCGTTTAGACGGCGTTGAAGTGCGTCATATCGTTGGTGCAATTGCAAATGAAGGTGATATCAATAGCCGCTATATTGGCCACATTAAACTTTATGATGATTACTCAACAATTGAGTTGCCGCAAGGGATGCCAAAAGAATTATTAAATGTCTTTGGTAAAACTCGTGTGATGAATAAACAAATGCAAATGTCGTTTGTTAGTGCAGTAAATGGTGGTGGAAACCGTGATCGTGATGATTTCGGTGGCGACCGTCGTGGTGGCAAACGTAAAGGTCGTGGTGACGAGCCTCGATTTGGTCGTGAAGATCGTAAATTCAAAGAAAAAGGCGGTCGTTCATTTAATGAGCGTCCTCGTAGAGAGCGTCGCGAACGCAAAAAATAGTGTTCGTTTAGTCATATTCTAGGCCGCTAGTCTAGTTAAGTGCGGTCGATTTTTCAAAAATTTAGAAAAATCGACCGCACTTTTTTAATTTGTGTATTTTTTATTTAGTCGTTAAAATGCCCTAAATTTTTAGTTAGGTAATATTAGAGAGGTCATTTGAAAGGATTATTTCTACGTATTATTGCAATCTTTGCCTTATTTTTATGGGCGATTGATATGGTGTTCCCTTGGCAATCGATTATGCAATCGGAAGAAAACCGCTATACCGCAATCCAATCAAGAGGAAAACTCGTGGTCGGGACGATCAACAACCCGATTTCTTATTTTATTGATCATTCAGGACAACCAGCTGGCTTAGAGTATGAGCTAAGCAAGGCGTTTGCTGATTATCTCAATGTTGAGTTGGAAATTTTACCAATGTCGAATGGGGATGCGCTATTCAAGGCGTTAGATAATAACGAAATTGATATTGCGGCAGCTAACTTATTGTATCAACCGAAAAAGCTTGAACTGTTCCAAGTTGGCCCAACGTACTATTCGGCATCTTGGCAGTTGGTTTATCGCAAAGGCACGGAGCGTCCACGTCATTTAGGTCAGTTGAAAGGCAAGCTAGGCATTACTTCTGGCTCAGAATTGACCGCACTTTTACAAGAAGCGAAAGAAAAATATCCAGATTTAGTTTGGTCAGTGAATGACAAACTAACCCCTGAAGAATTACTTATCCAAATGGCAAATGGCAAAATTGATTATGTGATTGCTAACTCAATTGATGTGTCAGCCGTACAGCAAATTAAGCCAAATGTAGCAGTAGCATTTGATTTAACTGATGAGTCAACTGTGCATTGGTATTTGCCAAGCAATTCATATAGTGAATTGCAAGCCTCTTTATTGGATTTTATGAATAGTGCCATTGAAACAGGTTTGGTCGCACGTATTGAAGAAAAATACTTTAATCATTTAACTCAGTTTGACTATGTGGATACACGCAGCTACCTCAAGGCAATTGATACCGTATTACCGAAATATGCTCCGCTCTTTGAAAAATATAAAGGTGATTTAGATTGGCGTTTATTGGCAGCAATTGCATATCAAGAATCCCATTGGAACCCAGATGCCACTTCACCAACAGGTGTGCGTGGAATGATGATGTTAACCAAAGACACTGCGGAGCGAATGAAAATTGCAGATCGAACTGATCCAGAACAAAGTATTAAAGCAGGTTCTGATTATTTACATTGGCTTATTACACAGATGCCTGATACTATTAATCAGGAAGAGCGTATTTGGTTTGCTTTAGCTGCTTATAATATGGGGCTTGGACATTTGCTTGATGCTCGTCGCTTGACGAAGAATTTAGGCGGTGACCCTGATAATTGGTTAGATGTGAAAAATAACCTTCCGTTATTGGCAGAAAAACGTTATTACACCAATTTAAAATATGGGTATGCACGAGGTTATGAAGCGTTCCATTATGTTGAGAATATTCGCCGCTATATGAATAGCATCGTGAATTATTATCGTATTCAACAAAATAAACCTGAAGATTCTACGGAAACCAATAACGTGGAACAATCACACAATACCGAGAATCAAGGGGCTGTCACATTACAATAAAAATAAAGAGGGAAGTATGGCAAGACGGAAAACTTTTTTAAAGACAACAAAAAAATTGTATCGTTTATCACAAGGGCGCGCCTTGCGCTTAAAGCGTTTGAAACAACGCAAAGCACGCTTACTCGCGAGACATTCATTACAATTTGTTGTACAAGATATTTAAGATTTGTATTGAAACTAAAGTAAATAAATATGGAGAAGAAATCACATTCTTCTCCATATTTTTTACCTGATTAGTGGAATAATCTACGTTGTTTGGGTCTTAAACGCTTGATCTGGCTTAGTGTAATAATACCTAGCACAAGGGTATAAAACGCAAATACCACGACAATCCATTGCACCATTGAGAAACCTAAAAAGTGCCAGCTTACTTCAGTGCAAGAGCCTGTTGGGTGGAACATTGCTGGAATCCATTTATCTAATGGCAAGGTTTGCGGAAATTCTGCAAAGGCAGAACATTGTTTCCACGGAGCCGGATAAAGTTGGAGATCTAAATGCTCCAATGCCAGTAATAAGCCTTTTATTGCTCCCCACAAGCCAATCGCTAACGCAAATAAACGCAATAACATTGATTGTGGGTAAATCATTCCAATTAAACCTGCGAAAATAATGCCTAAAAGCGCAACACGCTCATAAATACACATCACACAAGGTTGTAAACCCATTCCATATTGAAAGTAAAGTGCGGTCGCTTCCAGCAAAATTCCCGACAGACTTAACAGGAACCATCCGCCTCGTTGAGTTGAGAGTGTTTTGAAATAAGTCAGCATTATTCTCCCTCTTTGTTTACACCGCTGTAATTAAGCCTAATTGAGTCAGTATAGCAGTAAGTTCAGGTAAAAAGAATTCCACAGCTAACAAACCAACTAATGATAAAACAATCGTATAAGGCAATGCCATAATCACCATTCTGCCGTAAGACAAGCGAATTAATGGTGCCAATGATGAGGTTAATAAGAATAGGAATGCAGCTTGTCCATTCGGTGTTGCCACTGATGGTAAGTTAGTCCCCGTATTGATTGCTACTGCAAGTAATTCATATTGATTTTGTGAAATTAAGCCTGCTTGTAATGCCGCTTTGGTTTCATTGATATATACGGTTGCAACGAATACGTTATCTGAAATTGCAGAGAGTAAACCATTGAACACGTAGAATAACATTAATTGTGTACTTTCTGATGCGGCTAATACGAATTGGATGATTGGACCGAAAAGATGTTGATCGATAATCACTGCTACCACAGAGAAAAAAACCACTAACAACGCTGTGAACGGTAAAGACTCTTGGAATGCTTTACCCAGTGCGTGTTCGCTTGTGACACCACATAATGAAGTCGCAAGGATGATTACGGTTAAACCAATAATCCCAACAGCAGCTAAGTGGAAGGCTAAACCAATGATTAACCAAACACCGACTAATGCTTGTATTACTAATTTTAAGCGGTCTTGTTTAGTCATTTTTTGTTGGTTATTGCGGTCAAATTTGGCTAACACACCCCATACTTTACGAGGAAGTTTGGCTCCATAACCAAAAAGAGCGAATTTTTCTAATAATACACAGGTTAATAAACCGCACACTAACGTTGGTAATGTTACAGGTAGCATACGTAAGAAAAACTCGGCAAAGCCCCATTGTGCTTGTTCTGCAATAATTAAGTTTTGTGGTTCACCCACCATTGTCATTACGCCACCTAAAGCTGTCCCCACACCTGCGTGCATCATTAAGCTACGTAAGAAAGCACGGAATTGTTCTAAGGTTTCTTTATTGCTACCAATGCGCTCATCGCTTGTGATATCTGTTGAGTCAGTAAACGAGCTACCAGATGCGACTTTATGATAAACGCCATAGAATCCCATCCCCACACTGATAATGACGGCAACAACAGTTAATGCATCAAGGAATGCAGATAAGAATGCGGCGCTTAAACAGAAAGAGAAAGAAAGGACGATTTTAGAACGAATAGAAAGAAGTAATTTTGTGAACACAAATAACAATAATTGCTTCATAAAGTAAATACCCGCCACCATAAAGATTAAGAGCAGGATGACTTCAAAGTTAGCCATAATTTCAGCTTTGACGTGCTCTGGGTGTGTCATTCCGATCGCCACAGCTTCAAGCGCTAATAAACCACCGGGTTGTAATGGGTAGCATTTTAATGCCATTGCGAGAGTAAAAATAAATTCAGCAACTAATAACCAACCGGCTAAAAAGGGACTCACGAAAAAGAAAATAATAGGATTGATGATTAAAAATACAACAATTGCAATTTTGTACCAATCAGGGCTATTTCCTAAAAAGTTTTTTAGGAATGCTTGAGAATAACTCATTTGTACTACCACCTTAGTTAATATTAATTTTTAGAAAATTTTAAATATAATTATGGAATAATTGTAATATATACTGCTTTGAACGATAATACCTAACGTAACTATTTTGTTAGCTATATCACATTTTAAATTTTTAAATTAGAAGAAACGTATGAATAACGATCAACCAATCTTAAAAGCACAGAGTCCGGCTGGTTTAGCGGAGGAGTATATTGTCAGAAGTATCTGGAATAACCATTTTCCACCAGGTTCCGATTTACCTGCTGAACGAGAATTGGCGGAAAAAATTGGTGTAACACGCACAACGTTGCGTGAGGTATTGCAGCGTTTAGCACGCGATGGATGGTTAAATATCCAACACGGTAAGCCAACAAAAGTCAACGATATTTGGGAAACATCAGGTTTAAACATTTTAGAAGTGCTTATTCGTTTAGATAGCACCAAACTGCCAAGCTTGATTTCGAATGTGTTATCAGCGAGAACAAACATTTCTGCGATTTATATTCAGAAAGCTTTTAAATTAGAGCCGGAGAAGTCTTTAGAGGTATTTGATAGTTTAGATACATTGGAAGATAGCGCAGAAGCATACACCGGATTTGACTATGATTTATTCCGTAAATTAGCGTTTACGTCGGATAACCCTGTTTATGGTTTAATTTTAAACAGTTTGAAAAAATTATATACCCGTGTTGGGGTGTTTTATTTCTCTAATCCAGAAGCACGTATATTAGCGAAAAACTTTTATAACGCATTAAGAGAGCTTTGCAAAACGCAATGTTTAGATGCTGTGAAAGATTGTATCCGTCAATACGGAAAAGACAGTGGCGTCATTTGGATGAAAATGCAGGCATTTTTACCAGAAAATTTTGTAGAGTAAAATTGGTAAAATTTTCACAAGAGCGACTGCACTTTTAATGATTTTGAAATCTGCATTTAGGTATTTGATGAATACGTAAGTGCAGATTTTTTATTGGTCTAAATTCTAAATAAAGTCGGTTGCTCACATTTGTAATTTAGACGTACTTGGGTTTTCACCGGGAAATTTTTCGGGCTTTGTACGCTAAAGAGCTCATCGCCAATTTGAACTTGATATTGGCAATACGGCCCCAAAAAGCGTTTTTTCACAATAATACCACTACCATTATCGTCCTGATGAATTTGGAAACTCTGTGGGCGGACAAGCCAATGAACAGTTGAGCTAACCGGGATTGGGCTACCATCGGAAAACGTTAAGGATTGAGTAAATTGATAATCGCCAATCGGTGACGTAAAGCCGTACTCTGAAGTGGCTTTGCAAGTTAAGTAATTTACATTTCCTAAAAATTCAGCTACGAATTTATTCACTGGCATTTGATAAAGATTCGCCGCATCGCCGACTTGGACGATCTTTCCTTTATCCATAATTGCAAGTTTGTCTGCGAAGGCAAAAGCTTCTTCTTTGCTATGTGTCACAAAAATAGCAGGGATTTGCTGGCTTGTGAGGATTTCTTTAATCTCATCAATCATTTGATAACGCACTTGGCTATCAATATTTGAAAACGGCTCATCGAGTAAAAGTAAACGAGGTTCACAAGCTAGTGCTCTTGCAATTGCCACACGTTGTTGTTGTCCGCCAGAGAGCTCGTAAGGGTAGCGATCTAATAACCCTGTTAAGCGAACAAGTGCGGTCATTTTTTCGATAATTTCTTGTTTTTCGCCCGCACTTTTTTGCATTAAGCCAAAGGTAATGTTTTCTCTGACTGTTAAGTGTGGGAAAAGCGCATAGTCTTGAAATATCACACCAATTTGACGCTTTTCAACAGGTAACTTTGCAAGGTTTTGGTGACCAAATAAAATCTCACCTTGCTGAATTTCTTGTAAACCCGCAATGGCTTTTAATAATGTCGTTTTGCCGCAGCCGCTGGAGCCGAGTAGGCATAAAACTTCATTGCGATCCATCTGTAAATCTAAATTTTGTAAGACATTTTCGGCACTATAACCGCAGCTAAGTTTAGAGATTTGTAAGATATTCATAATTAACGTTCTTTTTCAGAATTAAGCACTAAAGAGCGCGTTAGCCAAATCACCGGTAATAACCCAACTAACACTAAAACGATAGCGGGTAATGCCGCTTGTTCTAACTGTTCGTCAGAGGTGAATGTAAACACGTGTGTGGCAAGGGTATCGAAATTAAATGGGCGCAATAACAACGATGCATTGAGCTCTTTCATTGTTTCGATAAAGACCATCATTAATGCGGTGAAAATACCTTTTGATAATAGTGGCATATGCACACGACGTAACATTCCTAATCCATTATGCCCGAGTGTTCGGCTTGCCATATCCAGCGAGGGCGAAATTTTTTGGAATGATGTTTCAATTCCGCCGATTGCCATTGCCGAAAAACGGATTGTGTAGGCAGAAATTAAAGCGAACATTGAACCTGAGAAAATTAATCCAACAGGTGATATGCCGAAGGATTTTAGTAAGTCATTTAGCAGATGATCTGCTCCCGTATAAGGGATCAAAATCCCGATGGCTAATACCGTTCCGGGGATTGCATAGCCTTGCGAAGATAGTTGCAATCCGTATTGTGCGATACGTTGTTGAGAAATAGGCTTTTGTAATGAAAGTCGATTAAAAAAGTGTAAAAACAGCGCTAGTAATACACAAACTACGGCAGCAATAGTTGAGCTAGAAAGGCTGTGGTAAGCGTATTTTAGGAAATTATCTGCTTGTGTAATGTCGAAATACGCCACCGCCCAATAGATTAATTTGATGAACGGAATGAAGAATGCTACACACACCAAGCCCCAGCAATACGTTTGTGCGAGCCATAATTTTATGCCTGAAAGTGGTTTTAATGTACGTTTTTTTTCATAGCCTCGTTGGTAGGTTTTTTGTTTGCGACGGCTATAACGTTCTAACCAAAGCAAACTGAAGATCATAAACAGCATTAAGAGTGAAATCTGGCTTGCAGAACCTAAATCACCATAACCCAACCAAGTATCATAAACTGCCGTAGTTAGCGTTGGAATCGCAAAATAATATACGGTGCCAAAGTCACCTAAGGTTTCCATTGCCACCAGTGATGCACCAATTGCCATTGCAGGGCGAATGAGCGGAAAAGTGACTTTTTTGAATAAATAGAAGGCATTCGCCCCTAATGTTTTTGCACTGTGAATAAGGTTTTCAGATTGCTCAAGTAGGGCAACTCGAACAAGTAAGAAAATGTAAGGGTAAAGTACCAATGCAAGCACGAAGCAAGCGCCACCCAGAGATCGAATTGTCGGAAACCAATAATCTTGCGGTGTTGTCCAACCAAATAATTGGCGTAAGACAGATTGAAGTGGGCCTGCGTAATCAAGTAAATCGGTATATAAATAACCTACTAAATAAGCGGGCATTGCGAGGGGTAAACAAAGCACCCACTGTAAGGTTTTTTGCCCCTTAAATTGGTAAGTTGAAATAATCCAAGCAGCAGGAATAGCAAAAACTAAGCTTAAAAAGACAGTACCTAACACAAGAAGAAGTGAGTTTAAGCTGTAATCAGTCAGAACAGTTTTCCAAAGGTGTTGGATATTATCCCAATCGGCCTGCCAAGACTGATAAAAAATAGAGAGTAGAGGAAGAAGGAAATACAGCACGATGAAAAGTGCGGTCACATTCCAAAGCGTTTTCTTAAAGCTAAACATCTTACAATCGCAGGTTCCTATAATATCTTAAGGGCGACTTTAGAGCCGCCCTTAAATTTAATAATTAAAACAGTAAATTAAAGATCAAATTTTACTTCGTCAATTAATTTTAATGCTTTGTCATAATTTTCTGCTACTTTTTCTAATGCAATGCTGTCAGCTTTGAAATCCCCCCAAGATGAAACGAGTTTAGAACGCTCAACACCTGGTTTAACTGGGAATTCGTGGTTTAATTCAGCATATAAATGCTGTGCTTTATCACCACTTAAATATTCAAGTAATTTCACTGCATTCTCTTTGTTCGGTGCGTGTTTCGCTACAACTACACCACTGATATTGACGTGAGTACCGTGCGCTTTTTGGTTAGGGAAGTTCAAGTAAACTGCCTCTGCCCAACTGCGTTGTTTTTCATCATCTAACATTTTACCGAAGTAGTAGCTGTTACCTAATGAGTAGTCACAGATACCTTCTTTGATTGCTTTCACTTGGTCACGGTCGCCACCTTGTGGTTTTTGAGCCAAGTTAGCTTTTAAGCCTTCTAAGAATTCTTTTGCTTTTGCTTCACCGTCGTGTGCAATGATTGAGGCAACAAGTGAAACGTTATAAGCGTTTTTACCAGAACGTACACACACTTTACCTTTGTATTCTGGTTTTGCTAAATCGTAGTATGAGAAATCAGCTGGTAATTTACCTACACGATCTTTAGAGCTATAAATTACACGTGCACGAGATGTTAATGCAAACCACTCATCTTTTGAATCACGGAATTGTGCCGGAATATTTTTCTCAAGGACTTCACTATGAACAGGTTGTGCTAAACCAGATTTCACAAGCTCCATTACGCGGCTAATATCAACAGTTAATAGTACGTCTGCTGGGCTTAATTCGCCTTCACGTTTTACGCGATCAACTAAACCTTTATCAGCAAAAATAACATTTACTTTAATACCAGTATCTTTTTCGAAATCTTTTAACATTGGTTCGATTAAGTACGGTTGACGATAAGAATAAACGTTGACTTCGTTTGCTGCTAGCGCTGAAGTAGAAATAACAGCAGATAAAGCTAATGCAAGTGTTGAGATTTTTTTCATAATCACATTCCTCTGATGAGAGATTTTGGGTTAAAAGTGCGGTCAATTTAACCAATAATTTGATTTAAGTCAATGAGAATTATTTTTATTTATCTTGCGATTAGCATTTATGTAATACCTACTATAAGATATTTGCCCCTGCAATAGTCTTAATTTCCAAATGAATAGCCTACTGCCAATTTACGCCAGAGCGGTGGTGGCTGGAAACAAGAAGGCGAGGCGTGGACACAAGATGTGTTCGCCTATTATCTCTCGATTTCTTGTAACCACTGCGACAACCCTGTTTGTGTTAGCTAGAACGCTATTTTATAGCGCCCATATGACCATTGGTCTGAGAACGTTCGGGCATTAAGATTAAAGTGCGGTCTATTTTTAGAAAACTTTTCTAAATTTGACCGCAATTTTTTATTCTAGTTGTGGAGGGGGCTTGTTGTGATTGTAAGCGGAACTTAGCCAACGAAACGCCATAATAACTTTTGAATGTTTTTATGAAATTAGTTTCTGATTGATAGCCAACCTCAAGGGAAATTGCCAAAATAGATTCTGCACTATTATTGAGAAGCTGTTGCGACTTTTGCATACGCAAATCAGTGAGAACACATTCTGGTAAATATTGCGTTTTTTGTTTGAAAAGGCGAATAAAATTGGCTCTCAACATTGCACATAATTCTGCAAGGGATAGCACAACTAACCGAACAGTTCTTATTGCATTGGCAACA
Source organism: Bisgaard Taxon 46 (assembly GCA_049941595.1). Classification (GTDB taxonomy): domain Bacteria; phylum Pseudomonadota; class Gammaproteobacteria; order Enterobacterales; family Pasteurellaceae; genus Pasteurella. The sequence goes on from JBNFNA010000015.1 coordinate 38,694, forward strand.
ACAATTATCTGTTGTTATAAAAGAGGTTCAACTTTATTGCTAAGTGATGTTCTTCAACGAATAGCAATAAAAAAGCGGATATTTTTGATATCCGCTTGTTTGTCGACAAGATCTTATTGACGATAATGCTCTAAGAAGCGAGCTAATCGGTTTAAAGCGTCTTCAATTTGGTGAGCATAAGGCAATGTGACAATGCGGAAATGATCAGGTGCGTGCCAGTTAAAGCCACGACCGTGAACCAGTAACACTTTTTCTTGGCTCAATAAATCAAATACCATTTTTTCATCGTCGTAGATATTAAATTTCTTAATATCAATTTTCGGGAACATATACATTGCACCTTGTGGTTTCACGCAACTTACTCCTGGGATTTGATTAATAAGCTCATAAGCTTTATTACGTTGCTCTAATAAGCGGCCACCTGGCAGAATAAACTCATTAATGCTTTGATAACCACCTAACGCAGTTTGAATGGCGTGCTGCATTGGCACGTTAGCACATAAACGCATTGAAGCGAGCATATCCAAACCTTCAATGTAGCCAGCTGCTGCACGTTTTGGACCATTTAAAATCATCCAACCTTGACGGAAACCTGCTACACGGTAGGCTTTTGATAAACCGTTAAAGGTTACGGTCAATAAATCCGGTGCTAATGCTGCAACGTGGTGGTGGACTGCATCATCATATAAAATTTTGTCGTAAATTTCGTCTGCAAAAATGATCAATTCATTTTGGCGTGCCACTTCAATAATATCTAAAAGTAACTCTTTGCTATATACCGCACCCGTTGGGTTGTTTGGATTGATGATGACAATTGCTTTAGTACGACTTGTGATTTTACTTTTAATATCATTCACATCAGGAAACCAGTTGGCTTCTTCATCACATAAATAATGCACTGGTTTGCCACCTGCTAATGTTGCAGCTGCCGTCCAAAGTGGGTAGTCTGGCATTGGAATTAACACTTCATCACCGTCATTTAATAAAGCTTGTAATGACATAGTAATTAGTTCAGACACACCATTCCCGATGTAAACATCATTAACAGTTGCGCCGTGAATACCTTTTGATTGGTAATATTGCACAATGGCTTTACGGGCTGAATATAAACCTTTAGAGTCGCAATAACCTTGGGCTGTTGATAGATTACGGATAACGTCAACCAGAATTTCATCTGGGGCTTCAAAGCCGAAAGGTGCAGGGTTGCCGATATTGAGTTTTAAAATTTTGTGCCCTTCTTCTTCAAGGCGAAGCGCTTCTTTGTGAACAGGCCCACGAATATCGTAGCAAACGTGTTCTAATTTATCTGATTTTGGAAAATGAGCCATAGAAAGACCTTATGTTTGCGTGCTAAAAATAATGATTATTGAACAAAATAACGACACTTTACGCTTATTTGTGTAAGGAGAAAAGATTTTGTAAAAATTTCTATTAAAGTGCGGTAGAATTAGGACTTATTTTTAACTTATTTTTTAATCAAAGACAACGCTTTTTAAAGATGGATAACTTGCAATTAATTAAAGCGAAACTTATTGAGCAACTTGATGCTTATCAGCCGAATGAACAAGATGATATTGCGGTATTTGAGTATCAAATGAATAAGGATATTGTTTTGTTATCTTGGTTGAAATCGCAGCAAGTTTATCCACAGTTCTATTTGAATATTCGAGATAATTCCGCCAAGTGGGCGTGTGTTGGGAAAGTGCGGTCATTTTCTGAGGTAAATCAAGCACAACAGTTTGTCGAAAAGTATGATTTGCCTTTGGTCGGTGGCTTGCAATTTTATGGCGAAACCTTATTTATTCTGCCTCGCTTATTGTTGCAACAAACACAAACGGGCATTTCTGTTTCGCTTTATCTCAATACAAAAAATTTTGCTGAAGAAAAAGTACAAGTATTAACTTGCTTGGAAACTTTTGAAAAATTGACCGCACTTGATGAGATTAAGCAGTCAATTAAATTGATTTCTCAAAAGGCAAACCAAGCACAATGGTGTGAATGGGTTGAGCTTGGACTTGATAAAATTAAACAAGGCGAATTAAGTAAAATTGTCTTGGCAAATGAAAATTGTTTTGTAACGTCAAGCCCATTAAATACAAAAGATTTTCTTGCGCAAAGCGAACGCTATAATTTAGGTTGTTATCATTTCTTATTTGCAGAAAATCCAGAGAAAGCATTTATTGGCTCAAGCCCTGAATTATTATATCGTCGCCAAGAGAATCTGCTGAAAACGGAAGCCCTTGCGGGTACCGCATTTATGGGTGATGATGAAGAACAAAATCAGCAACAGAGCGATTGGTTGTTACACGACCCGAAAAATGAATATGAAAATCGCCTTGTGGTTGATGGCATTTGTCAGAATTTAGCCCCCTTTGTGCAACACATTGAAGTGGAAAAAGTGGAACTGAAAAAATTACGCAAAGTGCAACATTTACGCCGCAAAATTTCAGCGGTGTTAAATGTAGATTGTGGCGATGCTCAATTATTACACGCAATGCACCCAACTGCGGCAATTGCAGGCTTGCCTCAATTAGAAGCGAAACAAGCGTTACGAAAATTGGAAAATTTTGACCGCTCTTGGTATGCCGGCACGCTTGGCTTTATGAGTAAAGTGCAAGCAGATTTTTGTGTGACGATTCGTTCTGCTTTTATTGAACAAATGGATAAGCAAAGTAAACTTTGTGTTTTTGCTGGAGCAGGGATTGTAGAAGGCTCTATACCTTTATTAGAATGGCGAGAAATAGAACGAAAAGCGATAGGCCTTGTTTCATTGTTACAACAAAATAAATCAGAATAGGGAACAGATATGTCAGTAAGCGTATTTAATCGTTGTTGGTCAAAAGTGATTTTAGAAACCTTGATTCGTCAAGGCGTTTCACATTTTTGTATTGCGCCAGGTTCTCGTTCGACACCTTTGACTTTAGAAGCCGTGCGTTTACAAGAAAACGGACGTGCAGTTTGCCACACGCATTTTGATGAGCGTGGGTTAGGTTTTTTTGCATTGGGTTTAGCCAAAGTTACCAAAAAGCCAGTGGCGGTGATTGTGACTTCAGGCACGGCGGCTGCAAATTTATATCCAGCAGTGATTGAAGCACGCCAAACAGGCGTTAATTTAATATTATTGACCGCAGATCGTCCACCAGAATTGTTAGAGTGCGGTGCAAATCAAGCCATTTTACAACAAAATATGTTTGCCCATTATCCAGTGGCAAGCGTGAATTTACCTCGTCCAAGCAAAGATTATTCCGCAAATTGGCTAATTTCCACGTTAGATCAAGCTTGCTATCAGCAAAAACGTGATGCCGGTGTTGTGCATATTAATGTGCCTTTTGCCGAGCCACTCTATGATGCGAAACCAGAAGAAGTGGATTTACACCCTTGGCTTGCCAATATTCAACGTTGGTTAAATCAATCTAAGCCTTGGGTTGAACATCAACAACAGCACACAGAAGTAGTAATGCACGCAAATTGGGATCACTGGCGTGCAAAACGAGGTGTGATTGTCGTTGGACGTTTGCCCACAGAGCAGTCAATGGGCATTATTGCTTGGGCAAATACAATGGGCTGGATTGTACTGACTGATATTCAATCTGGCACAGAAGCCAGTTTGCCTTATGCAGATATTTGGTTAGCAAACCAAACGGTAAAACAAAAATTGTTACAAGCTGATATCGTGATTCAATTCGGTTCAGGTTTTATCAGCAAACGCATTAATCAGTTCTTAGCTGAATTTAAAAATGAATATTGGATTGTGGAGCAAACACATAAATTGGTTGATCCCGTTCATCATTTACATACTCGTTTTAATGCTAAAGTACATCATTGGTTGCGAGCGCATCCGCCACTTCGTCAAAAACCTTGGTTGCTTGAGCCGCTTGCCTTGTCAAAATTCTGTGCAAGTTTTATTGAACAACAAGTGGGGGGAAACTTAAATGAAGCCTCGTTAGCCCACCACGTGGACCGCATTTTGCCACATAATGGTATTTTGTTTTTAGGTAACAGTTTGTTTGTGCGTTTAGTCGATGCACTGGCAAAATTGCCAGAAGGTTATCCTGTTTATACCAATCGTGGCGCAAGTGGAATTGACGGCTTGCTTGCAACTGCTGCGGGAATTGGTATCGGGGCAAATCAACCTGTGGTAGCAATGCTTGGTGATTTATCAGCTCTTTATGACATCAATTCATTAGCATTGTTTAAGAAAGTCACCCAGCCAACCATCATTTTTGTGATTAATAATAATGGCGGTGCGATTTTTGATATGTTGCCAGTGGAATCGGGCGTAAAAGATAAATATTATCGTATGCCACATCATTTAGAGTTTTCACAATTGGCTTCTACATTTGACTTGAAATATGCTCGTCCTTACACTTGGGCGGATTTGGGTTCCGTTTTAAAAATGGCTTATTCTCGTCGTGAAACCACTTTAATCGAGATTAAAGTCAGCGCGAGTGATGGTAGCAATATTTACAAGCGTTTAATAGAACAAATTAGCTACGCCGTGATTGGTGATAACTAATTAGATACTCAAACTAAAATGCTCGCTTAGCGGGCATTTTTTCTAGGACATGATATGAGCACTTTCGTTTTTTTACACGGGCTTTTAGGGAGCAAAGAAGATTGGCAAAACGTTATTGAAAAACTCCCGCACTTTCACTGTATTGCGTTGGATTTGCCTTTGCACGGTGAAGCAATCGACTATGAGGTGACAAATTTTTCACAAACCTGCCAGTATCTTGAACAGCAACTTCAACAAAAAGTGGGTGATCAATCCTTTTATTTAGTGGGATATTCTTTAGGGGGAAGAATCGCTCTCTATTATGCGTTGGAATATCTTACATCAGCCGCCTGGCAACCTCATTTAAAAGGACTGATTTTAGAAGGGGCAAACTTGGGTTTATCTTCTTTGGAAGAAAAACAAGCTCGCTGGCAACAGGATCAACAGTGGGCAACCCGTTTTGCCAAGGAACCTGCTCATCTTGTCTTGAATGATTGGTATCAACAAGCGGTTTTTTCACATTTAAAGCAAGCTGAACGAGATATTTTAATTGAAAAACGGATAAAATATTGTGGAAAAAATATTAGTCAAATGTTAAATGCAACCAGTCTAGAGAAACAACCCGATTTAAAACAAAGGGCGCAAACGTTTGCGTTGCCAATTTATTATTTCTGTGGCGAGTATGATGTAAAATTTAAACACATTGCCTTGGAATCAAAATTAAATTTGATTTTGATCAAAGGTGCTGGGCATAATGCACACAGTGAGCAACCTGAAATATTTGCAAGTCAATTAGAAAAATTGTTCGAAATTTAATTTTACTCTTTGTTTTTTTATTTTAACTTATTGTTTTATAAAGATTATTTTTCTAGATAATAACCGATTAAAAAGTTTGGGTAACTGATCTAAATTTAAACAATAATAAATTTTTATTTAACGAATAAATTATTTTTATAAAGTCATTAATTTTGAAAAATGATTAAATTTTTTACTTTTTTGTTTTAAAAAAGGTATTTATTACGATATTCTCATTTTCTCCTCCAATATATTTCAGGTGGTACAACCACTTTATTTTGAAATAGGTTATTTTTTTGTAGTAAAATTTCTTCACTCGTTAAAATATGGAGATTTTATGAGAAAATATAAGTATCCAAAATTAAATCGTCTCGTTTTAAGCTGTTCAGCAGCTTTTCTTTTCGGGCATTCAACCATTGCCTACGCAAACCAAGACAATCCCCTCACAGAAGAATTGTTACGTTTAAAAAACAAAGAACAATTTGAAAATGTAGACAAAAATTTCGAAAAAGCCGAACAATTTTTAGAAAATCAACAAGCCATAGAGGAAAAAAGCCCCTCACTAAACGATCTTCCTACCAACACGAAACAACAGATCACCAGCATTAGCATCGATTTATCTGGCGAAAAGGTGTCCTTGGATTTTAGCCCTGTCATTCAGGCTTATCAGGGTAAACCGCTTTCGACAAAAGTCGTGTTTCAATTGGTTAAAGATTTAACCGATGTTCTCTATCGTTCAGGTTATGTCACCAGTGTCATTGGATTGAAAAATGCCAAAATTCAAAATGGTGATTTGCAATTTGTCGTGTTATGGGGAACCGTTAATGACATTTTGGTGGATGGTGAAAAGGCATCTGCCTTTAAAGACAAAGCCATGGTTTTGGTATTGCCGAATTTAAAAGGTAAATTACTGAGCATTCATGATGTTGACCAAATGGTGGAAATCTTAAATACCACCAATAAAAGTGCCAAAGTCAATGTGGTTGCTGCAGAAGAAAAAGGGCTATCGAATTTAAACATTGAAAGACAACGCACGATTTTGCCTGATCTGACTTTGAGTGTGAATAATTCAGGTACGGGTAATAATGCGAATGGGCGTAATCAGGCTACGATGAACGTGGGCTGGAGTGATATGTTAGGCACCAATGACCGTTGGAATTTTTCAACGGGCTATCGTTTCTATAAACAAAGCAAAATTAATCAACAACGTAATTATTCTTTGTCTTATACCCAGCCGTTTTCGTTTTCAACTCTAGAACTTAAGGTCTCTGAATCTGAGTATAAAAAAGGCTTGCAAGGTACCATTGATGCCTATTCTTCATCAGGTAAAACGCAAACCGCAACCTTGAAGTTAACCCGTGTGTTATTACGCAATAAAGACACCATTTTATCGGCATATGGTGAGCTTGAGTTTAAAAAACGCGTGAGTTTTTTCAGCGATATTCAAATTGGTGATTACCACAATAATAAAGTGAATGTCGGGTTGTCCTATGTCACAAACTTGGGCTACGGTAAGTTATATAGCGATATTTCTTATGCCAATGGCTTAAGATGGTTTGGGGCAAATTACTCTGCTTTCGATAGTCAAGGTGAAAAAACTTTAAAATTATTGTCAGGAAGTATCAACTGGCAACGTCCAATATCTTTGTTTAACCGTGCTATGAATTATCAATTGCGTATTGGTGCACAATATGGATTTGATAGTTTGTACTCTGAAAACCAATTTTCACTGGGTGATGAATATACCGTCAGAGGTTTCAAAGGCGGCGCTGCCTCAGGAGACAGCGGTGCTTACTTATCGCAAACATTGACAGTGCCTTTTTACCCACAAAAAGCGTATTTATCCCAAATTTCTCCTTTCTTTGGGTTAGATATTGGTCAGGTTCACGTAAAACAATCTCATAAAACAGACACACTTTCTGGCTTTGCATTCGGCGTGAAAGCACAAGTGAAATTACTTGCTCTCTCTATGACTTATGCAAAACCAATCAATGGCGTGGGAAACGCCGGACAATCTCACAAGAAACCTGTGTATTACTTCAGTGCTTCTGTGTCTTTTTAATATTTTAAGTTGAAGGATTAACTTAGTATGAACAAAAATCGTTACAAACTTATTTTCAGTAAAGTGAAAGGCTGTCTTGTGCCTGTTGCAGAATGTATTAATTCTGCTATCAGCAATGGATCATCAGATTCAGAAACCACCACAGAATCCGAAGCGGAGGAACCTCCCCTTCTTGCTCAACCCCTTTCCTCTGTTTCATTATGGGTAAAAAGCACCTTAAATCCTGTTTCTTCCGTGATGCAACTGACGTGGAAACAGGTTTCCATTTTATTTTTAACGGTTGTTTCAGCACCCGCATTAGCTGAAACGGTAAATGTCGAACAAGCTGAAGCAGAACACCAAAAGGAAATTGAAAGTAGAAAAGCTCCAGAATTAAAAGCTATTGATGCTAATGATCATTACATTGCATTAAGTCAGAAAAACGAACAACAAGATAAATACAATACCAAATTACATAAAACTGAAAAAAACAACGTTATTGTTATTGATATTGCCACACCAAATGCTAAAGGAATTTCCGATAACCGTTTTGAAAGATTTAATATTCCAAATGGGGCGGTATTTAATAACAATAATTCAAAAGAACAACAACGCTCTCAGTTAGTGGGCTATTTACACACCAATGAAAACCTAAAAGATGGCGATGCTGCCAAAGTGATTTTAAATCAGGTCACTGGCGACACTGCAAGCCGTATTGAGGGGGCATTGGAAGTGTTAGGACAGAAAGCTGATATTGTTATTGCTAACCAAAATGGTATTACCCTCAACGGTGTGAAAACCATCAACACCGATCGTTTTGTGGCAACCACGAGTGCTACCATTGATCCGGCCCAAATGCAACTGAATGTGACTAAAGGTGATGTCATTATTGATATTAATGGTTTCGCCACGGATGATCTTGCGTATTTAGATATTATTGCGAAAAAAATTGAGCAAAAACACGCCATTACCAATAAAAAATCCAACGAAAACAAAACGGAAATCACCTTTGTTGCCGGTAGCAGTAAATATGATTTGAAAGATCATAAAGTGATCAAACAAGAAGCAACTACTAGTGAAGCCGTGGCGATCACGGGTGCGCTTACGGGGGCAATGCACGGTAAAAAAATCAATTTGATTGTGACGGATAAAGGCGCTGGAGTAAGACACAATGGAATGATTTTATCGGAATCAGATATTCAAATTGAGTTAAATGAAGGCGATTTGGATTTGGGCAACCGTGCAGATCAATCTGACAGTGCACATAAAAAGGTGAACGCACAAAAAGCCATCCAAATTACAGGGGCGAAACGCAGCAGCATTGGCAATGAATTAACTGCAAAGCAAATTAGCGTAAAAACCGATGATTTGCGTGTGAAAGACAGAATTCAGATTAAAGGTACGGATAGCGTTGACATTACGGCAAAAAGTGCGGTGAATTTGGCGGAAAATGCGAAACTTGTGGCGCCAAAATTAACCGTAAAAGCAGATAGCGTTGAAAATAAAGGGCGCATTTATGGCGATACGGTGACGCTAGACGCCGAGAATTTAGTGAATAAAGAGGAAATTGGTGCTCAAGATAAGTTAACCATTAATAGCAAAGGAAAAATTTTCTCGATTACTGAAGATAACAATTATCAGACGCTACGAGTTATCACCAATACGGGCAGCTTAAAACCGGGGTTTGTTAACGAAGGGGTGATTGAAAGTAAGGGTGACGCCACACTTAATTTTAGTGAAAGCTATTTGGTGGAAAGCGAGAATTTTGTGAAAGCCGCAAACAATCTCACCATTAATGCAACCAATGTTGATATCGACGGCAAAGATATTCAATTGGGCGCTAACATTACGATTAATGCTAAAAATAGCGTTATCAACCGCAATGCCACTTTAGCCTCTGCGCAAACTTTAGCGATTAATGCAAAAGATGGCAGTATTTATAATTTAGGCGGGATTTTAGGCGCAGGTAAATCCTTGCAATTAAATGCTCAATCCTCGCGACCAGATAGTGGCAATGTGGTGAACCAAGAGGGTGGTTTATTGCACACCCAAGGCGATATGCAAATAGACGCAAAAAATACGGTTTACAATGTGGGCAGTATTTATGCCAAAAATAATCTCACCATCAATGCCCATCAATTGCTCAATGATGCACGAGTAGCTGCAGATATTCATTATGCGGAACCCACTACAGCACCTTATTACGACATCAGTCGAGTGGCACAACACGGTTGGCATAACAATGTGTATCAAATTAATCTTAGCCTAAAAGAAAAAGCACAAGTTAATGCCTATAACCTGAAAACAGGGATTATCCGTGCGGATAAAGATTTCACGTTGACGGGCAAAAAAGATAAGCAACGTAACACGCAAACGCAGTTAATCAATCACGGTATTATTAATGTGCAAGGTACTTTCAAAGCCGAAGTAGATCGCATTGAAAATCAGGCAAAAGGTTTTCATCAAAATGCCTTAGAAGTGTTTGATAATACTGCGAATATTAATGTGTATTATCAACCTCGTGCACGTCATTTTTGGACCGCACTTTCAGGCAATGCGGTGACTGAATTTAAAAGCCTTCGAGCATTTTTTGATGCGTTATTTAGTGCCACCCCAATTGTGACCTCGAATTTCTATTCTGCGGAAAACGCCAGCGTATATGAATTATTACCGCATATTGTGCATTCACAAACCTACAAAGATGCGATGAATTTGGTGTTTGGTGCGGAATGGCATAGTCAAACTTATGCGGAAATGAAAGCTAAATGGAACGCATTTAAAGAGCGTCCAGCACATTTCACCTATTACTCAGCGGAAAAAGCGAAAATTTTAGCAGGGCATTTTGAAGGGGATATAAATTCATTACAAAACGGTGAATATGGTCAACGTTCTGACTTTGATCGTAATATTCAGATTGGTAATAAGAGTTTAGCGTTGCCTGATATTGAGTTTAAGCCTTTAGTGAAGGGGGAAAATATTGCGGAAGATAGCGTTGATCTTGATGCTATTTGGGATTTGTTGGAAACGCCGAATTTGTTTATTGATAACAGCGTGCAATTGGAAAAAGAACGGGAAGAAGAGCTTGTGTTGCCTCATTCTGGCGATTCTGAAGCAGAAAGCGGAGGTGCGGATACAAGTGAAACAGAAGATGATGAAACTGACGCTAGCACTAGCACTAGTGAGGATCAAGAGGATGGTGGTGAAGATGCACCACGCACAGGCGGTAGCCGTGATGAATCAGGCATTGATAATGATTCCAAAGGCGATAAACCAAAACGCACGGATAAAGCGGTGGATTATCTGAATCCTGATGAATATTTTGAAAATGGCTATTTGTTGAATGATCTATTGAAACAGTTAGGTAAAGAAGAAGCCGTGAGTGGGGAGTTTTTCAATCGAGCATCTAATCTTGTGTTTATTTCTGAGATAGATAAAGGGAAAGACGATCCAAACGAAACCCAAAATAAATTACAAGCATTGTTTCAAGCTCAACAAAAAGCATACAAAGACAATCTCAAAAAAGAAGTAGAGAAGGCTCAGACCTTAAGAGAGCAAGAGCGTCAGGTTCGAGAAGAAGCCAGTAAGCAAGAAACTCAGCGCCAAGCGCAAGAGCTGCAAGCAAAACAACAGGAAATTCAACAAGAAACCAAGCAGGCGGAAGTTATTCGTCAGCAAGAAGAACAGTTGAAAATAGAAATTGCTGCAGAAGAGAAAAAGCAGCAAGAAGAATTGCGCATCGCTACTGAGAAAAAAGAAGCGGAGCGGGTGAAAAAAGCGGAACAAAAAGCGGCACAAGAAAAATTAGAAGTGGTGCAGCAGCAGACCAATGTTATCAATGCCCAAAAAGCAGCTGAAGCATCGCAAAAAGTATTTTTCAAAGCGGTGGATAATGATCGCCCGAAAGTGGAAACCGATCCGCTTTATCGTACGAAATTAAAATACATCAACCAAGATGAATACGCAGGTGCAAATTATTTCTTCAATAAACTTGGCTTAGATACAAAAGGGAATCAAAAAGTTAACGTGTTAGGTGATAACTATTTTGATCACCAATTAATCACACGTACGATTGAGAAAAAAACCGATAATCGTCTTAATCAAAAATATAATCTCACCGATGTAGATTTGGTTAAAAAACTGATGGATAACTCTACCTCACAGGCTAAAGAGTTAGATCTTAAACTTGGTGCAAGCTTAACCAAAGAGCAACAAGCTAAACTTACTGAAGACATCATCTGGTATGTAAAAACCAAGGTAAACGGTAAAGATGTGTTTGTGCCACAGGTTTATTTTGCTTCTGAGACATTGGCTGATTCTAAAAAATTACAAGGTTTAGGCACGGGTGTCATTAGTGCAGGCGAAGTCAACATTAAAGCTGAGAATGTGGTCAATACCGGAACATTAGCGGGCACAAAGCTGAATGTTGAAGCAAGTAATAAAATCCAAAATAAAGGCAGTATCTTAAGTACCAAAGAAACACGCTTAGTGGGACATAAAGGTATTGAGAACTTGTCGCGTTCATTTGCTAACGATGAATTAGGGGTAACCGCACAACGTTCAGAAATCAGAACAGAAGGTCATTTACATCTTGAAACAGACAAAGATGCAAGTATTGATGTACAAGCTTCTGATATCAAAGCCAAATCAGGCTTTGTGAAGACGGGTGATTTGAATCTTAAAGATACACACAATACGAAACATTCTTATCATGAGACATTCTCGCCGAGTTCACTCCAGCTCACAGAAATGAATATTGGTGGCATTAAAGTACCTATTTTAAGTATGTCTTCTGCCTCAAGCCATTCAGAGCATAAGAGCGAAGCAACCTCTGTGGGATCAAAACTTTCAATTGATCAGCTTCATCTCGCTGTAGAAAAAGATGTGAATCAAGTGGGAAGTGATTTAGAAGCGAAACGCATTAGTGGTATTGTGAAAGGAAATTACAATACTGAAGCGGGTAAAAATATTAAACACTCAGAACAAGAAGATTACTCTTCACAACTCGTAGCTTCAGCACATGCAAGTGGTGGTGGTACATCTGTCCGTTATGACTACAATAGTAAAGACGGTGGAAAAGCCTCTGTTGGTGTTCCAACAAATCATACGGGTGTCGGTGCGGATGCAGGTATCTCTATCACACATACTAAAGAAAAAGAAACATTACTAACCCACACCAACAGTGAGTTACAAGTTGAAAGTGGTAAATTACACGTTCTTGGTCATGCAGATATTGGTGGTGTTGACATTAATACGAAACTGCCAGCGGATGTGCAAAGCAAAGCGACAAATGACACAGTGGCAAGTCATAAAGACAATACGGCAAATAGTCAACAAGGTGCAACTCTGCCTTCTACTGCAAATAAAGCAAATGAGGCACCAGCACTTAATGCATTATCTGAAGCCGAAATTGCTGAGCTAATGTCAGAAAAATCACAAGCATATTTCGAAGAACAAGCGAAGAAAGCACCAGATGCAAAAGGCTTTGAATTGTCTGCGAAAGAAATTAAATCGAGCAAACAAAAAGATCAATATGATCATGAGTCTGAGCGCACAAGCTTTAAAGTTGGACCAGAAATTGAAGCACACTCTGCGATTGCGGATATGGTGAGCCACTTAGTAAAAGAATATCGAGATGCACAAAATGGTATCAAACAAGATGGCACAGTAGCATTGCAACAGGCAAGTGATGTCTTGAATATTATTACGGGTGATCTTGCGGGTTCTTCAGCGAAATTGGCAGTAGAAAGAAATCGTGAAACCAAACGTACAACAGAAACTGGTGATATTGTCACGAAGATTGGTGGTAAAGTAACCCTTTCTGCACATGGTGGTAGTGTAGAGCTGAAAAATGTACGCAGTGATGAAAACACTGATCTCACTTTAAAAGCAAAAGAAGACGTGAATATTCTTGCTGGTGAAAAAACGCGTGAAACACAAGAAACCGCGTCAAGACAAAAACTTGCACATGGTGTAAATGCGGGTTGTAGTATGATGACTGGCGCATGTACTGCAGGGGTAAGTACGTCACTGGAAGGCAGCGAAAGCTACACCTATGAAAATGAAAAAACACATAATAACAGTGTATTACAAGGTCAGAACATTAAGATTGAAGCAGGTCGTGATCTTAACTTAGTGAGTTCTAACATTGATGCGAATAATGTAGATCTCAAGGTGGAAGGGAAAACGAATGTTGTGTCAAAACAAGACACATTGCAGAAAACGACGCACGGCTTTGATTATAGTGTTTCTGCGGGGGTTGCGTTATCGAGTGCAACAATTGCAACACCAACAGGTAATATCGGTGGTGGTTATACAAATGAGACAGAAACCGCACGTACTGTGAATCAACAAGCTGGAATCAAAGCCAACAAGTTGACAGGTCAAATTAATGACTTGAATCTTGAAGGTGGTCATATTGTCAGCAAAGATAACAGCAAAGACTTAAAAGTTAAAGGTAATGTCACGACGAAAGCCCTTCACGATCAACATGATAAAGATGGTGGGTCATTCGGTTTATCTGTCGGTATCAGTGAACGTGGTACAACAGCCTTTAATATACGAGGCGGACGTTCTGATCAGAAACACTATAATGCAACGCAAAATGCGACCATTTCTGGTGTAGATACCTCTAAAGCAAATGTATCTGGTCAGGTGAATACTGATTTGGCTAAGGCCAAAGATGTAACACGTGATGACACTTATGCCAGCACGCAATTTAGCTTTGAAGTAGCAGATATTGTGGAATTGGGTCAAAAAGCCAAAAATAGATTAACTACACCAAAAGCGGGTAGTGATGATGCACCAAGTGCTTCATTCCGTTCTCGCCCTGTGGCAGATGATACAGATTCTGTATCAGTGAAAAACCCAATTTATGAAAGTGCAGATGCCGTTGTACAAACACCACGTAAAAATGCGGACAATGTGGAATTGGTTGATAACCCACTTTATGGGGCAACAACAAGAGCCAAAGCCACAGAGGCAGAAAATAACCTAGCCAAATCCCATGATTACGAAGAAATCCCAGCGGGTGTGTATAACAAAGTGGGAGATAGCAGTTCAGATCTTGCCCGTAATCGTGCAGCGAAAACCGATGATCACATTTATGCGGAGATTGGCGATCCAACTTACAGCACCATCGGAGATAAAAATGCAGATGTAAAACGTAATCAATCTGCAGTGACGACTGAATATGCTGAAGCGGGGCAACCTCGTGCGAGACGTGCAAATGATCCATTGCCAGAGCTACCTGGACAAACAAAAGCCAAAGTGGCAACGGAAACATCCGAAAACATTTATGCTGAAATTGCTGACAGCAAAGCAAAACGTGTGTTACCAGCAACCCCAGATGCACAAGCGAAAACACCGTCTGTGGACAGCACTTATGCCACGGTAGAGGCACCAAAAGCCAAAGTAGCTGACAGTGATTACGCAACCATTGCGGAACCAAAAGCGAAATCAATCGACAGCACTTATGCCACGGTAGAGGCACCAAAAGCCAAAGTGGCTGACAGTGATTATGCAACCATTGTGGAACCAAAAGCGAAATCAATCGACAGCACTTATGCCACGGTAGAGGCGCCAAAAGCCAAAGTGGCTGACAGTGATTATGCAACCATTGCGGAACCAAAAGCGAAATCAATCGACAGCACTTATGCCACGGTAGATGCACCAAAAGCCAAAGTGGCTGACAGTGATTATGCGACCATTGCTGAACCAAAAGAGCGTAAAGCAAGAAATGCGAATGATCCATTACCTGAATTGCCAGGTCAGAGCAAAGGAAAAGTCGCAACAGAAGTGGACAGTGCTGATCATATCTATGCAGAAATTGCGGATAACAGCAAAGCAAAACGTCCATTGCCTGATGCGCCAGAAAGCAAAGCAAAACGTCCATTACCTGACACGCCAGAAAGCAAAGCGAAGGTTCAAGTCAGTGATAGTGAGGGAGATTATGCAACAATCAACCCAACACCAAAAGCAGGTCAAGCACAGGATGCTGAGGTGGCAGAAACCCTTCAACCACGCTCAAAAGCTAACTCGGCGGAATCCGATTATGAGACGATTCCAGCAGCAGATAATGCAGCAACAGCCAATACAGGCAGTGCAGGCTTTAGACGTGTAGGCAATACAGATAATGCAGATAGCCATGTTGAGCCAAAAGTGCGGTCTGTTTCTGAAGAGAATTCAGCAGCAAATGCCTCTGCACCAAAAGCGAAAGCCGAAGATGGGGTAGATAACACCCAAGCGGTGGCGAAAAGCGAAAAAGCTGAAAAATCTTTCTTGAGCAAAGTGAAAGACTTCTTCACTGGCGGCTCAAATAAAGAGAAAAAAGCAAAAGCGACAAAACCAGCACAAGAAGAAGCTCAAGCCCAAGTGGCGACGAAGCCAAATTATGATGGGTTAGAAGACAACCTGAACCTGAAAAATCTCCTAGATTTAGAAGGTCAACGTAATGAGGCTTTTGAATCAAATGTATTGAAAAATCCAGAATTCTTAGCGGAAGCGAGAGAAGCAGCGAAGAAATACATTCCTGAAGCAACCATTAAACAAATGGGGAATTCGCCAGAGTTTGATGACATTCTGACTGAAGGGGCAAGAAAAGTTGAAAAACGCATTAATGATGCGGTGAGCTTTAAACCTTCTGTGGAAGAATTTAATGATATTCAAGGATTAGTGAAACAATTGCCAAAAGGTGACGTGATTGACGATGTGAATGTGAAAACATTGAGCATTACTGAAGCCTTAGCGGAAACCTCGAAAACGATTCAACGTAATCCAAAATTAAAAGAGGAAGTACAAGGTGCTATTGAAGAATTCTTGAAGAGCAGCCAAGGTAAAGACTTAACAGTTGAAATGATTGAGAAGTTAAACCACGGTTTACGTCCAGATGAAGGTGCAGATCGTTTACTTTATAAGAAAGAAACCCTCACCAAAGAAAATGCTGTGTTCTCAAGCCCAGAAGCTGCGAAAATCCAGTTAGGGGAAACCGTTGACTTTATTAACCGAGCCAAACAACAAGGTGTTGAACCAAGTGTGTTAGCTGGTTTAGTGTATCAACGCTTGATCGCCTACCATCCGTTTGCGGAAGGAAATGGTCGTATGGCTCGTGTGATTGTGAATAAACTCTTATTAGACGCAGGTTATCCACCGTTTACGAAGTTTAGCCCAGAGTTTGAAACACAAATCATTCCACAAACCAACAGCACGGCGAAATCCGCAACAAGTACGGAAGTGGTGAAAGAGTTCTTAACTGAGTTAGGTAAAAAGCCATTGCCTGAAGTAGCAGAACAGCCACGTGTGAAAGCAGCAGTTGAAGTTGAAAATAATGATGTGGCTTCAACATTGAGACCACGTAGTGCATCAACGTCTGCGGAAGGTGATTATGCAACGATCCCTGCAAATGATGTCGTGGATACACCTCGTCCACGTTCAAATAGCGTCTCTGAGGAAAGTGCAGATGTTTCAGCGAAAACAAAACAAGTTGAAGACATTTATGCAACAGTAAATAAAAGCCCAGAAGCACGTGCAAAAGCTAATGCCAAAGCAGACGAAGCCTTAGCGAAAAATCCAATTGTGAAAGTGCAAGTAGAAGATGACGATGTACCTCCAGCATTACCAATTCGTCCAGAATTGAAAGATGCAGCGGGTATTAATTCGAAATCAAAAGTGAAAAGTGAAGATACTGCAAGCAGTGCTGAAAAAACATCGTTCTTCGGCAAAATTAAGCAGTTATTTACTGGCAGCGAGTCTTCTAAATCAGCAAAAGCTGCAAAACAAGAAGACACGACAAATGCGAAACCAAACTATGACGGTTTAGAAGATAGCGTGAACTTGAAAAATCTTTTAGATTTAGAAGGTAAACGTAACGAAGCATTTGAAACGAATGTATTGAAAAACGCAGAATTCTTAGCAGAAGCGAGAGAAGCGGCGAAGAAATACATTCCAGAAGCAACAATCAAACAAATGGGTAACTCACCAGAGTTTGATGACATTCTGACAGAAGGTGCACGTAAGGTTGAGAAACGTATCAATGATGCGGTGACGTTCAAGCCGACAGTGGAAGAATTCAGTGAAATTCAAGGCTTAGTGAAACAATTACCGAAAGGTGATGTGATTGAAGATGTGAATGTGAAAACACAAAGCATCACAGAAGCGTTAGCGGAAACGTCAAAAACCATCCAACGTAATCCGAAATTAAAAGAGGAAGTACAAGGAGCGATTGAAGAATTCTTGAAGAGCAGCCAAGGTAAAGACTTAACAGTTGAAATGATTGAGAAGTTAAACCACGGTTTACGCCCAGATGAAGGTGCAGACCGTCAGCTTTACAAGAAAGAAACGTTAACGAAAGAAAATGCGGTGTTCTCAAGCCCAGAAGCATCGAAAATCCAGTTAAGCGAAACGGTGGATTTCATTAACCAAGCGAGAAGCCAAGGTGTAGAGCCGAGCGTATTAGCAGGTTTAGTGTATCAACGCTTAATTGCTTACCACCCATTTGCGGAAGGTAATGGTCGTATGGCACGGGTAATTGTGAATAAATTATTGTTAGATGCAGGTTATCCTCCGTTTACGAAGTTTAATTCTGAATTTGAGACACAAATTATTCCACAAACGAATACCACGGCGAAGTCAGCGACAAGTAGCGAAGTGGTGAAAGAGTTCTTAACCGAGTTAGGTAAAAAAGGTGATGCTATTCAAAAACCAGTAGCAAAACCAGCTGAACAAAACTCGGTAGAAACTAACCGCACTTTAGGGCAGGCTATTGGTGCTGCTGCCTTTAGAAAAGCAAATGTAGAAACTGAACAACCAAAAGCAGCAGTTCCTACTGCAGAAGCTAAAGCTGAAGTAAGCAAACCAGTGAGTGAACGTGTTCAACAAAAAGAATTAGTTGAGCAATCTCGCGGTGTGTTAAAACAAGTTCAAGATCAGTTCCAACCGTTGAAAGTGAAACACAAAATTGATGATGTTCGCTCTTCAGTTGAACAATACGGCGGTGAAGTAAGCTTCAAATATGCACAGTCAAAAGGTGAAGTTTATAAAGAGATCGTGAAACACGTTGAAACACAACACGGTGTTTGTGAGTCTACTTGTGCACACTGGATCGCAAATAAAGTCAGTAACCAAGGCGATGACTTCTGGAATACACTTTATGAAGGCGGTAAAAAAGGTCACTTAAAACAAGAAACTATCGATTCTATTAAGAAACTACAAACTGAGTTTATGAATAGCGGTAGTGCAACACAGCAGTTCAAATTAACTGATAGCTGGTTGCAAGAACAAGGTGTTGTACCGAAAGAGAAAAAAGTGGGTAATGCAAGTCGTCGTGACGAAGTTGCTGGCACTGTATCAAAAACAGATATTTCAGCATTAACGAAAGCAATTTTAGATACGGGTAGCGACAACTCAGGCGTGAAGAAAATCTCAATTAACCTTGAGGGTGGTTCACACACTGTGTCAGCAGCAGTTCAAGGTGAAAAAGTGGTATTCTTCGATCCTAACTTTGGTGAAATGACTTTCCCAAGCCACAAACAATTTGAGTCTTGGTTGAAAGGTGCATTCTGGGAGAAAAGTGGTTACGCAGGTAAGAAAGACGGAAAACGTTTCTTCAACGTCGTGAACTATGAATTACCAGCAGATGCAGAGAAACCAAAAGCGGCGACTAAACCTGTTGTTGCGAATGAGCAAGATGTGCCAAGCAAAAAACACGGATTCTCTAATCCATTTAGATCGAAAGGAAAAGATAACGCCGAAGGTCCAAAAATTGAACATCTCGGCGGCAGTGCGGATAAAGATGCGTTCTATTTCCCATTAGATAAAATTGTGACGAAAGATCGTGGAATTTCGAAGGATATGAAAGTGAATCTTGAGAATATTAAGAAAGCGTTCAATCCGAAAGATAAACATTACAACAGCTCAGAAGCGAAAAACTTAAGAGCAATGTATGAGCAAGATCCAACGATGTCTTCAACACGTTTTGTGATTGGTAACCAAGTGATTGAAAATCCGTTTAAATCACAGGATTTACAAGACTATATTCAGAAAAATCGTGTAGTAGAGCCCGTTGCGAAAAAAGCAAAACAGGAAAAACAAGCGAAAGTAGCAGATAAAAAACCAGTAGCGCCAGCGAAGCCAAAAGCACAAGCTGAAACAGTTGCAGATCCAAATGCAATTTATGCGAAAGTGAATAAGAAAGCGAAATCAGCACAGGTTGATGGTTTCTATTCTGAGTCAGAACTGAAAACCAGAAGTGATAAAATTGTTGAGCAGGTGAGCCGTGTGCCAACAACTGAACCGGTTTATGCAGATTTACAATTCAATCAAGCTAAAGGTAAAAATACGCATAAAGCATCAGGTGAAGTTGTGTATGACGAGGTGAAAACTCAAGCTAAAGCGAAACCAAAAGCACCGAAAAAAGCTGAGAAGCCTAAAGTAGCACCAAGAGCTAAGCAACAATTAGATAGCGGGATTATTCCTGACTCACAACTGAAAACCAGAAGTGATAAAATTGTTGAGCAGGTGAGCCGTGTGCCAACAA
>JBNFNA010000016.1:0-1362 GCA_049941595.1 Bisgaard Taxon 46
ACGTTTGGCACGTTTAGATTGGACGAAAAAAGAACGTATCAATCTGGTCAAAGCAATGATAAATACCGGCGTGACCATTCCATCAATGTGTTTATCCGGTCACCGTCGCTTCCCATTTGGCAGTCGTGATGAAGCCACTCGTCAAAAAGCCTATGAGATTATGGAAAAAGCCATTCAGTTAGCGGTGGATTTAGGTATCCGCACCATTCAATTAGCAGGCTACGATGTGTATTACGAAGAACAAGATGAAGGCACTATTCAACGTTTCCAACAGGGTTTGGAATGGGCGGTTGAACTGGCAGCAAGTAATCAAGTGACCATCGCAGTAGAAATTATGGATACCCAGTTTATGAGCTCCATTAGCCGTTGGAAAAAATGGGACGATATTATCAAATCCCCTTGGTTTACCCTGTACCCCGACTTAGGCAATTTATCTGCTTGGAATGACAATGTTGTTGAAGAGTTAAAACTGGGCATTGATAAAATCTCTGCGATTCATTTAAAAGACACTTACAAAGTCACTGAAACCTGTCAAGGACAATTCCGCGATGTACCATTTGGTGAGGGGTGTGTAGATTTCGTGCAATGTTTCAAGACATTGGCAGAACTCAATTACCGCGGTGCTTTCTTAATTGAAATGTGGACTGAAAAAGCCGAAGAACCAATCGCTGAGATTATTAAAGCACGTCGTTGGATTGAACAAAAAATGCAAGAAGGGGGATTTGTATGTTAAAAGCATTACGTGAGAAAGTATTAAAAGCCAACCTTGAATTACCAAAACACAATTTAGTGACTTTTACTTGGGGGAATGTCAGTGCCATTGACCGTGAAAGTGGGCTTGTCGCAATCAAACCCTCTGGTGTGGAATATGATGTGATGACCGCTGATGATATTGTGATTGTGGATTTAGACGGTAATCGTGTATGGGGAACAAAAAAACCGTCTTCTGATACGGCAACCCATTTAGAACTTTATCGCCAATTCCCAACAGTAGGCGGGATTGTGCATACCCATTCTCGCCACGCCACTATTTGGGCTCAAGCCGGGGAAGATTTAATCGCAGCCGGCACGACACACGCTGACTACTTCTACGGTTCCATTCCTTGTACTCGTAAAATGACCCCTGCTGAAATTCAAGGGGAATACGAGCTTGAAACGGGTAAAGTGATTGTGGAAACTTTCCGCGAACGTGGTATTGACCCGAAAGATGTGCCCGCAGTGCTTGTGCACTCACACGGGCCTTTTGCGTGGGGCACTGATGCAGACAATGCTGTACACAATGCAGTTGTGTTAGAAGAAATTGGTTATATGAATTTATTCACTCGCCAACTTCGCCCAAATCTACAATCAATGCAACAAGAG
>JBNFNA010000017.1:0-4519 GCA_049941595.1 Bisgaard Taxon 46
AAAGTGCGGTGGGTTTTGGAGAGGTTTTGAAAAATAGAAACAAGCAGTCAGCACTCATCAAACTTTTATGGCGTGTAAAAGTAAAGGAGAAAGTGACCGCTTTCTGTGAAGAAAAAGAGTAAGCCACTCGTTATAAACGAGCGGCATCGGGGGGAAAGCTCGCCATAACTAGAAGTTAATTCATATATTTTTGTCATAGTGCTGTTCTCCAATCACTGTTTCTCGGTGTATCTATTAAAACCGCGGCACTCTTATTGAGCACATCTATAGCAAAGCCTTTTCTTCTTTTAATATAAGGCTGTCCAAGAAATCTATTGATTTTGCAATTCAACATAGATTACGAAATAAAAGTGCGGTACGTTTGAGAAGAATTTTTAAACTATAACATCATCTAAAAACTTCGTTATTACTAAACACTGACCTGACTCACAACAACACCAGCTTTATCGATCAAACTTACTTGATTTTCTTCTAACACCAGTTGCCCTAAATATTTGCCATAATCCCACTCATTAGATGAACAAGACAATATCAATTTTTCCGTGCGTTGCTCTTTTTCTTCTATGAGAAAATAAATATCTGACTTCGCTAATGTATGTATTATTTGTACGCTGGCCTTACGCTTGCCTTTTTTAATTGATTTCCAAATCCAGCTATTATGGTAATTATCTGCTTTTATTTTATTTACGATATCATCAACAGAGGCTGTATTTTCATTGATTTGCAGGAAAACTGATTTAACTCCCTTTTCTAACGCACTTAAAATTCGCTGATTTTTCTCTGGTAAAGATAACATTTCGTATTCATCAAAATTAAAAATTACTTGAACCACATATACACCAAGACGATCAGTATATTTTTCTTGAGCATTTTCAGAAACACACTCAACCAAAATTTTCCAACAATCTTTTGTTGTTATTGGCTGAAAGAGCCTTTCAAAAAGGGAAGATACGCCTTTAGTTTCTGTAATGAATTGCATTCTTTTCGCTTTCCAATTCTGCTCATAATCAATCTTAACAGCTTCACTATATGAAATATTTCTTTCAGACATTATGGCTTGCACAGAAGCCTCATTCTTCTGATATGGCATATCCAATTCAAAATATTTTAATTTCATTGTTTCTCCCTAGCATAATAATTGAACTTATCAGCTTATCTTTCATCACGCAAGCTCGCATTATCTAAAACCAAAAGAGGCATTACATGAATTGTTAAATAATACATTAAGTTTATCATTTTAAGAGTGATTAAGTCATAGACAAAAGTGCGGTGATTTTTGGGAAAGTTTTCAGGAATAGAACAAGCGATAGGCTCTCGTGAAATCGTTGTAAATGATCAAAAATCGGAGAGAACGCCACCGCTTGTTGTTGAGATTGCGACTCATCACAGAGGAATAATATCAATAAGGAAATACTATCTCATTTCCTGCTCTAAATATATTTAGACTAAAAGTAAGGCGCATATTTATCCATCCACAAAGCTATTCATGAATTCATCGAAAGAGTCCCATACACCATATATTTTAGCCTCTTCTTCTAATACATAAAAATAGACTTTTCCGAAATCTTCGTCTTTTAATGATATCGCATAGTTCCCTGAACCCGGATCATAAGCAAATGGAAGTAAGTCACCTTGTTTAAACGTGGGCGGAAATGAATCATCATCAAACCATTTTAAAGTATCAAATATTTCATCTAAGGAGTAAAAAGAATTAAATGGGAAAAGATGTTTTTTATCATGAACATAATTTAAATCGGGCTGTCCACCATTATATTTTAAGTAAAAATTTCTCATTGATATTGGTAACTTCTTATTAATTCTCTTTTCTAGTTCGCCAAATTCTTCTTCGGTAAGACACTTACCTACTTCTCTTAGTGTTAACATATCCAACTTCCTCCCCATGTGTTAAAAGCATATACTACCTCACCTAGATGCCTAGCTTTATAGGTAACAACAGCATTACAGTGAGGAATTTCATTATGCGCTTCTTGTCCTATTGGGTCATGCCTGAACCTTTAGGTAATATAAACTGATGATTTATTGTACTCATTTTAAGAAATTTAGCCACTTGTCGCAGATGAATGTCTATGAATGTAAGAGCTGAAATTCAACCTAAAACGAAAGATTAATCCGTTATCACAATTGTTTCAGATAATTTATTTTTCTGTTCTGATGATAACGGTGAATGAATAAACTCACATTTCAAAAAATTATCTACCCCAGCATACTGTTTTAAAAGCGTGGAACCAAATTTTGTTTCAGCAAAATTACAATTTATAAATTTGCAATATTCAACATCGCAACGCCCATCAAATTGAGCATTAGAAAAATCGCAATTAAAAAAAGTAATCCGAGAGAGTAATATTTTTTTAAATTTTGCATGACGGAAACTACAATGATATATATTTTCGCTGCCTAAACCGCCGCCATCAATCACTGCATGGTCAAATTCACAAGAGGATATTTTACTTCTAACAAACCCAGTAAGCTCAGAATAGTGGAAACTACAATTCTCGATTATACAATCAACAAATCCCAGTCCATATTTAAAGTCATATAATTTATTGGTTTTTTCCTGACAAGAATTAAATGCTTTAGTTGTATTGCAATAAGAAAAATCTATCTTTTTCAAGCACTGGAAACTTACACCAACATTAAAGTAAAAACCTCTTAGATCTAACTTTTCATTAATCAATGGTCTATTAAATTTCAATAAAAATGCATTCTCAATATTTTTATTCTTCCAATTATTTCTATTAGCAAACAAAAAATTATTAATTTCTTTTAATTCTAAATCTGTCCATCTAGAATAGACGGAACAATCTTTAAAGTTTACAAATCCCATTTTAGCCATCCTAATATAGGATATTAATAAACCAATGAGTTAAATCATTTTGGTATTTATTCATTTTCCATCCCTTCGATTCAAACTCATAACCATAAGGCTTACCCATCGACAGTGTCGGGGCATGGCTGAAAGTTTACTTAATGCTGATTGATGATTTATTGTACTTGACAGGCGAATTGACGTACAGCTTAGAGATGAATTTATTGGTAAAAAGTGCGGTGGGTTTTGAAAAAGTTTTGAGAAATAAAACAAGCAGTCAGTAGTAATCAAACGTTTACAGTGTACAAAATGAAATTGGTTATGACTGCTTGTTGTTGGGATGGAAAAGAGATTTCGCTACTCGTCAAAGAAAAGTGGCATCAATGGGAGTTATTTTACTATTTGAGCCAATAAATATTTCCCTCCTCTTAATTTAATAGATAACTCTCTCTCTCACTTTTTCCCTCGAAAGAGAGTTTTTATTTTTTAGTTATAGAATTCACTTTACAATGACAAATATTATTTAACTTATCTGCTTTAAAAAGTTTTGGTTAAACTCAACATTTCCAAAATTGCTATCTGATGCTAGCGCCCACAAATCTACACCGTCAATTTTTTTAAGATTATTCTTTTGCAAAACAAAAACGATAAATAAGAAAGGATAAGAATAATTAACTGGATGTTTAATCACATTATAAATCGCATTTTCTTTATATAATAAAATATCCATTATCCGCTCAACATAAATAGTCATTATCTTGTCATAAACATAATCCACAACCGCTGGCACGTCATCCAAAGCATCGGGCAAACGCACCGTACCATAATCATCACCTGAAAAGTTATTTTCATCTGATTTATTTAGGGTTAATAAACTATATGCAAAAGATTTTGGTCCGATAGGTGAGCTCCTTGTTTTATAACTCACCTCATGCATTTCTAAAAAATTCGTGAATTCAGGTAAATCAACAAATACATGAAGAATATAACCTTTACCACTCACAGAATATTGGAGATATAATTCCCCACGCCCCTCTGCTGAGTGATCAATGGTAATCTTATTCTTTTTGACCTTGATATGTTTATCCTTAGCAAAACGTGCTTTGAATTTATCACGCAAACTATCTTCAAATACTTTCCTCGTTTCTTTTGACATAACCTTCCCTTATTCATATTTTAAAACATGGAAAACAGCTTCATAAATTTTGCCTTTCTCCGCATCAGGAGATATACCTGATATTTTATCCGGATTACCCGTGGCTATTTCGAAATTAGATACCGTACCTTTTGATGTATCTATGACACCATTATTATTTGACGGATTTCCAATATCGTACACACCACTACTTGATTGATTTGGTGTCAATCTACTATTACCGTGTTTAGATTCAAAAACATGTAAACGTCCATCACTATCTCTTGCAACAAAATCTGCTCTAATCCGACTTCCATTAACACGCATAGTCACTTCTTCACCAACAATCTCAAAATCATTTTTGTCTAAATCACGCATAGATTTTTGGCGCCCCAACTCTCCACTATCATGACAAGCTGCTAACCCCAACGGATCAATCCAACCCGTTGGGTCAAACACATAACCATAAGGGTTAAACCCACCCAGCAACCCTATTGGGTCATGGCTAAGATATTGCCCTGTCTCTGGGCTGTAATAACGGAAGCGGTTATAATGCA
>JBNFNA010000018.1:0-8231 GCA_049941595.1 Bisgaard Taxon 46
CTCTATTCTTCTATATCAACATTTATCCTGTATATTTATTATACTTTCTTGAATAATAAACGTACAGCGATATTATTTATATAAAAATAAAGTGCGGTAAATTTTAAAAAAGTTTTATGCCGAATAAAGCCATATTTATAATAGGGGAAATGTGAAAAATAACTGTAATATAAAAAAAACTATTGAGCTTACCTGCTTTAACGAGTGGTAAAAGAGTAGCCGAGATATATTCTTTTCAAGCCATACCATTCAACTCAATTCCTTGATAAGGTCAATGCCTTTGTTATCCATTTCACTAACTTTTTATAAAAGTCGTCAATTACGGAAATGGCATTACCTCTTTGGCAAATTTTCGCTTAACCTCAAAATTAAATTGCTAAATTAGCGTACAGCTTTAGGATGAATTTATTGGCAAAAAGTGCGGTGGGTTTTGAAAAAGTTTTGAGAAATAAAACAAGCGACAGGCTCTCGTGAAACCTGTTGCAAATACTGAAAAATCCAAGAGGACACCTCCGCTTGTTGTGGGGATTGAAAAAGGATTTAGCCACTCGTTGTAGGGGAGTGGTATTAATGGAAGTAAAAGTAAGTCATTAGAAAATATTTATAAGCTTAATCATATTCAAAAATAACCTTTATCCGATTCCTCCCTTTGAAATCAATATAGTCTTCTAATTTCTTTATATTCCCTTCACTCTCCATCAGTTGTCTACATAAATCACCATTGATTGTCATTACATCAACAGTTCTCATTTTTATTAAATTATCAACAGAAGGATCGTTATATAAAAATAATGAAGGAATATATATTAGGCCGGTATCTATATCTAAATCGCCAAATTTATTTCTTGCTTCGATGAATAAATATTCAACATTTCCATTATCTCGTGCAATAAATTCTGATTGAAAAAAACCATCAAAATCATCATAAACTGAAATAATATCCATCGTGATACCATCTAAATAATAAACTCGATTATCATCTCCATAAGCAAATAAATCCCCAATTGCTGACATGCCGAAGAAATAATAACCATCAATATATTCCCCCCCAAGTGTCCTTCCATAACGTATCACTATTCCAAGAAAATAAATTGATATTTCTTTCTTTATTCACGCCAAATAATCGAAAGTATCCACCAAAAAACGCTAGACCATCCGTAATAGATAACAACGTCAAATGACTTTTAGAGAAGTTTAAACTTTCTAACACGTTAAGAGCATTATTTTGTATAGGGTCGTATAATTTAATATCCTGACAACCCTTGATAAATTCTATCATTTTCATTATGGTTTCACTCCATTAAATTTTTTATTTAGAGTAAAATAAGGTATTTACCTGTTATAAACGTGAATTTTTTAAAACACACAAAAATATTACTTAAATGGAAAAAGAAGTGCCATACTATTCTTTTTGAAAAAATCACGAAGATAATGAAGATTAAATTCAATTTTCTTTATAATATCACTATGCGGCATCGTTACTGCCTCTAAAAAAATATACAACCTTAACAGGTCACCTAATAAAATAATCCGATTTTCTATTTCATCGATCTCATTTTTTGAATTATTAACTTTGTCTTCGCGAGACACTAACAGTATGCCTTTCAAAAAACGGTTATGTACTTTTTGCTTTACCGCTTTAACCATTTCATCACCTGAATTTATTGCATTGTCAATTCTAGACTTTAAATTTTGCACATATTCTTTTTTATCTTTTTTAATAAAGGCTAATAATACCATTGTATTTTCAATCGTCCCCCAATAATGATAATTCCCATCATATTCAACTTGCACAAGTTTTTCTAAAAGGGATACCGCGTCATCTTCATTACCTTTTAAATACAGTAAATAGGCTAAACGATCTAGTGCACTTAAAAACTGGATCTGAGTTTTCTGATATTTTTTAGGGATTTCATTAATATAACCTGCGAATATTTCATCTTCTTTAATATTTGCCAATAACGCTGAAACAACCATAGAACACGCTCCTACTTTAATATTGGATTGATTATAAATGTTATGCTTGTCCATTAGAATATTGAGACCATGCATGGGAAATAAAAGATTCTGCACCGCTGTCATCTGATGGGATTATTTCTCTCACATTCGCACTTTCACCACTTTCACTCAACATAGCCATAGAACATTCCTCTCTTCATATCCCTCTTTAGGAGAGCATATTCCGATAGAGATTGATTTCGCCTTTCTTGAGCATTCTCTCTATTTTGGGGCGCTTTTTAAGAATAGAACCCGCTCTCGATCCCACTAAATTTTTTGTAAACTGTAAAAATCAATAGAAAGGGATCTCTTGTTGGTCATATTAGAAAGACCTTAAACCACGCTTCAGAGATGAGCAAAATTAATGTGAAACAAAAGAATATTTCCCTGATTTTCTCAGTATAAAGGTGAAGTAAATTGTTACCTAAATATCATCCCTCATACAAACATGTGGTAGCGCCTGCTTCAAATACAATCTTTCCTTTTTCGTTCCACTAATAAACAAGAACTTTAAATTTTTAAGTCGTTTTAATATGTCTAAAGTTGATGAATACTTAATAGCGTTAGTTTCAAAAAAATCTATAAAATAAAGTTCACTTTCTTTATCTATAAAATTAATTTCAGGTAATTTTTTATTATTAGAAAAGGATAAATACACTAACTTATTTAACTCTTTAATAAAATCAAAATTGGTGATATTAAGCGAGTAATCAAAATGCAAATATCTCATTTCTTTCTGCAAAGTAATATTTTCAATTACTTCTAAAGCTCGCATGTTAGTAATTCCTAATGCTTTTACACAACCATTCTTAGGTAAAATAATGTTTTTCACTGTCCTAGACCCAATAATATGAATTTTTTCTAGTGAAAAATCCAATACTGGGCCGTTAGCACCTAAAAAATGGATTGTCCGAGTATCTTTTGACAAAGATATTTTATCCATATCTACGTCTCGCAACATCTCATCATGATTTTCAACTAAATAACGCTGTCTTAATAAGCCATTGATATAAAGATATTCCTTATAAATAAAATCCTGAGTAAATAAAGGCATAATATCTTCAATATTTTTTATCGCATTTACCTTCAGTAAACTCTCTCTATCAATAATTGGATTCTTAATTTTTTCTAAATAATATTCGAGTTTCATTCATTTCACCTTATTTAATCTTGCCACCTTTATCAGAAAACTGATCACCGCATCGCCCTCTAGAACATGACTCAGTCTATGGACAGACTCTGCCACACTCTCATCTTTTATTTCTGGCTGCTTTGGTTTTTTGAACCGAACATATTTGCCCTCATGGATGAAACAGCCCTATCGGAGCGTAGCTGAAACTTTAAGCAAGACTGACTGATGACTTATTGTACTTAACTGATGAATTGACGTACAGTTAGGCATGAATTTATTGGTAAAAAGTGCGGTGGGTTTTGAAAAAGTTTTGAGAAATAAAACAAGCGATGGCTCTCTTTTACAACAGCTTTTATCCATGCTGAAAAATCAAAGGGAGCATCACCGCTTGTTATTGAAATTGAAAAAGGATTGAGCGACTTGTTGTAGAAAAGTGGTATTAATGGGGAAAATTTGCTATCTGTTACAAACTAGGATATCAAAAGACTAGATAAAAAACATTATCGTAATCACTTCTTTTTGTGCACATGTAATAAATCAATCTCTCTTGGGTTCTTATTCAAGTAATCTATTAAATAGGGATCATGATAATTTTCATTACAGAGTAGCTTTCTATAATCGATATTTAATAAATCACAATCCTTATTCAAAGATGTAGATATAACGCTAAAAAAACTCTCAAGAAATTTTTCAAAAGATGATGATAGTATTATTAACTGTTCAGGATGACTTTCATTAAAATATGCAATAAAGTGATTTCCCTTATCATCTTTTATTGGAATATATCCAAAATATTCCCCTTCACTATTTCCTGCCACACACCAAAAATATAGAGATGTAAGATTATGCTTACTCCATAAATAAAGCATTTTATCATATATATTCTTTGGATATAACCTAGAGTTTTTTATACCCCAGAAACAATAATCTAAAATAGACATCCCATTTGTTAACTTTAGAAACTCAATATGTTGTTTATCGGTTTCTCCTGTTATTCTACCAATGCCCTTCATAACATTTACTACATCTGAATGATAGGTTTTTATATATTCTGATTTCAATGAAATCTCATTGATTTTAGAAAGAAATTTATTTTTGTCCATTTAATTTACTACATTAATATATTGCACTATTTTTTGATCCATCCTCATTGCCAATTTTATTATCTCACTTCTAGTTGCATTAAGGTTTGCTCTACGAAAAGCTTGCCAAACTGGAGTTACTATTTTTCTATGAACATCTTTAGGTAGACCTTGTATATAATGGAGTAAACTGAAAAAACTTTCCTTTATTCTTGAAGGAATGTGAATTTCGGTTTAACTTTGGTTCACTTAAAATGCAACTCAAAAAGTAGCGAAAATGATGTGGAATTTAGTGTTAATCCACTTCAGCCACTAAAAGAACAAAACAAGTACTCATGATGAGTACTAGACTAAAATTTATCCGAGATAAGGAATAAACTATTGTGGGAAATACGCCCACTCATCATTAATTGAATTTCTTTGGGCAACATAGCCTAAAGGAAGATTTTGTAATTTTGTTACGGTGTTATCTAGATCTATTATCTGTTGTAATGAGACTAGTGTTAATTTTTCTTCTACACAATCTTCATCAGCTGAATGAAAAAATTGCCATTCGATGCCGCTATCATCATTATCTCGAAAAACAACTAAAATAGGCATATGTTCAAAAATAACATCACGACTTGTTAAAACAACTGAATTTAAATTAAACTTACTCATTATTTACTCCATCAAAAAGGGCCGATTCTCTTGCCATCTTTATTTTTGCTTATATCATTTAAAATATCATGAATAAGTTGACGATCTTCATATTGCTTAGCAAAGAATACTATCTCATGACGATTCTGTTCTGAATATAAATATGAGGATGCCAATATATAAATAAATGGACTAATGACCTGAGTCATATTCTTTAAATAATGAGCTTGAGAAACATAATTCATCACTTTTTTGAAATCCTCATCCTTCAAAATCATTTTCCTTGCATACAACGCTGCACAAGCACCTGCAGCTTTCAAAGTATTATTTGATGCTAAGGCATCATAAACAAAAGATAAATTTTCTGATTCCGCATTTTCTAAATACACAATCGCTAACGTAAGAGCAAAATAAATTACCGTAGCAGGATGATCTCGATTGAGGAGTGCTTTTAAATAATCAATTTCCTCTACACACTCTGTCACTGCTATAGCATGAATTAAATACATCTGTGTTTCCCACGCCTTCGGTTTTTCTATTTCGCTAGCTAATGCCTCATGTAAATAAGAACCATAGCCTTTTAAGCGTCCTTTTAGGATTTGCTTTGCCGCTTTTTTAATTAATGGTGAACGTCCTGAATTCAGTTCTTCTAAATATTGCATATCATTCTCTTATTATTAAAATTCTTAAGGTATTATACTATCAGATTTAGCCCTATTCTGAGCTCGAGTTAAAATTTGTCAATTTGAGTAATCTCTATTACCACCATATGCTCTCGGATATATATACTCATAACGATAATTCCACTCTCCCATAATGGTGAGAAATGTTAGAAAAGTTTTATGTTGGATAATACCATCTTTATAATAGGAGATTTGGAAGATAACGCTGATATTAAAAAAACTTATTGATCTTCCCTGCCTTAACGAGTTGTAAAAGAGTATCTGAGATATATTCTTTTCGAGTAATGCCATACACTTCAACTGTTTGATAGGGTAAGTGTTTTTTTATCCATTTCACTAACTTTTTATAAAAATCATCAACCTCTTTGGGTTTACGTACTTCTTTGCCTTCTTCCCAATATTTCATTTGCATATAAAGACGTCCTGGGGAAATTCTTCCTTCGCTTAACCTCAAAATTGAATTCCTAAATTCGATTAATGGGGAATATAATACATCAACATGTTCAAATTCTTGTCCTGATGCCATAGCAATAAGTTTTTTTATTTTTATGTCGCCAAATTCAGGTTTATAAATATAACCATACAAAAAGCCCTGCTCTGTTCTAAAATATTCAGGTTCGGCATTAAAATAATTGGTAAAATTACGGTGAAAAATAAATTGCCCACCCAATTCTTTTACATAAGCTAAAAAAGCTTTTTCTGTTTCAAAATCCATATAATAATCAATCTGTTTACTCATTATTTTGACCTACCTATCATATGCATGATAAATAACATCCTCTCCATTATAAGCAGGAGAACCTTTAATATCTGTAATTGCTTTACGTTCTCTAGATACGGGTACAATATCTCCATATTCTGTTTGCAATGTTTGTGAAGGTTTTTTCAAACTACGACCAACTTGGTGCACTTCAACGACATTACCTGATGAGTCTAGTGCAACAACATCAGCATAACGACTTGATTTATGGCCATCTGGGGTAACATATCGATATTCGCTTTCCGCTGTCATCCCTCTAGAAACAATATCATCTTTTATTTCTTGCACCTTAGCCTGATGCTTTTCCCCTCCTTTCTTTCCATTTGGATTAGGAACTTTCTTTTCATCTGTATTCGGGACTTTACATGACTGCAACCCAAACGGATCAATCCACCCCGTTGGGTCAAACACATAACCATAAGGGTTAAACCCACCCTGCAACCCTATCGGGTCATGGCTGAGATATTGCCCTGTCTCTGGGCTGTAATAACGGAAGCGGTTGTAATGCAGCTCACTTTCTTCATCATAATACTGCCCCGCAAAACGGTGATGACAACCTAAAGCCTGACTGTCATTCGCCGCCGAGTGGCGATGCCCATCAATCGTCGCCTCGCCCCACAAACTCAGTTTTTGGCGATAATCAATATACCCCGTTTCACTCATCAACTCCGTGATTGCCCCCACTTGGTCAGTGACTGAGCCCGTTGGGGAGTGGCTGATGATTTATTGTACTAACTTAAAGGACTAGCGTACAGTTTTAAGGTTAGCTTGGGTTGCGTTTAGTAGGAAAAGTGCGGTGGGTTTTGGGAAAGTTTTCAGGAATAAACAAGCGATAGCCCTTCGTGAAAGCTGTCGAAAATGCTGAAAAATCGAAAAGAACGCCACCGCTTGTTGTTGAGATTACCACTCGTCAAGGAGGAGTGGTATCAATGGGAAAATACTATCTCATTTCTTGCTCTAAATATATTTAGTCTGAAAGTAAAGAGTATATTTATCCATTCACAAAGCTACTAATAAATTCATCGAAAGAGTCCCATACACCATATATTTTAGCCTCTTCTTCTAATACATAAAAATAGACTTTTCCGAAATCTTCGTCTTTTAATGATATCGCATAGTTCCCTGAACCTGGATCGTAAGCAAGTGGAAGTAAGTCACCTTGTTTAAAAGTGGGCGGAAATGAATCATCATCAAACCATTTTAAAGTATCAAATATTTCATCTAAGGAGTAAAAAGAATTAAATGGGAAAAGATGTTTTTTATCATGAACATAATTTAAATCAGGCTGTCCACCATTATATTTTAAGTAAAAATTTCTCATTGATATTGGCAGCTTCTTATTAATTCTCTTTTCTAGTTCGCCAAATTCTTCTTCGGTAAGACACTTACCTACTTCTTTTAGTGTTAACATATCTAACTTCCTCCCCATGTTTTAAAAACATATACTACCTCATCTGGATGTGCGGCTTTATAGGCAGCAACACCTCCACGATGAGGAATTCCACTATGCGCCTGTTGTTTAACCAACTGCATAGTTCCTGTATTTGTAGCTGGATCATAATCAACATGATGCCATACATAACCTTTAGGTGTTGTTTTTTGACCTAATGCTTGCATACTGGCTGTTTCAAAATCACTATGATAATCACCAGTATACTCAATAACTTGAATAGGTTGAGCATCTGGTTTCTTAGGATTACTGTATAGTGCATTACTTTCAGAGTAATCTAATCCGCCATCAGCCGTTTTTTTAACCCCTTTAAAACCTCTCTCTTCTAACTTCTTAATTGGACAAACAGCTAACCCCAACGGATCCACCCACCCCGTTGGGTCAAACACATAACCATAAGGGTTAAACCCACCCAGCAACCCTATCGGGTCATGGCTGAGATATTGCCCTGTCTCTGGGCTGTAATAACGGAAGCGGTTGTAATGCA
>JBNFNA010000020.1:0-1267 GCA_049941595.1 Bisgaard Taxon 46
ATGAAAGATGATTACTAACTAAATTGACAGATATAAAAAAGGCGTACCTTTCGATACGCCTCGTTTCAGCAAGTTAGGCTAAAGTATTTGATAATTTTAGCAACAACACCCGCACCTACTGTACGACCACCTTCACGAATCGCAAAGCGTAAACCTTGGTCCATCGCGATTGGGTGAATCAAGCTTACAGTCATCTTGATGTTATCACCTGGCATTACCATCTCTACGCCTTCTGGTAATTCGATTGTACCTGTTACGTCAGTTGTACGGAAGTAGAACTGTGGACGGTAACCTTTGAAGAATGGAGTATGACGTCCACCTTCTTCTTTTGATAATACGTAAACTTCTGATTCGAAGTCTGTGTGTGGTGTGATTGAACCTGGTTTCGCTAATACTTGACCACGTTCGATTTCTTCACGTTTTGTACCACGTAATAACGCACCAACGTTCTCACCCGCACGACCTTCGTCTAATAATTTACGGAACATCTCAACACCCGTTACTGTGGTTTTTGTGGTTTCTTTAATACCCACAATTTCAACCTCTTCACCAGTACGGATGATACCACGCTCAACACGACCTGTTACTACTGTACCACGACCAGAAATTGAGAACACGTCTTCAATTGGAAGAAGGAACGGTTGGTCTACTGCACGCTCTGGCTCTGGAATGTAAGTGTCTAAGTGGTTCGCTAATTCAAGAATTTTCTCTTCCCACTCTGGCACGCCGTTTAACGCTTGTAACGCTGAACCACGTACGATTGGTGTATCATCACCTGGGAAATCATATTGAGAAAGAAGTTCACGCACTTCCATTTCTACTAATTCTAATAACTCTTCGTCATCCACCATATCGCATTTGTTTAAGAATACGATGATGTAAGGTACACCTACTTGGCGACCTAAAAGGATGTGCTCACGAGTTTGTGGCATAGGACCATCAGTTGCCGCTACTACTAAGATAGCGCCGTCCATTTGTGCTGCACCAGTGATCATGTTTTTCACATAGTCCGCGTGTCCTGGACAGTCAACGTGTGCGTAGTGACGAGTCTCTGTATCGTACTCAACGTGTGAAGTGTTGATGGTGATACCACGCGCTTTTTCTTCTGGCGCGTTATCGATTTGGTCGAATGCACGAGCAGCACCACCGTAGTGTTTTGCTAATACAGTTGTAATTGCTGCTGTTAAAGTTGTTTTACCATGGTCAACGTGGCCGATTGTACCCACGTTTACGTGCGGTTTTGTACGTTCAAATTTTTCTTTAGACA
>JBNFNA010000021.1:0-4924 GCA_049941595.1 Bisgaard Taxon 46
TTGATATAGAAGAATAGAGGATAGTTTATGTTTTATTTTAATGAAGGTAGTTTAGATATTGGTGAGGAGTGGCAAGATAGAAGTTTAATTTTGTTATCCCATCCTTCTAATCTCAGCATTTCCATTTCAAGAGAAGCGATTCCTGTGGGGATGAGTTTTTCAGAATATACACAACGTCAACTGACTTTAGTGAGTCAACAACTGCAAGATTATCACGAAGAAAAACGAAGTGAGATTGAAGTTGATAATCTTTTAGGGATTTTATCCGAATTCACTTGGTCTTCTCCTCAGGGGACAATGTATCAGATGTCCGCAATCTTAAACTTACCTGTTCATCCTATCATTATTACCACATCGGCCTTAAATCCACTCACGGAAGGGCAGCGCAGTTATTTATTGAATCTTGTGAAAAGCTTTAAAGCACGTCAATAAGCCATAAAAGGTGGTCAGTGATGAGTATGATGCAAAGTATCTATGCCGGAGCCTATTACACAGGGACGAATGAAGTTATCCGAGGGCAAGTCAATACACGCATGCAAGAAATGATGCCGGATAATCCTGCCGTGCCAGCAGATGATGGGAGGTCAACACGAGAAAAATTATTGGCCTTTGCACAAAGTGATGGACTAAATTATACCTTAACGGGTACAAGTGCGGCCTTGGCAGCAGCTCAAGGTGCCTTAGGTGCAGCAAGTGCTGCGGGGGGAATGTGTTGTGTTTCAACAGGGGCATTGGTCAGTGGTGCTCTGACTGCCTTAGGCAGTTTTGCCGCTGCGACAATAGCAGGCGCTGCTTCCTTTGCCATTGCATCGACTGTGGCAGAAAAAGCGACAGATCTTGTTATGCAACATATTTTCGGTCAGGCACCGGTTCCGACCAGTGGCAATAACCCCATTTGCTTAGGGGATGATGTCTATCACCAAAATAAAAGTGCGGCATTCTGGGGGATTTTAGGTGGGATTGTACTTGGGGCAGCAGCGGCTGCATTTTGCGTGGTCACCTTAGGTGCAGGAGTGATAGTGACAGCCTTGGTCGCTGGGGCGGTTGCAGGGATTTGTACAGGTGTTGGGAGTGCGTTATCAAAATACGGCGAGAAAAAAGGCACGGTGATAGAAGGTTCACCGAATGTCTTTTTTGAAGGTAAGCCTGTGGCGAGAGTCCGAGATCGGATAGCATGTGAGGAGCATTCTGGTGAGCATCGTATTGCGGAGGGAGCCAAAACAGTGTTTGCTAATGGTTGGCCGATTGCACGTTTAGGTCACCAAACCACTTGTGATGGCAATGTGGTAGGGGGATGTGCCACGATACAAGAAACAGAAGAAACGAGCACAACCTACCGTTTACCTATTGAGAGTAGTGTGCCACTTTGGCTGCGAGAGTTAACTACTTATACACAATTAGGTATGACTTTATTTGGTTTAGCTAAGGATGCAAAAGGTGTTGCTCAAGCAAGACGTACCGTTGGTGAACCGGTCGATATTGCTTCAGGTGATTTTTCACAATGTTGGTCAGTTTTGTCATTTGAGGGGGTATTGCCGTTACAGCTTGAGCGTTATTACTATTCGACTCGAGAGAGTGAAGGTTATTTTGGACAAAAATGGTCAGACAGTTGGTCACAACGGATTGAGGTTGATAAGTCCAAAGGGGAGTTGATTTATTGGAATGAAAAAGGGTATGCCTATCACTACCCGTTGTCTGCTGAGGGTGGCGTATATGCCCAGAATCAATACCTTAAGGAATGCATTTTATTTGGTCATGATGTGGAGACGCTTTATCTGTTTAATCGCCGCACACGTCAAACCTTTTACTTTTCCAGCTTGCCTGAAGGGCAAGCACATGTGCGTTATTTAGCGGCGATACGTGACCGATTTAGCAATCAAATTGCCTTTCATTATGATAGCCAAGGGTTGCGAGAGGTGAGCCACAGTGATGGGTATGTATTAAGGGTAGCCAGTGAAAATTGGCGGATTCAGTATATTGATTATGTTAGTGGACAGACACAAAAACGCTTAGTGACCTGTGCTTATCAGGACATTGTCTACCTGATAGATTGTAACAGTTTTCAATTTGGTCATCTGTTCCATCGTTATGATGGGTCAGGTTACATGACGGCATGGGGAGATACGTTATCGACACGAGCCTATATTACTTACGATAAACAAGGGCGAGTACTGGCTACGCGGACATCGGAAGGGCATTATGCCGATAATTTTATTTATGATGATGCGGCGCGTTGTACTACTTATATTGATGCGGAAGGGGGGAAAAGCCGTTATTGGTACAACAAGGATTATTTAGTGATAAAAGTAGAAGATGCCTTGGGTCGGATAACGGAAACAGGTTGGGATTATGACCAAAAAGTGGTGGAGAGAGATGCCTTGGGTCGAGAGACGGTGTATCGCTATACAGCTTATGGTGAATTGGAAGAAGTGCGTTTCTTTGATGGTGAGCGTTTTTGCTATGAATACGGAGCGTTAGGGGTATTGCAGTCGGTAACCAATCCAGAGGGTGAGCGTTGGCATTATGAGTATGATGAACGTTGTGCTTTAAAACAAGTGACGTCACCACAGGGGTTAGTATGGCGTTATCGTTATGATGAAAAAGGGCGGTTGATTCGTAGACAGTTTCCTGATGAGACGTACCAACTTTATGAATACGATAAAGACAGCCAGCAATTATGTGCTTATCGTAATGTCAAAGGGGATAAGACCCAGCTTCAACGAGACCCATTTGGTCGGGTCACCCAAATGATATTGCCAGATAAAAGCCAATATCATTATGAACACAGTCAAGCCCATGCGAATCCTGCGGGGAGTGTTACGAAGATACGGACACCGGAGGGCAGTGAGTTACATTTTCGTTATAACAGCGAACGTTTATTAACGGAAAGTGTGAATGGGAATGGCGAGGTAACGCGTTATGATTATGGGGCGTTTGATTTACTGCAACGTCAAACCTTACCGAATGGCGAAACGTTGGAATTTCACTATGACAAACTGACCCGTTTAACGGAAGTGAAAAATGCCCAAGGTGACCGTTATTGTTATGTTTATGACCCAGCAGGGCAGTTAATTAAAGAGACGGATTTTACTGGACGCAGTCGGGGTTATCACTATGATATTGCTGGGCGTTTAATTCGCACCACACATGCCGATGGTAGTGTGGTGACCTTTCATTATAATCAGGCAGACCAACTGACCTGTCGTCAAGTGTGGCAACCGCAAGTCTCACGCAACGCAGTGGGACAATCCCCGAGGGAGTCGAACGTTGACAGGACGGATAAAGTGGTCGCGGGTTTAGCAGATAGCCAAAGTCATTACCAACTGGCTCACCAAATCCGCTATGAGTATGATAAGCAAAGTCGTCAGTTAGTGTTGTCCACCAATACCCAATATCACCCGTTTTATGCGGAACATTGCACCGAATTTGAATATGATGCCCAGCATCGTCTGATTGCTGAAATTCAAGCTGGTGAGCGAGTGGAAACCACCCTTGACCGTTATGGCAGACAGACCACCTTAAGCTTGCCTTATTGGAATGCGGTAGAAGACAAAGCTGATACATTGGCGGTGCATCAAACCTATAACCGCTATGGTGAGTTGACGGACTTTCAGATTAACGGTCACCAGCCCTTACAATTTCGTTATGACAAACTGGGCAGACAAGTGTGTCGGCAAAGTGCACAAGGGTTTATTTTAGCGGAGCAATTTAGCCCGTCTGGTTTATTACAAGCACAAGGTGGCGGTTTTCAACAGGTGCTCACCGCCCCGTCGCTTGATGAACATACCTCATTATCCTCTCTCCATCCTAATACGGACTTCGCTCAAGTTAATCAGCCTGGGTTAGTGGGTACACAACTGAGTCGCCAATGGCAATATGACAAGGCATTTAACTTAACCCGTATTCAAGATAATCACTGGGGAAATACAACCTACCACAGTAATAAGAATGGACAGATTACGGCGGTGTTTAATGATGTGCGAGATAGTGAACATTATCGCTACGACAGCCAACTGAACTTGATTGAGAAAAGCAAACAAGAGACCAATGCGTATGGGGAGTATCTGCCTCCTGCTGCCAATGACAGTCGGTATCATATTAAACAACGTCAGGGGCGAATTACTCGCTTTGGCAACAAGACTTACCATTATGACAGTTTAGGCAGATTGTCTCGCAAAGTGGAAACCAAGAAGGGTTTTCGCCCAGTGACGACCTATTACAAATGGAATAGCTTACATCAGTTGGTTGAGTTAATGAGCCCTTATAAAGGGATTTGGCGTTATGAGTATGACAGTTTGGGACGTCGTGTGAGCAAATACCGAATCCAGAGGGAACAGCCGACGGGGTTATCACCGATTCATCTCCCCGTGCGAGCTAATCATCGAGATTACTGGTCTCAAATTCATAAACTGTGGGAAGCACAAGAACAGGCTCATATTGCACAAGGTCAAGGTGCACAAACACCAACTGATAGGCAAGCGGCCTACCCTGAGCAACATAGCACACAACAGGGCACACAACAGGGTTACCGTTATCTTTACCACCGAGACCAACTGGTGGCTGAAGCCCCAATGGAAAGGCGGGTGCAGGGCAATCTGGCATTAGCTCAATCCACAGCAACGGAGCGGGTTGAGTGGCAAGCGGCGATTTACTGGCTGTATCAAGAAGATGAAGTGAGCCCAACGGCGCGTTATGAAAAAGGGCAATTACACTATACAGTGACTGACCAAGTGGGTACAATTACTGAACTCATGAGTGAAACGGGGTATATTGATTATCGCCAAAAACTGAGCTTGTGGGGCGAGGCGACGATTGATGGGCATCGTCACCCGGCGGCGAATGACAGTCAGGCTTTAGGTTGTCATCACCGTTTTGCGGGTCAGTATTATGATGAAGAAAGTGAGCTGCATTATAACCGCTTCCG
>JBNFNA010000022.1:0-3021 GCA_049941595.1 Bisgaard Taxon 46
TGCATTATAACCGCTTCCGCTATTACAGCCCGGAGACGGGGCAATATCTTAGCCATGACCCGATAGGGTTGCTGGGTGGGTTTAACCCTTATGGTTATGTGTTTGACCCAACGGGCTGGGTGGACCCGTTTGGGTTGGCCGTTTGCTCCGTACGTTATGGGCGCTATAAGGATTTAAGAAAAATTGGATATTCTGCCGAAGATGCTGCAAGGTTATCTCGTAGTATGCCAGATCAACTATTAAAAAATACTAAGATTGATTATAACGAACTCCAAGATTGGGCTAGAGTAAATGGACTACCAAATTCTTGGCATCCTAACCCACAAAAATTCCCAACTGGAGGATTTAAATATCAAACAGGGCAATATAGTGTTCATGGGCATGGAGCCAACCCTGTCTCACAAATTCAATATCCAGGCTCAAATGCAGCGATAGGACCTACAGTTAGTATTAAAGGTCCTGAAGGTAATTTACGCACCGATGGAACTTGGGGAACTTTTAGTTCTGATCCTAATGGTGCACATATTCCACTTATAAATTCACCATTCTAAATAGAGGAACATATGCTAATAGATTTTTTATATAAGAAATTAATAAATTTACCTACTATTATTAATATAGATGATGAAATTTTTTTTATTAATGAGCTTCAAAAAGCGAATATAAATGACATAAAGCTTAATATGAATAAATTTATTTCTATATTAGAGTTATTACAAACTTCACATCAAGACAATGGGATATTTGAGGTTACATCTGAAAATGTAGATATTTTCTTTAATTTTGTTTTTTGGATTAAAGAAATTCAGGCTAAAACTGGATTTAATATAGATAAATATGCTGACGGATTTGATACAAACTTTGATGGAAGTCTAAAAATGTAAATATATTTTTCCTTAATAGCATAAGTCCCCCGATGCCGCTCGTTTATAACAAGTGGCTCACTCTTTTTCTTCACAGAAAGCGGTCACTTTCTCTAAATTTTGCACTTTTTTAGAATAAAGTGACCCCTTGTAGTCATTTACCAACAAGGGCATCAACTCAATCACCTTAACGACAACCATTACCGCTACGACAACGCTAGCAGATTAACCGAAAAAACCGAAATCCGAGACGGTTTTCGCAAGCAGACCACCTACTTCCGCTGGAATGCGAATAATCAACTCAGCTTGTGGGGCGAGGCGACGATTGATAGGCATCGTCACCCGGCGGCGAATGACAGTCAGGCTTTAGGTTGTCATCACCGTTTTGCGGGGCAGTATTATGATGAAGAAAGTGAGCTGCATTATAACCGTTTCCGTTATTACAGCCCAAAGACGGGGCAATATCCCCCCGATGCCGCTCGTTTATAACGAGTGGCTTACTCTTTTTCTTCACAGAAAGCGGTCACTTTCCCCCGATGCCGCTCGTTTATAACGAGTGGCTTACTCTTTTTCTTCACAGAAAGCGGTCACTTTCTCCTTCACTTTTACACGCCGTAAAAGTTTGATGAGTGTTGACTGCTTGTTTCTATTTTTCAAAACCTCTCCAAAACCCACCGCACTTTTCCTACTAAACGCAAGCCAAGCCAACCTTAAAACTGTACGCTAGTCCTTTAAGTTAGTACAATAAATCATCAGCCACTCCCCAACGGGCTCAGTCACTGACCAAGTGGGGGCAATCACGGAGTTGATGAGTGAAACGGGGTATATTGATTATCGCCAAAAATTGAGCTTGTGGGGCGAGGCGACGATTGATGGGCATCGTCACCCGGCGGCGAATGACAGTCAGGCTTTAGGTTGTCATCACCGTTTTGCGGGGCAGTATTATGATGAAGCAAGTGAGCTGCATTACAACCGCTTCCGCTATTACAGCCCAGAGACGGGGCAATATCTTAGCCATGACCCGATAGGGTTGCTGGGTGGGTTTAACCCTTATGGTTATGTGTTTGACCCAACGGGCTGGATTGATCCGTTTGGGTTGGCGGGGTGTAATAAAAATTTTCGCTCCAGAAGAGAAGCATTAAGATCGACTAAACGAGATGTGGGAATACCAATGTCTCAACAGCCTATTGATGTTAAGTCAGTTCCAATGACAGATAGAAATGGAAGACGAATTTTTGATGCTAACCATAATCCAATTAATACTAGAGAATACCATTATATTACTCGTACAGGAGAGAGAATTGTATTCCAAGAACATTCTGCAGTCCATCAGTATGGACCTCCTGGAACTCCTGGTAATCAAGGACCTCATTTTAATCCAAGGGTATATGAATCTAGTACAGGAAATGCCTCACGGAATGAAAGCTTTTCGGGGATGGCTGAACATTATAATTTTTAAAAAAGGAGGGAGCATATGAAATGGTTTGAGAAAGCAATAGGTAAAGAAAAAATTATTCATATGTTTAATGGAGAGTTAACATTAAACAATGTTATTTTAAATACTTTTTGTTGTTATGATTATAAGCTAGATATTTCAATATATTTGTTGGAGTTACCTAATTCATTTCCAATAGCTTGGGAGAAAAATGTATTCAATAGCATTAAAGTTGTTCTTGAATTCTTTAATTTATTAGAAGTTAAGCTGTATGCTGATAATTTATATAATTTAAGAGGTGATGTGGATTTAAAGTTTCTAGATGATAAGGTTGAATTTAACCTAATAAATGATAAAGGGGTTGTTTTATATTCTTGCTCTGATGTTGTTAGAATTGCTGAAATAAAGCCTGTAAAAATAAGTAATATTTAATGATGTATTAATAAATATAGGGGATAATATATTATTTCTTTAAAAACTCACAGGGAATAATTATTTCATATTTTTAAATGTGACAAGTATGTGAAAATGATATCTATAAATTACTTGATATTTTAACTTCACTAATTAATACCACGCCCCTATAACGAGTGGCTAAATTCTTTTTCAATCCCCACAACAAGCGGAGGTGTTCTCTTGGATTTTTCAGTATTTGTAACCAATTTCACGAGAACCTGTCGCTTGTTTTATTTCTCAAAACTTTCCCAAAACCCACCGCACTTT